>CAZTXS010000006.1:0-88340 GCA_964617585.1 uncultured Ruminococcus sp.
GCTGTTGTTAAGGGCGAGAACGTTACTAAAGAAGGCGTCAACGCTGCAATGAAAGCTGCTGCGAGCGAATCATTCGGCTACAACGAGGATCCAATCGTTTCATCAGACGTTATCGGAATGAGATACGGTTCACTTTTCGACGCTACTCAGACAATGGTTGCTGAAATAGGCGACGGTTTATATGAGGTTCAGGTTGTTTCATGGTATGACAACGAGAACTCATACACAAGCCAGATGGTAAGAACGATCAAGTACTTCGCAGAACTTGATTAATATCTGAAAAATAAAAAAATGCTTTTTTGATAATTATAGCTTACAAAAAAGGGCTTGCCTATTTAGGGTAAGCCCTTTTTCTCTGCTTATTTATCATTTGAAAAACAGTCTGATTCAATAAACGGAGCCGTCCCACTTTTACTTTTACCGACCTGCCGTTACTCAAGCTTTAACATTTTACAAACTCCCCAAAAGCGGACTGAGTTCATGGGTCACCTCCTTCAAGCGTCACGCTTATAAAAATGCTGATAATCCTTTGAATCCTTCCAGTGTCCTCCCCATTTGAAACCATATTTTTTGAAAACCTTATAGCAATAGTCATGCTCGTCAATTTTGTAGTTAAAATCCCGACTTCTGTCAGCATAAGGCTCCGCCGCAGCGGGCATAACCCTTCCGCCGGCGATATAGGGATTATATAACGGGTTAATATCAATCGCCAAGCCCAGCGAGTGCATAGAAAGCTCATTGGTATGAGCTACATTTCTGTAACAGAAGCATGAAGAATTATTGTCGGTCATTGATTTTTCGTCATCAGCGCCGTAATTGTCGATAAGTCTTATTTTTTCTATCATATACCTGTGGTCGTAAAGCTTTTTAAAAATCCTGCAAAGATCCCTTGCGATAAGCCGATTACATATAATCTCCCCTACCTTAGGCTCGCAGTCAAAGCCGAAATAGAGAACGTTCAGATAAAAAAGCTCTCCCCTTGTGAGCTTGCAGTCGTTTTTTTCGGCCGATTCTTTGTCGGGATAAGATTTTCCCTGCATTATGTTCCAAATCTTATCGGGAACAGGCTCATAAGTAAAACCGTTTGAAAAGCTTTTTTTGCCGTTCACTTTAAGAAGTCTGCTTTTACGGAGCTTATTAAATATCTTGTTAAATGCAAACCATACAATAAGCGCTATAATTACTCCCTCAACGGCTCCGACAAGAATATCGCTCGGGTAATGCACACAGAAATAAATTCGTGAAAAAGCAATAATCGAGGCAACTACTAAGCCAACAGCTCCGATTTTTTTATTCGCCTTAAGCAAGACGGCCGCCGCCGCAAACGAAACAGACGTATGCCCCGACGGGAAAGAAGTTCCTGAAGGTTTTGAAATAATAATTTTCAACTCTTCATTAGAAACAAAAGGTCTCGCCCTGTCAAAAATATTTTTCAAAACATAATTGTTCAGCAAAGAGGTTATTCCGATTGCGATAAGAAGAATAAAACCCGCTTTTCTTGTTTTTCTGAACAGCGTCAAAACAAGTCCGCAGATTATCCATATAGCAGCGCAGTATTGGCTGAAAAACAAAAAAAAGTCATTAAAAAACTCGGTTCTGACAGAAACCAAGAAATTTAAAATGCCGTTATCTATATTAAGTATCGTATTCATATGAAAATTCCCCCGTACTGAAATTAAATTACCGACGATTAAAAAAATCTTTTATTGTTCTCATAATAATCATAGCATAAAACGCATACATCCGCAAGTGTTGATTAGATTTGGTTTTAATGGTATAATAATCATGTGAATTCTTCTGATTCACGGCTTAAACACATTTAAAATTCGGAGATTTATATATGTTCAGACTTGCAAAATTTTTAAAAAACTATAAGCTTCAAAGTATTCTGGGACCGCTTTTTAAGATGACCGAAGCTGCATTTGAGCTTTTAGTTCCTATTGTAATGCAGAGAATCATTGATATAGGTATTCATAACGGTGATAAAGCTTATATTTACAAAATGGGAGCTGTTTTGATTCTTCTTGGATTGCTCGGGCTTATAAGCTCGCTTACCGCTCAATATTTCGCCGCAAGAGCTTCTATGGGCTTTGGAACTGCGCTCAGAACCGCTCTCTTTTCTCATATAAACAAGTTTTCTCATAACGAGCTTGACAAGGTTGGAATAAACACTCTCATAACAAGAGTTACGTCCGACATAAACCAAACGCAGACGGGAGTAAATATGATTCTAAGGCTTTTTCTGCGTTCGCCGTTTATAGTTATAGGCGCAATATTTATGGCTTTCACCATAAATGTCAAACTGACTTTGATTTTCCTTCTTTTCACACCTGTAATTGCTTTCGTAATATATATTATCATGTCGAAAACAATTCCGATTTATAAAACGGTTCAGAAAAATCAGGATGAAATCTCAACCATTACCCGTGAAAATTTATCGGGAATAAGAGTAATAAGAGCTTTTTCAAAGGAAAAGCACGAACAAAAGAAATTTGCAAACACAAGCGAGAACCTTTTAAACGAACAGCTTTCGGCAGGACGCATATCGGCTCTTCTGAACCCTGCGACATACGTTTTAGTCAACATTGCGACGATTCTTATAATCTGGTTCGGCGGGATTTTCACCTTTAACGGTATTATAACTCAGGGTCAGGTCATTGCGCTTGTAAACTATATGTCGCAGATTTTACTCGCTTTGGTTGCGCTTGCAAATCTTATAGTTATAATAACCAAGGCCCAGGCTTCCGCCTTAAGAATAAACGACGTTTTTGATATTAAGCCGGGACTTACGGACGACGGCGCTGTATTTGACAGCGTTGAAAAAACAAGCGGCAAAAAAGCTCCTAAAATCGAATACAAAAACGTATGCTATTCATATTATGAAACCGCTGAGAAATACGCTTTGAAAAATATTAGCTTCAAAGCCTTCGCCGGAGATACGGTAGGAATAATCGGAGGAACAGGCTCGGGTAAGTCAACTCTTATAAGCCTTATGCCCAGATTTTTCGACGTTTCCGAGGGTGAAGTCCTGCTTGACGGAAATAATATTAAAGACTACACCTTTAAAGCTCTGAGGAAAATCATCAGCGTCGTCGCACAAAAAACGATTCTCTTTAAAGGCACTATCAGGGATAACGTTAAATGGGGGAAAAAAGACGCTTCGGATGAGGAAATCATAAAAGCTTTAAAGGACTCTCAAGCTTATGAGTTTGTCAAAGAAAAAGGGCTTGATTTTGAACTGACCCAAGGAGGAAAAAACCTGTCCGGAGGTCAGCGTCAAAGGCTTTCTATAGCAAGAGCATTGGTCGCTCAGCCTGAAGTTCTGATATTGGACGACAGCTCAAGCGCTCTCGACTTTTCAACCGACGCAAAGCTCCGCATGGCTTTGAGAAAAAGCAGCGAAGGCAGAACTACTTTCATAGTATCTCAGAGGGCGTCCGCCATAAAAGACGCTGATTTTATTATAGTTCTTGATAACGGAGAAATCGCCGGAATCGGAAAACACAGCGAGCTTTTGAAAACCTGCAAAGTCTATATTGAAATTTGCCGCTCGCAGCTTTCTGAATCTGAGCTTAAAGAAAAATAATTTAAACTTTTAAGAGGAAAAAATATGAAGATTAAAACAGAAGCTTCGTCTAATAACACCAAGGAGATAGTTAAAAAGCTTTTCAAGTATATTGCTCCCTATAGAAAATATCTCATTTCAGCTCTGCTGTTATCTGTTGTTACAGTGGCGCTTACACTTTGGGTCCCCGTATTAACGGGTGATGCAATCGACTTTATAGTTTCAAAGGGAAACGTTAATTTTGAAAGCTTAAAAACTATTATTTTAAAAATTATAATTGCTGTAACTATAACGTCCGCCGCTCAATGGCTTATGAACTTATGCACCAATAAGCTTACCTACTATACGGTCAGGGATATAAGACTTGACGCATTCGCCAAGCTTGAAAAAGTTCCTATAAGCTATGTTGACAAATCGTCGCAGGGTGATCTGATCAGCCGTATTGTCACAGATATAGACCTTGTTTCAGACGGTCTTTTAATGGGCTTCACTCAGCTTTTTTCAGGAGTTGTTACAATACTGGCAACCATAGGCTTTATGATTTCCATTAACCCGGTTATTTCGCTTATCGTGATTCTTATAACTCCCCTGTCGTTTTTCGCAGCGTCTTTTATAGCTAAAAGAACTTTCAATATGTTTCAGGCTCAGTCAATTAAAAGAGGAGAAATGACAAGTCATATAAACGAAATGATAACAGGTCAGAAAATTGTAAAAGCATATTCTCACGAAGAAGAATCGATGACTCAGTTTGAAAATATAAACGGCGAGTTAGAAACAGTCGGAGTTAAAGCTCTTTTCTTCTCATCCATAACAAATCCTGTTACAAGATTTATAAACGGTCTTGTATACGCAGCGGTAGGAATTTTCGGAGCAGTTTCCGTTATAAACGGATATATAAGCGTCGGACAGCTTTCTGCTTTTCTGACCTATGCAAATCAATACACCAAGCCGTTTAATGAAATCTCCGGCGTTATTACCGAGCTTCAGTCGGCCTTTGCTTCGGCAAAACGCGTGTTTGAAATTATCGAAGCCGAAGAAGAACAAAGCGATTCTAAGCTTTTGGAATTTGAAAACACAGACAGAACAATAAAGCTTGAAAATGTATTTTTCAGCTATTCGCCTGATAAGCCTTTGATTGAAAACCTAAACCTTGACGTAAAACAAGGCGAGCGGATTGCCATTGTCGGTCCTACCGGCTGCGGAAAAACAACGCTGATTAATCTTCTCATGAGGTTCTATGACGTTTCAGACGGAAGCATAAAGCTAAGCGGAAAAAATATCAACGACATCAAACGCAGAAGCCTGCGTCAATGCTTTGGCATGGTGCTTCAGGAAACATGGCTGTCAAAAGGCACTATAAGGGAAAACATAGCTTTCGGTAAGCCTGACGCCACCGATGAAGAAATTATCGCCGCAGCTAAAAACGCCTATGCTCACAGCTTTATTCAGAGGCTTCCTCAAGGCTATGACACAATGGTTTCTGACGACAGCGAAAATCTTTCTAGCGGTCAGAAACAGCTTCTTTGCATAGCTCGTGTAATGCTGACGCTTCCTCCTATGCTTATACTTGACGAGGCTACCTCAAATATCGATACCAGAACGGAGAAAAACATTCAGTCTGCTTTTGAAAAAATGCTTAAAGGAAGAACAAGCTTTATCGTAGCTCACCGCTTATCTACCATCAAGAATTCTGACTGCATATTGGTTATGGACAAAGGTCATATAATTGAACAAGGAAATCACGAAGAGCTTCTTGCTAAAAACGGCTTTTACTCTAAGCTTTATCACAGTCAGTTCGCCCAAACAAATTAGTTCAGATTAACTTTCATATATAAAAAAATACCGCTTTGAAATTTACATTAGTAAAAATCAAGCGGTATTTTTTAATCAGTATTTCAATAAGGGCTTGCCCGTCATTCAACGTGGCAAGGGTCGGTATTGCCGACCGGCCGTTCAGTAAGGGATTGTATCCCGCTGCTGAACGGGTAATGGAACCCGCCGCCTATAGAGGCGGGGGACATCTTGCCTTAGTTATTATTTTCTTCTTATTGTTAAGCTCTTCAATGCGTTTGTGAATCTCTCGTTATCATAGCTGTAGGAAAAGCCTTTTTGACCCAACACGCAATATTTTTCACATATGTAATCCTTTGACCTTGCGCCTGTGCCGTGGTATCTTTGCGAAACTTTAGTCTTATATACCTTTCCCCCGCAAGAGATTTTCATATTTTTTGAAATACTTAGCTTAGGATTCACCTTTGAAGCGGATTTATTGTTTTTACTGATTACCCTGTTCCATGCAGCAAGAGCCGTAAGGTTTCCTTTTGCCTTTACATTACCGCCGGATATTTTAAAATCCTTTTTTGCAACACAGCCAATGCCATAACTATCTTTTGCCTTATTGTTTGAAAATCCTCTCAGCTTTCCGCCGCTGACATAAATGCTTCCGTCGCTCCAGATTCCGTAAGAAGTCTTTCCTTTAGCTCTTCCTTTTATACAGCCGCCGCTCACATAAATTGCCCTGCCTGCGAAAATTTCAATGGCATTGTCAACGCTTGAATCAGCCATAAGATTACCCTTGTAAACTCTGATGTTTCTTTCAACTTCTACTGCGCTGTCGCTCTTATGCTCCAAAGCATAAAGCGAACCGCCGTTTATAGTCAATGACTTGTCAATAACGACAGGCGCTATCAGCTTTGATTTCGTTGAAGCATAAATACTTCCGCCGTGAATTATTAAATCGTTGTCGGTCGTCAAAGCCGTATCTAACTTGCTTTTTAAATTAAGAGTTCCTTTACCCTTAATAACCATACTTCCCTCGCACCAAAGCGAAACACGCTCTGAGAAAATGGAATTTTTCCCGTTGATTACAACCTTTGTACGATCGGGAACAATACAGCCGTACGCTTCATCGGTTTTGATTTTACAGTTGGTAAGAGTCAGAGTCCGGGTTTTTGAATCCCAGCTCCAGCCCTCTTTTTGAGAGCCTGCGTCCCGCTTTACCGATAAAACGCCGATAGGCATTTTATTTTTTGAAGTTGCAGCGTATGCAAACGGAGGATACGCCGTTATCAGCAATACAGCCGCAAATAGAGCGCAGGATAATCTCTTTAACTTATCGGTAAAAATTATGACCCCGTCCTTTCATTTCATCTTTAATTGATTAAACTCAATTACTCCAAAATTTTTTGTTTTCAGAATTTAAAATTTATCGTTAACCAATCGATAAATCAGCTTTAACTAGAAATTGTTCTTTATGAAATTCCAGCCGTCCGCTGTCATTTCATCTAAAGTATATTCAGCCTCCCAACCGAAAAGCTTTTTAGCCTTATCGGTATTGGCATAGCAAGTAGCAATATCCCCTGCACGTCTTGGTTTTATCTCATAAGGAAGTTCTCTGCCGCAGGCTTTTTCAAAGCTGTGAAGAACATCAAGCACGCTTGAACCTTTACCCGTACCAAGATTAACAGCCTCCACTCCCTTGTTTTTCAAGACATATTCAACCGCACACAAGTGACCCGAAGCCAAATCACAGACGTGAATATAATCCCTTACTCCGGTTCCGTCAGGAGTGTCGTAATCGTCGCCGAACACATTTAGCTGCGGAAGCTTGCCTACCGCTACCTTGCCTATATATGGCAGAAGATTGTTAGGAATTCCGTTAGGATCTTCACCGATAAGACCGCTCTTGTGCGCTCCGATTGGATTGAAATAACGAAGAAGCGAAACGCTCCAGTCATTATCCGAAACATAAACGTCCTTTAATATCTGCTCAATCATAACCTTTGTGTATCCGTATGGATTTGTTGCCGAAGTAGGCATATCCTCAACAAACGGAACAGAATTATTAAGTCCGTAAACAGTAGCAGATGAAGAGAAAACTATTTTTTTGCAATCGTGTTTTCTCATAGCCTCAATGAGCATAAGACTTCCGGTAATGTTGTTATGATAGTATTCTATAGGCTTTTCAACCGACTCGCCCACAGCCTTTAAACCTGCAAAGTGAATAACTGCGTCAATCTTATTTTCATCGAATATTTTTGAAATACCGTCAAGATTCAATAAATCCTCTTCGTAAAATTTAAAGTCCTTTCCCGTAATCTGCTTGATTTTATCCAAAACTTCAGGCTTTGAGTTACAGAAATTATCTACAATAACAACATTATAGCCGTTTTCTAAAAGCTCTACTACTGTGTGGCTTCCGATAAAGCCTGCACCGCCTGTTACTAAGATTGTTTCCTTCATAAAAACATCCGTCCTTTTTTCCGATTTGACAATAATAAAGTATGCTTGTCTGTCAATATTTTAACATATATATCCGAACTTTGCAACATGCGCTTCTTGACGCAATATGTCGACCTTCTTATAAAAATAAAAAGCGAACCGTATGAACACACGATTCGCTGAAAATTTTATTCAATAAGGGGCTTGCCCGTTATTCAACGTAGCGAGGGTCGTTAGCAGACTGATTTTTAATACTATAAAAATTATTCTTGTTAGATTTTACGTCCTCTTTATATGACCAATACCAATAAAAATCATAGCTTCCTTCATAGAATATATTATCTATATTTTCAAATTCAAAATATTCTTCTTCAGAATTATCTATAAAGCTTATATATTTATCTCCTGCGCTGTATATAACCTTATTTAAATAAGCGTCCTGATCTGTTTTAAGCTCTCCTGTATCAAGGTTATATCTATAAATCTTATTTGTTTCAGTTTCGGTTATAACGTAATTGTCTACCATCCATGAATCGTATATGCTTGATTTCATATCATAAATAGTTTCGGTGTTTCCATCGCTGTCTATCATATAAACAGATTGATAATCTTCGCATATAAGCTTATCATTGTATATACCGATTACCGAGGAATAATCCTTGTCTTTGGCGCTCAGCTTGTCCTCAGTCAGTTCATTTGTACTGTTGTCAATCTTATCAACTATTATATTTCCTAAGTAATCACATATATAAAGATAGGTAAAATCATTATCGCATTTTACAAAAGTTAAATCGTTTTCTTTGACGTCGGTAAGCTCGTTTGAAATTCCGTCGGTCAAATCTATTTTATATACATATTGAGTGCTTCCGTTTTCGACAACTTCATTATCTTCATCATTATCTTCGTCATTATCTTCGTCATTATCTTCGTCATTATCTTCGTCATAATCTTCGTCATAATCTTCGTCATTATCTTCATCATAATCTTCATAGTCCATATCATAATAATTAATACTAAATATCAAATTATTATTTTCTACATAAGCATCTGTAATTTCATATTCATATTCACAACTGTTATAATTATCATAAAAATCTTTATCAAAACTCTTCTCAAGTAAAATTGACGAAACCTTTGTTATATCTTCACCTTTAAGATTCATCCGATAAAGAGTATAATTATATTTAGATTTTGAACTGTCATAAGTACGTTTTAAAAAGTATATCATATCCTTATATTCAAAAGCAAATTCTATGTTGTCACGTTCATAATATGAATCAAATAACTTCTCACCGGGACCTTCAAAATATATGGTATCGCTTTCGTCTTTGCCGTATTCCCAGAAGTCAATTAAATTTGTCCCGGAACCCTCGAATCTGACAGAGCCTTTTTCTGAAAACGCCATACCCAATCCAATCGCTATCGAAACTTCCTCTTCATTATAATCTGAAATATCATAAGCGCCGTTGGAGCTGCTCATTGATTTTGCGTTATCTGTAGTTGAACCCGATGCGCAGCCTGATATTCCAAACGACAGAACCGCAGCAGTTAAAACCGGCAAAGCTCTTTTAAACATTACTTTTTTCATATATATATATTCTCAAAAGAGAATACTTCCTCCTTTCAAATCTTTATATCTTCAGTTATTCGATATTAAGCCTGCTCTTCATAATCTTATTGGTTACAAAATAGTATACGAATCCTAAAATCACCAAAACTGCCAAAACTATCGCCAAGGTAATATTCAAAACAGCGACCGAGGACAAGTTGGTTTTTTCAAGTATTTCTTCGACTATTATAACTATTCCGCTGCTTACGAAAGCCAAAACATTTGTCAGACCAATAAATATTATAACTGAAATCAGAACTCTTTTGTTGCTAGCCATATTTCCTATTGCAAAGGACACATAAAACGTTAAAATGTTAAAGAACAACGATACTGCCAATATTGCGGCAAATATGGCTGCTGTTAAAGGTATTTGGCTTATTGCGGTTAAAACATATTCCGGCAGACTGATTTGCGTATTGAGAATTCCCAAGCCTTGCTTCAAAGCCAAAACTATTTCGCTCAGTAAATCTCCCGCTATCATAATAAAGCCGGACGCTAACAATATTATGTAGCTTAAAGCTGTATACAAAACTCCCACAAGAAGCTTAGATATGATTATAGCTCTTGAAGTTACAGGAAGCGTGTTTGTAAGATAGCCCTCGTCCGTAAATACGCTTTTATGGAATCGGTAAATTGATATAAACTCTCCGGACACGCAAACGCTGATAATGATTATTACAAATATAACCGTTATTACTCCGAACATAATGTTAAGCACAATTGAGTTGTCTACAGACGATTCCATTTCCACCAGAATACGTTCAACTATCGCACAGAATAAAACTCCGATAAATATCGGAAGATAGAGCCTTCCCGAAGCTTTGAACTCTGTTTTAAATAACTTTCCTAACATCTGAATACCTCCCTGAACAGTTCGTCAACCGACATTCCGTTTTCCTCACGAATCTCATCGACTGTCTTATGAATCTTTAAATGTCCGTTCTGAATCATAATTACATCGTCAAGCACCGTTTCTATATCCTGTATCAAATGGGTTGAGATTATAACAGCCGCTTTCGGATTATAGTTAGTGATTATAGTGCGTAAAATATAATCTCTCGCCGCAGGGTCAACTCCTGCTATCGGCTCGTCAAGAAGATAAAGCTGAGCTTCTCTGCTCATTACAAGTATAAGCTGAAGCTTTTCTTTTGTTCCCTTGGACATAGCCTTGATTTTCTGATTCATATTAATATTAAGATTATCTAACATTTCCTTTGCTTTTTCTAAATTGAAATCCTCATAATAATCCTCAAATACCTTAAGTATATCCTTTACATACATCCAGTCCGGTATATAAGTTCTCTCAGGCAAATATGAAACTATTTTTTTTGTTTCTACCCCGACTTTTTTACCGTCAACCGTTAATTCTCCCGAATTCTGTTTAAGAAGCCCCGATATAATTTTTATAAGCGTTGTTTTTCCGCTTCCGTTAGGCCCTAACAGACCTATAATCTGACCCTTTTCAACCGACAAATCAAGACTGTCTAGAGCGATAAGCCGTCCGTATTTCTTGGTCAGACCCGTACATTTTAAAATTTCACTCATTTCAAAATTCCTCCCTGTTTATTAACTCAATAGCCTGCTCTTTGGTTATTCCCAGCTTTTTAATCTTATCGCAGAACCTACATACCTCATTAGACGCAAGCTCAGTCCTTAAGCCGTCAATAAGCTCTGTATCATCTGTGATAAAATTCCCGGAAGTCCGCTTAGACGAAATCAATCCTTTTTTCTCAAGCTCGCTTAACGCCTTTTGCATAGTGTTGGGATTAACCTGAGCTTCACCTGCCAGATCCCTTACAGACATAAGCTTTGTACCGGATGTGTATGTTCCGTTTAAAATTCGGAATTCAAGCTCTTCTAAAAGCTGGATATACACCGGTCTGTCGTTTTTGATTTCCCAAGCCATAATTAAAACCTCTCTTTCTAAGTTTTTTGATTTTTCGTATTGACTTCGTAAAATTGTATTATTGATTTAATACAATAATACACCATTGTATAAACTTTGTCAATACCTTTTTGTAAATAATTTATTTGAAGTTTAACGAACAAAATTATGCAAAAAATAGCTTAAATCATGTAGAAACAGCAAAAATCCTGCAATTTTTAAACTTTTGCTTGCAAAGCGTTTTCTTTTGTGATAAAATATTTATATCGTGCTAAAGCGTAAAATACTATTTGCTTAATATGAAGCATTTAGATTGCCGGCACTAATAATTTTTAAATGGGAGGTCTTAAACAATGGAGTTTAAGAACGAATACCTTAAAAAGGTATACGACAAAGTAGAAGCAAGAAATCCCGGAGAAAAGGAATTTCTTCAGGCAGTCAAAGAAGTTTTGGAAAGCCTGGAGCCTG
The DNA here is from genome assembly GCA_964617585.1 of uncultured Ruminococcus sp. GTDB lineage: Bacteria > Bacillota > Clostridia > Oscillospirales > Ruminococcaceae > UMGS1601. The sequence goes on from CAZTXS010000006.1 coordinate 11,749, forward strand.
TTGTTGAAAAAGACAAATCTTTTGAAACAAACGGCATAATCGACAGAATAGTTGAGCCTGAAAGATTTATTCAGTTCAGAGTTTCATGGGTAGACGATAACGGAAACGTTCAGGTGAACCGAGGCTTCAGATGCCAGTTCAACTCAGCTATCGGACCATACAAGGGCGGTTTAAGACTTCACCCTACAGTATGTGCGTCAGTTATCAAGTTCTTGGGATTTGAACAGATATTCAAAAACAGCTTGACAGGTCTTCCTATCGGCGGAGGCAAAGGAGGCTCCGACTTCGATCCCAAAGGCAAATCAGACGGTGAAGTTATGAGATTCTGCCAGAGCTTTATGACTGAGCTTTCTAAACACATCGGCGCAGATACTGACGTTCCTGCCGGCGACATCGGAACAGGCGCAAGAGAGATCGGATATATGTTCGGTCAGTATAAGAGATTAAGAAACGAATTTACAGGCGTTCTTACAGGTAAGGGACTAAGCTACGGCGGTTCTCTTGCAAGAACTGAAGCAACGGGCTACGGCTGCTGCTACTTTACAGACGAAATGCTTAAGTGCATGAAGAACGAAAGCTTCAAGGGCAAGACGGTTGTTATTTCAGGTTCGGGAAACGTTGCTATATACGCTACGGAAAAGGCTACGCAGCTTGGCGGAAAGGTCGTTGCATTGTCTGACTCAAACGGATATATCTATGATCCTAACGGAGTTAACCTTGACGTCGTTAAGCAAATCAAAGAGGTTGAAAGAGGAAGAATTAAAGAATACTGCAACAGAGTTGACGGAGCTGAATATCATGAAGGCTGCTCAGGTATCTGGAATATTCCTTGCGACATTGCTCTTCCATGCGCTACACAGAACGAGCTTGACGGCGACGCTGCTGACACACTTATCAAAAACGGCGTAATCGCTGTTGCCGAGGGCGCTAATATGCCTTGTACTCCCGACGCTGCTGAAAAATTTGTTGAGGCAGGCGTTCTCTTCGGACCTGCTAAGGCTGCAAACGCAGGCGGTGTTGCTACATCAGCTTTAGAGATGAGCCAGAACTCAGAAAGACTTTCATGGACATTTGAAGAGGTTGACGCTAAGCTCAAAGATATTATGGTTAATATTTTCCACAATTCTTACAACGCTTCTAAAGAATACGGCCACGAGGGCAATCTTATCTTCGGCGCTAACATTGCAGGCTTCTTAAAGGTTGCCGACGCAATGAAGTGGCAGGGCGTCGCTTATTAATATATAAATAATCAACAGCATACAAAAAGGCACAGTGAATTTTTTAGTCCACTGTGCCTTTTTATATGTTCATTTCTTTTTTTGATGTCCTGCCTAAAATATAATCAACTGATACATTATAAAAATCAGCCAGTACAATCAAATGCTCTACAGGTATTGTCAACGCTCCCCTTTCGTATCGTGAATATACCGTCTGACTGGTAAAAATCAGTTTAGCAACTGCAGTTTGATTTAAATTCATATCTTCTCTTAAATCTCTAAGGCGTTGAAAATACATAAAAATCCCTCCCAATTTGTGAAATATCACAAAGTAACCTTAGTACTTATTTATACTATTGACTGTATACTATTTTTCATGTATAATGTTAGTATTAGAACTTTTAAGTACTAAAATATAAGGAAACATAAATAATCTACAACTTAATACCGAATTGGGATATTTATCAAAATAAAAAGTAATAAAATATATTTAATAAATATATATATATATATATAAGAGAGGTATTAAGATGGATAACGAAATCAGAAAAATATTCTTTGAATCAGAAAACTTCACTTGTAAGCAAGACGCATAGCAGGGCCGGCTTTTAGTATTTGCAATACACATAAGTATAGAAAAAACGAATTTTTGACAGGAGCATTTGACAGTCCGGAAAGCATTTTACACCCTTGAAAGGTTTTTAAAAGAATAGAACAGATCAGGGAGAAAGGCGGTGATACGGATGAGTGAAGAAAAAGAATGTAATTTTTCATATAGGACGGCAGAAATGTTTGACAACACAGTTAAACAGATTAACAAACTTGCAGAGATTAATAGTGCAAGCTTCAGCGATGTTGTTATGCATTGCTGTAAATATGCTTTAGAGAATTATGACGATATGGTAAAAAAAATGAAAGCTGAAGAAGCGGAAGCACTGTCATCCATTAAAAAAACAAATCATATTGTATAGGTTATTTGATGTGGAGAAATACGTACAGTCCGCACGCCGACAGTACGACAGAGGAAACCCGAGAAACGCAGGAGAATTGTACGCCGACTAAATACCTATATACTTTAGAAGCCGTTTTGATAAATCAAGGCGGCTTTTTTCTTTTATCGATTAAAAACCGTTTTAGTATTTTCAGCACATCTATTATTTATTTTACAACCAACCGCAAAAAACCGACACACAAAATGTATGTCGGTTCTCTTAACAGTATTTAATTTTTACGCTGTGCAAATATGTTTAGGTTTGAAAAACGTCAGCATTTTACTTTACTTTCACCTTACGCAGCTTCTTATTCCACTTGCTGTATACTTTCTTAGCTTTGCCGTACTTATCTTTATATACAGCATATGCTCTTACTCTTACATAATATGTTTTTTTACTCTTGAGCTTGCTGTTCTTGATTGTAAGCTTCTTCTTTGAGGTCAGCTTGTTTACAATGTTCTTTTTAAAGTTCTTCTTCTTGGAAACCTGTACCTGATAGCCTTTAGCTTTCTTAACCTTTTTCCATGAAACAGTAATCTTCTTCTTAGACTTGCTTTTGACTGTTAATTTTGTTATCTTAGCCTGCTTCATGGCTTTCTTAGCCGCTGCTTTGTCCTTTTTAACCTGAGCGGCTGATCTTGTCGCCTTGGCAGTAGTTGTTGTTTTTGACATGGAAGTAGTTTTCACAGACGCAGAGGTTGTCGGCTGTGCAGGATCTTCAACACTGCCGCTGATTGCAGCTTTTGCCGTTATATCGGAAGCTTTTGACACCTCAATGCAATCAATTGCAAAATTACCGCTCAATACGGTTATTTTTATCGTATGCTCGCTATCGGAAAGACCGCTTAACGAATATAAGCTTTGACGGTATAGCTTAGAAGATTTAAGGCTTAGACCGTTTTCAATAACTTCTCCGTCCAATTCAACTTTTATTTCAGATTCCGAATTCAGATCTCCCTGAACAAAGTTAATTCCCGTTCCCTCAAAAGTGTATTCAAGAGAAGCTCCCGACTCGTTTGCCGCTGCGCTTGTTCTGTTAAACAGTTTAAATGAATCTCCGACTTTAAGCGTCCAGCCGTCGGTGTATCTGACATTTCCGTCAAGCGAATCAATTCTTGTGATATACGTTCCTGCTTCTGACGGTGATAAGCTTTCGGTCGCTTTTTCAACCTTCAGATTATCAAACTCTGTCATATAGAAGTTACTGTATATGCCTACTCTTCCTGATAAATACGGATTCTCCGTATCCTCATACCCGAAAACAGAAGTTCCGTTTATATAGAAGATAATTTCATTTCCTACAGCGCTCACCTTAAGCGTATGAGAAATATTAATGTTAAAATTCTTTATGTTGCCGGAATAAAGCGCTGTATTTTCTTTCATACAAGAATAGCTTCCGTCAGACGCCAGCTTCAGCCAGTAACCCGATCTGTTTGCTTTAGCTACTCCGGAACAGGTTCCGACAGATCTAAGACCTACTCCCGCATAGTTTGAAGAAGAATTATCGTTTTGCAGCTTAATATCTATTGAAACGCTGTAATCCGCCCATTCGGTGTCGCCTAAAGTAGTAACAGGATTAGAAGATGTTCCCCAATTTAAAGGCTTAATATCGTTAGTTATCTTCTGCTGAAGAACCTTAGATCCATCAGACTTTTTAACTACCTCAAAAGCACCGCCGGCGTCACAGGTATAAAGAGGAGTTCCTCCCCTTTCGTCTAAAAATTCATCCGAATAGTTAAAGTTATCATAATAAGGCAGTTGAAGATTTGCGTCATTTTCACTGCTCTGATACTCCGACTTTTCCTCTTCATCATAACCCTTCTGACCTGTTGTTGTCGTAAGAGTTACTATGGAATAAGGCTCGACTGTATATGAAAAGCTTCCTGATACAGGAGTAATCTCTCCGGACTTTTTCAGCCAATTTGCGTCATAATCCTGACCTGAATCAGGTCCTTTCGTCACCCATGCGGTCAGCGTTGAATTCGACTTTGCCAGATTTTTAACCGAAACGTCATAAGTTCTTGCAGTGGAAGAATCATTGACAAAAACCATTGTATAATCGCCCGTGTCAGGATCGGCTAAAGTGATATAATTGTTTGTCGTGCTTCCGATTCCGTGTCCGTCTCCTGCGGCAACTCCGTCGCCGTAGCAAGCTCCCTCCACATACTTCATGTTATCTGTCTGAAATTTTGTAAAATGCTCCATTACATATGTACCCGCCTGAACCTCATAATATCCGCTCCACGGCGTATCGGCTTCGATAAGCTGTTTAGGTACATACTGCGCTCCCGTATAGTAAGCCGCAACAGCAGGTTGGAACTGATACATTGTCATTTTCCCGCCCGTGATTCCGTCCTGAGCGTACATATTAAGCACTCTTACTCCGATTTCTAATGCACTGTTTACGCCTGTCAATCCGATTCCTTTTGCAGTTTCATCTAAATCTTCTCCCGAAGCATTGTTTGCATTAACTGCCTGTTCAGCGTTTATTGCAACTGAAGAGCCCTCTGAATACCATATTTCTTTTCCGTATTCTTCTTTGAGCTTCAAAGCGTTTTCACTTGACCATGTAGAATAGTGAAAGCCTAAAACGTCAACTGCGTCCCTAAGCTCCGAATCGTTCATCATTTCATCGGCAATCTTATAATGTCCCACCTCATCAGAAGCTACAAGCTTTATCTTGCTGTAGTCGTATTTTGCTGTTTTTTCCTCTGCTGAAGAATCAAGGTGCTTTCTCAGATATTTAATCCATTCGGTGTCAGGATCGCCTATTTCGTTTCTGTCAGCGCTTACATAGTCAAAGATTAGTCCGTATTCGTCATAAGCCGCATCCAGAGTTTCTTTATACCATTTAAATCTCTTCGCCATATTTTCTTCGGTAGTAGCTCCTCCCGAGCCTGTCCATCCGGGCGCTCCCCATCTGAGCATATCAATAGATATATCGGGATTTATAGTCTTTGCGTCGGCACAAAGGTGAAAGCCTGCTCCTCTGTTCACGTTGGCTTCTTCGTCTTCATAACGCATGGTGGCAGGTTCGGTTCCCGAACTTGAATCGCAGTCGGAACCCATTTCAATCTTGATATGAGATAATCCCAAGCCCGTTTCCTTGTTAAACAAATAATTCATTATTTCCCAATAAGCTTCGGGATTTTGTTCTTTATAATCCATAAGAAGCCTTGACGAATTGTTTGCGGAAACAACTCCGAGCCTCAGAGAATCAGCAGTGATATTGTTTCCGTCTATACTGACGGTAAAAGAATCAACCGCTTCCGCTGTGCTGTCCTGTTTTGTCAAAACGCCGACCTCCAATGCTGAAAAAGTAATCGCCGCCGCTGTAATGCCTGCAACTATTTTAATGAGTCTTTTCATAAGATAACCTCCTTATTCTATTTCAGTATAACACTTCGCAGTTTATTTTTCTATATGGGAATTGCTCTAATCAGTATTATTTTTGTTTTTTGAAAAAAGCTCTTTTCTGAACTTATTCGGAGAAATATTATATTGCTCCCTGAATTTTTTAGTCATGTCGCTGGGACTGGCAAAACCGCACATCTCTGAAATTTCAGCGATTTTCAAGTTCGGTTCGTGCAAAAGGTTATAAGCCTTTGAAAGCCGTGTGAATATCAAAAACTGCTTAGGCGACATACCTATCTGCTTCTTGAAAATGTGACTTAAATAGTATTTGCTTATAAAAAACTTATCTGCAATGTCTGAAATCAATATTTGAGAACCGCAGTTTTCCTGAATATAGCTTTGAATATCCGAAACTGTTTTGTTAGACTTTATTGCGGTTCTTCCCCTATATCCGCTGCTTCGTATTATATGAGAAATAAGCTCAGTCAGCAAAGAAACGATGATTTCCTCTGAAAATGCGTCGTTTAATTCGATTTCATTTTTTATATCGTTTAAAAGCTGAAATCCGTTGAAATCGTCCTTCACAATAAGGGGCTTGTCTGTATCAAGACCGATAATCATATTATAAATCACATCTGAACAATGCTTTTTTGAATATATCCACGGATTTAAAAAGACAAGCGTTCTCCTGTAGCAGGACAGATCTTTTATCACAAGCCTGTGCTTAAAGCAGCTTGGAATTATATAAATCATACCTTCGGTCATATCAAACTCATTACCTGAGCAAAGAACGGTAATATGCCCTTTATGAAGATATAAAATCTCGCAATCGGTATGTCCGTGTTCGGGGAAATGTACGATATTATCATAATATCCGAAATGCTCAATACAGTTCACGGTTTAAACTCCTTTTAATTTTTTATCTTACTTAATTTTATCACAAATATTTTTTATTGTAAACTCAATTTTAAATCGAACGTCCGCTGAATAAATAAAACTAAAGCACTAATAATAAGTATATGAGATTTAAAAACAAGCTTAAAAACTTAAAATACAGCAAAGCTTATTATTACATCGTCGGAGCGGTTACGGGAACGGCGAACGGATTGTTCGGTTCAGGCGGCGGAATGTTAAGCGTTCCGCTTTTGGAAAACACGGGACTGGAAGCAAAAAAAGCTCACGCATCATCAATAGCGATAACTCTTCCTCTTTCGCTGATAAGCGCAGTAATATATTCGGTTAAAGGACATATAGACTACCCGCTTGCGCTTAAATTTATACCGCTGGGCCTTTTAGGAGCAATTCTCGGAAGCCGTCTGTTAAAAAAGATTTCCAATAAGCTTCTGAAAAAAATATTCGGAGTTATACTGATTATTTCCGGAATAAGGATGTTAGTGTTATGAGCATTTTTGTGATTGCTGTAGTTTCCTTTCTAAGCGGATTTATTGCGTCTCTCGGATTGGGCGGAGGTATGGTGCTTATTATCTACCTTGCGATTTTCACAGGCATGGGTCAGCTTGAAGCGCAGGGAATCAACCTGATATTTTTTATACCTATCGCTTTAATTTCAATATTCCTGCACACAAAGTCAAAGCTTATTATCTGGAAAAGAATTATCCCCTCCATTATAACAGGAATAATAGCGGCGCTGGTATTCAGTTATATCGCAAGCCTGCTGGGATCGAGAATTCTTTCAAAGATATTCTCTGTGTTTATTATTATAATCGGATTGAGAGAGCTTCTTAAAAAATCAAGTAAAGACAATGCGAAGCAAAAATAAAGCTTCGCTTTTTTAATCTAATTTATTCACAATCGGCTCTGGCTGCTTCCATTGACATAAGATTTCAAAAATAGTATAATTAATTTCATAACTTATTTGTAAAGGGATGATACAATGGACGCTTTGCTTAAATTACTGAAGAAGAATGCAAGACTTTCAAATGCAGAACTGGGCGTTATGCTCGGAATAACTGAAAAGGAAGTCGCCGACAAAATAGAACAACTCGAAAATGACGGAATTATAAAGGGCTATAATACGGTTATCAACGAACAGGCGTCAAACGACTGCGGCGATTTGGTTACGGCTTATATAGAGCTTAAGGTTTCGCCGAGAGCTCAGAGCGGTTTTGACGAAATTGCAAGAACCGTCAGCCGCTATGACGAGGTTGAAAGCGTATGGCTGATGTCGGGAGCGTACGATTTGGGAATTACTATTAAGGGGAACAACCTAATGGAAATTTCCTTATTTGTAGCCCAAAGGCTTGCTCCTCTTGAGGGCGTTTTATCAACCGCCACTCATTTTGTTCTTAAAAAATACAAGGACAACGGTATAGACCTGTCCGATGAAACAACTGACGAGAGAGGATTAGTTTCTCCATGATAGATTATAATAAGATAATTAACAAAAAAACAAGAGATATGAAGCCTTCGGGAATAAGAAAGTTTTTCGACCTTGCTATGACTATGGACAACGTTATTACTCTGGGTGTGGGAGAGCCTAACTTTCAGACTCCGTGGACTGTAAGACGAGCTGCTATTACCGCTCTGGAAAAAGGAAAAACATTCTATACGGCAAACGCAGGGCTTTTAAGTCTGAGGGAATCTATCTCCGAATATGTGAAAAAATCTGTTGATACAGAGTATTTCCCCGATGATGAGATTATTGTCACAGTAGGCGGTTCTGAAGCTATTGACCTGGCTATCAGGGCCGTTGTTGAACCCGGGGACGAGGTTCTGATTGTTGAGCCTTGCTTTGTGTGCTATACTCCTATTGTTGAGCTTTCCGGAGGAAAATCGGTTATAGTTGAAACGAAGGCTGAGGATAATTTCAAACTCAAAGCTGAAGCCTTAAAAGAAAAAATCACCGACAAAACAAAGGCTTTGGTTTTGCCTTTTCCCAATAATCCAACAGGCGCTATAATGACTAAGGAGGATCTTGAGCCTATCGCAGAGGTTCTCAAAGATACAAACATTATCGTTTTGTCAGATGAGATATATTCTGAGCTTACATACGGCAGAAAGCACTACTCTATAGTCCAATGCGACGGAATGAGAGAGAGAACCATTCTCATAAACGGATTTTCTAAAACCTATGCTATGACAGGCTGGCGTATGGGATACTTGTGCGGACCTCACGAGCTTGTTTCGCAGATACTGAAAATTCACCAATACGCTATTATGTGCTCTCCGACTGTCAGCCAATATGCGGCTATTGAAGCTTTGAAAAATTGCAGAAGCGACATTGATATGATGGTTGAAGAATACAATATGCGAAGACGGTTCTGCGTGAACGGATTTAATGAAATCGGTCTGTACTGCTTTGAACCTCAGGGAGCTTTTTACGTTTTCCCATGCATTAAATCAACCGGGCTTTCCAGTCAGGAGTTCTGCGAAAAGCTTCTATACTCAAAGAACGTAGCCGTTGTACCGGGCGACGCATTCGGTGAAAGCGGCGAGGGATATATCCGTGTTTCCTACGCTTACTCTCTTGAACACCTGAAAAAAGCTATTAGAAAAATCGGCGAGTTTGTAAGCGAAATAAAAAAGCAGTCGCTCTGAATAAACGGTGAAAAGTATGAAAAGAATTACTCTTAAAGCTCCTGCAAAAATAAATCTTATACTTGATATTGTCGGGAAAAGAAAGGACGGCTATCATGAATTGCGTTCGGTTATGCAGACAGTTTCCCTTTATGACTACATCACGCTGACCTTAACCGAAGAAATTTACGAAAATGATGAACCCGAAATTTCCGTAAGCTGCGACAAGCCAGAAATACCGACTGATAAAAGGAACACTGTCTGTAAGGCATGCGAGGCTTTTTTTAAGGCGTCAGGCGCAAAATTCAAATCAAACATTCAAATAGACATCCAAAAAAACATACCCAGCGGCGCCGGACTTGCAGGCGGAAGTTCGGACGGAGCGGCAGTTCTCGTCGGGTTAAACAGACTTTTCGGCGATAAGCTTTCTCAAAAAAAGCTTTGTGAAACAGGCTCTTTGATTGGTGCGGACGTGCCGTTTTGCATTGTCGGAGGAACGGCTCTGTGCGAGGGAATAGGAGAAAAATTAACCCCTCTCAAAAAGCTTCCCGAATGCAGTATTTTGCTTGTAAAGCCTGATATTTCAATTTCCACTCCCCTGTCATATAAGAAATTTGACGAGCTTGATAAGACAAAGCTTTCAGATTTTCAAAGTTTCGTTTCAGCTTTGGAAAACGAAAACCTTTCAGCTATTTCACGGCTTCTTTCAAATTCGCTGGAAGAAACGACAGACGAAAAGGTTATCTATGATATAAAAGAAACTATGACCCGCTCTGAAGCGTTGGGAGCCGTCATGACAGGAAGCGGTTCCTGCGTATTCGGAATATTTGAAAATAAAAAATCAGCCGAACAATGCGAGGAAAAACTGCGTAAGTTCACATTCACAAAAATATGCTCGCCTGAAAATTCAGGTGTGCAAATATTCAATAAGGGCTTGCCCGTTATTTAACGTGGCAAGAGTCGGCAATGCCGACCGGGTAATGGAACCCGCCGCCTATAGAGGCGGGGACATCTTGCCTAAGTTATAAAGCACAAAACCGTCGAAATAATAATCCGACGGTTTTTATTATGCTAAACTACTGTTGCTGAAGAATACTTTCCGTAAAGCGTCGCTCCCGAATATGCTTTGTACGCCCTTACCTTAAAGGTATAAGACTTATTGCTCAGGTTCTTTATCTTAGCTTTAATCTTGGACGCAGAAACCGTTTTAACATATCTGTAACCGTTTCCGTCCAGCATATATATATTATAGCCTGAAGCTCCTTTTACGGGACTCCAGCTAAGCTTTACGCTGCTGTCATCAACTTTCTTACCCGTAACATTTTTGACTTTTCCGGGCTTTGTAGAAGCGTATGCCTTTTTAGAACCTCCGCTTAAAACGCTTACGCTTGAAAATTTCTTTACAGTTCTGACTTTAAACGTGTAAACAGTTCCGCTTTTCAGCTTTTTGAGTGTAACAGATTTCTTTTTACCTGAAACGGTTTTAAGCTTTACGTACTTTCCTCCGTCCGCACTGCCGTATATCTCATAACCGTCAGAACCGCTCACTCCTGTCCAAGCGAGTTTAACCGAGGAAGCTGATTTAGTATAAGCCGTTAAATTTTTCACCTTATCAGGACGTGTATATCCGCTTATAACCTTAGAATATTTAGAAAAATAATTCTTTCCCTTGTATGTTCTGTAGGCTCTTATTTTGAATTTGTATTTTGACGCTTTATTAAGCCATGAAACGGTAAGAGTATTTTTCTTTAAATCTGCAATCTTTACATACTTTTTCTTAGAACCGTCGTATTTATAAATCCTATATCCCGAAACATCGGAATCGGAATTCCAAGCAAGCGTTAAAGCGCTTTTTGAAGAAGCGGTTACTTTAAAGCCTGTAACAGCTTTAGGCTTCACCTTTACCGTGCAAACAGCTTTAACGCCGCTTACAGCCTTTGAGGTTATCGTTACCTTACCCGCTTTAATCGCTGTAACAGCTCCGCTGTTAGAAACTGTAGCTACCGAATTATCGCTTGAAGTCCATGTAAGAATATCGTTCGTATTGTCAGGAAGCATTTTGCTTGAAACAGTCTTTGTGTCTCCTGCGGTCATTGTCAGCGAATTAACGCCCAGCTTAACGCTTGAAGCCAGCGGCTGACCCACAACAAAGAACTCTTTAAAATCGCTCGTCGCACTTTTACTTGAGGAAGAATAATTTATAACTCTTGCCACATAATGCCCCTTAGGCAAAAGCAAAGACGCCGATCCGCTTGTTATTCCCGCAGTTGTCGATACCAAATCGTCCGACGTATATGAACCTAATGAATTATAATTATATATGTAAAGGGTCGATTTCGCTGTTTTTGAACCTGTAGTCCATGAAAAGCTTTTTTTAACTCCGTCCTGTGAAGCATAATCCGTAGTGATAACCGGTTTTTGCGGAATATCCGCTCCGCTGTATCTGAAAAAGCTTACGTCCGATTCAAGATTTTTCAGGTTGACCGTTCTGTTATACTTTGCATAACACCCGTTATCGTCATACCAAGTCCAGTTCTGCTCGAAAAGCACAACCTCATTGCCGTTAATTTTTTTTACAATTGCCCAGTGGCTAGAATTTCCGTATATATCTCCGACGGCAGGGGTTTTAACCTTTGAAAAAGTGCCCGAGTCGCTTAACGGAGTGCTTCCCGGCCACAAATTATACACAGTTATTCCGTATACCGCATTATAGAATTTCTTTACCAAAGCTGCACAGCAGTATACAGGATCATCCCACATTTCCGCCGCATTGCTGTTATTTCTCGGAGTGTATACAGCGTTTACCGTAACGCCTTCATATTTCATCGTGTCTACTACCTGCCCGACCTTTGTTACTTTAACAGTAACAGCTTCGGTTGCCGCTGAAGAACTAATAGGCGCCGCAATAGCAGACAACGTCAGCACAAGCGTAATTAAAGCGGATGCAATACGCTTATGCAGTTTCATTTCACACATTTTTCTCTCCTTATTTTCACATAACACACTGACGCATATCTCTATCTCTGCGTACTTTAAATTTTACTTATCACATAACACACCGTAAAAAACCACGGAAAATAAAATAAATTTAAGAGCTTGTCCTTTTTAAACAAGCATATGGGAAATTTATAAATTTACATCTACAAATTCCCCATAATGTCAGATAATCTATAATGCCGATAAGTTTAAATCAAAGGCTGTTATAAAGCTCCTGATATGAAATAGCAGACTTTTTCCAACTGAAATCTTCTTTCATTGCATGAGTAACAAGCCTTCCCCATATCATCTTATTGTCATAAAAAGCTCTCGCCCTTGCGCAGGCATTGAGCATATCGTGAGCATTATACGACTTGAAAGTAAATCCGTTGCCTGTAATATCCCCCGAATGAGGCTCTCCTGCGTCAGTGATACTGTCACGAAGTCCACCCGTTTCGCGCACGATAGGAATAGTTCCGTATCTGAGAGAAATCATTTGCGCCAAACCGCACGGCTCGCTCTGCGACGGCATCAGGAACATATCTGCTCCGGCATAAATCTTTTTAGAAAGCTCGGGAATAAATCCGATTCTAACGCCTACCCTGTCGGGATAACGGTATGACATCTCGGTGAAAAAGTCCTCATAGATTTTTTCTCCCGAACCGAGTATCGCAAACTTATATCCCAAATTCACAATATCCTCAAAAACATACTTTATAAGATCAAGTCCCTTATGCGAAACAAATCGGGTAACTATTCCTATAACAGGCTCTTTACCTGATTTGATTCCCATCTCATCGCATAAAAGCTTCTTGCAGACTTTCTTTCCGAACATATCGTTTAAGCTGTAATTCGCCGGAATAACGGGGTCGGTTTCAGGATTATAAATGCTCTGATCGATTCCGTTTAAAATTCCGCTTAGCTTATACTGCTTGTTTACCAGCTCTCTGTCCATGCCATGAGCGTACCATGAATCTAAAATCTCCCACGCATAGCTTGGTGAAACGGTAGTAACTTTGTCAGAAACCTCAATAGCAGCCTTCATGAAATTCACATCGCCGTCATATTCAAGCAGGTCGGTATGATAAAGAGGTATACCCATGATGTCATTGATAAGATCAAGCCCGTACTGTCCCTGATACTGAATATTGTGTATCGTGAATACGGTCTTAATATCCTCATATCCGGACTGATAACGGTAGAAAATATCATAATAAACAGGAACCAATGCAGTCTGCCAGTCGTTTGCGTTAATAACGTTTGGCTTGAAATCAATATAATGCAGAAGCTCCAGCACAGCTCTTGAAAAGAAAACAAACCGCTCTGCGTCGTCATAAAAGCCGTACAAACCGTTCCTTGCAAAATAGAATTCATTATCCAGAAGATAATAGGTAACTCCGTTCACAACAGCCGTAAATACTCCGCAGTACTGATTTCTCCAAGCGACGGGAACAGTGAAGTTCGTAATAAAGGTCAGCTTTTCACGAAGCTCAGGCTTCATAGTATTATACATCGGAATAACCACACGGCAGTCGTTGCCCAATTCATTCAATGCTCTCGGCAGAGAACCCGCTACGTCCGCCAATCCGCCAGAAGCGGCAAAAGGCAACGCCTCGCTAGCTGTATATAAAATGTTCAAGGTCAAAATCCTCCGTTTCAAATGTGATTTCAATTTTAAAGTCATATGCTATTTACAGTAATTATAGCACAAAAGCTTCATTAAATCAACAAACAATTATTACCGTCCTGTTAAAAGGCAGATACAAAGTGATTTAATGAAGCTCGCAGTTTAAATTAGACCGACGCTCCCTTTCCGATAAACATCGGGTAGTCGTCAGATGAAATTAGTGTTCTGTCATTTCCCACAGAAACGTTTTTATCAGTTATGACGTTCTTAACCTCGCAGCCGTCGCCGATAATAGTATCCTGCATCAGGATAGCGTTTTTTACTTTAACGCTTTTTCCTATCTTAACGCCTCTGAACAATACGGAGTTTTCAACCGTTCCCTCAATAACGCAACCGTCGGCAATAAGTGAATTTGCCACATGGCTGTTAAGTCCGTACTTTGAAGGAGCGTTGTCGCGCACCTTTGTGTAAATTGGTCTTTTTTGTATGAAAAGCTCCCTGCATCTCTCAATATTGAGAAGATCCATATTTGCCTCAAAATAGCTTTTCTCGCTGTATATCTTTTTAAAGTATCCGGAATACTCATAAGCTACGATTTTCAGCTCGTTGAGCTTGCTTTGAAGAATGTCCCTTTCAAAGCTGTATCTGCCCTGAGCAATAGCTGTCTGAACAAGGTCAACCAAAAAGTTTTTCTTTATAATAAACATATTAAGGCTTAATGTGCAAACGCCCGATAAATTAGATCCTATAAGAACATCCTTAACTCTGTTTCCGGAATCAATAGAAAGCACCGTGCTTTCCCTGATAAGCTTCGAGCTGTACTGTCCCGTATGCGTAATGCAGGTTATGTCGGCTCCGCTGTCTATATGAGCCGCCAGAACAGGCTTATAATCTATGTTAGCAACAACATCGCAGTCAGACATAAGAACATATTCGGCATGAACGCTCTTTATGAAATTTAAAACGCCGTACAAAGCTTCAAGACGTCCTCTGTAAAGCTTGCTTTCAACGTTGCTGAACGGAGGAAGAAGTATAAGTCCTCCTTTTTTTCTGGACAAATCCCATTCTCTTCCCGTTCCCAAATGGTCTATAAGCGACTGGTAATTGTATTTTGTTATAACTCCGACTGTCGAGATTCCGCTGTTTACAAAGTTAGATAACGGAAAATCAATCATTCTGTATCTTCCGCCGAAAAGGACTGAGCCCATTGTTCTTTCTTTCGTCAGATCCTTTACCGTACTGTCATGCATATTTGCAAATACAAGTCCTAAAACCTTTCCCATATTTGAAGTTCCCATCTAAGCTCACCCTTTCTCTACATATTATCCGAAATAATCTGTTTCGGCAAAACAGCTTTTCCGTCTGAAATTTTAATATCCTGACCTACTACCGCTACTCCCCACTCGTCGCGATTTTCCATATCCTCAGGACGCATTCCTACATGAGCGCCGCTGCAAATCTCTGAATTCTCGCCTACGATAGCGTATTCAACCTTAGCTCCCGAACGAATAACCGCTCCCGGCATAAGAATCGAATCGGTAACTATTGCGTCCTTTTCAATAACAACGCCGTCTGAAAGCATTGAAAAATCAACCGTTCCGTCAATTATACATCCCTCTGTTACCATTGAATTCTGAATTTTAGCGTTCTTACCGATAACCTGCGGCGGAAGAGCAGGGTTTCTAGAATAAATCTTCCAAGACTGGTCGTAAAGATCAATAGGAATATTCGGATTGATTAAATCCATATTAGCTTCCCACAGGCTGTCTATCGTTCCTACGTCTTTCCAGTATCCGTCGAAGCGGTAAGCGTAAAGCTTCTGATCGTCACTAAGCAAAGCAGGAATAATATCCTTACCGAAATCCTTTGAATTGTTTTCCGACTTATCCATTTCATTTTCAGTCAGATACTTCTTCAGAACGTCAAAGGTGAAAATATATATTCCCATTGAAGCCAGCGTACTCTTAGGCTCGGGCGGCTTTTCAACGAAATCATATATCAGACCGTCCTCGTGGGCGAACATAATTCCGAAGCGTGAAGCCTCGTCAATCGGTACGTCGATAACCGCAATAGTAGCCGCAGCTCCCTTCTCTTTATGAAAACTAAGCATTTTGTCATAATCCATTTTATAAATATGATCTCCCGAAAGGATTATCACATATTCGGGGTCATATCTCTCAATGAACGAAAGATTCTGATAAATAGCGTTCGCCGTTCCCTGATACCAGTCGGCGCCGGTCTGCGACTGATATGGAGCAAGTATATGAACTCCTCCGTGTTCTCTGTCCAAATCCCAAGGCTGACCGTTTCCGATATAGTCGTTCATTACAAGCGGCTGGTACTGGGTCAGAACGCCCACCGTATCAATACCTGAATTAATACAGTTTGACAGCGGAAAGTCAATAATCCTATATTTTCCGCCGAACGGTACTGCCGGTTTAGCAACCTTTTGAGTCAAGGCATAGAGTCTGCTTCCCTGACCGCCGGCTAAAAGCATTGCAACAATCTCTTTTTTGTTAAACATATACATTCACCTGCTTACAAGTTATTTTTTATTTTTTATTTTTTTATTTGAAGTCTGCTTTTTTACCGTTGCTTTTTCAGTTTTCAAAGCGGACTTTTTCTGTTCGTTTAACGAAGCCTTTTTATCTGAAGCTTTCTTAGCGGCAGTCTTTTTTGAAGCCGAAGCTGCTTTTGTTCCGCCGGTCTTTGACTGCTTTTTTGCTGCTTTTCTCTGCGTCTTTCTGCGTTTGAAATACATAACAGAGAATGCAGGAATCTCTATGGTTACAGAATGGTCAAACCCATGCATAGCGACAGCCTTTGATCTAACCGGCTTATTCGTTATCGGACTTCCGTCAGGAGAGGTTGAATTGAATACCTCCTCATAGGTTCCCGACTTAGGAACACCGAACGAATAGATTTCTCTTCCTACGGGAACAAAGTTGCAGACAGTGATTATCTCATCTCCGCTCTTGTCTATTCTCCTGAAAATTATAATACTCTGCTTATAATCGTCGTTTGAAATCCACGAGAAGCCCTCCCATGAATAATCAATCTCCCAAAACGGTTTGTTGTCTTTATAGAAGCGGTTTAAGTTCTTAACGTAATTGAGATAGTTCCTATGATTTTCATAATCGTCTATCATAAACCACTCGAGTTCGTTTTCATAATCCCACTCTCTGAACTGGGCAAACTCACTTCCCATAAAGAGAAGCTTCTTACCCGGATGAGCCATCATATACGCCAGAAACGCCCTGGCCTGTGCAAATTTTTGATCGGTATCCCCGAACATCTTGTTTATAAGCGAACCCTTTCCGTGAACAACCTCGTCATGTGAAATAGGAAGTATAAAGTTTTCGGAAAAAGCATAGAAAAACGAAAATGTCAAAGCGTTATGATGGAAAGCCCTGTTTATAGGATCCTGAGCCATATACATAAGCATATCGTTCATCCAGCCCATATTCCATTTGAAATTGAAACCGAGTCCGCCGTCGCTTACAGGCTTTGAAACCATAGGCCAAGCCGTCGATTCCTCAGCTATCATCATTGCGTGAGGAAACTTTCTGAACACCTCGCAGTTAAGCTTCTGAAGAAATTCTATAGCTTCCAGGTTTTCATTTCCGCCGTTTTTATTGGGTATCCACTGACCGTCTTTCCTGTCATAATCAAGATAAAGCATCGACGCTACGGCGTCAACTCTAAGACCGTCTATATGGAACTTTTCAAGCCAATAAACAGCATTGGAAATCAAAAACGACTGAACCTCCGGTCTGCCGTAATCAAAAACCTTAGTACCCCATGACAAATGCTCGCCCTTCCTCGGATCGGCATATTCATAACAAGCTTCGCCGTCCCACATACTCAAGCCTGCTTCATCCTTTGGAAAATGTGCGGGAACCCAATCGAGAATAACTCCTATTCCGGCATTATGAAAGCGGTCTATCATCTTCATAAAATCCTCAGGCGTTCCGAATCTTGACGTCGGAGCATAATAGCCTATTCCCTGATAACCCCACGAGCCGTCGAAAGGATATTCCATAAGAGGCATAAGCTCTATATGAGTATATCCCATTTCAGTTATATAGGGTATTATTTCCTCGGCAAACTGAATATAAGAAAGAAAATTCCCGTCCTTATGCTTTTTCCATGAGCCTAAATTAACCTCGTAAATATTGACAGGACAATTAATTATATCCGTGTTTTTAACTTTCTCCTGCCATGAACCATCGCTCCACTTAAAGCCGTCTATATTATAAATCTTTGAGCCGGTCGCAGGCTTGTTTTCCATATGACTGCCGTACGGGTCGGCTTTCATAAGCGTGCTTCCCGACGGCGTTGTAACGCAGTATTTATAAGTGTCATATTTCTTCAGGTTAGGAATGAACGCCTCCCAAACGTCCGTGTCGGCAATTCTCTCCATAGGACTTTTGGTTTTATCCCATGCGTTAAAATCGCCCGTAACAGAAATCGACATGGCATGAGGCGCCCACACTCTGAAAAAATATCCGTCTTTTCCGTCCTTTTCGCCTTTGGAAGCCCCGAAAAACTTATAAGCCTCAAAATTTGTCCCCTCGTGGAACAAATGCAGAGGCGCTTTATAGCTTTCTGGAATTGTGTTCATAACTATTATCATATTCCCAACGGGAATATAAACTCCTTTCCGATGTATCTTTTCGCCAAAGTATTCCGAAAGACAAAATTTAAAAATTCTTTAAATTTATACCTTCAGTCATCATATTTTATTTTACACTTACATTACATAATTTGCAATAGTTTTTGTATAAATTTTATAGTTCACACAGAAACCAATACGGTTTTTTGTGCAATATAACGATTGTTTGGGAAATATAATTTGATTTTTTCATACAAAAATTAATATTTACTTATTCTGCTGCAAATAACTGTAATATCATCTGGTTTTGACGAAGCGTTGCCGTTCTCCGCAATTTCTCCTATGCCCCTTGAAATTTCATCAGGAGTCATTTTCGACGCTTCATTTCTGCTTTTCAGAACCCGTCTGACTGCGCTCTCGCTTACCCCGTCGCTGCATATTATTATCAGATCGTTTTTAAAGAGCTTGTTTCTTATCTGATTAACGCTTGTTTCTGAAAGTATTCCCAAAGGAAATGCATATCCCTCTATCTTTTTTAGCTGACCGTCCCTGTATATATAACTCGGACCTGCCCCCGCCTTTAGAATATTGAGATAACCTCCGCACAAATCGAACTCCGCCAGGTCTAAAGTTGCAAAGGACTCTTCCCAGCATTTAACCTGCAAAACGGAATTCAGAAGCTTCATGGTTGTTATATCAGACACGCCTGCCGTTAAAAGCCTTGCCGCAAGATTCACAGTGAACATTGAATCCAGCCTTGCTCTGTTTCCCGTTCCCATTCCGTCTGACAGAATAATATAGCTCTCCGTATTGCTTATACTTAGCCTTTCATAATAATCTCCCGAATGCTGACCGGGAATACTCGCCGACTGATAAAAGCCCTGGTCAAGCGAATATACGGGGCGCTCCGAATATTCAAGCCTTGTTGTTCCGCCGATTGTTACCTTTCTCGGCATCTCAAGCTCGCAGCCTGTAATGTCGCTTAGCTCAACCGTGAGCCTTACTATATCTACATTTGATTTTGAGCTGTAAAAGATTTCTCCTCTAAGCATTTTTCTCTCGTCTACATAAATGCATACCCTTTGATTCTCACCTCCAAGACGTTTTATCAGGTCGCTTGCCCTTGAAGAAAGTCCCACGTCAACATTCAAAAGCTTTGCCACGTCCTGCGAAATATCATCAAGAACGCCTCCCATAGTTTCAAGCTGGGTTGAAAGAAATTCTCTCATCTCTTTCAACTTTCTGGAAGAGCTTTGCTCAAACAGCATATTTGTATACATCAGATTATATGTATTTGCAAGCAGTTCTTTTCTTATACACTCCGGAAGCTTTTTTTCTATATCATCTCCGCTAAGCTTCTCCATACAAGCTATCTTTCTCTGAAGCTGCGTAAATACGCTTTTTGTCTGGCATTCTTTTCTCTGCCAGCATACGGAATTCATAGGACATTCTCTGCACACGCTGTCTTTAACCAGCTTTCCCAGCTGCGTCGGAGTAACCTTTTTCTCCATAGCTTCTGTAACGTTGGATATTTGATTCTTTACGTCGCACAACGCCCCCGAGGCAAAGGAAAGCTTTGACGATACGGTTTCATTTGAAATCTCCGCCGCCTTGTTTGTTCCCGCCACAAGCTTTAACGTTCCCGCAATTTTTTCTTCCGGAAAAGCAAGATAAATAACCGCTCCTGCGATTAAGTCCGCAAACAGCTTGAAAGTATCCGAATTCATACCTATTGTAATAAGCGACACAAGTGAAACCCCTATAAACACAAGTATTATTGCGGCTATTCCGAAAGAAGCAAACGCTCCGCAGATAAGTCCCGAGGTCGCAAGCAAAAGAGTGTTTTTGCTCAATTCGGGGTCGCACAGTATAACTCCGCAGGTAGCCAGCGCTCCGCACACCGCCCCTCCTATAGCTTTATACCTTTTGACTGCAAACAGCATAATTACCACGCCGAACGCACGTCCTAAGTTTATTCCCAGAAGCGACACCGAGGTGAGCGTAGCCACCATCATAACATATAAAATACTCAGTCCTACTCCGTTAATCCCTTTTATGCTTATTATGCCTGTTTTCTTATAATTTTCGTAGCAGTATTTTGAGAAATACACAAGAAAAAAACAAAGTATTGCCGAAAAAACCCTGTAAACGGTAATTTCTATCCTTGTCGGAATCACCAAACTAAACATCGCTCCGAAAAACAGCGTTATCGAACCTGACATAACGCTTAACGAAAGCGGTGAATTATTATAAAACTGAGGGAAAATAAATGTTTTGAGAACCACGATTGTCGCCATAGCGCAGATACTCGGAATTCCCTCGGAAATATTACCGTTTATAACGTAAGAAAGCGTAGCCGCAATAAACGCAGGTATTGAGCTTGAACCCGATATTGATACAATTACAATATTAACCGGCGAGTTGAAGCCTAAAATGTTCCCCATACTTGAAATATAACCTAAGACCATTGCAAGTCCCATAAGCGAAAAGCTTTTTATTTTCGCCTCATTCTTTTCAAAAACCTGAAAATTTAACATCCCTATCACCAATATGTACTCCAAAATTTCTACTTAACGTTCAAGCGCAGGTAGATATTTAAATACTACATAATTTATGACAGAAAAATTGTCGCAAACAGCGTATTACAATAGGTTATCTAAACTGACAAAATTCATATTCATAAAAACCGGCAACATAAAAGCAGGTCGGAATTGAACTTCCGCCTGCTTATCTCAGCTTTTATTTTTCTTTCTTCTGAAATCAAGGTAGCTTTCTAAGATAATCGTCGCCGCCACCTGGTCTATGACCTCTTTTCTTTTTTTACCTCTCGTGTTGGTTTCATTCAAAAAGTTGTGAGCCGAAACAGTAGTTGAACGCTCGTCCCACATATTTACGGGAACATCTACAAGCTCGTTCAGAGCGTCTGCAAACTGCCTGCACTTTTCAGCTCTCGGTCCGAAGCTTCCGTTCATATTAAGCGGAAGCCCCACAATTATCTCGCCGACTTCATACTCTCCGGAAATATGAGCGACCTTGGAAACCAAAACTCTGAAATTGCGTTCTTCTATCGTGCCGATCGGCGAAGCTAAAAACTCTGTTCTGTCGCATACTGCAAGACCTGTTCTTGCATCTCCGTAGTCCACAGCCATAATTTTCATAGCGCTTTTCCTTTCTTTATTGCTCTTGTTCTTTAGTAATATTATCTTTGTCCAACGGCTTAAAATCTCCTAGCTTTGCTTGTTTTATTTCTCGTGAACGTTCAGCTACAGACTTATCAATATACTGCGGCTTAGTTTTTGAATAAACAATTTTCTGCTCGTTGTAAAGCCCTATATAGCCTGATAACATATACGAAACTGCACAGGCAACGGCAAATAGAACAATTCCTTCGCTTCCGAAAAGCTCAACCGAGAGTATTACAGAGGTCAAAGGACAATTCGTAACTCCGCAAAAAACCGAAACAAGTCCTATACCTGCTCCTAAAGACGGATGTATATTAAGAATCGGCGACATTGCGCTGCCGAATGCCGAACCTGTAAAGAAGGTCGGTACTATTTCTCCGCCTTTAAAGCCACAGCCAAGTGTAACAGCAGTCATAAGAATTTTAAGAGCAAACACCTGAAATCCGACGCTTTGGTCAAAGCACTGTTTTATTACCTCAGTTCCTGCTCCGTTATATTTCCGGCTTCCTATAAGCAAGGTCAAAATAATTATAACTATACCTCCGACAAAAATTCTGATAAATTTATTGCCTTTTCCAACTTTCTGAAACACATGATGCATACCTCTCATTGAAATGCAAAAAACAAGACTTATAACTGCACATAAAACCGCCAGAATCAAAACCTTAAGCACAAGCGGAACATCAATATCAGATATACCGATTACAGTATACTTAACAGCTGTAACTCCGCACAGATTGGCAAGCCATGCGGCTGTGAAAGCGGATATAACGCACGGAACTATAGCGGAGTAATACATTACGCCTACGCTTGTGACCTCCATAGCAAATACAGACGAAGCTACAGGCGTTCCGAATAACGCAGCGAAACCCGCACTCATTCCGCACATGGTTATAACTCTTTTATCCTTATCATCAAGTCTTAATACATTTCCGAAAAGTGAACCTATCGTTCCTCCAATCTGAAGCGCTGCACCCTCTCTGCCTGCCGAACCCCCGAACAAATGAGTCAGAACCGTTCCTGAAAATATAAGAAGAACTGTTTTTGCCGTCATAGGTTCGTTATCTCTGACAGCCATTAAAACCAAATTTGTTCCCTTATCATTATACATACCGAACGTCTTATAACAAATGATAATAAAAAGTCCTGCAATCGGCAGAAAAAATATAAGCCACTCATGCGACTCCCTGAGTCCGGCAGCACCGCTCAGGCAATAATGAAAACCGACTCCGACTAATCCGATAAAAGCACCCGAAGCAGCAGCGATAGTCAGCCACTTTAAAAACTTTAATAAGCTTTCTCCAAAGGATTTTGATATATATGCGTATTTATTATACTGATTTTTAATATATTCCCGCAGTTTACTGATAAAAAATTTTTTAGCTTTTGCCGTTTCACTTTTATGTTTATTCATAGCAATCTGAAATCTCTTTTAGCTTTTCCTTGGCAGCATTTACAATTTTTTCAGGGCCTATAACCTTTGCATTATTACCGAAAGTAAACAGCCATCCCCAAAAGGTCGGACTTATTTCAACGTCAGCCTTGATTCTGAATCTGTCATCTCCCTGTTTGTTTATAAGCACCTTATCGCCGAATCGGTCTATTATAACGTTAATCAGAGAACTATCAAACTCAAGCTCAACCCTTTCAGGCTCGCCTCCGTACATATCGTAAGCAGCTTTAAGGCTTTTTACAACTTCATTTTCATCAACCGTCAGCGAACGCCTTTTATCGCTGCATATCTCTACTCCCGACATTCTGTCCACTCTGTATCTGCAAAGCTTTTCATGCTTATTACAATAACAAATAAGGTAGTATTTATCGTTTTCCCATATAAGCTGATAAGGTGAAACGCTGTAAATCTCACCGCCGTGACGGAACCTTGTTTTCTTATCCAAGCTGTATTCGTAATATTTAAACTCAATCTGGTAATTTGAAAAAATCGCTTCGTGAATTGTATTTATATTGTAGTATATGCGTTCGTTAAAGGTCTTTGTGCGATTGGCTACATATACGTTTCTCCTTAACCCCTGAGCCTTGTATTTTGAAGTGAGAGTCTGAAGCTTGGAAATAAGCGCATCCGACTTTTTCTTTGTCAGAAATACCGACGACGCAACTGCGTCCGCAAGCACATAAAGCTCCTCATCCTGAAATGTTCTGGAAGCTACATAATATACGTTTGTATGGCCTCTGCGCTCCGTGATTATATCGATACCGCTCTCCTGAAGAGTCGTTATATCATCATAAACAGTTTTCCTCTCAACCTTGATGCCATATGCGTCAAGCTTTGAGATTATTTCTTTTCCCGTCAAAACATGATTTTCATCCGTTTCGTGCAAAAAGATTTTTTCCAATATCAGAAGCTTCTGCTTCTGTCTTGAAAACCCGCCGTTTGAAATTAAATTATAGTTCATAACTGACACCTATCCTTTAGTTTTTTGAAATGTCTTTATTCCTTTTTAAATCGGATACTTTGACTTTAGTTCCGTCGGGACGCAAAAGCTCGGTATGTTCAAGCTGCTGAGTCAGGTTTCTTACGTAACCTCTGCGGTATTCGTCCCTAAGCTCCTTTTGCTCCTTTAATTCGTCTGTCGTCAGCTTTCTCTGCTTTGACAGCCTGTAAAGCTGCGAAATTCTATCCAGCTTCTCTTTTTCCATCTTTAAGGATTTTCCTTCCGAATAAAAATTTATACCGATATTCATTTTAACACACCTATTGGCAAAAATCAATGAAAAAATATTTAATCTGTACAAAAAAATTCCCCGGATAAACTTTTTTATAAAAAGCTGTTGACAAAAACAGGAACATAGATTATTATATATTATAAAGAACATTTGTTCTTTTATTTGCGTAAATAATAAATGACATTTTAAGAAAGGACAAAAAAATGGAAAACTTATTCAGAGCATACATAAAAACCGCCGACGCTTTAAAAGGTCAGATAGAATTTCTGAAAGCTGAAATAAAAAAAACGGATGACGTTGATGAAAAGAAAATAATTGAAAAACGCACCGAAACGCTGTATTCGGAATACCTTGACGTTTTACACAGCGCAAGAATGATTGAAAATTATTTCAAGCCAAAGCCGAAAGAGGAAATCTCCCGGGTGAAAAAAGCCTGACAATCAATTCACAATAGGGAGAGGATGAAGAACTGCAAATGAAAAACAAATATACAAATAAAAGAGTTCCGCTTGAATTTCTTTATGCCGAGCAGCGGGTAAAAATCGGCGAGTACGCTTCGACTTCAAACAAGCAAATAATTAAATATCTACGCGAAATTATAAACGAAGATTTGACAAAAACGCAGAAACAATATATTATTATGTATTATCTTAATAATATGAAAATTCCTGAAATCGCCCGTGAGCTTGGGGTCAACAAATCGACTGTTTCAAGAACTATTCAAAGAGCGAAAAACAGGATTTATGAAAGATTAAAATACACTAATTTCAGGAGCTTTATTGATGATGAGGACGCCTATTAACGATTTCCTGGAGGAATACAAAATCAAAAACTGCGTCAGATTTCATATGCCGGGACATAAAGGCAGAGGAACTGATAAGCTTTGCTCAGTATCGCCTTATGACATAACAGAAATAACCGGAGCGGATTTTCTGTTCTCTGAGTCAGAATACGGTATAATTTACGAAAGTGAAAAGAATGCTTCAGAGCTTTATAATTCAGCGCTAAGCCTGTATTCAACCGAAGGCTCCAGCCTTGCTGTAAAAGCAATGCTGTTTATCGCATATAAGGGAAACAAAAACAGAAAAATTCTGGCTGCAAGAAACGTACATAAATCCTTTATAAACGCTTGTGCGTTAATTGATCTCGACATAGACTGGATTTATCCGAAAGAAGAGATTTCCTCAATATGCGCTATGAAGCTTACAGCTTCGGATTTGGAAGAAGCTTTGTCCTCTTATGATTCGGTTGATATGCCAAGCGCCGTTTATGTGACTTCTCCCGACTATCAGGGAAATATGCTTGATATAAAGGGTCTGGCTGAGGTCTGTAAACGGTACGGCGCTGCGCTGCTTGTTGACAACGCTCACGGAGCATATTTGAATTTTCTGACCGAAAATATCCACCCATTGGCTTTGGGTGCGGATATGTGCTGCGACTCCGCTCATAAAACTCTGCCCTGTCTTACGGGAGGCGCCTATCTTCATATTTCAAAAAACGCTGATAAACGCTTTCATAACAGAGCTCTGGCAAAACAGGCAATGCAGCTTTTTGCTACGACTTCCCCATCGTATCTTATTTTGCAGTCGCTTGACCTTTGCAACAGAACCTTAAGCGATAAGACTTATATAGACAAGCTCAATAAAACCTGCGAAAAGGTCAAAAGGTTAAAAGAAAAGATTCGGGCTTTGGGGTTCGGCGTTTTAAATCACAAAAACTGCGAGCCGCTAAAGCTTGTAATACTATGTGAAAATTCCGGCGTCAGCGGTAAAACGCTTTTATCAGAGCTTGAAAAAAGAAACATATATTGTGAGCACGCTGATGATTCATCGCTGATAATAATGATTTCACCTGAAAATAACGACAGCGATTTCAACATACTTCTGACTGCCTTGGAAAACATAAAATCCAACTTTGAAAAAACAGAAAATACATCGTCGGACGCTTTTACGCTTGAAAAGCTAATGCTGATAAAAGCAGAAAAAGCAATGTCCGTCAGGGAAGCTTTTTTCAGCGAAAGCGAAACAGTTTCAATTACAAACGCTTTAGGCAGAGTTTGCTCAACGCCGGTATCTGTCTGCCCTCCGTGTATTCCGCTTGTAATAAGCGGCGAGGTTTTCAGCCGTGATATTTTAAATTTGCTCAGAAGGTATAGCATTTTTTCTGTAAATGTGGTACAATGAAATAGACGTTTCACAGCGTAAGGCTTATTCTCGTTTTAGAAAGCCTGTTAATCGTCCGCAGAATTTATCGGAGTTTTAATTTATTTATGAAAAGCTTTTATCTATATGAAAATGAAATAATTAAAAACACCATACGTTCTATGGTGCTAAACAACCGCATAGTAAATTCTCTGCTTATTTACGGCGATAAGGGTCTAGGCAAAAAGACTGCCGCCGAATATATTTCGGCTTCCCTTCTTTGTGAAAAAGGAACGGGCATACCCTGCGGTGAATGTAGATCCTGCAAAAAAATCGCCAATATGGTTCATCCTGACGTGATACACGCCGTTGCGAGCGGAAAAAGCGGTAACTATAAAATAGATGCTTTTCGTGAGATGGTTGAAAACGCTTCAGTAATGCCGAATGAAAGCAGATTCAAGATTTATATAATAGCCGATATGGACAATACGCTTGCCGCAGCGCAAAACGCTTTGCTCAAGCTTATTGAAGAACCTCCCGACCATTGCGTTATAATTCTGACGGCTTCATCACGCTCTTCACTTCTTCCTACCATAGTTTCAAGAGTGGTATCGCTGCCAATGCACGAAATAAGCTTAGATTCATGCAAGAACGCTCTTATTCAAAAGGGTTATGAGAAGGACAGCGTTCAAGACGCAGTTGAAGCTCTCGGAGGAAATTTAGGAAAGTGCATAGGATATCTGAATGGCGGGGATATTGTTGACGCAGTAACCATGTCGAAAAGCATAACCGACGCAATAATTACCGGCGATGAATATCTTATGCTTAAAGAATTCAGCGAGCTTATAGGCGACAAAACCATGACTCTTGCCGTCTTTAAGCTTTTGTGCGAAATTGTAAGAGATTCGATTTCCGTTTCGGCAGGCTGTGATAAAAAAACGCTCATAAGCGCTTATAAGGCAGGAGCAATCAGGCTGTCCGAGAGGATTTCTAAGATTACGGCGAATAAAATTTATTACGCAATTACTAAATACGCTGAAAGAATCAATTCAAACGGCAATCTGAGCCTGGCAATTAACGCTTTATGCTCGGAAATGAAAGAAGCTTTATAACTAAGGCAAGCCCTTATTGAATTATAAAAATTAATATTGGAGGACTAATATGGCAGAAATCATAGGAGTGCGCTTTAAAAGCGTCGGAAAAATATATTACTTTTCGCCCGGTAAAAATCAGATTAATCAGGGCGAAAAGGTCATTGTTGAAACAGCAAAAGGGGTTGAATGCGGAGAAGTCGTTATAGGTAACCGTGAAATCAATGAAAACGAGCTTGCAACTCCTCTTAAAAATATAATACGAGTTGCCACTGAAAAGGATATTGAGAAAATTCAGCATAACAAGCAGTGCGAAGCAGATGCTTTCAAAATTTGTGAAGAAAAAATTCTAAAGCACGGTCTTAACATGAAACTCGTTGACGTTGAATGTACCTTTGACAACAATAAGCTTCTGTTTTATTTCACATCAGAAAACAGAGTGGATTTCAGAGAGCTTGTCAAAGACTTGGCTTCCGTTTTCAGAACAAGAATTGAACTGCGTCAGATAGGCGTTCGTGATGAAGCGAAAATGCTCGGAGGACTCGGCGTTTGCGGCAGACCGTTCTGCTGTAAATCTTTTTTGGGAGATTTTCAGCCGGTTTCCATAAAAATGGCGAAGGATCAGAGCCTGTCGCTTAATCCGTCTAAGATTTCAGGCACCTGCGGAAGGCTTATGTGCTGCTTGAAATATGAACAGGAAGGCTATGAGGAGCTATTGAAGATTACTCCTAAAATTGGCGCTTTCGTTGAAACTCCCGACGGAAAGGGCAACGTAGTCGACGTTAATATGCTGACAGGAAAAGTCAGAGTTAAAAACGCTGACACAGAGGCTGTAAACACATATCACAAGGACGACGTTAAGATTTTAAAGGACGGCGTTAATAAAATTGACAAAGAAGATATTAAAGAGTTGGAAGAACTTGAAGATAAATAAATTTCAATAAGGGCTTGCCCGTCATTCAACGTGGCTAGGGTCGGCAGTGTCGACCAGACGGTCAGTAGGGTATTATATCCCACTACTGACCGGATAATGTACCCAGCCGCCTATAGAGGCGGGGTACATCTTGCCTAAGATATATAAAAAGCAGACGTTTTTATACTGCCGTGGCTCTTCGGCGTTAAACGTCTGCTTTTTTATTAACTTTTATTGGCTGTTCAATCGTCAAAAATTGATTCGGCTTCCCATGAAATTATTTTTCCCGTTTCACCGTCAATCTCAAATTCATATTCCATATCGTCAAGCATAACAGAACCCTCGTATACAACTCTGCCGTCGTCTTTTTCCGCATAAATATGAATATCATTTTCAGTAGCTCCGGAAACCTTTGACAAAACAATTTTTTTGGCTTCGCTTATCGTAATTGAAGCGTCAGAAGCGGCAGCCGAACCAAAATCATTATTAATATCTCTGCCCTTGCTTAAAATAGAACCATCGTCCGCAGATATTTCATACTCATATTCGTCCGAACCTACGTAAAAGTCAACCTCATATTCATTTTTTCCGTCATCTCTGTTAAATTTTACACGAATATTTTTTACTTCGGATTCTGAAAAACCGGCGTCCGCCAAAGCTATTTCCTTTGCGTCGTCCTCATTTATTGAATCGCTGTCGGAAGCAACCGAATCGGACGTTTGATTCTGCGTTGATGAATCCTGACTGCTCTCCGAGTACGTATTCTGAGAACCTCCTGTTGACTCCGGATTCGATGAATACGAATCTTCCGATTTGCCCGCAGAACAGCCTGACGATATAACTGAAACCGCAATAACAAATAACAAAAATAATTTTAATTTCATAACCATATCCTCCTTAATATAAATCTCTTTACCTTTAACGTTTAAATAAACGATATATTTTTCCGCCTATTTTTCTGTAAAGCGGACGCTGTTTATACATTTGACGCTTAACCTCTTTAAGCTCCGATGAAAGCTCGGCAATACGCTGTTTATCCTCACTGCGCTTTGTTTTCAGTTCTTCAAGCTCATTATTCTGAAGCTCCATAATTCTGCCGCAGATACGAACTAAATCTTCTTTGTCATAGCTTTGGACTTCCCTCTTTCTCTTAGGAATTTCATCGTAAAATAGAACTCCGTTTCCCCGGTTTAAGTATTTCTCAGCAACCGAAGCGTTGCCCTCCTCATACCTTTTCAGAAAAGCAACTTGCTCGTCGTAGGTGAAGTTTTCACACTTAGAAAGACCTATACTGTTTCTTTTCTCCTCCTGAACAGCTCTCAGATACTTTACCGCCCAGTTCATCTTAGTGCGAAAACATTCCATAGAATTAAGTATACGCTTGACCTCAAGAAATTCCCCGTACAGACTGGTGTTCGCAACAATATCAACAGAACGAAACCCGGAATTAAGCTCAATACCCAAAACGCTCAAAAAATCTGAAATTAAGCTTCCCCCGTTGTACTGCTGTTTTTCATAAGCGCGGACTATTATATTCTCGCTGCCGACAGCTTTTGAAATTTCCTCAAGCCGTCCAAAATAATCCAGCTTGAAATAGCTGTACTTGTCTGAATCTACATACTCTTTAAAGCTCATCTGAGAGGTTTCCCTCACCTGCTGCGACCAATAGGATTCAATAAGCAGATCCTGACGTCTTAAATAAACTATTACCTTTAAATCTATCCCACG
Source organism: uncultured Ruminococcus sp. (assembly GCA_964617585.1). Taxonomy (GTDB): domain Bacteria; phylum Bacillota; class Clostridia; order Oscillospirales; family Ruminococcaceae; genus UMGS1601. The sequence goes on from CAZTXS010000006.1 coordinate 41,807, forward strand.
ATCGGTCAAAGCATTTTTAAGCTCAAACCAAAAATTTTCACGTTTCCAATAACCGTTCCATATATTTTCGTCTGAAAGGATAATGTTCGGATATTTTTTTGAAATCTCTTTTAATTTGTCCAGTCCCTCGTAAAAGCGTTCGTCCTCATATGCGCGTATCTCTTTTTCTTTTTGCCGGTCTTCTCCCTTAAGCTTCTGACGATATACTAAAAAATGTCCGTTGCGGTTTACGCCTATACCGGGGAATGTGTAACCTAAATCAGGATAACAAAAGCCCTTCTCATTGAGCGAAGCTTCATTTAAAGGCAAAAACTTCTGAATCGCAGAAGTTCCTGTTTTAGGAGTTCCAATATGAAGATATAATGTTGGCATAATCATTTCTCCTTAATTCATGTAGGCTTCCAAAGCCTCAACAAGCATATCAACGCAGGTTTCTATATCGTGTTCCTCAGTATTTATCGTAATTTCGGGATTTTCAGGAGGTTCATAAGGTGAAGAAATACCCGTAAAGTTAGGAATTTCACCTCTTCTGGCTTTCTGATAGAGTCCCTTGACGTCACGCTTTTCACAGGCTTCAAGCGAAGTGCTTACATACACTTCGATAAAATTATCATTTCCTATTATCTCTCTAGCGTTACGCCTGTCCTGTTTAAAAGGAGATACAAACGAATTGATAACAATTATACCTGCGTCGTTCATAAGCTTTGAAACTTCGGCTATTCTCCTTATATTTTCAATTCTGTCCTTTTCTTTAAAACCTAAGTTTTTATTAAGACCCAAACGCACGTTATCGCCGTCCAGAGTCATAGTATGCTTACCATCGGTAAAAAGACGCTTTTCCAAAGCGTTTGCAAGAGTTGATTTGCCCGAACCCGAAAGACCAGTAAACCAGATAGTTACGGCTTTCTGACCTTTTTGATTTTCTCTCTGTTCTCTTGTTATATCCATCTTATGGTATGTCAGATTGTCAGACCTGCTCAGCTTATGCATAACTACTCCGCAGGCTGAAGTCATATGAGTTAAGCGGTCTATTAGTATAAGAGAACCGAGTGCGGGGTTTTGAGAAAATTCGTCGAAAACTATTTTCTCGGAAACAGAAATATCACACTCTGCAATTTCATTTTTATATATAGCGTCCGCCGAAACCTCGCTTCCCGTATTTACGTCAATAAGATGTTTAATATTCATAACGACAGCGGGTATTTTTTTTGTGCCTATTTTCAAAAGATAGTTCTTGCCCGGAACAAGCTCCTTATCATCCATCCAAAGAAGCTTTGCCGTAAACATATTTCCGACGGTAGGTTCAGCTTCTGAAACAAGAACGCAGCCGCGTGAAACATCAACCTCTCGGTCAAGCTGAACAATAACAGGCTGACCCTTGCTGGCAGCTTCAGCTTCTTTTCCGGCACGAATTATGCTTTTAACCTTTGCTTTTTCCTTTGACGGCAGAGCCGTAATCTCGTCATCGATTTTCAGGATTCCTGTTTCAATCTGTCCGGAAAAGCCTCTGAAAGTATGATTTGGACGGCACACCCTTTGAACAGGCATAGTAAAGCCCTGCTCGGCGTCGTCAGAATGAACGTCGATGTTTTCCAGATACGACAGGAGCGTTCCGCCGTGATACCATGGCATATGCTCTGATTCATTTGTAATGTTGTCGCCCTCGGTTGCCGAAACAGGTATAATCTTCATTGAAGAATAATCATATTCGGCAAGAAGCATTTTTATTTCTTTTTCTATCTTTTTAAATTTGTTTCTGTCAAAGTGAATAAGATCCATTTTATTGACTGCAAAAACAAAGTGCTTAATTCCCATCAAAGAACAAATGCGAGTGTGCCTTCTGGTCTGAACAAGAACGCCCTGAGAAGCGTCTACAAGTATTACTGCAAGCTCGGCAAAAGAAGCTCCCACCGCCATGTTTCTTGTATATTCCTCATGTCCCGGAGTATCAGCAACTATAAACGATCTGTTTTCGGTAGTAAAATATCTGTACGCTACGTCTATGGTAATTCCCTGTTCACGCTCCGCCATCAGTCCGTCCAGCAAAAGAGAATAATCTATTCCGCCTTCTCTTGAGCCGACCTTGCTGTCAAGCTCCAAAGAACGCTCCTGATCGGCAAATAAAAGCTTTGCGTCATAGAGCATATGACCTATAAGCGTAGATTTTCCGTCGTCAACGCTTCCGCAGGTAATAAATTTTAAAAGTCCGTTCATTTTAGAAATAGCCCTCCCTTTTTCTCTTCTCCATGCTCGCTGCTCCGCCGTCGCTGTCAATAACACGGCTTGTCCTCTCAGAGGAAACAGCGCCTAGGGTTTCATCGATAATTTCATCAAGGGTTTCGGCGTCGCTTTCAATGCCCCCGGTAAGCGGATAACAGCCAAGGGTTCTGAAACGAATCTTCTTTGTGAGCACCTGCTCGCCCTCTTTTAAACGAAACCTGTCGTCGTCGACCATTATTATATTGCCGTCGCGCTCAACACATTTGCGTTCTGCGGCAAAATAAAGAGGAACTATATCTATATTTTCTCTTTTTATATACTGCCATATATCCTTTTCCGTCCAGTTGGAAATAGGAAAAACTCTTATCTCCTCGCCTTTATTAATTTCGGTGTTGTAAAGCTTCCACATTTCAGGACGCTGATTTTTAGGATCCCATGCGTGTTCGGAATTCCTAAAAGAAAAAATTCTTTCCTTGGCTCTGGATTTTTCCTCATCGCGCCTCCCGCCCCCGAAAGCAGCGGTAAAGCCGTACTTATCAAGCGCCTGCTTTAAAGCCTGAGTTTTCATTATATCAGTATATGAGGAACCGTGGTCAAACGGGTTTATCCCCTGTTTAACTCCCTCCTCGTTTATATATTCAAGCATCTCGATTCCGTATTTCTCAGCAGTTTTATCACGGAATTCAATCATCTCTTTAAACTTCCATGTGGTATTCACATGAAGAAACGGAAAAGGAGGCTTTTCCGGGTAAAACGCCTTTAACGCCAGATGCAGCATTACAGAAGAATCCTTACCGATTGAATAAAGCATAACCGGCTTCTCACTTTCCGCCGCAACCTCACGCATAATGTAGATAGCTTCCGCTTCAAGCTCGTCTAAATGTAAAAAATCACTCATAATATACCCTTATCCTTTTTGATATTTAAACTTTTCTGTAAATATATACCGAATACACTGAAGCAATCGCTTTGCTTTAAGCGTATTCGGCAGAAAAATTTTGTTATTTCTTATCCCTGTCAAGACCGTATCTTTTGCGAACGCTATTTTCCCAGTTAGTGAAAATAACTCTGTCTATAATAGTTCCTATTATAATTATAATTATCATAATAAGCATAACTTTATTTATGTCGCTTTCAATACTTCTTGCGGAATTGAGTATTTGTCCCAAGCCTACCATGCTTATCATCATTTCAGCCGCCATCAAAGCTCTCCAAGCAAAAGACCAGCCGCTTTTCAGACCTGCGATAAGCATAGGCTGAGCCGCAGGAATTATCACTTTAAAATAAAGCTGACGCTGGCTTACTCCCATTGTTTTTGCCGCTCTTATATAAAGCGGATCTACGTTTTGTATACCGTTATCGACAGCCATGGCTATGCTGAAAGCAGAACCCACTACAATAACAAATATAACAGCGCTCTGATCAAGACCGAACCACAATATTGCAAACGGAACCCAGCACACGCTCGGAAGAGTCTGAATACCCAGGATAATCGGCTTTAAATTCTGCTGAAGATATTTGAACTTTGAAATCAAAAAGCCCAAAACCGCACCTATTACCATAGAAATCAAAAAACCGAAAAATGCGCGCAAAAGGCTTGCTCCGACCGCCGCATAAATACTCATGCCGGTGTTGTTAAAGGAAAACAGCTTGACGCAGCGATCCCACACGCCCAAAGGCGACGGAACGGTATAATCCTTCCAGATTCCAAGCACTTCAACGCCTAAGAAGTAGACAAGCTCCCAAAGAGCGATGATAATAACGAAAAAACCGATACGGCTTAATATTTTTTTAACCGTCATACTCTTCTTTTTCAATCTTGTCCACCTCTTCCCTTAAATTATCCAAAAGCTTCTTTCTGATATTAATAAACTCAGGAGATTCAATATGTCTTGGACGAGGAATGTCAATTTTGATTATATCCTTTATTTTGCCGGGATGAGAGCCTATCATTACAATTCTGTCGCTGAAAAACAACGCTTCTTCAACGCTGTGCGTTACAAGCATTATGGTCTTTTTGGTCTGCTGCCAGATGTTAATTAACTCCTCACGCAGAACGTTTATCGTCTGCTTATCAAGCGCTGCAAAAGGCTCGTCCATAAGCAGAATACGACAGTCAAGACAAAGCGCTCTCGCCAGAGCTACCCTCTGCTTCATACCGCCCGAAAGCTGATGTATATTATAATTCTTGAATTTATAAAGCTGAACCATTTTCAGGTATTTGTCAAGGCGTTCATCCTGCTCTTTTTTTGACATTTTAGCTGCCTTCATTCCGAACCTGATATTGCCCTCGACCGTCAGCCAAGGGAATAAAGCCGATTCCTGAAACATCATGATTCTGTCAGAACCAGGTTTTGTTATTTCTTTTCCGTCAAGCAGAATCCTGCCTTCGTCCGGCTCAACCAGCCCCGCAATAATGTTCAAAAGGGTTGATTTTCCGCATCCTGACGGACCTAAAAGACACACAAACTCTCCCGACTCAACGTCAAGGTCAATGCCCTCAAGAGTATTAACCTTACTGCTTGCGTCAAATTTTTTAGAAATATTTCTAAGCTGTAAGCCCATAGATTCCTCCGCAATTAATAATGAAACCGTATTGCGCAAAAGTATAATTTATGAAATAGATTTCATTATACTGTCATCAATTATAGTATCGTCAGGAAGCGTAGTTATAAAGCCTTCCTGCTTGTTTATCTCTGCATATTCGCTGATAGCTTCGCTTGATACGTCTGTTGTAAATACTATTCTTGAAAACGCCTTCTCAAACAGCGTTTCATCGCTCTTGGAGCCGGTAAGCTCTTCAATCTTGCTGTTTACAATCTTTGCGCTTTCTGAAATATTATCTTTAATATAAAGCGTAGCTTCATTGTGCGCTTCCAAAAACTTTTCAACTATATCAGGGTTCTCCTCCATGAATTCCTTTCTTACAACGACAACGGCAACAGGATAATCTCCGTTTCTCCATATTTCGTCATAATCAAGAACTACGGAAGCCTTTATGTTTTCACTGTTTTCTATTACCGAACCCCAAGGCTCCGGAACTAAAGCAGCGTCAAGCTCACCCTGGTCAAACAGCGATTCGACGTCTGAATTGGATACCGCCGTTACGTTTACTGTTCCGCCGCTGCTTGTTGCTTTAAGTCCGTTATCCGAAAGAAGCTTTAATAACGCTAAATGCTGCGTATTTCCCTCCTGAGGAATCGCAACGGTTTTGTTTTCTAAATCCTTTACGCTTTTTATGTTTGCGTCATCTCTTGCAATCAGAACCTGACCGCCGTTTGTAGCTCCCGCAATGATGTTAACGTCGCCGTTTGTGGTAACGTTAGCGCTGATTGCAGGAACAGGACCTATATAACCAATATCAATTTCCTCGGACTTTAAAGCTTCAACCTCGGCAGGACCTGCATTGAAAGAAGTCCACTTAACAGTATATTCATCGCCGAGCGACTCTTCAAACATATTTTTCGATTGCATTATCATAGCCTGAGCGTGAGTAATATTAGGGAAAAATGCAACATTTACTGTTTTTTCATCTTTAGAATTACCGCAGCCTGAAAATACAGTAGCCGAACAGCATACCGCTAACGCCGAAGCAATTAATCTTTTAAATTTCATAAACGATTCCTCCATATATAATCTAAATTTCATACAAAAAGTATGCATGGTTAAATATATCAATTTTTATTATACAAAATATCGCAATAAATTATGTTAAAATTATGTGAAATTTTAATATTTTATAACTTAGGCAAGATGTCCCCCCACGCCACTATAGGCGGCGAGTTCCATTACCCGTTGAATGACGGGCAAGCCCTTATTGAACTTCGTGCGTTTTTAAAGCTTATTAATTCGTTTCAACACATTCCCGAACTCTATCAGCTCCTCCATAGAAAGCTGTTCGGGACGAACGGACAGCGGCAACCCGGCTTCCTTTACAGCTTTAATCACAGTCTGCTTTTCTATTCCCAAAGCTGATGAAACAGAGTTAGAAAGCGTTTTTCTCCTTTGTGAAAACGCTCCCCTTACGACCTTAAAAAAGAACTTTTCATCCGAAACACCCTCGGGAGTCTTATCTTTTATGTCAAATCTCACAACACAGCTGTCAACGTTCGGCATAGGCATAAAGCTTCCCCTCGAAACATTAAACAAAATCTTTGGCTCTGAAAAATAGTTTACCGCTACTGTTACGGCTCCCATATCTCTTGTACCCATTTTTGCACAAAGACGGACGCCCGCTTCTTTCTGAACCATGACCGTGACCGATTTTATACGAAGCCTTTTCTCTAAAAGCATCATTATAATCGGCGATGTAAGATAATAAGGAAGATTTGCACAAACGGCTACCTCAAGGCCCTGAAACTCCTCTTCAATTAAGCTTTCAAGGTCAACGTCCATTATGTCTGCATTTATAAGCTTTACGTTGTTAAACTCTGACAAAGTACGTTTAAGAACGGGAATAAGACGCTTGTCTATCTCAACGGCCGCCACCTTGTCCGCCCGCTTTGCAAGCTCCGACGTCAGAACTCCTATTCCGCTTCCTATCTCGATTATTCCGTATCCCGGCCTTGCGTTGCCCAGCTCGGCGATTTTAGGGCATACTGAGGGATTTATAAGAAAGTTCTGTCCCAGGCTTTTTGAAAAATCAAAATTATACTTTTTCATTAAAGATTTTATTACGTTAATGTCAGACAAATTTTCCATTGTTTTCTTCCCTTTTTTTAATTTTAGTTTTGTTATTATAGCATAATTGAAAAATATTTTCAAATAATAATAACGCAGGCTTTGTTTTTGATTTGAAAGGAGAAAATCTATGGATATGCATGACGTTCCTATCGGACTTAAAATGGCGCTCGCAGAAAATCCGCCGGCTCTTAACTATTTTGTTTCGCTGTCCGACGAGGAAAAAAGACAGATTATCGAACAAACTCATAAAATCCATTCAAGAAGCGAAATGCAGGCGTTTGCAGGAAACTTCGGAAAGAATAACGCTTCGTCACGTACAGGCATTATGAACAACCGCTTCAGTTAAAGCGTTCCGTATGCAAATTTAACAATTAATTAAAAGAATATAGACATAAATTTTATAGCATTAAGTGTTGAAATTTCTTCGGAATTAGAGTACAATATAAATGTAATGATTTTTTGTGGATTTGAGGTACAGACGTATGGCATTTATTTTTGAAAATAAGCTTTATAAATCTTCATACGGCTTTTTTGGTAATTTTTCGGCTTCCGGCATTTATGAATGTTACCTTGCTTCATTGCACTCAAAGAGCAGAATAACAGCATAATTTTAACTGCAGCAGAGATGTTGCAGTTTTTTTAGTGTTTAAAAAATCTAAGAATTTCATGCTTAATTATTTTAAGCGGAAACGGAGGAATTATGAAAAAAGTTGCGGTTATTATGGGAAGCGACAGCGACTTCCCTGTAGTATCAAAAGCCATTAAAGAGCTGGAATCCTACGGCGTGCCTTACGAGGCTCACGTTATGTCGGCTCACCGGACGCCCGAGCTTGCCGCTGATTTTGCAAAGAACGCCAAATCAAACGGCTTCGGAGTGATTATTGCGGCTGCCGGTATGGCGGCTCACTTAGCAGGCGTTTTAGCGGGCAACACTACCCTGCCCGTTATAGGAATACCTATAAAATCGACATTCGACGGCATGGACGCTTTGCTTGCAACGGTACAGATGCCTTCGGGGATTCCCGTGGCGACTGTAGCTGTAAACGGAGCAAAGAACGCAGCTGTACTTGCAATTCAGATGCTGTCCCTTTCAGACGATATTCTTGCACAAAAGCTGGAGGAGTCTAAAAAGCAAATGCTTGAGGAAGTTAAGGCAAAGGACGAGGCTTTGCAGAAGCAGATAGCTTCACTTTAATATGTCAAATATACGCTTTTAAGATTAATTGCTTAAGGGCAGTCAGGATAATAAAAATATAATTCAGGAGGAATAATAATGGAAAACTTGGTTAAGGCAGAACAATTATACGAGGGAAAAGCAAAAAAGGTCTATGCCACAAACGATCCCGACTTGGTTATTGTTGACTACAAGGACGACGCAACCGCATTCAACGGTGAGAAAAAAGGAACAATTTCAGGCAAAGGCTCGATAAATAACAGAATGACGAACTTTATGTTCAGGCTTCTGGAAAAAGAGGGTGTTCCTACTCACCTTGTTGAAGAGATAAGCGACCGCGAAACTATTGTTAAAAAGGTTGAAATAGTTCCTCTTGAGGTAATAATAAGAAACGTTGCGGCAGGAAGCTTTTCTAAAAAATTAGGTATTGCCGAGGGAACTCCTCTAAAAACGCCTACTTTGGAATTCAGCTATAAAAACGATGATTTGGGCGACCCGTTTATAAACGATTACTACGCTCTCGGCTTGGGACTTGCTACTCAGAAGGAGATTGACGTTATCACAAAATACGCTTTTAAGGTAAACGACTTTATGGTTAAGTTCTTTAAAGAAATAAATATCGATCTTATCGACTTTAAGATAGAGTTCGGACGCTTTCACGATGAAATCATTCTTGCTGATGAAATTTCACCTGATACCTGCCGTTTTTGGGATTCTGTAACTCATGAAAAGCTTGACAAGGATCGTTTCCGCAGAGATATGGGCGGAGTAGAGGACGCTTATCAGGAAGTTATGAAGCGTTTAATGGGAGAATAACAGAAAGGAGTATATATTCTCCGAACCGGGGAATATATTCATAAAAGCATGGGCGGATTTTTCGGAGCGGTTTCATCAAACGATTGTATTTCGGACGTTTTTTTCGGAACCGACTATCATTCACATTTGGGTACAAGACGCGGAGGTATGACCTCTTATTCTCCTGAACTTGGATTTCAAAGAAGTATTCACAGCATTGAAAACTCACCCTTCAGAACAAAATTTGAAAAAGATATTGAAAGCATGAGGGGAAACATCTGTATCGGTTGCATAAGCGATACCGACCCTCAACCTATTATGGCAAGATCAAAGCTCGGATTATACGCAATCTGCACAATAGGCGTTATTACCAATGCAGACGAGCTGATGTCGGAGCTTTTAGACACCGGCTGCGCTAATTTTGAATCAATGAGCAGCGGAAGCGTTAATTCCTGCGGTCTTATTGCAGCTTTAATTGCGCAGAAAAATTCTTTTGTCGAAGGAATTAAATATGCTCAGGATAAAATAAAAGGCACTATGTCGCTTATTATTATGACCGAGGACAGAATTATCGCCGCAAGAGATAAAATGGGCAGACTGCCGATTATAATCGGTAAAAGGTCCGACGGCTATTGCTTCTCGTTTGAGTCCTTCGCATTTCAGAAGCTCGGTTATAAGACCTGCTATGAACTTCGCTCCGGCGAAATTGTCAGCATTACAAAAGATGGTTACGACATTCTCTGCGATGGTAATAAAGAAACTAAAATATGTACTTTCCTCTGGACATATTACGGCTATCCAAACGCAGTTTACGAGGGCGTTAACGTTGAAGCCATGAGAACAAGAAACGGAGAGATAATGGCTGAAACCGATATAAAAAACGGCAGGCTTCCCGACGTTGACTATGTATGCGGCGTTCCCGATTCGGGAATACCTCATGCAATAGGCTATGCAAACAAGAGCGGTATCCCATTTGCAAGACCGTTCATCAAATATACGCCTACGTGGCCGAGAAGCTTTATGCCTCAGAGTCAGACCATGAGAAATAAGGTTGCAAAAATGAAGCTTATTCCTGTTCACGAGCTTATCGAAGGTAAAAAACTTCTTTTTGTCGACGACAGTATAGTAAGAGGAACACAGATGAGGGAAACGGTAGAGTTTCTTTATGAAAACGGAGCTAAGGAAGTACATATGCGTTCGGCTTGTCCGCCGATTATGTACGGCTGTAAATATCTGAATTTTTCAAGAAGCACTTCCGAGCTTGAGCTTATTGCACGGCAAATTATCGACGAGTTCGAGGGAACGGACGGCGTTAAATACATTGAAGAGTACAGCGATTCGAGTACCGAAAGAGGCAAAAAGCTGAGAGATGAAATACGCCGCCGTCTTAAGCTGACTTCTTTGGAATTTCAATCACTTCCGGGAACAGTAAGAGCTGTAGGAAAGCCGGAATGTGAGCTTTGCACATACTGCTGGAACGGAAAGGAATGATTGCAGTTGAATAAAGGTCTTCACGAAGAATGCGGTGTTTTCGGGATATATTCAAATGAAACCTGCGACGTTGCTTCTTCTGTATATGTAGGGCTTTACGCTCTCCAGCACAGAGGTCAGGAAAGCTGCGGAATCGTTGTCAACGACGACGGGGTTTTCCATCATCATAAAGATTTGGGACTTGTTCACGAGGTTTTTAATAAAGATACCTTAGCGCATCTGGGAAACGGTCAAATAGCTATCGGACACGTCAGATATTCGACAACGGGAAATTCCAATCGTTCCAACGCTCAGCCCTTGGTCGTCAGGCACATAAAAGGACCTATGTCTATTGCCCATAACGGTAATCTTGTAAATGCGCTTCAGCTCAGACGTGAATATGAAATGAAGGGCGGTATTTTTCACACTACTAACGATACAGAGGTTATTTCATACGCTGTGACCGAACAGAGATTAGTATGCGGTTCTATTGAAGAAGCTGTCGAAAAGGCGATGAATAAAATCAAGGGCGCATATTCTATTCTTGTTATGTCCCCTACTAAGCTTATTGCGGCGAGAGATCCAAACGGCTTCAGACCCTTATGCTTAGGTAAAACACCGAACGGCTATGTGGTTTCCTCTGAAAGCTGCGCTTTTGAAAGCATTGGAGCTAAATTTATCCGCGACGTTAAGCCGGGAGAAATTATCGTCATTGACAGAAAAGGATTGAGAAGCATCGAAACACACTGCGGTAATAAAGGTACTGTCTGCGTTTTTGAGTATGTGTATTTTGCAAGGCCTGACTCGGTTATTGAGGGGTCGAGCGTTCACAAAGCAAGACTGAGAGCCGGTAAATACCTATGGCGTGAGCATCCGGTTGACGCAGACGTTATTATAGGCGTTCCCGATTCGGGACTTGACGCCGCTCTGGGCTTCGCCAAAGAAAGCGGTATACCCTACGGCATAGGCTTTATAAAAAACAGATATATAGGCAGAACGTTTATTCAGCCTACTCAGACCGAACGTACAAACTCAGTTAAAATCAAGCTCAACGCTATCTCGGACACCGTAAAGGGAAAACGTGTTGTCATGATAGACGACAGTATCGTAAGAGGTACGACTATGAGAAGAATAGTCAATCTTCTGCGTGACGCAGGCGCTAAGGAGGTTCACGTAAGAATTTCCTCTCCCCCGTTTATTGCGCCCTGTTATTTCGGTACGGATATTGACAGCAAGGATAAGCTTATAGCCTGTCAGAAGAATTCCGTTGATGAAATATGCGAAAGTATAGGAGCGGACAGCCTGGGTTATCTAAGCGTTGAAAACGTTAAAAAGCTTGCCGGCATTTCCCATTGCGATTTCTGCGTAGGGTGCTTTACCGAAAACTATCCTATAGAGGTACCTAAAGAAACGCCTAAGGATAAGTTTGAATTCAAGATTAACAATAATCAGCTTTCGCTTGATATTGAATAGACAAAATATAAACCGTGAGTTTTCACATAAAGGAGAAAAGGTATGAAAAGTTTTTCAGACAGTTATAAAGAAGCCGGAGTTGACGTAACAGCCGGTTATAAGGCTGTTGAACTTATGAAGCAGCACGTTGCCAAAACAATCACCGATAACGTTTTATCGGGACTCGGAGGCTTCGGCGGTCTTTATGAGCTTGACGTCGCAAATATCGGCAAGCCTGTTTTGGTTTCGGGAACGGACGGTGTAGGCACAAAACTTAAAATAGCTTTCCTGATGGATAAGCACAACACAGTCGGAATCGACTGCGTGGCAATGTGCGTAAACGACATAATCTGCTGCGGAGCAAAGCCTCAGTTTTTCCTTGACTATATAGCAGTCGGTAAAAACATTCCCGAAAAGGTTGCAGATATAGTATCGGGAGTTGCCGAGGGCTGCGTTCAGTCGGGCTGCGCACTCATCGGCGGAGAAACCGCTGAAATGCCGGGATTTTACCCTGAAGACGAATATGACCTGGCAGGCTTTTCTGTAGGAGTTGTAGACAAGGATAAAATTCTTAAGCCCGATACGCAAAAAGCCGGAGATATAATGATAGGAATCAAGTCAAGCGGCGTTCATTCAAACGGATTCTCTCTGGTGAGAAAGGTCTTTTCTGTTTCTGAATCCAATCTGGCAAGGCATATAAGTGAACTGGGAAAAACCTTGGGAGAAACGCTTTTGACTCCGACAAAAATATATGTTAATGCAATTATGAACGTTCTTGACGTCTGCACTGTTAAAGCTATATCTCATATAACCGGCGGAGGCTTTTATGAAAACATTCCACGTTCACTGCCAAACGGAATTTCAGCTAAAATTGAAAAATCCGCTGTGCATATACTGCCTATATTCGACGTCATTGCGTCTACCGGAAAGATTCCCGAAAGAGATATGTTCAACACATTCAACATGGGAGTCGGCATGACCGTCGTCGTTGATAAAAACGATGCCGACAAAGCAATAGAAGCAATTAAAGCAGCAGGCGAAGAAGCTTACGTTCTCGGCGAGCTTATTGAAAGCGAAGAGGGCGTTATCATCTGTTAGTCTTAATATAAAGCACAGAAAGGAAGAATTTCATTTTCTATGAAAAATATTGTAGTTTTGGTTTCGGGCGGCGGAACTAATCTTCAGGCTATTATTGACGCCGAAAAAAGAGGAGAAATTAAAAGCGGAAAAATCACCTGTGTGATTTCCTCTAAAAAAGATGCTTATGCCTTGGAAAGAGCTGAAAAAAACGGTATAAAAACCGTTACACTCCCCAGAAAAGAATATGCAGACAATAAATCATATTCTGAGAAGCTTCTTGAAATACTCGATAAAGAAAAAGCGGATCTAATAGTCTACGCAGGCTTTATGACAATTCTGGACGAGTGCGTTTGCAAGGCTTATCCCAATAAAATGATGAACGTCCATCCTGCTCTTATCCCTTCTTTCTGCGGAAAAGGCTTTTACGGACTTCACGTTCACGAAGAAGTTCTTCGGAAAGGCGTTAAGCTGACGGGGGCGACAGTTCATTTTGTAACCGAGGAATGCGACGGCGGTCCTATAATTTTGCAGAAGGCTGTAGAGGTTAAGGACAACGATACGCCTGAAATCTTGCAGAAAAGAGTTATGGAGAAAGCCGAGTGGAAGATACTCCCCAAGGCTGTTTCGCTTTTCTGTGAGGGAAAAATAAAAGTAGTTGGAAACAAAACCATAATATCAGAATAAAACGGAGGGATTTTATGAAAACGCTTGATATTTATGAAGAGCTTAAAAACAATTCATACCCGGGAAGAGGTATAATTATCGGCAGGTCAGCCGATGGAAAAAACGCTGTTACCGCATATTTCATTATGGGCAGAAGCGTAAACTCAAGAAACAGGGTGTTTACACCTACTGACGACGGTATCAAGACCGAAGCATTCGACCCGTCGAAGCTTACAGACCCGCATCTTATCATATACTCCCCTGTCAGGGTTTTGGGAAACAAAATCATAGTTACAAACGGCGATCAGACGGATACAATATATGAGCTTATGGACAAACAACAGACTTTTGAACAGGCTCTTCGCACCAGAGAATTTGAAGACGACTCTCCTAATTTCACGCCGCGTATTTCAGGAATTATGCACATTGAGGACAATACCTACAACTACGCAATGTCAATTTTAAAATCAGCTGACGGTAATCCTGATTCCTGCGAAAGATTTACATACACCTATACTGATCCGCTCAACGGCGAGGGCAGATTTATTCACACATATATGGGCGATGGAAATCCGCTTCCCAGCTTTGAGGGAGAGCCTAAGAAAATTTTCATACCGAACGATATAAACGAGTTTTCACAGGGCTTGTGGGAAAGTCTTAACGAAGATAATAAAGTTTCTCTTTTTGTCAGATTCATCAATCTTGAAACCAAAAAGGCTGAAACTGTAATTATAAACAAAAACAAATAAAATGTGAAAGGATAGATAAAATGGCTAATGATATGCAATTAAAATACGGCTGCAATCCTAATCAGAAGCCGTCAAAGGTTTATATGGCTGACGGAAGCGAGCTTCCTATAACAGTGCTTAACGGAAAACCCGGTTATATAAATCTCCTTGACGCTTTCAACGGCTGGCAGCTTGTAAAAGAACTCAAAAAAGCAACGGGCGTATGTGCGGCAACATCCTTCAAGCACGTTTCTCCCGCAGGTGCGGCAATAGGCAGACCTCTTTCAGACACGCTAAAAAAAATCTACTGGGTTGACGATTTAGGAGAGCTTTCACCTATGGCCTGCGCTTATGCAAGAGCAAGAGGAGCGGACAGAATGTCATCATACGGAGATTTCATCGCTTTGTCTGACGAATGTGACGTTTGTACTGCTAAAATGATTCAGAGAGAGGTTTCCGACGGAATTATCGCTCCCTCCTATACGTCTGAAGCTCTGGAAATTCTCAAAAGCAAAAGAAAAGGCACATACAACATCATACAAATCGATGAGAACTATGTTCCCGACCCAATAGAAACAAAACAGGTTTACGGTGTTTCTTTTGAGCAGGGCAGAAACGAGCTTGACATAAACAGAGAAATGATTTTGAAGGATATTGTTACAAACAACAAAAACATTCCCGACGATAAGGTTGACGACCTGATTATTTCGCTTATAACCTTGAAATACACTCAGTCAAACAGCGTATGCTATGTTAAAGACGGACAGGCAATCGGTATAGGAGCGGGTCAGCAGTCAAGAATTCACTGCACAAGACTTGCAGGAAACAAGGCTGATAACTGGTGGCTAAGACAATCGACTCAGGTGCTTGCACTTGATTTCAAGGACGATATTCGCCGTCCTGACAGAGATAACGCAATAGACGTTTATATTTCAGACGAATATGAGGACGTTCTTGCCGAGGGAGTTTGGCAGAATACCTTTAAGACAAAACCTCCCGTATTCACCAGAGAGGAGAAAAAAGCTTGGCTTGAAAAGAACACTGACGTAGCGTTAGGTTCAGACGCATTCTTCCCGTTCGGCGATAATATTGAACGTGCAAGAAAAAGCGGCGTCGCTTATATAGCAGAGCCGGGCGGTTCAATAAGAGATGACAATGTTATTGAAACCTGCAATAAGTACGGAATTGCAATGTGCTTTACAGGAATAAGACTATTCCATCATTAAAAGAAATATAACTTAGGCAAGATGTCCCCCGCCTCTATAGGCGGCGGGTTCCATTATCCGGTCGGCACTGTCGACCATTGCCACGTTGAACGACGGGCAAGCCCTTATTGAATTTAGATTTTTAAGCCATTAAACAGCAAAGGTATGGTGATTGATTATGAATATATTAGTTGTCGGAGGAGGCGGACGCGAGCACGCTGTTATTATGAAGCTTGCTGAGTCGCCCAAGGTTGATAAGCTTTACTGCACGCCGGGAAACGGCGGCATTTCAAAGTACGCTCAGTGCTTTGACGTAGGTGCGTGCGATATTGACGGAGTTGTAGCTCTTGCTAAAAAGCTTGAAGTCGATATGGTTGTTGTAACGCCTGACGACCCTTTGGTTCTGGGCATGGTTGACGCTCTTCAGGCGGAGGGCTTTATGACCTTCGGACCAAAAAAGAATGCTGCAATAATCGAAGGTTCTAAAGTGTTTTCCAAAGAGCTTATGAAAAAATACGGTATTCCAACGGCTGATTATAAGGTGTTCACGGACAGTCAAAAGGCTGTTGATTATATCAAGAAGCAAAACTCCTATCCCACTGTAGTTAAAGCCGACGGTCTGGCACTGGGAAAAGGCGTTATTATTGCCGAGGACGAAGCTCAAGCTGTTGAAGCAGTTAATTCTATTATGAATGATAAAATCTTCGGTGAAAGCGGCTCTAAGCTTGTTGTTGAAGAATTTCTTACAGGCCCTGAGGTTTCCGTGCTGTCATTTACCGACGGCAAAACTATAGTTCCCATGATTTCCTCAATGGACCACAAACGTGCTCTGGACGGCGATAAGGGACTTAACACCGGCGGAATGGGTACTGTCGCTCCTAATCCTTATTATACGGACGACATTGCAAAAGAGTGTATGGAAAATATATTCAAACCCACTATTGATGCCATGAACGCCGAAGGCAGAACCTTTGAGGGATGTCTGTACTTCGGTCTTATGCTCACGCCGAAGGGTCCTAAGGTCATTGAATACAACTGCCGTTTCGGAGATCCCGAAACCCAGGTTGTTCTGCCTATGCTTGACGGCGATTTGTGCGAGATTTTTGAAGCGATTTATAACCACGAGCTTGATAAGGCTTCAATTAAATGGAAGCAGGGCTTTTGCGCCTGTGTTGTAATGGCAAGCGGAGGATACCCTAAGTCGTACCCTAAGGGTCTTGAAATTTCGGGACTTGATGATAAAGGACAGATTGAAAACGCTTTTGTTTACCACGCAGGAACAAAGCTTGAAAACGGAAAGTTTAAAACAAACGGCGGACGTGTTTTGGGAGTTACCTGTAATGCGCTGACGCTTCAGGGAGCTTTAGATAAATCATATGACGCTGTTTCAAAGATTCAGTGGGAAAACGTCCATGTAAGAAAGGATATAGGAAAGCGTGCTTTAGAAGCACTTGACGATGATCCTCTTGCACTGCATTACAAAGACGATATGGAGGACTATATCGAAGAAAACGGAGTATATCTTAGGCAATAAAACATAACTATAAACAAAAACAGCTTATAGTAAACAAACTATAAGCTGTTTTCTTTTCGTTCAATAAGGGCTTGCCCCGTCATTCAACATGGCAAGAGTCTGCATTGCCGGCCGACCGGTCAGTAGTGGATTGTATCACTCCACTGACCGGATAATATCTAAGTTATACTGTACTTAAATCAACCAACGCCATATTTAGATGTTTTCATATGGCTTTTAAAAATATAAACCTGCCTTTACTCAGATCCTAACATTTTACAATCTCCTAAAAGGCAGACTGAGTGCAGCTCTACGCTGCCTAATGACCGTGAGGCTTCCTCAAAATCTGTTCACGTTCGGTTTTCAAATCAGCATAAAGCAGATTGAAGAAAACAAACGCCAGCGGAATCAGCGCAAACCAAATTGCCTTTCCAAGCAGGAATCTGCATAAAAAGGCGGACAGAATACCTCCCAGTACAAAACAAACAAGCATACCGAAATGCCGTAAAGCCCTTAAAAGATACTCTCTTTCTCCGTGCTTTTGAATACCACGAACAAGACCTATTCCCACCTGACGAATGTGATTTGTGCAAAATGTCGTAGCCATCGGCGTTCCTTGAGCCTGACGAAATGTGTTGTATTGCATGGAACAAATAAAATTAATCGCAACCTGAGAAATCTGAAAAGGAGCGCTTTCAGGCAAAAAGCCCAACATAAGAACAACTGCCATTTCAACCAGTATTAAAAGCGTATCCCAACGTATAAGCCTCATTTTCTTTATAGGCTTCGGAAGAGCCTCGCTCACTATTGCTCCTAATAAATATGCGCTCATAGGAATTAAATAATACAATGCCTGCGTTAGTTTCCCCTGTCCTATTGCCATTGCAAACAAAACAAAATTTGCCGTCTGAGCGTTGCAGAAAATTCCTCCCCGAACCGAATATGTAAAAGCTCCGTAAAAGCCTGCTGTAAAGATCAGAACCGCAAATACCCAATTCTTTTCACATTCCAAATAAGACTGATTCTCTTTACTCAATTTTTATACTCCAATCTCAAAACAAACGACAGAGTTAATTACCTCTGCCGCCTGTTGTAACATTTCTTTAATTACTGTCCTGATCGTAGGTTTCCTGATAGAACTTTGAGTAGTCTGTTCTTTTCTCTTTCATAAATGCAATAGCCGTTCTCGGATGGCAGTTAAATCTTCCCGTCAACAAATACGGTACGTCATAACCCCATACCAAGCCGTCGTTGCGAAGCTTAACCATATGCTTTTCTATAAAATCAAGAATCGGAACTAAATCATATTTTGGATTTTTCAAAAATCCCATAAGCGTTTCCAGAGCGCAGTTTCCTGCTCCGCGTCCTAATGATCTGACAGTGCCGTCAAGATAGCTTGTTCCCATTATCATTGATTCTATAGTGTTTGCAAATGCAAGCTGTTGATTATCATGAGCATGAATACCTATAATCTTGTTGTATTTCTCTCCGTAGGACAAGTACTTCTCAGTCATCCTCCTGATGTCTTCAGGATAGAAAGCGCCGAAGCTGTCGACCAGATAAATTATATCAACGCTGCTCTTGCACAGAAGCTCTAAAGCCTGATCCAAATCCCCGTCGTTCGCCGTAGAAACCGCCATTATGTTTGCTGACGTTTCATAACCCTTTTTGTGGAATTCTTCTATCATTTCAATACAAGATGGAATCTGATATACATATGTAGCTGTACGAATAAGGTCAATTACACTCTCGCTCTTGGGAAGTATAACGTCCATATCCGTTCTGCCCACATCAGCCATAACTGAAATTTTCAAATCGCTGTCATTGTCGCCGACAATTCCTCTGATAGCCTCCTCATCACAGAACTTCCACTTTCCAAAATCCTCCTCGGGAAACAACTTCTTTGAAGCCTTATATCCGAACTCCATATAATCAACGCCTGCGGCAATGTTTGTTTCATATAAATCTTTTACAAACTCATCCGTAAAACGAAAGTTGTTTACAAGACCGCCGTCTCTTATAGTTGCGTCAACAACTTTCAAATCTGTTCTTACTGAAATTAATGTTCCTTTTTTTCTTTCTGCCATGTTAGTTTTGCTCCAAAACGGAGCTTCCTCTCTTTCATATTTTATGGTTTAAAGCTTTAGCGCTTTAAAGTCAACTACTACATTATATATCTTTTTAAATAATTTGTCAAGCGTTTTTTTAAATTATTTTACCACTCGATAGTTTCCGCTTCCTGCGGACGCTCATTTATTATAACGCTGTCCACCTTTGAATTCTTTATCTTGATTATTCGATTCGCCAAAGGAGCTATAGCCTGATTGTGAGTTATGACTATCACTGTCATTCCGCGATTCCTGCAGGTATTCTGCAAAAGCTTAAGAATCTGCTTTCCCGTATTATAATCAAGAGCTCCCGTAGGCTCGTCGCAAAGCAAAAGCTTAGGATTTTTCGCCAAGGCTCTGGCAATAGATACCCTCTGCTGTTCACCGCCCGAAAGCTGTGCGGGAAAGTTGTTCATTCGGTCAGAAAGACCAACGTCCGACAGAACCTTCTCAGCCGACTCGGCGTTCTTGCATATCTGAGCGGCAAGCTCGACATTTTCAAGAGCGGTAAGATTATTAATAAGATTATAAAACTGAAATACAAAACCTATATCATAACGCCTATAGGTT
This sequence comes from uncultured Ruminococcus sp., assembly GCA_964617585.1. GTDB lineage: Bacteria > Bacillota > Clostridia > Oscillospirales > Ruminococcaceae > UMGS1601. The sequence goes on from CAZTXS010000006.1 coordinate 61,468, forward strand.
ATAAGACGTTTTTTATTATACTCCGCTATATCCTCGCCGTCAACTATAATCTTACCCTTGTCGCAGGTATCCATTCCGCCGAGCATATTCAAAACCGTAGTTTTTCCCGCTCCCGAAGCCCCGACGATAACAACAAATTCACCCTTTTCAATCTCGAAGCTGACGCCGTCCGAGGCGTTTATATCGACCTCGCCCATGTGATATGTCTTATATACGTCTTTGAATTCTACAAAACTCATAGCTAAAATAATCAACTGCTTTCTTTCACTATATAGTGGTTTTTCTGCTATTTTAATGCTGACCTACCGTTGTTTTTTTACCTATTTATCATTTAAAAAATGTGTAAATTTGACAAACGGTAACCTTTCCATTCGTGCTTTGTCCAATCTGCCTTTACTCAAAACCTTAACATTTCACAAGCTCTCCAAAGGCAGACTGATTGCAGTAGCACCCCTGCTAGACGTTAAATCTGAATAAAACAATATCTCCGTCCTGCATAACGTAATCTTTACCCTCAAGCCGCATAAGACCCTTCTCCTTCACATGAACCATACTTCCGCAAGCCATGAGGTCATCGAAGGAAACTACCTCCGCCCGGATAAAGCCCTTTTCAAAGTCGGTGTGAATTTTTCCTGCCGCCTGAGGAGCTTTAGTTCCCTTTGTTATTGTCCATGCACGAACCTCCGGCTCTCCTGCCGTGAGGAAAGAAATAAGTCCTAAAAGAGCATAGCCCTCCTTGATAATTCTTCCCAGTCCCGAAATTTCAAGACCAAGCTCGGATAGAAATATTTGCTTATCCTCATCGTCCATGTCCGCAATTTCAGCCTCTATCTGAGCGCAAATCGGAAGAACAGCGCTTCCCTCCTCGCTCGCTTTCCGACATACGATTTTGTAATTTTCATTTGTTTCTATGTCTGAAGTGAAATCCTTTTCCGACAGGTTAGCTGCATAAATCACCGGCTTTGCCGAAAGAAGCGGAGTTTCCTTAATCCATTCCTTTTCATCATCGGTCATATCAAAGCTTCTTGCAGGCTTTCCGTCCTCAAGGTGATTTTTAAGGCGTTCTAAAAATTCTGCTACGGGCACAAGAGATTTATCTCCCTTCATTGCCTTTTTAGTCTTGTCAATTCTCCTGTCAATCATTTCAACATCCGAAAAAATAAGCTCCAAATCAATGGTTTCAATATCTCTGGAAGGATTTATACTACCGTCAACATGAATTATGTTTTCATCCTCAAAGCATCTGACAACATGAACAATAGCGTCGACCTCACGGATATTTGACAAAAACTTGTTTCCCAAGCCCTCGCCTTTTGAAGCTCCCTTAACAAGTCCGGCTATATCGACAAATTCAAGGGTTGCCGGAGTAAACTTCACAGGATTGTACATTTCTCTGAGCTTGTCAAGGCGCTCATCCGGAACGGAAACTATACCAACGTTCGGCTCAATAGTGCAGAACGGATAATTTGCCGACTCTGCCCCTGCATTGGTAAGAGCGTTAAATAACGTTGACTTTCCTACATTCGGAAGTCCTACCATACCTAATTTCATAAAAAACATCCTCCTAATATCTTATGCTTTTAAGCTTATTCTACAGATTTCAATGATTCAACCATTCTGATTCCCTTTAGCTTGAAATACAAAGCGAAGTTTACTATAACCGAAAACAGAACCGTCAAAACAAAAGCCGCCGCATATGCCCACCATATCAGACCTCTTTCAAACATAACTATGTCAACCTCCGATGTTATTACAACAAATCGGTGAAGAAAAATTCCCAGAACCCAGCCGATAATAATACCAATAAGCGTCGACATAATATTTTCCCTTATGATATACGCCGAAACCTCTCCGTCATAAAAACCCAGAACCTTTATAGTCGCTATTTCTCTTAAACGCTCGGTTATATTGATATTCGACAGGTTATAAAGCACAACCATTGCAAGCGCTCCTGCGCAAACTATCAAAAGCAGAACTATAGAATTAAGACTGTTAAGCGTATCCCTGAAGCTGTCGCCGGTTTCTGAAATAAACGATACTCCCAAAAAGCTGTCGTTCTCAACAATCCGCCCTGAAATTTCATTATTCACGGCGTCGGCGTCCGTATGAATATAAAATGAATTAACCGACATATCACGTCCGAAAATTTCGCTGAACATTCCGCTTGACAAATAAACAAAATGTGAAGCGTAATTCTCGGTTATGCCGCTTATTTTAATTTTGTACGTGTTTCCGTCCTCATCATTCAGACAAAGATTATCGCCTATGTCAAGCCCGAGAAGAATACACAGCTTTTCAGTGACTATAGCTCCGCCGTTTTCGAGATTAAGCTTTTTACCGCTCTTTCTGTTCTGAAGCGAAATAAACGACTGAAAGCTTTCCGGCTCGTCGGTCGCTATAACCGTAACGCTGTTAGGCGAACTTCCGTCAACCTTTGCAGTATAACTCTCAATGCACAGCGGAATACTGTTTTTCACGCCGTCAATGCTGTTAAGCTCCTCTTGAATCTCATTTGTACTCTTGCCGCTATCAGAATTTACCATTACAGCGGCTTCATATTTATATACGTTCTCAAACTGCTTATCTATGATTGAACTTATCGAATGCTTCAGTCCAAATGCCGTAACAATTAAGGCGGTACATCCTGCAACTCCCAGAACAGTCATAAAAAACCGCTTTTTATATCTGAAAAGATTTCTGAACGTTACCTTGGCAAGAAAATTGAGGCGTTTCCAGATAAACGTTATTTCTTCTAAAAAAACTCTTTTCCCGGGCGGAGGAGATTTAGGCCGCATCAGCTCGCTCGGAACTGCTCTAAGCTCTTTATGAGCCGCATATACAACCGTAATAAGAACACAAGCCAGAGCCGTCAAAGTACATCCGATACAGTAATCAAGTCTGAACGGAGTATTAAGCTTGGGTATATTATATAAAATCTTATAGCTGTTATAAATTATCTCAGGAAACACCTGAAGTCCTATTGCAACTCCCAGAACGCTTCCCAAAACGGCGGGAACAGCCGCATAGATAAGATATTTAAGGGATATATAAAATGAAGAGTATCCTAAAGCTTTGTAGGTTCCGATTTGAATACGGTTTTCTTCAATCATTCTTGTCATTGTGGTAAGGCATATAAGCGCTGTTACTATTATAAAAAACACGGGAAACACTTTAGCTATCATGTTTATCTTTTCGCTGTCATTCTCAAAGGATGAATAATCAACGCTGTCAAACCTAGAGGTAGTATAAACCTTAGGCTCGCTTAATTCTTCAAGTGATTTTTCGCTTTCTGCAATTTGTTCGTTACCTTGCTTTATTTTTTGCTTTAGCTCTTTATCAGCAGAACTGTCGCCGTTTTCACGAGCCTCTATCAGCTTTGTGATTTCAGCCAGACTTTCTTTATTCTGTTTTATAAGACCGTCCAAAAGAATACGTTCGGCTTCGGTGTTCACACTGCGGCTTTGCAAATCCTTAATTTTTTCTTCAAGGCTTGCTTTCATAACCGTAAGAGTTGCCAGTCCGCTTTTAGAGATCTCTTCAAGGCTTTTAATATCGGATTTTGAATTTTCAATCTTTTCTTCAGCCGAAGAAATATAATCATCAAACCTTGCGGACACGCTTTCATTAAGAGCTTCTTCAGCAAGTAATGAATACTCGTCAATCTTTTGACTATACTCATCGGAAAAGGGATCATATTCATCAAGACCTTTTACTCTTATATAAAGCTCGCTGTAATAATCGTCAATAAAATCTTCTTCCAAAAGAAAAATATTGCTTGCGACGCTTCCGTTTCCTGCGTTTGTGCTGTCTCTCTTATAACCTATATACAAAGGGCTTATTACTATCCCGACTATTTCATAGGTGTCCACGCTAAGCGACTCGGTTATATCAGCGTTTTCATTAGTCGAGGAAAGCTTTATGCTTTCGCCTATCTTAAAAGACTCGGGCGAGCTTACCTTCTTTTCGACAACGCATTCTCCAGACTTTTCAGGAAGCCTTCCCTCTAATACAACAAGCCTATTTAAAGAATCGTTTCCCTTGTACTTATCCGTATAAGACAGCGCCTTAAGCACGATATTCTCATCATTGTAATTGTAAAACACGTCCTTTGAATAAGCGGGCATAGCCCCTTTAACAAAATCAAGCTTTGACAATGCCGAAACGTCTTCCGATTTAATCCCGACAGTCGACTGAAGCCTTATATCCATAAGATTATTCTCGTTAAAATAATCGGCGGCAGTATCTTTCATATAAGGCATAGTGGCTTTAATGCCCGCAAAAAAGCCACAGCCGATTGCCGCTATCAAAAAGATAGACAAAAAGCGACCGGCCGTGCCGAATATCTCACGTCTTATATCCTTGAAAATTGCGTTATGTTTCATATCAGGTTTATCGTACCCCTTTGCAAAACGGTATCAGCGCTATCTTGCGTCGACGAAGCCAACTTTTCTGTAAACTTTTGAAACAGTTCTCTGCGTGATTCTATAGGCGCGTTCCGCCCCCGTTGTATAACACTGTTTCAGGTAAGCTTTATCAGCCATAAGCCGGATATGCTCTTCCCTTATAGGCTTAAGCTTATCCGCTACCGTTTCTCCGACAGCAAGCTTAAATTCGCCGTAGCCTTTTCCTGAAAATTCGCTTTCAGTTTCCTCAACGCTTTTACCCGTCATCACCGAATAGATGGTAAGAAGATTATTTATTCCGTCCTTGCCCTCTGCATATTTAATCTCAGCTTCGGAATCGGTAACAGCCTTTTTGAACTTTCTGATTATAACGTCCTTATCGTCCAGAACATAAATGCAGCCGTTCTGATTAACGTCCGACTTGCTCATCTTTTTAGTCGGGTCGGAAAGCGACATGATCTTTGCTCCCACCTTAGGAATATAAGCGTCCGGAATCTTAAAAAATTCGCCGTATGTGTAGTTAAACCGCTGAGCTATATTTCTGGCAAGCTCTAAATGTTGCTTCTGGTCGATGCCGATAGGCACAAGGTCCGCATTGTAAGCCAATATATCCGCAGCCATCAAAACAGGATAGGTAAACAGTCCTGCATTTACGTTATCCGAGTGCTTTGCCGATTTGTCCTTAAACTGAGTCATTCTTGAAAGCTCGCCGAACTGCGTAAAGCATGAAAGCACCCAGCTAAGCTCGGCATGGCTATGATTGTGGCTCTGAAAAAACGCTACCGACTTTTCAGGGTCGATACCGCAGGCCAGCAAAAGCGCATAAGCCGACATTGAATTTTTACGAAGCTGAACAGGGTCCTGCTTTACGGTGATAGAATGAAGATCGGCTATGCCGTAAACACAGTTATATTCCTCCTGAAGCTTTCCCCAATTTGATACAGCGCCTATATAGTTACCGAGAGTAAAAGAATTACCGGTCGGCTGTATAAGACTTAAAATCAGCTTTTTTTCATTTTCCATACTAAAACTCCTTTTATAAAACTATTCACCGAACATTTCTTTTGAAAGCGCTCCTATAAGCTCGCAGCCTTTTATAATCTGTTCGTCCGGCGGCGTTGAAAAATTAACTCTGAAGGATGACGTCTTGTCAGTTTCATTTATCAAAAACGCCGTTCCGGGAACAACCGCTACCTTATACTCTTGTACCGCTCTTTTGCAAAATTCCATCATGTCGCAGTTATCGGGAAGAGTACACCATATGAAAAGTCCGCCCTCCGGCTTTGTATACTTAATTTTTTTAGAAAAGTTCCTGTCAAGCTCGCTTAGCATAAGACCGCACTTGCGCTTATAAATTTTTCTGATTTCCTCTAAATGCTTATCCATATCGCAGGTTGTTAAAAATCTTTCCGCCAGAATTTGCGCCCAAATGTTTGTATGTACGTCCGAAACCTGCTTACAGACTATTATCTTAGATATAATCTCCTTAGGCGCAGAACAATAACCTACTCTGATACCGGGAGCTAAAACCTTAGAGAAGGTTCCCGAATAAATTACTCTGCCCTCATTATCCATACTCTTTATGCTGGGAATATCCTCGCCGTCAAAACGTATATCGCCGTATGGATTATCCTCAAGAATGAAAACATCATATTTTTTCGCAAGCTCTAAAACACGCTTCCTTTTTTCAAGCGACATGGTCTGACCGGTAGGATTCTGAAAATTAGGTATAAGGTAAATAAGCTTTGTGTTTTTGTTTTCCTGTATAGTCCTTTCAAGCTTTTCTAAATTTATTCCGTCGTCTTCAAGCTCAACGCCCGCAAGATTTACATTATAAGACTTAAAAGCGTTAAGGGAACCTATAAACGACGGGGCTTCGCAAATTATAGTGTCCCCCTCGTTGCAGAGAACCTTAGCGGCAAGCTCGTTAGACTGCTGAGCGCCGGAGGTTATAATTAGCTCGTCGATTTCCGAATTGAAGTTGCCCTGACCGTTCATTCTCACCTTCAAAGCGTTTCTTAGAGGAGTATAACCCTCAGTAACCGAATACTGCAAAGCTGAAATCGGATCGTTTTCTAATATATCCTTTGAAATCCTCCTTACACTGTCAACGGGAAATGCCTCAGGAGCAGGATTGCCCGCCGCAAAGGATATGACTTCGGGGTCTGATGTGAATTTAAGAATTTCACGAATAGCCGAAGCCTGCAAATTTGATACCTTTTCTGAAAAATTATAAATCATAATATTATAACGCCCTTTAGGACGCTCCTCCTTTTTCTATTTAAACAGTATAACATACAGGCAATATGAAAATCAAGCGTAATCCTGTTACAAAGAAGCTTGTGAAACAAAAAAGAGATAAGCTTTTTCCTATCTCTTTAATAATTTATTGAAATTTATGCCTGTCTTCTTTTTGCCTTTCTCTTTTTAACTTTCTTGAAATCATTACTGTCGTCCGTTTCCCTGTCAGTTAATTCTTCATATAAATCACAGACCTTGTTTACATCACCTTTGGCTATAAGCTTTCCATGCTCAAGCAAAATTGCCTTATTGCAAATTTCCCTTATCTGATCGGTATTGTGAGATACAAAAAGCACGGTAACATTGCTTTTCATCATTGACTTTATCTTATTAAAGCTTTTTTTCTTGAATTTTTTATCTCCTACAGACAAAACCTCGTCTAAAATAAGTATTTCGGGATCAATGATAGTTGCGATTGAAAAACCGAGCCTTGCTCTCATTCCGGAAGAATAATTCTTTATGGGAACGTCAATAAAATCTCCAAGTCCGGAAAACTCTACAATCTCGTCATATTTTTCTTTCAAAAACTCTCTTGAATAGCCTAAAACCGTACCGTAAAGGAAAATGTTTTCACCGCCTGTATACTGAAGGTCGAAGCCTGCTCCAAGCTCTAAAAGAGGAACAATTTTACCGTTGACCTTTATCTTTCCCTCAGTGGGCTTAAATACGCCCGAAATCACCTTTAGCAGAGTTGATTTTCCTGCACCGTTCAAGCCTAAAATTCCTACTCTGTCGCCTTCCTGAACCTTAAATGAAATATCTTTTAAAGCCCAGAATTCATTATAGTGAAGCTCTTTTTTAAAGAACTTAATAACATACTCTTTAATATTATCGACTTTTTCTTTGCTAAGATTAAATTTCATTCCAACATGTGAAATGTCAAGTATAATTTTTCCCAAAATAAATCCTCCTAAATATGCAGAATGAAATCGTCTTGCTTTTTATAGAAAATAAAAAAACCGAAAGCAACGACTGCAAGACAGAATAAAGCTGCATATAACATACCGTAAGGGTGCAGGGGCTGACCTGAAAGCGAATCCCTGAAGCACTCAATAAGCCTGTAAAGAGGATTCAGCTTAAATACATACATCATCCAAGTACCTTCAAATCTGTTTGTTGTATAGAATATTGCGCTGGTATACATAATAAGCATAGACAGCACCTCCCATATATATTCCAAATCCCTGAAAAACACTGCAATAGTGGACAGTATCATTCCTACCCCGAAGGTTAAGAAAAATATCAGAATAATAGGTATAATTGCCTGAAACATATACAGTGAAGGCTTAACTCCCATGAGAATCGCTACCACAAACAAATCGATAAGCGAAATGAGAAAAATAACATAATTAAAAAGCGTAGACGACAGCGGGTAAAGATATTTAGGTACGTACACCTTTTTTATCATAGATGAGTTAGCTCTTATAGAACGCATTGCAGTCTTTGTACCCGTTGAAAAATAAGTATACATAAGCCGTCCGATAAGAATATACACTGAAAACGGAATCAGCAGATTCTTTGCATCTCTTCCCAGTAGCTTCGTAAATACAACTGTAAGCACCGCCATTGTAAGAAGCGGCTCAATAAGCGACCATAGTATACCTAAGTATGACCTTCTGTATTTAAGCTTAATGCCTTTTTTTACAAGCTCAAACAACAGGTGTCTGTAGCTTATAAATTTCTGAACATATACATTACTCATTTAAACTTCTCCATATTCATTTAACTTCTTGCAGGCTATTATCACAGAGTTTTTACCCTGTGACAGCAACCGAAGCATTTCATATTTTATAACACATAAGCGGTTTAAATCATTAATAGTATATTAAATTTTTAATAACTTAAAACATCAGCTTATTTATCCTCCGAACAGCATATCTACAAGCCGTTTTGCGGACTTACCGTCGCATTTGTTAAGATATTTGTTTACTACCTCTCTCTGCTCGGTATAATCGTACTGATCGATCTCAACAATTCTCTGAATCAAATCCATAGTATCCGCTACAATAGGTCCGCCTATTATTTCCTCGTAATTTTCATTAAGCTCCTTGTTTTCCATATGGCTTATCAGGTCGCTGGCGGTAGCGTATATCGGAACGCCGAGCAGAGGCGTTTCAAAGAAACAGCTTCTGTAATCGCCGACAACTATATCTGCGATAGAAAGAACCTGTCTTAATGCAAGCGTTCCCGTTATCTCAAATGCAAATTTCTTATGCTCTTTTGTTATATGATATTTATTATCACCCTTAACTGAACTGTGGAAAACAATTACATAATCATCCTTTAAATACTTAAACATCAAAGGAATATTTAAAAATTCAAGCTTTCTGTACGGCTCCGTCCTATATCTATGGCTCGGCACATAAACTATTATCTTTTTGCCTTTAGCCTGCGGAAAGATTTTATATAAAGCTTCCTTTGTATTCTTCTTGTACTCCTCATCAAAATAAACGTCCGTACATACGCTTCCGATGGGGATAATATCCGACGGATCGGTATGCCTTAGAGATTTTTTAAATATCTCGGTCAGCGCTTCGGACGCTGTCGCTACACAAGAATACTTTACGTTTTCCCTAAGCTCGAACAGCTTTCTTTCATACGTTCCCATTCCCGAGAGGTTTCTCATATACCCGAAGCTTGCGGAAGGAAATGCGCACTGCCAAAGCTGTACGATTTTAGTTTCGGGTCTGATATCGAGCATACTTATAATATCTATTTGCTCTCTTATTATAATTACTTCGCTTTTTGCAAAAAGCTTAAAGGTGCTTTCGGTATAAGGCTTTTTGTTTACGAAATAGTTTATCGTTATTCCTTCAACCTTTGACAGCTCTTTATACAACGAATAAAGCTCCGGCTTTAAGTCCACTCCCCTTGTAAAGGGATCGAATATTAAAACGCTTTTCGGAATAACCGAGTTCGTTATGCAAAGCTTTTTATACATATTATTGTATACTCGTTTATCCCATACAAACTTATTATATATCTTTTTGAACTCTATTTCCTTAACGTCTGATTTATCTTTTCTCTTCGCTAAACGTTTTTCCTCCTTTTCGTCTTCAAAAGACTGTACGATACGCTCATATTCGGCAATGTCCTTTTCAGAGGAACGATTTAACGTTATAGGAAGCGAGTAGGTCAGCTTCCCTATTGGAATTCCGTCCCTTAAATCATCAAGCATCTGCTTGGAAAGCGGCGGAGCAAACTCTCTCTTATCTCCGTAAGTTCCCACAGAGTCAACCAAAGGACCTAAACACTCGGTAAATATCAAGTCGTCTTCCTGATGCTCGGCGTAATAATTGAACGAAAAATCAAAAAGCTCTCTCTCTAATTTTTCTTCATCCTTGTATTCGCTTTCGCTGTCATAAAAATCTATGCAGAACTGCTTTAAAAATCTTTCCAACGAGTATTGAAGCTCGCTGTCGCAATTTATAGGTTCTATAACGGGTACTACCTTACCATCCTCATACTTATATTCTTCAATGCTCTTATAAGGAATATTTGCAAAAATCGCCTCGACAAAAATAAGCGATTGAACGTGAGTGGTAAAGTTTTTCTTTATGCTCGCTCCTTCGGTAGAATATATGCTTCTCATATAATAATACGGAACGTCTATCTCCCTGCCGGCAGCAGTCTGCATGATTCTAACATGGCAGTCCTGAGTGTAACCTCTTCCCCAATACTCAACAAAAGCAAATTTTTCTGAGAAATCAATTTCCTGATTGAAATATTCGTTGATTATCTTTCTTCCCTGTTCGGCATATTTAAGAATATAGTTTTTATACCTTTCTGAATTTGACAGAACGACCTTTATATCATCCAGCGTTTGCTGATCGATTCTTTCAACATCCTTCAGATAAGCAAGCTCAGGAAATTCTTTTTGAAAGGTTTCCTCGTCCAGACAGGTTGCGTCAAGAAGGTGGCTGTAGCTCTGAACCTGTGAAAAGTTTCCGAAGCCTGTGAAAAACTCCTCGTCTATTTCAGATACGAACGACGGTACTCTCCACGCCCTTCTCGAGCCGTAGATATATTTAGTTTTCATGTTAATGCCCTTGGCTTTTATGATTGCGTCGGCAATTCTCTTTAGATGATAACCGTCCCTTGATATAAAATACAAGGTCTGTATTCCGTTTTTAAGGGCGTCCTTAACGGCATAGCTTACATAAGGAACCATATACATTGAAACATGAGCGTATGCATAGTAATCCTTTATGTTGGTATTCTCATCTCTGAATCTGGCAAGCTTGGCCGCAACAAGAAACGCATCATAAGTGCCTATTTCTTCTACCATCGCAGTTTCATACTCATTAAATTCAGGTACTCCGTGAACCTTAGCCGTTATACCTAATTGCTTCGGGCGTTTTCCGTCCGCATAGCTGTTATCGCCGAAATGATACCAATTTGCAAAGTTATATTCTTCAAAGCTCTTGTAAACCTCAAGATATAAAAGCTTAGTAGTTTTCTGCACGCCGTAATCAGACGACAAAAACAGCGGAAGCTCCGCCAAAACTGGGTTAGCCTTGTAAAGCAGCTTTTTAACAAAATTCTTAGGCAAATACATATCGCTTACAAGTACCGCCTTATCCCCTCTGTCAAGAAGCTCTTCAATAAAAGCTATTTTTTCAGGGAGCGGAATAGAATTTTCATACTCAGCCTCAAGCTCAAAATCCTTTAACAGTTGCTTCTGTTCATCGGTTATACCGTAAACATACTGAATTCTGTCAAATATATCGTCAAAGAAAATTTCTCTTCTTTCATTTTCTCTTAGAGAAAGAGTTTTTATATAAAAATCTCTTACGTTCTTTTCGGCCTCCTGTCTTATTTTAGGATACTTCTTAACAAGAAATTCAGGAAAGCCATAATCCGACTTTTCAATTTTCTCTTTAACATAATAGAATATTCCAATAGGATTTAAAACCTTTCTTGAAATAAGAGTGTCGAATATGTCAAAGGAGTATAAATCGGGAAGTTCCCTTTTCTGCGGCGAAAACTCCATAGTGCGTTTTATAATTTTTTCAAATGTGTCCTTGCCCGCATACTCCCAAAAAAGCTTATTTATACGGCTTGTGTCCGCTTCGTCCTCCTTGGTATTCTTATAGCCGAATGAATCCAAAAGCTCTTCGAAGCTGCCGCATATTTTACCTGAGGTCATTTCGAGCAGGTCAAACACAAGGTCACGTATAGTATTTTCCTGACCGTAATCAAAAATGTATCTGACAAAATTTTTAACTCCTGCCGCAAGCAAATCATAATAGATAGACGAATAATCGACAATCGCCAAATCAATCTTATCCATTATCTCATAAAAGTCCTTAGAGTTATCCCAGAAAAGAAAATTAGGACAGTCTTTATAATATTCCTTAACCTGAACGTAAACAGAGTCACGTTCCATAAGCGGATGCATTTTAAAGATAAGAAGAGTATTTTTTTCTTTCAGCTTTTTTAGCAAAACAGACATATCAGGTATTGCCTTACCGAAGAAATCAAACGGCGACGCATCACGGTAGGTAGGCGCATAAACGGCAATTTTTGCATCGGACGGCATACCCTTTTCAGCCAGAATATCATGATTGTAGGTTTCAATCTTTTCAAAATACTTCTGATACTCGCATCTCGGATAACCCGCTCTTATAACCTTGTCGTCGTCTATTCCGCATTGTTCTTTAAAGTGCTTCTCCATAAGCGGCGAGGTAACCAAAAAAAGCTGGTTATTTTTATATCTGGCGTTATGCTTAATATATTTTTTCGCTATCTTTTCAAATAAAAATCCGTAATCAACTTTCCTCTCTATGGATTTGCATCCAACGCCGTGAAAAAGATTCAGTATAACAGCGTTCCGATTCAAGCGGACAGGAAAAGTTTCCTTTACCTGTTCAACAACATATACTTTCGCTTTAGGCTCATAAACATGAGCCATTTCAGAATTAAAGTTACGCGCCTCATATCCAAGCTTGTTTATATATTCGACCGTTTCGTCTTCATCGCACAGCCAAACCGCCTTAATATCCTTTCGATATTTATTAATATATACGAAAAGCCACTTGGGATTTCCGGCAAATAAATTCCCGGCATTGAAAAGCCACAAAGGTCTTAAATCCGCCGCAGGATCGAAAAAGGATTTTACCTTGTGCTTGACCTTGGAAGCTATCTTTCTGGCAGCGCTTCTGCTTTCATTGCCTTGAACTTTTGAACTCATTTTCTTTTCTCCTCCATAATACAAACGCTTTAAAATAAATAATAATTAAATTAAACTGAAATCAATATGTTGCGAATTGCTTAAAATATGAATTCTTCTTTATTTTTCAGACCTGAACTTACTTAGCTTTTCGCTCAGCTTTAAAGCTGTTTTAACACTTCTCTTGTTCAATATATTGTTTTGTTCTTTTATCAGCTTGTTTTGTTCCTTTATCTGCTCTTTAAGCTTTTTAACAGCCGAGTCAGAATATCTTGCAAACTGGCCCGTACGGCTTATTCTTTCTTCCTCGCTACATAAATTGTATGTCGTAACGCAAGGCTGCAAATCCGCCTTTTCAAGCTTTCTGTCAAACCTGGTGTTTATAGGATTATCAGAATCCCTGAAAATATTATCCAAACCGTTGATGTTAAGAAAATTTCTGTAATTATCAAAATTCTTATGCTGGTTTTTCAGCGGAGCCTTGAAATCAGCCTTTTCAATTAAATCCCAGATGCTCGTATCCTTCTTAATTTCATTCGAGTTGACTCGGGTAAGGTTATGATATTCAGACAATTCTCTCATTCTGGCGTCCTTAGGAATAATGATACTCGGAGCGCCGGAAATCACTGAAGCAATATTTCCGTGCATTCTCGCTCCGAAACTGAAATCCGCCTTTGAAAGAAACCTGTTCCATTCCCTGAAATTTATGAAAAACCTGACTCTGTCCTCTTTATAAAGACTGTGATCAATACTGTGTGGATAATTAGGCTTATTAATGTCGGTAGGGTTCGGAATACCGAAATAAGTGAGCTTTAGTTCATTAAGCCGCTGTGGTATGAAATAAAGATTTGAAAACTCTTTTCTGCTTCTTTCAAGAAAATCAAGAACGTTTTTAGGAGAGATGGCAGAATTGTTCATACAAACCAGCGAATCTTTAGTTATCTTAGTATCTCTTATATTCAAATCCCTGCCAAACGCATACATAGACGGACAACCTATAACCATATGATGCTTACCGTCTATATAACCGAGCTTTGTTAAATAATCGGAGGTTATCTGACCTCTTACTCCCACTATTGCAGATTTCTCCAAAACGGCGTCCATAAAATCCTTTACAGCGTCGTCAAATGCGAAGCCCTTGTCTAAATCAGGTTCAAACGGCGCTCTCAATCCTACGCCTATTACTACGCAGGGTATTTTGAGCTTCCTTATAATACTTGCCAATTTTTTTAGGGAACCTGCAAAGCTGTCCCTGAAAGCGTCCGCAAGCGGTACAACAAAAGCGTCAAAGGTTTCGTTGATTTCTTCAATTTCACAATCGGTAAAATCAAGCTTATAAAACGTTGAGGTTATTCTTGTATCCTCGGTCATCAGCGCTCTGTAAACGCTGAAAGCATATACGAGATTACCTGAATTTCCGCCAATTGAATTGTCTATAATAACTCTGCTTGGGGTAAATCTGTTAAACGGAGTCATTCCCGATCTCATTAATATTCTTCTCATATTCCATGATACGCTCCTAAAAAGAAGCGTTCCTCCCTATTATTTTTTATGCGTTTCCAATGCGTTTCCGAAGGTGAGTTCAAGGATACGTTCGGTAGCGTGTCCGTCGCAGGAACACATAAATTTATTTTTAAAATCAGTTATCTGCTGTTTGTCGAACATAGTATCTATATTCTTTATATAGTTTATTATCTCTTCATTGGTTTTATAAACAGGACCCGGAGTAAGTTCGTCATAATTATAATAAAAACCCCTCCAATCCTGATATTCCTCTATATCGTATGCAAAGAAAATAAGAGGGCGCTCAAAAAGCGAATATTCAAATACAAGCGATGAATAGTCCGAGATACATATGTCCGCTACGCATAAAAGCTCGTCTATCGTCATGTCGTTTGTCATGTCGCAGGCAAAGCTTCTGTATTCCTCAGGCACTTCGGGAAGAACCTTTACAATAGGATGGTGCTTGAATAAAAATACATATTCATCAGAAAGCTCTGCGCTGAACGCACCTAAATCTATCTCGTTTGACGTCTTAGCCTTTCTTACCCTTCCTCTGAACGTGGGAGCATATAAAATAACCTTTTTGCCCTTTGCCGAGGGCATAAGACTATATAGCTTATCAAACGCTTCCTTTATTGTGCTTTCCCTGAAAAATGCGTCAGTTCTTGAAACGCCTGTTGCAACAACCTCAGTGTCTTTATCCTTAAGCATCATTGCTTCCTCATAAGCCCAAATAACCTCCGGCGAGCTGACGGTAACATAATTGAGATTGCCGTAGAACGGATATTTCTCCATAAATTCACGGTTTGAACCGAAAATCAAATCCGCAGTGGAAAAACCGAATTTTTTGAAAGCTCCGCAGCCATGCCAAAGCTGCGTAACGATTGTTTCTTTCCTCTTATTTATGCTGCTGAACGGTCTTGAAGCCTCGTCCAAAAAAACGTATTTGGCCGTTGCAACTTCCTTAACCATATCAATACAATTTTGCTCATACTCTTCTTTTGAAACAAAAACGTCACGAAGCAAGCATATTTTCAAATCAAAATTATAATTCTTCTCAAGCGTATTATACACTTCGTTAAAGCTGTTTGAAATAGTTTCATATCTGGGTTCTAAAAAAACTACTTTATTTTCATCTACAGGCATATCAAGACAGCCGGCATAAGCTTCGGGAAGAGTATGATGTAAAAACTCCTCCATATGCAGCTTATTGAGTATTTTTTGCCTTTCCTTTTTCTTTTTCTTGTTGTATTTAATAATCTGCTTTATAGGAAACAGCTTTTTAAGCTTCCACCATAAATGATTTAACTTTAACGCTCTGATAATACTTTTCACCATTTAACTTATCTCCTTATTGTTCTGTTATCCTTAATCATTAATCATTAAGCGCCAAATCTATTATTCTTTCTGTGGCGTTACCGTCGCAGGCGCTCATAAATTTATCTCTGAACATAGTTACCTTACGTTTATCAAATCGCACATCTATATTTTTTATATAGTCTATTATCTCTTCGTTTTCGGTAAAAACCGGCCCCGGAGTAAGCTCGTCATAGTCATAATAAAACCCTCTCCAGTCGTTATATTCTTCAATATCATAAGCAAAGAATATAAGAGGACGTTCAAAAAGCGAATACTCAAATACCAGCGATGAATAATCGGAAATACATATATCCGCCGTACAAAGTAAATCCTCAATCCCGGCCTTGCCTGATAAGTCGGAAGCAAAATCACCGTATCTTTCATCTATTTCCGGCGGATTCTTTACATAAGGGTGATGCTTTATTATTAAAACATATTCGTCAGAAAACGTCTCATAAAATTTCTCTATATCAACCATACCGGTTTTGGCCTGTCTTACCTTCCCCCTAAACGTGGGAGCATAGAGTATAACCTTTTTATCTCTTGCCCTCGGAAAAACAGAATAAACTCTTTCCTTGGCGCCGCTTATAAAATCTTTATCAAAGAACAAATCGGTTCTTGAAACTCCCGCAGGTACGACACGGCTTTTAAACGCTTTGCAGTTCATAGCCTCCTCATACGCCCATACAACCTCGGGACTTGAAACAGTTATATACGATATGTTTTTATAATACGGATATTTGTACATTCTCTTTTCACTGTCGCCGAATTTTAGCAAAGCCGTTGAAAAACCGAACTTTTTAAAAGCTCCGCAGGCGTGCCAAATCTGTATAAGCCTCGTTTCTTTTCTAAGGTTGACGCAGCTAGTTATCTGACAGGCGTCGGTTATAAATACGGCTTTTGCATTGCTCATATCCTTAACGCAGGCAATACCTCTTTTCAGGCAGCCGAAAACTCCCAGTATCGTTTCGCCCAGAAGCTGATATGAAATTTTAATATCTCTGCGTTCCTTAAGCTTTTTATCCAGAACCGCATAGCTGTCGGTCAGCTTAAGAGAACGGACTTCAATAAGAACCACCTTTTTGTTATCTATAGGCTTATTCTTATTAATTGCGTATATAAAAGGATATATCACTTTTAGGGTCGCAAATTTATATATCCTTGAAGCTATTTTATTATAATATTTTGAAAAGAACCGCTTTATCTCCATACTGTATAATCCTTTTCTGAAAATTTACCCCTTAATCTATTCCTCCCAAATCATAACCGTTTTTCCGATAAGCTTATGAATATCCGTTTCAAAGGCTTGGGAAATATCCTTGACATCCCGAACCTTCATTACAGTTCCCACTATATTTTCCAAATAAGAAACCACCTCGGGTTTTTCCTTATAAAGCTCAATCAAGCCGACAAAATCACGCCGTCCGCTTCTTGAGCTTCCGAATATAATAAGACCCTTTTCAAGCACCATTCTTGTATTTATGGGAGCCAAATCCTCGGATACTCCCAAAATTGAAATAGTACCCTCCGGATTTATATAATCGATAATCTGATTTATAGCTCTGTGAGCAGCGCCGCCGCCCACACATTCAAACGCATGGTCAAGCTCTAAATCATCGGGAATTTTATTTATCAGATAGGTTTCGTCTGCAAAGGTGAAATCATTAAGCTTTGATTCATTGATTCCGAACACATACATTTTAATTTCAGGATGCAGGCTCTTTAAAAGAAGCGATGTTATATAACCTAAATTCCCGTCGCCCCAAACGCCTATTTTATTTCTTCTTTTATGAGAAAATCTATAGAATCTGTCTATTGCATGATAGCTTACGCTGACAATTTCGGTAAAAGCCGCAACCGTCTTGTTTATCCCCTTAGGCAAAAGAACAAGCCTGTCCGCAGTAGTTTCAATATATTCCTGTAAAAAGCCGTCGAAGCCGCTTGCTCTGAATTTACTTGATCTAAGATAGTTTTCGGCAATTATTTCGTCAACTTCCTCAGGAACATTAGGTATCATAACTACCTCATCGCCGACTTGAAAGGCGCCTGTCGGGTCAAAAACTACCCTTCCTATTCCCTCGTGTATAAGCGCCATGGGAAGCTTCTTTGAAAGAACCTCTTCGCTTCTGAGTCCCTGATAGTATCTTTGGTCAGCATTACATATCGACAAATGCGTAGGTCTGACTATAACATGCTTTCCGTCGAGTGTAATATCCTTAAATAATATATCAAGCTGTCTGGGTTTCTTTAGCTGATAAACGGTATTAAGCATATTACTTTTCGCCTCCTAACAGAGATTCGGCCACTCTCAAGTCGTAAGGATAGGTTATTTTTATATTAAATACCTCTCCGTCCACAAGATGTATCTTCTCGCCCTTCAGAACTAAAATCTTACAGGCGTCTGTAAGAGCCGTTTTTTCATCGTCCGTCAGAGAGTTGTAAAGCCCTCTGAGCATATGAGCCTTAAATGTCTGAGGAGTCTGTCCCTGATACATTTTCGACCTGTCGGGAATATCCGTTATAAACTGATTATTTGTGCTTTCAACTATTGTATCAGTCGCAGGAATTACCGTATCGCAAGCTCCGTATTCCTTAGCATATCTGACGTTTTCCTCTAAAATTCTGTGCGTTACAAAAGGTCTTACGGAATCATGAGTAACAATAATGGTTTCTTCGTCCAAACAGCCCTGCTCGTCTATATATTTAATAGAATTCATAATAGTTTCGTTTCTTGTGGCACCGCCTTCTAAAACTACTACGTTATCGCTGACCGGAATAAATTTCTTTATAAGATCCTGAGTATGGTTAATCCACTGCTTCGGAGAAAGAACCAAAATCTCATCAAACTCCTGACAAACAACGAATTTTTCAATAGTGTGAATAATGATAGGCTTACCGCCTACCTCCATAAACTGCTTAGGCTTTTCAACATTCCCCATTCTGGTGCCTTTTCCGCCGGCAAGAACTACTCCGTATACGTTTTTCATTAATTATCCTCCATTCCACGCAAAGCTTATGGCTTTACAATGTGTTATTATTTTTATCTCTTAATTCTTTAATTAAATCCATAACCCTATCCGTTGCGTTTCCATCGCAGGCGGTCATATATTTATTTAAAAATTCCTCCGCCGCCTTTTTATTGAAGCTTTCCTCTGCGGCCTTAACAGCCTGCAAATTCAGACTTTCCGAATCTCTGACTATTTCGGCGGGCATATCCTCGATATCCAAATAGAAGCCTCTTTGAGCAGAATACTCATCCAAATCGGGTGCAAATATTAATATCGGTTTTTTAAACAATGCATATTCATATATAACGGACGAATAATCGGTTATAAGAATATCTGTTACAGGAAATATCCTTTCAGTGGGAAGATCAGATTCCGTTTCAGCTATAACCGGCTTTTTCATATGCGGATGAGATTTTGTTACCAAATACCATTCGCTGCTGTCAACAAGCTTTTCGGCCAAGTTTACAACGGCTTCGTCCCCGACTAAATACGGATGAGACGCATTACCTCTGAAAGTCGGCGCCCATAAGACTACCTTTTTGCCTTTAGCGTTAGGATTTTCCTCATAAAAAAGCCTTTCCGAATCGCTTATAAAATCCTTGTCGAAATATTTGTCGGTACGGCTTATGCCGATCGGTCTGAAAACACTTTCATCAAGCTTCATTGCGGTGGAAAACGGTTTAATACACTCCTCGGACGAAACGGTAACTGCGTCATAATTCCTGTAAACGTTTCCTTTATAATATTCGGGAATATCCCCCGAAGTATCATAGCCGAATTTTTTGAACGCTCCGCACCCGTGCCAAAGCTGAATCACCGAGGTTCCCTTACGCTTTCTGCACGAGGACACCGGCAGAAAATTATCGCAGATAATTACAAACTCGGATTTTGCATAAAGCTTCATGAAGTTGATAGAATATTTAAGACTTTTAAAACCCGAACAGCTTCCGAAGTCATGATAAAACTCAATTACCTCAAACTCGTTCTCTTTAATTATTCTTTTGAGAAGCTCTCTCATGCTTTCCGGACATTTGTCATGATGAGCGTCGGCAAATATCATCAGGCCTTTATTCACAGGTTTTATTTTTGCAAAAAAATAAGCAAGCGGCAATATAACGTTTTGTATGAACATTTTTAAACACTGCTTAAAAAAGAATTTAATATCATCACCTGCTTCTCTCAGATTTTGCTTTAATTTTTGGTTTATTTTTCTAACATACACTTGATAGTATTATACAACAATATATATCAAAAGTCAACAAATCAGGCTTTTTTAACCCGACTTTTACACAATATATTGTAACCTTGCGCCGCATACTGTATCTACATATCATTTTAAGGCAAAAAGATTATAACTTAGGAAAGATGTCCGCCGCCTCTATATGCGGGTTCCATTACACGGTCGGCATTGCCGATACTTGACGCATTGAATGACGGGCAAGCCCTTATTGAACTTATTATTTGATTTTTACACAAATAAATACCGCAAAAAACAAAAAACAGCAAAGAACTTAATCCTTGCTGTTTCGCTTCTTTCACGAAAAAATTTAAAATATAACTAAGGCAAAACGTCCCCCCCAGCCTCTATAGTCAGGTTCCATTACCCGTTCAGTAGCGGGATTCAATCCCCTTCTGAACGGCCGGTCGGCAATGCCGACCCTTGATGCGTTTATGACGGGCAAGCCCTTATTGAAAATCAATTAACTTTTAATCTCTTCTGGAACCCCGAAAGTTTTTTGATTCCGCCTTTTTTATGTACATCTCTTTATCGGCTCTGAACATCAAAGCGTCTATATCTATATTATCATTGATTTTTGCATAGGAAATTCCCAGACTTGCGCCGACGTCATATTCCTTATAACGGCGGTTGTTAAAATCTTTTATCATATTGCTGAAATGTTCGGAAAATTCGCTTACTCTCTTCCCGTCCTGCTCATCAGCCATGGCAACAACAAACTCATCTCCCCCGAATCTGGCGCAGATTCCTCCGCTTCCAGCACAGGTTTCAGCGATTCTTGCAATGGTTTTTATAGCATAATCTCCCTCATTGTGTCCGAAAGTATCGTTTATATACTTCAGTTTATTAATATCGATTGAAAAAACATACAGCCATTGATCGTTACCGATTTCGTCATTTATAATCTTATCATATTCCTGGAAAAATCCCCTTCGGTTATATACGCCTGTCAGCGGATCATGACAATAGAGGTCGTTAAGCCTTTTATTCATTGCAATCAGATGCGTCTGATTCAAAATAGTATCAAGAGCCTGTTCAAAATTAATTGTCAGCTCATATAAACGCTGAAAATTAACCGATTCCATTTCAAAGCCTATTGCGAGATAACCGAAAACCTTCTGCTGGCTGTGTAAAGGCACAAACAGAAGCTGATTGTTGATGTTTTGTATTTCCTTCATATTCGGAAGAATATCTTTCCTTTTAAACTCAGTAAAAGGAACTTTATAATCATCCTTTACAGACTGACACATAAGCATCATGATATCATTTTTAAGCATAGCGTCGCCGGAAATATAAATCAGGTCTGAGTTTTCAAAGAATTTTGCATTAAGACATACGGATATGCTTTCACATTCACGTTTCATCAAATACGGCTTAACTGCATAAGGTATTTCGTCAATAGTTATTCCGTCAGTCAGATTGACAACCATTTCGTTAATATACGTCTGGTTAAATTTGAATTCTCCTAACTGAGTATAGAGATTTTCAATGTGAACATTTGCATTATTGGAATAAACCTTTTCACATCCGCACGACTGTGAATACAAAGCCTCATATTCAATATAAAACTTCTTCTCATCGGGCGGATTGCCGTCAATTATCCTCTTGACAATATCAGAAACAACCTTGCCCGCTTTGGATTTATCATTATATGCCGTTGTTATCCTCGGCGTATAGTATTTTCCGAAATCAATCCCGTCAAATCCGGTAACAATAACATCATCCGGAACCTTTATGCCATGATCTGACAACGTAGAGCATACCGAAATAGCCATTGAATCGTTTGCGCATATTATAGCCTCGGGAAGCTCCGAGTTGTTTTTAAGCATTTCCTCACAGGCAAGTCTGGCAGGAAATTCCCAAAAGTCGCCGTATAAAATCCAATCCTCACGGACAGGAATATTATGATCGGTCATAACCTGCTTAAAGGTTTTTATTCTCTCATCGGAAAAAGCATTATTACGCATACCTGTCATAAACGCAACCTTAGTGCATTTATGAACCTCCAAAACATGAGCGATTATCTTTTCAATACAATAGTAATCAAAAAGCACATTATAACATCCGTCAATTTCTTTATCGACAGATATAACCGGTACGTTAGAACTTACGGATTTTTGTATAATGCTGTTTAAAACAGTTTCATCCTTTATGGTTTCAGACAAAATGACAAGAGCCTTTATTTTTTTATAATCGATAAGATCAAAAATACTCTGTTCACCGAAATCATTATTATCTTTGTTGTAAAGATCGGTGAAAACATTAAAAATATGCAGATAAAATCCATTCTCATCAGCGTTTTTACACAAAGAGGACAGAAAATCCTTATGTGCTTCGTCATGTATTTTTGACAGACAAACTGCAACTATAGGTTTATCAGACTTAAACAAAAACTTTCGCTCCTCTCAAATAAAATTATGTTATTTCGGTTTAACTAAGTATAACATTTTTCAATAAAAATTTCAATAAGAAATAAATTTGCTGTAAATACAGACATGAATTTTGTGACTTTTGCACAAAAAACTTAGTTTATTTTTTTGTTGAATGTGCTTAACTTATTTATTTCTAATACTAATTTAGCACAGAAATATTAATAAATTTATTAAAAAATATAAATCTTCTGCAGGATGTTGCAAATGTAATGTCAGTTGTACAAAATAGCCTAATAAATTTCTGACAATAATAGCCTTATGATAAGCTGGCAAGATGTCCCCCCCCGCTTCTATAGACGGAGGGTTCCATTACCCGGTCAATAGCGGATATAATACCCTACTGACCGGCTGGTCGGCACTGACGACGCTTGACGCTTTGAATGACGGTCAAGCCCTTATTGGAAGCAAAAGAACGTAATCACAGCGTCTTGACATTTTTCGTTGTATAACATATAATAATATTGTTAATAAAATAATTCGGTAGGTGAGGCTACCACAGGGATACGGGACGCTGCCGCGAAATGGTGGAGACACTATTAGCTGGTCAACAGGTGATGTCGATTCAAGGCGTGACCTAACGCAGTTTCAACGCAAAACTCAATTCATGCCCTGCGAAGCTGAAGCTTGAACGTCTTTGACAGATAACGATTAAATATTCTGTCTTAGTTTATGATGATTAAATCTTCTGATTTGGTTTAAGCTTTCGCCGCGCCTATGACGAAGATTATTTTTATTTAAAGGAGTTGAGATTATGGACGGTGGAAGTACAAACAAATTCATTAAGCCGCGAGGGACGCATTTATTTGCATTGCGGACTTTTACTGTCCGTAATAAAATATAGCGAAGCTGCGGCTTTCCTGACAAAACTGTAAGCTAAGGAGGATAAGCCGATGAATGAAAAAACAATCCAGGAAACTGCTCTTGAACTGATTGAAAAGAAGCAGTACACAAAACTCAAGGCATTTTTAAAGGACCAGAATCCTTATGACGTCGCTTCCCTTATGGAAGAAATCGACGACATGGATCTTACCCTTGTTTTCAGAATCCTGCCTAAAGACGAGGCTTCCGAAATTTTTTCATATCTGACAAGTGAAATTCAGGAAAAGCTTATAAATTCTTTTTCGGAAAACGAGCTGAGAAAGGTTTTAGACGAGCTGTTTCTGGACGATACCGTCGACCTGATTGAAGAGATGCCTGCCAACGTTGTGTCAAGAATATTGAAGAACACCGATTCTCAGACCAGAAAGAGAATCAATGAAGTTTTAAACTATCCTGACGACAGCGCAGGAAGTCTTATGACTATTGAGTATGTATTCTTCGCAAAGGATATGACCGTTTCCGAAGCAATGAATAAAATCAGGCAGGTCGGAGTTGTAAAAGAAACCATTTATACCTGTTATGTGACAGAGTTTAGAAAGCTTATCGGAACAGTAGAGCTTCTTGACCTAATCACAGCCGACGAGGATACCAAAATAGAAGAAATAATGGACACCAACGTCATTTATGTCAATACTCATGACGACCAGGAAGAGGTTGCAAATACAATGCGTAACTACGACCTTATGGCTATACCCGTTGTCGATAATGAGAGCAGAATTGTCGGAATTATTACCGTAGACGATATTATCGACGTTATCCATGAGGAAACCACCGAGGACATTCAGAAGATGGCGGGTATGACCCCTACCGACGAGTCGTATTTCAATACCTCTGTATTTTCACACGCTAAAAGCAGAATACCGTGGCTGCTGTTCCTGATGCTCTCCGCTACCCTGTCGGGAGCTGTAATTAACCATTATGAAAACCTTTTGGTTTCCATACCTATACTCTTTTCCTTCGTTCCCATGCTGACGGGAACAGGCGGAAACTGCGGTTCTCAGTCGTCAACTATTGTAATACGAAGCCTCGCTATGAATGAAATTGAATTCAAGGACTTTTTTAAGGTCATGTTTAAAGAGTTCAGAATCGCTCTGATAGTAAGCTTTATTCTGGCAGCGGTAAACGGAATAAGAATTTGGTTTGTTTACCGAAACGACGCCGATATAAATTCCGCTTTGTTAGGACTGGTAATCGGAATCTCCATCATTGCAACGGTTATACTTGCCAAAACTGTAGGCTGTATGCTTCCGATGATTGCAAAGAAGCTTCATTTTGACCCTGCAATTATGGCAGCTCCGCTTATCTCAACCATAGTAGACGCATGCTCGGTGTTCTTATACTGCAATATCGCAATAAAAATTTTCGATGTGCTTGGGTAAATTTAAAAAATATTAAAGCGGCAGAGCGTTTTTAAATGCTTTGTCGTTTTATTTTTTGTTATTTTTTAAATTACCCCTTGACAAATCAAAAAACATAGGTTATAATGTATTTTGTAAAGGCTATTTGCTTTACATTTATTATGTTTTCTGATGAGGCGAACATTCAATGGCTAAAAATCTTGATATAACCATTCTTATAGATATTTACGGTTATATGCTTACAGACAAACAAAAAAACGCTCTTGAGCTTTACTATTTCGACGACCTGTCGCTTGCTGAGATAGCTGAAAATCTCGGTATTACAAGACAGGGTGTGCGTGACAGTATAAAGCGAGGAGAGGAAACCTTATTTGATCTTGAGGATAAGCTCGGCTACCTTAAAAAGATAAGAAAATACGATGAGTTTATTAAAAATCTTAAAGAACAAACCAAGCTTATAATAGACGAGTGCCGAACTATAAGCTTCACAAGAGGTATCGTTGCACGGAGCGAGGCAATTATCGGATATATAGACCAGAACAGCAATCTTTTCGACATTGAGGAAAACACCGATATGCCGAAAGAAAGCGGATTCAAAATTATAAAGAACAACACACGCAGATAGATTAAAACAACGGAGGTTCAATATGGCGTTTGAAGGTCTTTCAGAAAAATTAAACGGCGTTTTCAAGCGTCTTAAGAACAAAGGCAGACTGAACGAATCGGATGTTAAAACAGCCATGCGTGAGGTTAAAATGGCATTGCTTGAAGCCGACGTCAATTACAAGGTCGTAAAAGACTTTGTTTCAAAGGTTTCAGAGCGTGCTGTCGGAGAAGAAGTTTTAAACAGCCTTACCCCTGCCCAGCAGGTCATTAAGATAGTAAACGACGAGCTTGTCGCTCTTATGGGCGAATCCAACGCTAAGATAAACTTCCCTAACAAGCCTCCCTGCATAATTATGATGTGCGGACTTCAGGGAAGCGGTAAAACCACGCATTCTGCAAAGCTCGCAAAATATTTTAAAGAAAAACAAAACAAGCGTCCATTGCTTGTAGCCTGCGACGTTTACCGTCCCGCAGCTATTGAGCAGCTTAAAATTGTCGGTGAAAAGGCGGGCGTTCCCGTTTTTGAAATGGGACGGACCGATCCGAGAAAAATAGTTAAGGAAGCTTTAAAGCACGCAAACGATCACGGCAATGATTTAGTTCTTCTTGATACTGCCGGCAGACTTCACATAGACGAAGAGCTTATGAAAGAGCTTGAAGATATTAAAAAGATAGCCGAACCGAACGAGATTGCTCTTGTCGTTGACGCTATGATGGGACAGGACGCAGTAAACGTTGCGGAAAGCTTCGATAATGCTCTGGGAATTGACAGCGTTATTTTGACAAAGCTTGATTCGGATACCAGAGGAGGAGCCGCACTGTCGGTTCTTGCCGTTACGGGAAAGCCGATAAAGTTCGTCGGAACGGGAGAAAAGCTTGACGAGTTCGAGGTCTTCCACCCGGAAAGAATGGCTTCAAGAATTTTAGGCATGGGCGATATGCTTACGCTTATTGAAAAGGCTTCGGAAAACGTTGACGAAGAGGACGCTAAAAAGCTTGCAAAAAAGGTTAAGGAAAAAGGCTTTGACCTGACCGATCTTTTAAGCCAGCTCAGGCAGATAAAAAAAATGGGATCTATAAAATCACTTTTAGGTATGATCCCCGGCGTCGGTAACCAGATTAAAGACACGGACATTGACGAGAATCAGTTTGTAAGACTGGAAGCCATAATTCAATCTATGACCCCCGCCGAGCGTGAAAAACCAAATATTATAAATCCCAACAGAAAACGCAGAATTGCTGCGGGAAGCGGAACTAAGGTCGAGGACGTAAACCGTCTTTTAAAGCAATATGATCAGATGAATAAGATGATGAAACAGCTTGGCGTGATCGGCAGAGGAAAAGGCAGCAAGGCAAACCGCAGAAAAATGAAAAATATGCTCAGCGGAATGGGCAGCGGAATTCCCGGAATGGGAAGCGACGGCGGTTATCACGGAAGCGGTATGCCGTTTTGAATTCAAGTTAATTGATTCAAAAGCATAAATTCAATAAGGGCTTGTCCGTCATTTAACGCAGCAAGGGTCGGCATTGCCTACCGGCCGTTCAGTAGAGGATTGTATTCCGCTACTGAACGGGTAATGGAACCCGCCGCATATAGAGGCGGGGGACATCTTGC
>CAZTXS010000007.1:0-87998 GCA_964617585.1 uncultured Ruminococcus sp.
CGGGTAATGGAACCCGCCGCCTATAGAGGCGGGGGACATCTTGGCTAAGTTATATAGCTTAAACAAAATATCCTGCGACTAACAGTCAGAAAAATATCTTACTGAGTTCAATAAGGGCTTGCCCGTCATTATAAAGGCTCGGTAAACCATTATTGAACATAAGCTGCCTTTAAAACTTAAAAGGGCAGCTTTTTTCAATAAGGGCTTGCCCGTCATTCAACGCAGCAAGGGTAGGCATTGCCGACCGGGTAATGTAACCCGCCGCCCATAGAGGCGGGGGACATCTTGCCTAAGTAATATTGAAATAATTACCTTTAATATTATCACCTGATTATCATAATAATAATTTATAATCATTGAAGTTTAAGCAGATTTATGGCTTTTTAATAAGAAATCTTTAGATGTTTTTTCTTTTAAGCCGTATTAAATTGTCTAAAGAAATATAAAAAGCTTGAAATGCTTTCGTAAATGTAGTATAATAACACTAATACATTTCGAATTCAATAAGGGCTTGCCCGTCACTAGGCATTGCCGACCGGGTAATGGAACCCGCCGCCTATAAAGGCGGGGAACATCTTGCCTTAGTTATATATTTCTGATTACATAACAAAAACAGAAGTGATTAAAATAGACAATAATGACTGAAATCTAAATTTTATTTAGAATTAAGGAGGTACATATGTCTGAGAATAAAAAAGCAGACGATTTGTCTGTAGATGATATTATTAAAGATGTAATGAGAAAAAAAAGACATGATAATTCTGACAATGCAAAGTCTGATATAAAAAAATCCGCCGCTGAATCTGACGGCGGCAAAGCAAAAGATTATTATAAATCTTTTTATGATAATAAAGACTCATATAACAGTAATATGCGCCAGTCTGAAAATGATATAGAAGCTTTGGAAAAGCAAAAAAACTACACCGGCAAAAATCTTTCAGAAAGCAAAGAAAGCGGCAATACCGACAACACAATTACAGAGCTGTTCGCACACGCTGTTGAAAGCTCCGGGAAAAAACTTTCTCCGGCTCAAAAAGCAGCTATAAAAGAAGCTAGAAGCGAACGCAGTTCAGTAAAAGCCTCAGCCGGAAATGAAATCAAGGCTGAAAAGTCTGAAAAAGAAAAGCTATTAACTCCTGCTAAGCCTGACGAATGGAGAACAGATGGGATTCCCCTTTCAGAGCTGGTAGCAGGCGCTATGCAGGCAAGAAAAGAAGAAAAATCAAATTCAGAATTATCTGCATATGAATCTGAAAGCCAAGCGGAAGTTGTTGACGTCGAAGCAAAAGAGCCTGATAAAAAAGGCAAACGTCAAAAATGGTCCGTTAAGAAAAAAATATCCGTTATCCTATGCTATGTTTTCGGGGTTATTTTCCTTCTCTGCGGAGCGGGAATATCGGTATTTTCATATTTTACGGGAATGCTTGACAGAAGCGGTAATAATATAATAAAGCTGTTTGACCCGGGACAAAGCGATATAGGATCAAACGATACCGTAGACGCCGTTGACTATGAAAAAATGCTTAAAGAAAAGCTTGCGAAATCAGCGGCAAACGTTGTTTCGGACAGCGACGTAACAAATATTCTGCTGGTCGGCGAGGATTTGAGAGATGAGGTTGACAACACAGAACAATCAAACGGCAATACCGACGTGATAATGCTTATATCCATCAACACAGCAAAGCAGACGGTAACAACGACTTCTCTTATGAGAGATATTTATTTGCAGATTCCCGGATATTATGCAACCAGAATCAACGCTGCATACTCAATGGGCGGAATACCTCTGTTAGAACAGACCATTGAAGATAACTTCAGTATTAAAGTGGATAAATATTTAAAGGTGAATTTCTACTCGTTTATTGATATTGTAGATACCATCGGAGGACTTGACATAAAAATTTCAAAAGCCGAGGCTATAGGAATGACCGATCCTTTAGGAGAGCAGAATAAATATCTGGGCAACGAGCAGGGTACCGATTATTTAAAAACCGGCGGAACCAAGCATATGAACGGAAATCAGGCTCTTGCATATGCAAGACTGCGTAAGGTCGGTAATTCAGACTGGGAGAGAACTCAAAGACAAAGAACGGTAATAGATCTTATCGCCGATAAAGCAAAAGATCTTTCGCTGACCGAACTAAACTCACTTCTGAATAAGGTTCTTAAAAAGATTTCAACCGATTTGACCGACGCTGAAATCGCATATTATCTGCTTAATGCGTCAACCTATCTGAATTATGACCGTCAGCAAGTTCAGATCCCCGCTGAGGGAACGTACACCTGCGAAACTATTCGCGGCGCTTCTGTTTTATGTCCTGACTTTACTGAAAACATCAGGGTATTGCAGCAGCAAATTTACGGTTACACTACTGTCGAGGACGATGAAACGGATTCAAGCTACTCTACAGAGGACACTTACACAAACGGATATTCAACCGATTCATCCGACAGCGGATATAATTCTTATAACAGCGACAATACCGGCGCTGTGGATTCCGCAAATACGTTTTATTAAATGCAAACACGCTTTGATTAGATTCAGAGCGTGTTTTTTAATGCATTTAGCATTGTTAAAGGAAGCTAACGGTAATTTTACGGAAAAAAGCTTGACAGCGGAAGATTGATTTGATATAATTATTAAGTTGAATTTTATTATATGCGCCAGTAGCTCAGCCGGATAGAGTGACTGGCTACGAACCAGTAGGTCGGGGGTTCGAGTCCCTCCTGGCGCGCCAAATATAAAAGTCCGATAAGCATTGCTTTATCGGGCTTTATTTTTGTATAATAAAAAAACCGCCGCTAAAAAATAAGCGACAGTTTTAATTATCAGATCAGTATTTTACTATTACTTCTTCATCATTGAAGCTACTTCATCAGCGAAGTTATCCTGCTTTTTCTCAATTCCTTCGCCGCGTTCGTATCTTACAAACTCTGCAACTGTGAGTTTTCCGCCCTGAGCCTTTGCAACGCTGTCAAGATACTGCTTAACTGAAACCTTATCATCCTTAACGAAGGTCTGATCAAGAAGACAGTTTTCCTTGTAGAACTTTCCAATCTTACCTTCAACAATCTTAACCTTAACCTGTTCAGGCTTAGATGACATCTTAGGATCCTCGTTCATCTGAACAAGCATGATGTTCTTTTCTTCTTCAATAGCTGATTCAGGAACTGAAGCTTCATCTAAATACCTTGGGTTCATAGCTGCAATCTGAAGCGCACAGTCTTTACCTGCCGCCAGCATTTCAGCATTATCAGGAGCAATGTCAGTGTCAAGCTTAACCATAACACCTATGCTTCCGCCGCCGTGAACATAAGGAACCAAAATGCCCTCAAATCTTTCAAACCGGCGAATACTCATATTCTCTCTGATTTTCAGGAACAACTCGTCATAAAGCTCCTTAACGGTCAGGTCGCTTCCGCTTGCTTTTGTAGCCAGCAATGCGTCTATGTCTGCAGGATTACTTTCGATAATCGTATCTGCAACAGTATTAACAAACGCCTTAAACTGATCGTTCTGAGCAACGAAGTCCGTTTCAGAGTTTACCTCTACAACAACGCCTACGCCGTCCTTAACAACAGCGGTAACAATTCCCTCAGAAGCAGTTCTTCCTGCCTTTTTGGCCTGTGTAGCAAGTCCCTTTTCACGAAGAATAAGGATAGCCTTTTCTGTATCTCCGTCAGCTTCCGTTAAAGCCTTCTTGCAATCCATAATTCCGACGCCCGTCTGCTTTCTGAGCTCTGCAACGTCTTTAGCTGTAATATTAGCCATTTTAATATCCTCCTATTAATTATACGATTAAGGCAGGATATTACCCTGCCTTTTATTTTTAATATTTTCCTTAAATTACTCTGCTGCTTCAGTTGTTTCTTCAACCTCTGTAGCTTCTTCAGCAGCCTCTTCTGTTTCTTCATTTTCTGTCGGTTGTTCTTCAGAAGATTCCGCCTCGGCGTTCTGTTCGCCCTGTCTGCCTTCAATAACAGCGTCAGCCATTGCTCCTGCAATCAACTTTACAGCTCTGATAGCATCGTCGTTTCCGGGGATAACATAGTCAATATCGTCAGGATCACAGTTTGTATCCACGATAGCTACAACAGGAATTCCTAGCTTCTTAGCTTCTAAAACAGCGATTCTTTCTTTTCTTGGATCAACTACAAACAAAGCTCCGGGAAGCTTGTTCATATTCTTGATTCCGCCCATGAACTTTTCAAGCCTTTCTATTTCAAGATTTAGCTTGATAACCTCTTTCTTAGGCAGCAAATCAAATGTTCCGTCCTCTTTCATCTGATTAAGCTGTTCAAGCCTCTTGATTCTCTGCTTGATGGTTCTGAAGTTAGTCATCATACCGCCGAGCCATCTTGCGTTTACATAATGCGCTTCTGCTCTTAAAGCTTCTTCCTTAACCGAATCAGCAGCCTGCTTCTTTGTACCTACAAAAAGAATTTCCTCTCCGTTTTCCGAAAGCTCACGGATAAACATATAAGCTTCTTCAAGCTTTTTAACCGTCTTTTGAAGGTCGATAATATAAATTCCGTTTCTTTCTGTGAAAATGTACGGCGCCATTTTCGGATTCCATCTTCTTGTCTGGTGACCGAAATGCACACCTGCTTCAAGAAGCTGTTTCATTGATACTACTCCCATGGTAGTTCCTCCTTAATTAATTGGTTTTTATTTGTCTGAAAGCCAGACACCCTCCGCATTACCTTAGCTTGCATACTACCTGACACAGTTCAGGAACCTTATGCAAATGATAAGCGTGCGAATTGCTTAAGTATTATACCATTTTTTTCACTTCATTACAAGAATCAATCAAAAATCTATTTAAACAAATTTTCGACTTTTATTCCTTTTGTTTTTGTGCAAATTGTACTATTCTGAAAAGAAACCAAAATAGTATCCTCACCGATAAGCTGAATATTATCAAAGCTTATCATTATATCCTCCTCATGACCGAATAAACCGAAGAATCTGGGACGTCCGTAAACAATCATATTCACTATCTCGGAATTTTCCGTGTTTATTTCAATATCATCTACATATCCCAGCTTTAATCCCGTAGTCACATTAATGACCTCTTTGTTTTTAAGCTCTGTAAATTGGCAAAGCATACCGACACACCCTTTTCTCGTTTAATAAAATCTCCCGTTAATTATATGAAAATATATGCTTGTATAATGATTATTTCTTTTTGTTAGGTTAAAGCTATTTATTTTTGTTTATTCACAAAATAAAGATTGCTGAATAAGATATATAGAAGCCAAAAACTTCAAAAATATTTAAAGGAGGAAAACTTATATGAGTGAATTAAACAGCAATTCAGCCGCATTCAAGGAAGCAGTATGTATTGAAGCGATGAGAATCTTCGACAGCTGTTCCGATAAGGATTGCATTGAAGACTTAGAGGTCATGTTCTGCACATCGGAAGATCAGGATATAATAAGAAACTCGTCGTTTATAAAATGCAAAAACGTTGAAGTAGTCAATACGGTTTTCGACATCGAACCTGTTCCTTTCAACAAAGGTTTCTTTTCAGTAGATCTTACTTATACCTTCAATGTTGAAATCGAAGCGTTTATAAATGTTTCACTGCCGTCAAAAACACTTCACGGAATAACAACCTTCAGCAAAAAGGTTATTCTTTACGGCGGCGACGGAAACACCAAATACTTCTCATCCGATGAAACGGCAGAGCCGGCTCCGTCAGGCTGCTTTACACAGACGCTTCCCAGAGCAACCGTCAGCGTTGTCGAACCTATTTCTCTCGACTGCAAGCTGATACCTAAACATCCGCATTACAAACGCTGCGAATGTCCGGTTCCGTGCGAAAGTGATTCGGAAAACGCAGAGAGCGTGCAGCAAAATCAAATAGCAAAAACTGCTTACATAACTATAGGACTGTTTTCCATAGTCCAGCTGTCACGTCCTGTGCCGATACTTGTTCCTGCATACGACTACTGCATACCAAGCAAAGAATGTTCTACAACTACAGATTCCCCCTGCGAGTTGTTCGACAAAATCAAATTCCCAACGAACGAATTCTTCCCAAGATCTCTGGAAGAAACGGAAATGCTGAACTCTCACAAAACTTATGAGCAAATATCTGAAGAAGAAGAAACAGCTTCGGAAAGCTAAAAGAAAAAACCTCTCTTTGCTTAAACGGCATTGAGAGGTTTCTTTTTATTACAAAATCTATGTGTTTTTATCTACTGTGTGAAAGGTCTTTAAATTTCCGATTTTCTCGTTTCTTTCTTCCAGAACCTTTTCTATCTCCGACCATTCAAGCCCTTGATTTACACAAAGAACCATTACATGATACAAGAGATCGTTAATCTCGTTTTTAAGCTCGTTGTTATCGCCGTTTTTTGCGGCAATAACCGTTTCAGTTGCTTCCTCTCCGACCTTTTTGCAGATTTTATCCACTCCCTTGTCAAAAAGATAAGCTGTATAGGAGTTCTCCTGCGCTTCACCATTAAGATAGGCTTCTTTCCTTTGCTTTATTACCTCAAAAATCTCCTCATAAACCGTCACTTATTCTTCCTCCCTGTACATTTCATTGAAAAAACAGCTATATGAACCTGTGTGACACGCAGCCCCTGTCTGCTCGACATTCAAAAGCAATGTATCGTCGTCGCAGTCGCTGTAAATCGAAACTACCCTTTGCAAATGTCCGCTTGTTGCTCCTTTGTTCCAAAGCTCGCCTCTTGAACGGCTCCAATACCATGTGTAACCCGTTTCAAGAGTTTTCTTTAAGCTTTCCCTGTTCATATAGGCAAGCATTAAAACCGTTTTTGTCTTAACGTCAAAAGCAATCGCCGGAACAAGCTCAGACTTTGCAAAATACTTATCCAGATTATTTATATCTATTTTTATTTTACCCATTTATTATCACCTAAAACAGCCTCGGAGTTAAATTATCCCCCACATCTCTTATTGCAACACCCTTGATTTTAAGATAAGACTTGACCTCGCCTACCGTCAGCTCTTTGAAGTGAAAAAGCGACGCCGCAAGTGCTGCCGAGCAATTGGTTTTTTCAAATGCTTCAGCAAAATCCTCAAGCTTTCCGCAGCCGCCCGACGCTATAACAGGAATTTTAACGGCTTCACAAACTGCGTTAAGCATCTCTATATCATATCCGCCGCGAACTCCGTCCGTGTCTATTGAGTTCAGACAAATCTCCCCTGCGCCAAGCTCTTCAATTTTCTTAACCCACTCGATAAGGTCAAGCTTATAATCTATTCTTCCGCCGTTGATATAGACGGTCCATTTGCCATTCGATACTTTTTTTGCGTCTATTCCGACTACCACGCACTGACTTCCGAAAATATCCGCCGCTTCTTTTATAAGATATGGATTCTGTACCGCCTGCGAATTAACAGAAACCTTGTCTGCCCCCGCTCTCAAGGTTTCTCTGAAATCGTCTATAGTTTTGATTCCTCCGCCGACAGTCAGCGGAATAAACACCTTTTTCGCAGTGTTTCTTACAACGTCAAGCATTGCTCCTCTGCCCTCATGGGAAGCTGTTATATCATAAAAGACAAGCTCGTCCGCTCCCTGCATATTATAGTCGTATGCAAACTCAACAGGATCGCCTACGTCTTTTACACCCTCAAAATTTACTCCCTTTACCACCTGTCCGTTTCTCACGTCAAGACAGGGAATAATTCTTTTTGCAAGCATTTTAACCCTCCGTTCTTGCGGCAAACCAAAGCTTTTAGCTTTTCCTATTACAAGTTTCTGCTATGTATAGCCTGCCGTTATACTGTATGTAACATCAATCTTACTTTCCAAAGGCAGCGGAGCCGTCGGCGGTTCGACAGAAGTTCTGCAGAATTTTAAGTCCGATTTTTCCGCTCTTTTCAGGATGGAACTGCGCTCCGTAAACAAACCTGCCGTTCCAGACAAGAGCCGGAACTTTATCGCCGTACTCACAAAACGCCGCTACATTCTTATCATCACAATAAGCCTTATAGGAATGTACAAAATACACATAATCGTTTCCCGGCAGCCCCTCAAACAACGGGCAGCTCTTTATATTATACTCAAGCTTGTTCCAGCCCATGTGAGGAATTATCAAATCAGGCTCGTCTATTTTATCTACTTTGCCGGATATTAACCCTAAGCCGTCACATTCTTCAAACTCATATCCCTTTTCAAAAAGAAGCTGCATACCAAGGCAGATTCCTAAAAAAGGTTTTTTTGAAGCTTCGTGCTTCAAGGTTTCAATAAGACAGCTTTTTTTTAGCTCGCTCATCGCCCAGGAAAAAGCCCCTACCCCGGGAAGAATAATAGCTTCTGAGGACTCAATAACCGATCTTTCCTTAGTCAGAACGCTTTCAATCCCCAGCATATCAAGTGCATTTTTTACGCTGAAGATATTCCCTGCTCCGTAATCTATAATAGCTATCACTTATAACACTCCCTTTGTGGACAAAACCTCTCCGCTCTTATTTTCACAAACAGCTTTCTTAAAAGCATGAGCCAACGCTTTGAACATAGCCTCGCAGATATGGTGGTCATTGCTTCCGTAAACCTCGGATATATGCAAAGTTATCCCCGAGTTAAAGGCAAACGCCCTGAAAAATTCCTCAACAAGACAAGCTTCAAGCTCTCCTATTTTCTCATCGTTAAATTCTGCGTTAAACACAAGAAACGGCCTACCGCTTATATCGAGAGAACAAAAGCCCAAGGCTTCGTCCATCGGAATATAAGCGCTTCCGTATCTTGCAATTCCCGACTTATCGCCCAGCGCTTTTGCAATCGCCTGCCCCAGCACAATTCCCGTATCCTCGACTGTGTGATGTCCGTCAACGTGCAAATCGCCCGTCACATTAATCTGCATATCAATTCCCGAATGAACTCCGAAAGCCGTCAGCATATGATCGAAAAATCCAATCCCCGTATCGACATTTACCTTTCCCTCGCCGTCAAGCTTTACAAACACATTAATATCAGTTTCTTTTGTCTTTCTTGAAATCTCAGCTGTTCTCATAATTTCTTCTCCGTTTCTCTAAAATATCTTCAATGGCTTTATAAAGCTTTTCCATTTCTTCGTCAGTGCCTATTGTTATCCTAAGATAATTATCTATTCCGGGCTTATTCCAGTACCTGACGAAAATCTTTCTCTTTTTAAGCTCCTCAAAAGTTACTTTCGCAGGAATACTCTTATGAGAAGCGAAAATAAAATTGCTCTTAGAATCAGGAAAATCAAAGCCCAGCTCTTTTAACTTTATTTTTGCATTTTCTCTTGTCGAAATTATCCTGTTTACTGTTTTCTTAAAGTAGTCTTCATCTAAAACCGCTTCTACTCCGATTTTCTGAGTAAGGCAATTCATAGTATAAGAATTAACAGAAAACTTAACGTCATTAAGATACTTTATAAGCTTTTCGCTTCCTATTGCAAAACCAATTCTTGCACCTGCCATTGAGCGTGATTTTGAAAAGGTCTGAACGACAAGCAGATTGCCGTATTTCTTCAAAAGAGGTATACAGCTTTCCCCTCCGAAATCTATATAGGCTTCATCTATTATAACCACAACATCCCGGTTTGCCTTTATTATTTCTTCAACCTTGTCAAGGCTTTCATAAACTCCCGTAGGAGCGTTAGGGTTCGGGAAAATTACTCCTCCGTTTTCGCAGTTATAATCCTTTTCATTTATTGAAAGGTTTTCATCAAGCGGAATTGTTTTATAGGGTATATTATAAACCTCCGCCCAGACGTCGTAAAACGAATAGGTTATATTGGGAAAAACAACAGGCTTATCAGAATTAAAGAACGTCATAAAAGCCATAGAAAGCACATCGTCCGAACCCACTCCGACAAAAATCTGCGATGGCAATACATCATATCTTTCAGCCAAGGCTTCGATAAGCCTCTCCGATTCAGGGTCGGGGTAAAGTCTTAAATCATCCGCATTGAAATTATTCAAAACATTCTGAACGCCCTTTGCAGGCGGATAAGGATTCTCATTGGTATTAAGCTTTATTATATCCTTTTCCTTTGGCTGTTCTCCCGGAACATAAGGCTCGACTTTTCTTATATTCTTTTCCCAATTTCTCATTTCAATCACCAAGCCTTTGTCAACATGGAAAATTTATTTTTAAACTTTCCTTTATTCAAATCTTACTTTAATTGAATTAGCGTGAGCTGTTAGCTTCTCACTTTCAGCAATCAAAACAATATCGTCCTTTGCATCTCTTAATGCGTCCTCTGTGTAATATATAAAGCTTGAACGCTTTTCAAAGCTGTTTACAGAAAGCGGAGAGAAAAACCTTGCTGTTCCGTTAGTAGGCAAAACATGGTTAGGTCCTGCATAATAATCTCCTAACGGCTCGGGAGCATATGAACCCAAAAATATAGAACCTGCGTTATTAAGTTTTCCGACATATTCAATCGGATTTTCAAACAAAACCTCTAAGTGTTCGGGAGCTAACTTGTTTGCAAGCTGAATTGCTTTTTCCTTTGTATCGCAGATAATTATTGCTCCGAAATTTGTAAGCGACTCATCAATTATTTCTTTTCTTGAAAGCTCTTTAATCTGACGGTCAAGCTCTTTGGCTACATCGTTTGCAAGCTTTTCACTTGTTGTAACCAAAATAGCCGAAGCGATTTTATCGTGCTCTGCCTGGCTCATCAAATCCGCCGCAACAAATTTTGGATTTGCATTTTCATCTGCAAGCACCAATATATCGCTGGGTCCTGCTATCATGTCAATATCAACCGTTCCGTAAAGAACTTTCTTTGCGGTTGCAACAAATATATTTCCCGGTCCTACAATCTTATCGACCTTGGGAATTTCCTCAGTTCCGAATGCCAGTGCAGCAATAGCCTGAGCTCCGCCTGCTAAGAAAATTCTGTCCACTCCGCATATTGCCGCTGCTATCAGAATATCCTTGTTAGGCTTTCCGTTTTTATTAGGAGGAGTAACCATTATTATCTCTTTAACTCCTGCAATCTTTGCAGGAATAGCTGTCATCAAAACGCTCGACGACAATGCCGCCGTTCCTCCCGGAACATAAAGACCTACACGCTCTAATCCTCTTACTCTCTGCCCTAAAATAACACCGTTGTCCTTTGTATCAATAAAGCTCTGAGACTTCTGTCTGTTGTGAAATTCAGCTATATTCTCCTGTGCATTTAAAAGAGCTTCAACAAATTTAGGGTCAGCCTCCGTCAAAGCGTCATTGATAACATCTCTCGGAACCTCATAATACTCGGGAGACTTACCGTCAAATTTAACTGTATATTCGTTTACAGTCTTATCACCGCCTGTCTTAACTGCGTCGATAATTTCACTGACTATCACAGTAACTTTTTTATCTGTTTCACCGTTTCGGTCGGAAACCTGTTTTAAAAACTCAATTTCATCTTTTCCGTTTGCGTAAATAGTTTTAATACTCATGTGATTTTACTCCTTTCATGCTCATACTCTATATGTTCTTTTCTACAAGTGAAATCAGCTTCTCGATTTCTTCTTGTCTTAACTTCATGCTGACCGTATTGACTATAAGTCTGGCTGAAATCGTCGCTATATCCTCTATAACCTCCAGACCGTTTTCCTTTAAGGTAGTACCCGTTTCAACTATGTCGACTATACCGTCTGAAAGCTCCAAAAGCGGAGCAAGCTCTACCGAGCCTTCGATCTTGACGATTTCTAAATCCATTCCCTTGGTTTCAAAATATGACCTTGCTACATTCGGGTATTTCGTAGCTATCGTTTTTACATCGTACCCTCCGTAAAAGCTCGAACCTTTCTTTGCCGCCAGAGCAAACCTGCACTTACCGAAGCCGAGATCGACAAGCTCAAAAAAAGAGCCGCCCATTTCCATGATTGTGTCTTTTCCCACAACGCCCATATCGCATACGCCATGCTCAACATATGTGATTACATCGTTTGCTTTAGCGAGAACTACCTCTAGGTTAGCGTCGGGGATCAAAAGTATAAGCTTTCTCCCCTTTTCTCTTACAGACGTGCAGTCAAACCCGATTTTCTCTAACAATCCTATAGTGTCCTTTTCAAGCCTGCCCTTTGTCAGGGCTATTCTGATAGGTTTATTCATATTTATAAACGCTCCGAAAAGAGCTTACCCTCCTTAAAATATATCATAAATTTATTTCTTTTACATCTTCGGATACTATATAAAGCTTGGAAATACCTTTTTTTAATGCATAGCTTTTAGTTTCCTCTAAGGTTTCAAAAAGCGAGTTTTCAACCGTTATTCCGCTTTTGGCAACAGCGTTTGAATATGCTATTGCTTTTAGCACATTATCCTTGTCGCCGAATACTATAGCGTCTGCAACCTTTGTTTCAGGCGGGTTATCGCTTTTCAACAAGAATGAAGAAACTGCGTTCACGTTTATTCCAAAGCCTGTAGCCGCAGCGTCAAAACCAAACTCGGAAATCAGCTTGTTGTATCTTCCGCCCGATAAAACCGGTTCGCCTATTCCCTCTAAATATCCTCTGAAAACTATTCCCGTATAATAGTCTACTCTGTTGACAGTTCCCAGATCAACTATTATCTTGCCCTCGTAGCCAAGCTCCGACAAGGATTTATAAACATATTTCAAGTCGGATAAAATCTTTT
This sequence comes from uncultured Ruminococcus sp., assembly GCA_964617585.1. Lineage (GTDB taxonomy): Bacteria > Bacillota > Clostridia > Oscillospirales > Ruminococcaceae > UMGS1601. The sequence continues at coordinate 12,585 of CAZTXS010000007.1, forward strand.
CTATTTTTTCATCGCAAAAGAGCTTTGAAGCTCTTTCAAATACCTCTTCCCCTCCAAACAGACGGGGAAGCTGTTTTAGCGCTCTTGTAGCTTCGTTGTCCCCTATTCCGTCAAGAAGATCGTTTAATGCCGGATAGTTTTTATTGATTATCAAATATCTTATTTCCTCGGCTGTCTGCTCATTTATGTCAAGCTTTGAAATAAGCTCTTTGAAAAATCCTATCGTTCCTATCTCCAAGCGGAACTTATCATCCTCAAACGCCGTTAAGGTTTCCATAGCCGCCGAAAGAACCTCAAAATCCGCTTTTCTTGAATCTGATCCTATAAGCTCTATTCCTGCCTGAACTATCTCGTCCGAATGTCCCTTAAGGAGAGCGTTGTTTTCATACATTGTCTGAATATAATACAAACGCAGAGGCATTTCAGCGTCCTTAAGCCGCGTTGCGACAAGTCTTGCAATAGGTATTGTTGAATCGGGACGCATAACAATAAGCCTGCCCTTTGTATCAACCGCTTTATACAGCTTCTCCTGCGGGATTTTCCTCGAGCCGCTGTCAAAAACATCGTAAAACTCTAACCCGGTCGTTACAACCTCGCTGTATCCGTGCGACGTAAAGATGTCCGCCAATTTATTTTCAACCGCTCTTATCGAAAGACATTCGTCAAAAAGCAAATCTTTCGTTCCCTCAGGAGTTATCAGGTCATATCTTTTCATTGAATGTTTTTCTTCCCTTCTAAATACTTTATCTAGCTAAAGTAGTAACACACTAATTTATTAGCATAATATCACAGCAAATCAGCATTGTCAACAGCGCCGGAATAAAGTTCATAATTCATTTACAAAGTGCAGTTCTGTCTTAACCTTTACATACTGAATAAAGAGAACTGATTGCTTTCGGGAATATCTCCAAAAGCGTTTAATTCCTTAAGAGTTTCTATAATTGTCTTTGAAACGCCGCTCTGGTTTGCAAATTCCTCTATTGATATGAAATCGCCGTTCTGTGCCTTCTCATAAATACTATTTGAAGCCGCCGTGCCTACGCCGTTTATTGAACAGAAAGGAAGCCTAAGCTTTCCATCCTCGATTTTATAAACGGTAGAGTGAGATTTAAAAATATCGATAGGAAGAAACTCAAATCCCCTTGAAATCATCTCGTTAATAAGAAGAAGCGTATCGAGGGTTCCCTCTTCTTTAGCCGTTTTGTCCCCTTTTAATTTCAGCTCCTGAATTTTGTGCTTTACCGCCGCTTCGCCTTTAATTGCAGTTTCGGCGTCAAAGTCCTCGCCGCGGACGGTAAATATAGCAGCGTAAAACTCAAGCGGCTTATAAACCTTAAACCAGCAAAGCCGAATAGCCGCCGTCACATAAGCTGCTGCGTGAGCCTTCGGGAACATATATTTAATTTTCAGACAACTGTCTATAAACCATTCGGGAACCCCGTGGTTTCTCATTTCCTGCTTCATTTCTTCAGTCAGAAGCTTAGGAGCGTTACCCTTTCTGGTGATTTCCATTATCTTAAAGGACATCGACGGATCAACTCCGTAATAAATAAGCTTTGTCATAATGCTGTCACGGGTTCCGATAACCTGAGAAATGTCGCATACGCCGTTCTTAATAAGCTCCTGAGCGTTTCCAAGCCAAACGTCAGTACCATGCGAAAGACCTGAAATCTGAAGCAAATCGGAAAAGTTTTTAGGCCTTGCATCCAGAAGCATCTGCCTTACAAACGGCGTTCCCATTTCGGGAATACCCAGCGTTCCTGTTTCAACGAAAATCTGTTCCTGAGTAACGCCCAAGGCTTCGGTCGATGTGAAAAGCGAATAAACCTTATCGTCCGACATAGGTATTTCCGTTACCTTGCAGTCGGTCATATCCTCCAAATGCTTATAAAGAGTAGGAACATCGTGTCCCAACTCGTCAAGCTTGAGTATGGTATCATGAAGCGAGTTAAAATCAAAGTGAGTAGTGACTATATCGCTGTCCGTTTTCTCGGCAGGGTGCTGAACAGGCGTAAAATCATACACATCATATTCCGCCGGGATAACTACCATTCCGCCGGGGTGCTGACCTGTCGTTCTCTTGATTCCGGTACAGCCGTTCACAAGACGCTGAATCTCGGCAGGGTTTGCAGTTCTTCCACGCTCGTCAAGATACTTCATCACATATCCGTAAGCGGTTTTGTCAGCAACTCCCGAAATCGTTCCCGCCTTGAAAACATGGTCAGCGCCGAATAGCTCTTCCGTGTATTTGTGAGCTTTGGACTGGTACTCTCCCGAAAAGTTCAAATCTATATCAGGGGACTTATCCCCGTGGAAGCCAAGAAAGGTTTCAAACGGTATATCATGACCGTCACGGTTCATGTCCGCACCGCATTCAGGACAAGCCTTAGGCGGCAAATCAAAACCTGAACCTACCGTACCATCGGTTATAAATTCGCTGTGCTTGCATTTCGGACAAACATAGTGCGGCACAAGAGGATTAACTTCAGAAATTCCCGCCATGGAAGCCACAAACGACGAACCTACAGAACCTCTCGAGCCTACCTGATACCCGTTCTCAACGGAATTTGCCACAAGCTTCTGCGCGATAATATACAGCACGGCGAATCCATGCTTGATAATGGAATCAAGCTCACGCTTTAGTCTGTCGTTTACTATCTGAGGAACAGGGTCGCCGTATATTTCCTTAGCTTTGTTCCAGCATATTTCGGAAAGCTCCTCCTCGGCGCCGTCAATACTCGGGGTAAATGTTCCCTTTGGAAAAGCTCTCAACTCGGAATCGGTCATATCTGCAATTTTATTTGAATTTGTAACAACTACCTCATAAGCCTTATCTTCGCCGAGATATTCGGAAAATTCTTCAAGCATTTCATCCGTTGTTTTAAGATACAGCGGCGCCTGAAAATCTGCGTCGGGATAGCCCTGACCTGCCTGCAATATCGCTCGGAATATAGCGTCGCCCTCCTCAAGAAAGTGAACGTCGCCGGTAGCGACAACAGGTATTCCCAGCTCATCGCCCAGATTGACGACAAATTTATTTATCTCTTTTAATTGTTCTTCCGTCTTGATGTTTTTATAAACGTCACGCTCGCTTCTTAGCATGAACCTGTTGTTGCCTATCGGCTGAATTTCAAGATAGTCATAAAACTTAGCAATCTCCGCAAGCTCTTCATGAGATTTGCCTTCTAAATAATTCTGAATAAGCTCGCCCATCTCGCAGGCGCTTCCGACAATAAGTCCCTCTCTGTGCTTTATAAGCTCCTGCTTTGGAATTCTTGGTCTTTTATAAAAATATTTCAGGTTGGAATCGGATACAAGCTTGTAAAGGTTTTTAAGCCCGACCTTGTTTTTTGCAAGTATAATCTGATGATAAGGCTTTTTGATAGAACTCTGGTCTAAGGTATCGCTGTTCACCTGATACGCTTCAACACCGTAAATAAGCTTGAAGTCGCCGCCGTTTTTTCTTATTCTGTCAACAGCATACATTGCGTCGGGACAGCCCTGCATAACGCCGTGGTCGGTAATAGCTATTGCCTTATGCCCCCATGAAAAGGCTTTATTCACAATCTTATCGGCAGGTGAAACCGCGTCCATTGCCGACATATTTGTATGGCAGTGCAGCTCTACTCTCTTAACTTCGCTTTTATCCGTTTTCAAGTTTCTATGTATAGTCATTATATCGTTCGGAATAAAATATTCCTTGTGGTCATAATCGTCCTCGCTCAGAGAACCTGTCAAAACAACAGTCGTTCCCTTTTTGATTTCGCCGATAATTGCTTCAAGAACGTCCTTGTTCAGCTTTGACCTTTTATTCGGAGAACCTATAAGCTTGACCGCACATGAATTTGTATAATCGGTTATAAACATAACCGCTATAAGCAATCCCGATTTAGTTTCTCTTGTGCTGATTTCAAAAACATCTCCCCAGATTGTCGAGAAAGAACTGTCCGTATTTAAATCCTTAAGTGATGTGAGCTTGTCCGCAGGCTTAATGGTTCTGCCCATAACAAGCTTAGCTCCGCTTCCGTCAAGATAACTCTCTGCAAAATCTATGTCATAAACAGAAAAGCTCTTGTTAATAGAATCAGATGAAGAAGGCTTCGGCGCAGGCGGCTCAGGCAGAGGAATACTCGCAACTGCGTCATGATATGATTTTTCATGAGCCTCTTTGTCCGTTGTGAGAACTCCCTCAAAAACCGGCTTGACGTTTATTGAAAAAAGGTCGAAAACAATATTCCTGATGGAATTTTCAATTCCGGCTTTCTCTAAAAGATGATAACCGCCTGATTTCAATTCAATTCTAAGCTCGCATGATTCACTGTCAAATGCAATACCCGCATTGTCCAGAAAACCGTTCACAACCGAAAACCTGTCTTTCAGGAATTTGATTATCTCACCGAAATATTCCGCACAGAACATATCGGGAGTATACTTTATATTCAAGACAACGCTTTTAATACACAGCGCCGTTTTCAAATCAGCTTCAAACTTCTTCGCTTCATCATAGCTTATAAGCTTGTCAAAAGCCACGGTAAGAGCCATCTTGTTATTATTCTCAAGCAGAGTAAGCTTTATTATTCTGCCGTCCGTCATATCAGACGGTATTATATTTTTATACTCTTCAAAAAAATTCCCTAAATAGTGCTGTTCCATTATATTCTCCGTTATTTTAATTTGTCTATCTCTTCAAATAATCTGTCTATTGCCTCTGCCTCATCTACGGTGCAGAGCATTTCGCCCTTTTTAAACAAAACGGCTTTTCCGTCGCCGCCTGCAATTCCTATATCCGCTTCACGGGCTTCACCCGGTCCGTTTACTACGCATCCCATGACTGCAACTGTAATATCCTTGTCTATATCCTTTACCCTGTCCTCTACCTTTTTTGCCAGGCTTATCAGGTCAATCTTGGTTCTTCCGCAGGTCGGGCAGGAAACAAGCTTCACTCCGCTGCCTTTATTTACGGCTTTTAAAATGTCTTTGGCCGCATATACTTCTTTCACAGGTTCATCTGTCAGAGAAACTCTTATCGTTTCTCCTATTCCGTCAAGCAGAAGCGAGCCTATTCCTATTGATGATTTTATAAGTCCCATTCGCTCGGTTCCCGCTTCGGTAACTCCCAGATGAAGCGGATAACTGCATTTTGAAGCAAGAAGCCTGTAAGCTGAAACCATAGTATTAACATCTGAGGATTTTATAGAAATAACTATATCGTCAAAATCAACCGCTTCAAGCATTTTTGCATGATTTAAAGCGCTTTCAACTAAAGCTTCGGCGGTCGGCGAACCGTACTTTGCGAGAAGTTCCTTTTCAAGCGAACCTGAATTTACACCTATTCTTATAGGAATGTTTTTTGTCCTGCACGCTGAAGCAACTTCTTTTACACGATCCATTCCGCCGATATTTCCCGGATTAACTCTTATCTTGTCAACGCCCGCAGCGGCAGCCTCCAAGGCAAGCTTATAATCAAAATGAATATCTGCAACCAACGGCATGGACACTTTCTCTTTTATTGCCGGAACCAGCTTTACAGCGTCCATGTCCGGGATAGCCGCCCTGACAATATCACAGCCTGCTTTTTCAAGCTCGCACGCCTGATTCACGCTCTTTTCTATACACTCGGCAGGAACGTTCAGCATAGACTGCACATATATTTTACTTCCGTCAAGAGTGAGACTTCCCACCCTGACAGGCTTGCATTTTCTGTTCATTAAACTCAAACTCCCTATATTTTCAGGTCAGCCGAAAAGCTTTATGACATCGTTGAACGTTACATAAAGCATAAGCAGCATTAAAAGCGCAAGTCCTGCAAAATGAACCATGCCTTCTTTTTCGGGACTTACAGGCTTTTTCCTTATAGCCTCTATAATTAAAAACACCAAACGTCCGCCGTCCAGCGCAGGAAGCGGAAGCAGATTGAAAATTCCCACGTTTATTGAAATAAGCGCCGCCATTGAAAACAGATTTTCAAAAAGTCCGCTCCAGTCAATTCCCGTTTCGGTAGTTCCGTTTGAAACAACGTCGCTTATTGCGCTTACTATTCCGACAGGACCTGATAAATCGTTTATTTTATACTGACCTGTTACAAGGTCGCCCAAAGAAATCCAAATAAGTCTTGCGTATGAAACGCTTCCCTTCCACGACTGAGAAATCACGCTTCCGACGCTTCTCTCTATCGGCTCCACCTTAAAATCTATATGCAGACTGCTTGATTTTTCTCCGTTTTCGTTTTCCGTTTCGGTCATAGAGAACTTAACGTTTTCAAGATCTTTTTTCTCGCCGTTTCTTATAACCGTCATATCAAAAGCTCCGTCCTTATCCGACTGAAGCTGATATGTAAAATCAGTATCGGTGAAAATATGCATACCGTTTATACTTGTTACCTTATCGCCGATCTGAAGTCCGCTTGCCTTTGAGGAAGCGTCCTCCTCAAACCACGATATAGTTGTCGACGCATAAGTATCGCTCATCGAAGTCATTATTACTATAAAAACAAATCCGAGTATCAAATTCATAATTGCACCTGCGGCAACTATTATAATTCTCTTTAAAACACTCTTTTTGCAAAAAGCCCTGTCGTCCTCGCTCGACTTGTCTTCACCTTCCATAGAACAGAATCCGCCTATAGGCAAAAGCCTTAACGAATACCTTGTTTCTCCTTTCTGTTTAGAAAGCAGCTTAGGACCCATACCTATTGCAAATTCATTGACCTTGACTCCGCTCTTTTTTGCAGCTATAAAATGTCCAAATTCATGAACTATAATAATGATGCCGAAAACAATAATTGCGATAATTATACTAACCATTAATACACCTCGATTTAATCCTCATATTTTATTCAATACATATTCTCTGGCTGTTTTGTCCGCATCCAAGACATCCTCCAAGCAGTTTATATCAGATTTTTTTATATTCTCTAATGCCGACTGAACCAGCTCGCCTATCTGCAAAAAAGAAATTTTACCATTGATAAACAAATCTACCGCCTGCTCGTTCGCACCGTTTACAACCGCCGGCGCCGAACCGCCTATAGTTATAGCCTTAATACACGCCCTCAGGCAATCAAAGGTTTCAAAGTCCGGCTCAAAAAAGGATAATCTTCCGTAATCGGTAAGCGACAAAGACTTCTCCTTACAGTATATCCGATTAGGATACGTAAGAGCATACTGAATCGGCAGCCTCATATCGGGAACTCCCATCTGTGCGATAACCGAACCGTCCATATACTCAACCGCAGAATGTACAACGCTCTCCCTGTGAACAACTATTTCAATCTGCTCGGGACTGAGGTCAAAAAGCCACATAGCTTCAATAAACTCAAGTCCCTTGTTCATAAGAGTCGCCGAATCAATGGTTATTTTATTTCCCATAGACCAGTTCGGGTGATTTAAAGCCTGCTCAAGAGTGACGTTTTCAAGCTCACTTTTTTTCTTACCGAAAAACGGACCTCCCGAAGCGGTTAGAATAATTTTTTTGATCTCGTTCATTTCATTGCCCTGAAGGCACTGAAAAATCGCAGAATGTTCGCTGTCTACCGGAAGAATCCTGACCCCCTTTTCCAAAGCCTTGTCTGTTACAAGCTTCCCTCCGGTAACAAGAGTTTCTTTGTTTGCAAGAGCAATGTCAACTCCCTTTTCGATAGCGGTCATAGTAGGCTTTAATCCTACCATTCCGACAACTGAATTGAGCATAATGTCAACGCCGTCAAGAAAAGCTATTTCGCAAAGCCCCTCCATACCACACAGAACTTTCACGCCTGTTCCAAAAAAGTTATTCTTAAGCTCGCCGTATTTTTCCTCGTCGTATATGCAGACGTACCCGGCATTAAACTCTTTTGCCTGCTTTGTCAGAAGTTCTGTATTTCTGTTTGCCGCCAAGGCTTTCACTCTAATTTTATGCAGTGAAGCGATTTCTAATGCCTGCGTGCCTATCGAACCTGTAGAACCCAAAATAGAAATAGTTTTCATTTTCCTCTAACCCGTTATGAGCTTCCTCCCATTAAATTCAATAGGGAGCAAGCCCTGAAATACAGAGTAAGCCCCCAAAACCGATGCTTTTTAAATTACATTAAACAGACTAAGCGCAATTGTCATAAACGGAGAAACAAACAATACGCTGTCGAACCTGTCCATTACCCCGCCGTGACCCGGCATGATGTTTCCGTAATCCTTAATACCTGTCTGACGCTTTAAAACGGAAGCCGTCAGATCACCTAAAAGACCTAACAGAGAACATATCATTCCCAGAACAAATAAAACTATATAGTTTGCCGATACATCTGCTTTAGCTATAAGCTTTGTGTATAAAAGACCTAAAAACACGAATATAATACCGTTTGTAACAACGCCTCCGATAACGCCCTCGACGGTTTTCTTCGGGCTTATATTCGGGCATAGCTTATGCCTGCCGAAAAATGTTCCGGCAAAATAAGCTCCGCTGTCGGCAAGCCAAGCTCCGCACAGAGCCAATACAACATAAAAAAGTCCGTGTTCTCCGCCCGTTCTGTTGAGGTACAGAAGAGTCGACATTGAAACCGATACAAAAGCTGACGCAAATATCATAAAGCAAAGCTTTTCATACTTCATCGTTTTGTGATAGCCCAAAAAAGCTATAAACATCAAAAGTAAAAATCCTGCGGAAATATAATACATTATATCTTCATTTTGCTTTAAAAGATAATTTGAAAAAGGAATAGTCAAAGCAAAAATATAGCATATAATCTGAGAAGCTTTAAACTTAATACAGTCCTCCGCTCTGAAAAGCTCAAATAATGCCGCCTCAATAAGTAAGGCAACCGCTATATTCAGCGCTATTGTATTATGAAAACACAGCACAGTCACCGCAATAACTATCGCCACAGCCGCTGAAATAATTCTTGTCAGCATTTTATATTCCTCCAAATCTTCTGTTACGGTCGCTGAAAGCCCAAACCGCTTCCGCTAAATCCTTTTCTTTGAAATCCGGCCAAAGAATATTGGTAAAGTAATACTCAGCATAAGCAGACTGCCAGATTAAAAAGTTTGAAAGTCGCATCTCTCCGCTCGGTCTGATTATCAGATCGACAGGAGGAATATCCGCCGTATACAGATTCTTCTCTATCAGGTTTTCATCGATGCTTTCAATGTCAAGCTCGCCGCATTTTACTTTCTTCGCAATCTCTCTGACGCTGTGACAAATCTCATCCCGGCCGCCGTAATTGACAGCCAACACAACCGTCATAGAATCAAAGTCCTTAGAAATTTCTTCAGCGTGTTTCATCTTATCCCTCAAATTTTGGGAAAGCTTTTCCCTGTTGCCTATAAAAACAAGCCTGATATTTTCCTTTTCAAAGGAGGAAACATCGTCAAGATAATCTTCAAAAAGCTTCATAATTGCGTTGACTTCGTCCTTGGGTCTGCTCCAGTTTTCGGTTGAAAACGCATAGAAGGTCATATATTTAACGCCGAGCGACTTGCCTGCCAGCGCAATTTTCTTAAACGTTTTAGCTCCCTCGCGATGTCCGAACTTTCTCGGCATATGACGTTTTTTTGCCCATCTGCCGTTTCCGTCCATAATCACGCCTATATGCACAGGTACGGAAAGATTATCCGTCCTGTCTTTTTTTCTTTTCCCTATCACGAAAATTCCTCCGGCGCAAATAATTTTTCAACCTAGATAGATAAAACTTCTTTTTCCTTTTCAGCAACAACTTCGTCTATATTTTTAATATATTTATCCGTAAGCTTCTGGGTTTTATCCTCGCCCTGTTTTAAATCATCTTCTGTAAGCTCGGAATTTTTCTTCATAGACTTAAGCTTGTCATTAGCGTCACGGCGAATTGAGCGAATTGCAACCTTTGCCTCTTCCCCGTACTTCTTTATGTCCTTAACAAGCTCTTTTCTTCTGTCTTCGGTAAGCTGAGGAAATGAAAGTCTGATAACGGAACCGTCGTTTGCAGGGTTAATTCCTATATCTGACGCTTGAATAGCCTTTTCAATTTTCTTTATAAGGCTCTTGTCCCACGGCTGTATAACTAAAACTCTGGCTTCTGAAACAGACACAGCCGCCATCTGATTAACGGGAGTGGGAGTTCCGTAATAATCCACCAAAACCTTGTCTAAAACCGCAGGGTTTGCTCTTCCTGCTCTGATAGAAGCAAACTCGTTCTTTAAGCTGCCTACTGATTTCTGCATCTTCTCCTCAGCTTTATTAAGTACCTCTTTCATATCAATATCTCCTTTGTAAATATTTATTGCCGCCACGGACATTATTACTTATTTTACTACCTTTGTGCCTACCGATTCTCCCATGCACGCTCTGAAAATATTCTCAGGGTCTGCAAGGTCGAAAACATATATCGGAATATTGTTATCCTTGCACATAGCCGCCGCAGTTGAATCCATAACCTGCAATCCCTTTGACAGAATCTCATTAAACGATATTTCATCATATCTTACAGCGTTGTCGAACTTGTGCGGATCTTTGTCATATACCCCGTCAACCATCGTCGCTTTGAAAAATATATCAGCTTCAATTTCCGCCGCTCTCAAAGCTGCCGCTGTGTCCGTAGAAAAGAACGGATTTCCCGTTCCGCAGCCGAATATAACTACTCTGCCCTTTTCAAAATGACGCATTGCACGGTTTCTTATATAAGGTTCTGCAACCGCCGGCATTGAAATAGCCGTCTGAACTCTTACCTCTAAACCGCAGTTTTCCAAACCGTCGGCAACCGCCAGAGCGTTCATTGCAGTAGCAAGCATTCCGATATGGTCGGCTCTGGTTCTGTCCATCGCTCCGCTTGAGCGTCCGCGCCAGAAGTTTCCTCCGCCGACTACTATACCGACCTCTACTCCTGCGTCAACGCATTTTTTTATTGCACGTCCGAACGATGTTATAACCTCATAATCAAGACCCATCTGCTTGTCGCCTGACAATGCTTCGCCGCTCAGCTTGAGTAAGATTCTGTTATATTTCGGTTTCACACAAACACATCCTTTATTCTATTTTATTATTTTAAAGTATAACACAAACAGCCTGAAAAGTAAACATAAAAAACAAGGATGCAAAAAATGCATCCCTTTACTGAATTTCAATAAGAGCTTGCCCGTTATTCAACGCGGCAAGGGTCGGCATTTCCGACCGGCCGGTCAGTAGGGGATTGTATCTCGCTGCTGATCGGCTAATGAAACCCGCCGCCTATAGAGGCGGGGACATCTTGACTTAGTTATAATTGAATATGCTTTCAAACAACCTGAAGCAGGTATCAAATTACATCTTCTTCTTTGAAATAAGCGCCGCTTTAATGAACTCTCTGAAAAGCGGATGAGCCTTATTAGGCCTTGATTTGAATTCAGGGTGAAACTGCACGCCCACAAACCATGGGTGAACGTCTTTAGGAAGCTCAACTATCTCGATAAGCTTATCATCGGGAGAGCTTCCTGCCAAGATTAGGCCCTTGTCCGTAAAGAGCTTTCTGTAGTCATTATTGAACTCCCAACGGTGGCGGTGGCGTTCGCTTATCAAATCCTCATCATATGCCAAATAACTTAAAGTTCCGTTTTTAAGCTTGCAGGGATAAAGTCCAAGGCGCATTGTTCCGCCCTTTTCGGTAATATCCTTCTGCTCGTCCATAATATCAATAACAGGGTGGTCGGTATTTATAAATTCAGAGGAATTTGCATTTTTCAGTCCCGCAACGTTTCTCGCAAACTCAATAACTGACATCTGCATACCAAGACATATTCCGAACATAGGAATTTTATTTTCCCTTGCATAACGGATAGACTCTATCATGCCCTCGATTCCCCTGTCGCCGAAGCCGCCGGGAACTATAATTCCGTCGCAGCCCTCAAGCTTGACTGCAACATTTGAGCTGTCAATGCCCTCCGACTGAATCCATTTTATTTTAACTTTAGCGCCGTTCTCAAAACCGGCATGTCGAAGTGCTTCGGCAACGGAAAGATAAGCGTCCTCAAGCTCAACATATTTTCCGACCAGACCGATAGTTATGTCCTTGTCGGCCGCCTTCTGAACGGCAACCATGTTCTCCCATTCAACCAAATCAGGCTTTCTGTTTTCTATTCCGAGATGATAGCATACAGCGTCGGCGAGTCCCTCGTTCTCCAGCCACAAAGGCACTTCATAAAGCGAAGGAGCAGTCAGGTTCTGAATAACGTCCTCAGGTCTAACATTACAGAAAAGCGAAATTTTATTTTTCATATCGTCAGGAATCTCGTATTCGCTTCTAAGCACAAGAACAGACGGCTGAATACCGAGCGACAAAAGCTCTTTTACCGAGTGCTGAGTAGGCTTGCTTTTCAGTTCCTTAGAGCCTGATATGTAAGGCACAAGGGTAACGTGCAGGAACATAGAGTTTCCTCTGCCCACCTCAATACTTGCCTGTCTTAAAGCCTCTAAAAACGGAGTTGACTCAATATCTCCGACAGTTCCGCCGATTTCTGTAATGACAATATCCGAATTAGAATCCTTGCCTGCGCTGTAAAGTCTTTCTTTAATTTCATTAGTTATATGAGGAATAACCTGAACAGTACCGCCGAGATAATCCCCGCGGCGTTCTTTGTTAAGAACGTTCCAATAAACCTTACCGGTGGTGACGTTAGAGTTCACAGACAAATTTTCATCTATAAATCTTTCATAGTGACCGAGGTCGAGATCGGTTTCCGTACCGTCGTCTGTAACAAAAACCTCGCCGTGCTGATAAGGCGACATTGTACCGGGGTCGACGTTTATATATGGATCAAACTTTTGAATAGTAACCTTATATCCCCTGTTTTTAAGAAGTCTGCCGAGCGACGCTGCCGTAATACCTTTTCCCAAACCTGAAACCACTCCGCCGGTAACAAATACATATTTTGTTGGCATAATAAACTTCATGCTCCTTGACGGGAGCATTCCTCCTTTTGCTATGATTTTCTAATTCGCTCAATTCAATAAGGGCTTGCCCGTCATTCAATACGGCAAGGGTCGGCGCAGTGCCGACCGGCCGTTCAGTAGGGGATTGTATCCAGCTACTGAACGGGTAACGAAATCCGCCGCCTATAGAGGCGGTGGACATTTTGCCTTAGTTATATTATTCAATTAATATTCTAACAAATTTCGATTTAAATTGCAATAGTGTGTTTCTCTAAATTATTTTTAAATTAAAAAAGGAAAGCTCTTTTAAAGCTTTCCATAAACAAACTTTAATAAATTAGCGCAATACGACGTCAAAAAGGGATAACCCCTTTTTGACAACGCAATGCTCCCCGTCTATAATTTTAAGTGATCCCAAAAGGCTCCCTTTATACTTTAAGCGTTAAAAGCCGCAAAAAGTTTCATGGTTTTATATTTTTTGTACAAATGCACAAAAACAGATAAAATATTCTATGCAAATTGATAATAAAAGTTATATTTATTGAAGAAAGTTAAAAATTATGGTATAATAAATATATATTTTTAACGGGAGTTGAAACAAATGGCAGTTTATTTTTGTTATATGGCTGTATATTTTATAATTTTTATCTTCGGTGCTTGTATCGGAAGCTTTTTAAACGTCTGTATAATTAGGCTTCCGTCCGACGAATCTATTGTCAAAAGCTCTTCTCACTGTATGACCTGCGGCGAGAAAATAAAAAAGCGGGATTTAATCCCTATACTTAGCTGGTGCGTTCTGAAGGGCAAATGCAGAAGCTGTGGAGCTGACATAAGTCCTCGTTACACTGTTATCGAGCTTTTAAACGCCGTGCTTTACGTTATTACCTTCACAGTATTCGGTTTTTCAAGCAATCCGTTTCTTCCCGCTGTTATCTGCCTGCTTCTAAGCTGTCTTATAATAGTATTCTTTATGGATCTTGATACTCAGACAATTAATACCGGAGTTCTTATAGCAATCGCCGTTTTAGGAGTTGCAAGATTCTTTTTAGTCGGGGATTTATCCTGGCAGAGCCATCTGATAGGAGCGTTTTGCATATCCATACCGTTTCTGATTATAGTTTTAGCATCTCGTGAACGAGCAATGGGACTGGGAGATGCAATACTAATGTTCTCCGCAGGGTTGGTTCTGGGAGTCAAAGCTATCATAATCGCCGCATTTATAGGACTTATTTTAGGCTGTGTTGCCGGACTTATTCAAAAGCGCCGAACAGGAAGCAATAAATTCGCTTTCGGACCTTGGCTGTCTGTCGGAATCGCAATAAGCGCTTTCTTCGGTACACAGCTTGCAGACTTATATCTGACCGTTTCGGGGATTAAATAAATTACATAACAAAAAGTCCGCTTAATTATTAAGTGAATTCAGCTTATCGAAAAAACTCGCAAATCAATATAGATTTACGAGTTTTTATCTTGATGCGTTCCGCAGTTCCACAAACTATCCTTTTTTACAAACTTTTCAAAGGCGGAGTGAATCCAACGTCACGTTGGCTATTCTCTTATCTGTCCGTCGCCGTTAATTAAATACTTTGTGGTTGTCAGTTCTTTAAGTCCCATAGGACCTCTTGCATGAAGCTTCTGAGTTGAAATTCCTATTTCGGCGCCCAGACCGAACTCCTCACCGTCGGTGAAGCGTGTTGAACAGTTTACATAAACCGCCGAAGAATCTATCTGCCTCTGAAACTCCTCGGCTGAGAAAAGACTTTCGGTAACTATACACTCCGAATGTCCGGTTGAATATCTGTCTATATGTTCAATAGCCTGCGACAAATCGTCAACCACCCGAACAGCGATTATGTAATCGAGAAACTCTTTTTCATAATCATCCTCAGTTGCCGGAACAACGTCATTTCCGAGTATCATTCGGGTCATCCGGCAGCCTCTTATCTCAACATTTTTTTCATCCAAACGGCTTTTGAGAACAGGTAGAAACTCCTCCGCAATATTTCTGTGAACAAGACAGGTTTCAATAGCATTGCATACGCTCGGACGTGAACATTTTCCGTTATATACAATATCAGCCGCCATTCTCAAATCCGCAGAATCATCAACATACACATGGCAGTTACCGACTCCCGTCTGAATAACAGGCACCGTAGCATTCTCAATAACTGCATTTATAAGTCCGCTGCCGCCCCTTGGAACTAAAACGTCGATATATTTATTAAGCTTCATCATTTCCATAACGACTTCTCTTGAAGTATCGGGAACTATCTGGATTATGTTTTCATCAAGACCTGTCTTGGCAACAGCCTCACGCATGATTTCGGCAAGAATTCTGTTTGAGTTTACAGCTTCTTTTCCGCCCCTGAGAATAACTGCGTTGCCGCTTTTTAAGCATAAAGCCGCAGCGTCAACAGTAACATTAGGACGCGACTCATAAATAATTCCGACAACTCCTAAAGGAACGCTCACCTTCTGGATTTTCATACCGTTCGGGCGAACCGAACCGCTTTGAACCACACCTACAGGATCCTCTAAATTTGTGAGATTGACGCAGGCTTTTGATATTCCCAAAATCCTGCTTTCAGTTAATGTCAGCCTGTCTATCATTGCGTCCGACATTCCGTTTTCACGAGCTTTTTGGATATCTACAGCGTTTTCTTCAATAATTTTTTCCATCGAGCGCTCTAAAGCATATGAAATTTCAAGCAGAGCGTCATTTTTCTGTACTGTGGTTGCCGACGCTATGCTTTTCTTTGCGATATTTGCTTTTTTACCCAGTCTCTCAATCAGGCTTTCAAATTCTATAAAGTTATTCATGACGTTCCCTCTCTTTTAGTTATTGTTTAGCCACAAATCTTGTGCCTACCTGCTCTCCGTCAAATAAGTTGTATAGCTTTTCAGGGGTTCTTCCATTCATGATAACCGTATCTATCCCTGACTGAGCAGCAATTTCAGCCGCTTTTATTTTAGTTGTCATGCCGCCCTTTCCGAGGTTAGAACCTGCTCCCCCCGCAGCAGATTTTATGCTGCTGTCTATGTTTTTGACTATCGGTATGAGCCTTGCGTTTTGTTTTTCAATAGGATTTCCATCAAACAATCCGTCAATATCCGAAAGTATAACTAAAGCATCTGCTTTTGCAACAGAAGCTATTGTTGCCGCCAATGAGTCGTTCTCTCCCATTTCAAGCTCCAGCTCATCAATTGCTACAGTGTCGTTTTCATTTACAATCGGTATAACTCCCTGCTCCAACAGCTTGTTCACCGCATTTACTACGTTTGACTTTCTTTCCTCCAGAAAAATATACTTTGTCAGAAGAAGCTGAGCCACAACGATATTATACTCGCCGAACATCTTGTCGTACATATACATAAGCTCGCACTGTCCTACTGCGGCAAGAGCCTGCTTTGACGGAGTGTCTGACGGTTTTTTAACATATCCGAGCTTTCCCATTCCAAGCCCCATTGCTCCGCTTGAAACTAATATAATCTCTTTGCCTGCGTTCGCCAAATCAGCAAGAATCTTAACAAGCCTTTCAACACGTCTTATATTAAGCTTTCCTGTCTTATGTGCAAGAGTTGAAGTACCAACCTTAACAACAACTCTTTTTGCGTCTTTAAAATTTTTCATTTTACTTCCCTTTTATTAAAAAAATTATTTATTAACCTGATTTATAGGTTTCCCGTCCAAATAAGCCTTTAGATTCTCTGCAACAGCATTAACAAGACGTTCTCTCGTTTGCTTAGGCGCCCACGCTATATGCGGCGTAATTGTTATGTTTTCAGCCTTTCTGAGCGGACAATCCTCTCTCATCGGCTCATCGGTAATTACATCCAGGCTTGCGTGAGCTATAATGCCGCCGTTTAAAGCGTCGGTTAAATCCCGTTCGTTTATTACTCCGCCTCTCGAAGTGTTTACAAGAAGCGCCGTATTTTTCATAAGCGAAAGCGTCTTTTTATTAATAAGCTCTTTTGTTTCTTCGTTGAGAGGACAATGTAAGGTTACAATATCCGAACGGCTAAGAAGCTCTTTAAGACTGCAAAACTCTAAATCATCGTTATTTATATTATTGTCCTTTTTAAATTCCTCAACCTTTGAAGCGGTTCTTGTAAAAACCGAAACCTTCATACCGAAAGCAAGACTGAGCTTTGCAACCTGACGTCCTATGTCACCGAAACCGACTATGCCGATCCTCAAACCGCTTATTTCAAAAATAGGTATGTAGAAATATGAAAAAAGCTTGTAATTTACCCAATCCCCGTTGTCAACAGTTTCAGAATAATCTGAAACTCGGTTAAAATAATCAAGTATCAACGCAAACGTATGCTGTGCAACCGATTTAGTCGAATATGCAGGAACATTGCATACAACAGCTCCATGATGCTTTGCAGCTTCAATATCAACATTATTATAGCCTGTTGCAAAAAGACCTATATACTTTAAATTCGGACAGGCTTCAAAAACCTCCTTGGTTATCATGCACTTGTTGCATATAACCCCGTCGCAGCCGCCAATTCTTTCTACTATCTCATCAGGCGAAGTATAACCGTATACAACAGTATCTGCCAGAGATGTTATCTCCTCAAGAGAAATATCGTTTTTTGATACCGTTTCTGAATCAAGTATGCATAATTTCATTTTACTCATTGCCGTCTAACTCGTTAAACTCGCTGTCGAACGCATTATCTAAAATCTCTTTTTCAGATATTTCTTCTTTCTTTTCACGTTCCTTCTGCTGACGAATCATGTCGGCTTTTTCTTTTCTCTTACGGCGAGCAGACGTTTTGTTATTTATATAATTCAAAACTATATCAATTATACAGCCTAAAATCAGCAATAATTCTACAATTTCAAGTATCAAAATGAACTTTTCATTTTCATATGCAAAATGCGTCGAAAGCGTAGCGTCAACCGCTAATGCCGCCAAAAGATAACTCACTCTGTTCTTTCTGAAAAACTGTACCAAAAAAACTACTGTAGCAAATATGCATAATGCCAAATGAATACCGAACGGCAAAGGTGTATACACGTTCTGCAATCCTACCTGCTCTGTAAATATCATTATAAAATCTCCTTCAAATCAGCCTTATTAACAGTTTAATTAGATGAAATCTTTAATTCTGTATTAAACGTTTAATTCATTATAATATATAAATTTATGGATTGCAAGCAAATGCAATCTATTTTAAGTTAATTTTTACATATTCTTTATTTTCGCCGTCCCCTATCCGAAACGTTTCTGTATAAAACGCCCTCCGTCGCTGATTAATGCGCCGGAGGGCGTACTCGCACCTTTCTTACGAACACAGATTTAATGATATTTTTATCTATGTTTATTAGATATAATATCATTCGACACGGCAAGGGTAGGCATTGCCGACCGGGTAATGGAATCCGCCGCTTATAGAGGCGGAGGACGTCTTGCCTAAGTTATATGTTTGATTTCAAGCGCTTATATATGTCGAAATTTGATGAAAAATATATGTCTTAATTTTTTCTCAAAGCACTTGACAATTTAAAGCTTATGTGGTATATTAATAATTGAAAAATCACATTCTTTCATGTATAATATTAGGCTTTAGCCCTGTACGATTCCCGTGCAGGGCTTTTGCTGTATAAAAAAACAAAGTCCCGAAAAATAGGGGCTTTGTTTTACATTAATTTTGAATAAAATCGTGTAAAAAACGTGTACGATAAAAAATACCGCCCTATTTTAGGGCGGTATTGCGTTTTTGGTGGAAGAGGGTGGATTCGAACCACCGAAGCATAAAGCAACAGATTTACAGTCTGCCCCCTTTGGCCACTCGGGAACTCTTCCGTATTAACTTAAATATTAATATTAATGAATAATATCACAAAATGGAGCTGGTGGACGGACAACGCTATGCATCTGCGTCTTGCTCCTAAAGTCGCTGCGACCAAAAAGCTAAAAGCTTGACACTGTCAACCTTTATTAACGCTTTTTGCCCTCTCAGGGTTCGAGTCCTTACTTTAAGTTATATAAAATAAAACTTTTAAACTCTGAGCGACTTCATATCACAAAATGGAGCTGGTGGACGGACTCGAACCCCCGACCTGCTGATTACAAATCAGCTGCTCTACCAACTGAGCTACACCAGCTTAAATAACGCAAGGTTGATTATAACATAGTCTAAACAAGTTGTCAAGACATTAAATACAAAAAATACCTGATTTTTTTACTACCAGCAATTAATTTAATAAAAGTTAAAATGTAAAACTAGATGCAACGTCACCGTTGCTGGTCGGGATGACAGGACTTGAACCTGCGGCATCTTGGTCCCAAACCAAGCACTCTACCAAACTGAGTTACATCCCGATCTATGTTAAGCCAAGCAGTGAAAAATAATACACACCATTTGACAGCTTTATAATTATAAAGTATTAATTTCGCTTTGTCAAGACTTTTTTCAAAAAATAAAAAATAATTTTTTCACTAAACTATTGACAAATCATATTATATGTAATATACTATATTTACTTAATATTTTAAATGCGTTGATAGGAAACAAAAGTTTTTATTTCTGTGCAAAGAGAGTCGGCGGCAGGTGTAAGGCGGCGTCAGAGAAAAGCTATAACTCATCCTTGAGCAGGTGCGGTGAATCATATAATTAGCTTCACACGGGTACTCCCGTTACAGAGAAACACATTGTTCGATGTGGCTGAGGTGCACAGCGTAAGCTGTACATGAATGAGAGTGGTAACACGGGTATTATGCTCGTCTCTGGTTTTTATCGGAGACGAGCGTTTTTAATTAGTTGCTGCTTTTCAGTCTGCATTTGAAGCGAAGGGAGCAGGCGTAATGATATGCATAATGCTTAACAGGTTTTTTGAAATCAGTGAAAAATGGTTATTTGATCGACTATGTACTTATATTAAACACGCTGATAAAGTTGTTCAATAGGGCTTGCCCGTCATTATAAACAATAACGAAATTTTATTAGCAGGGAATACCTGCGTATATAATTTATAAGGAGGATTTATATATGAAAAATGTAAGTAAATACACCAGAGGATATTTTATGCCGCCTGAGCCTTGCTATGACTGGGTTAAAAAGGACTATATCGACAAGGCTCCTACATGGTGCAGCGTTGACCTAAGAGATGGAAATCAGGCTCTTATTATTCCGATGAGTTTAGAAGAAAAGCTTGAGTTCTGGAATTTCCTGATTAAAGTTGGTTTTAAGGAAATTGAAATCGGATTCCCTGCCGCAAGTGAAACGGAGTATGAGTTCTGCCGAACACTTATAGAAAAAAATCTTATTCCCGATGATGTTACCATTCAGGTTTTAACGCAATCCCGTGAACATATCATAAAGAAAACCTTTGAAGCTCTTAAAGGCTGCAAGAACGCAGTTGTACATTTATATAACTCAACTTCTGTCGCTCAAAGAGAACAGGTATTTAAAAAGGACAAAAAGGATATTATAAAGATTGCTGTTGACGGTGCTAAACTTCTCAACGAATACAAAGCAAAAACTCCGGGCAAATTCAAATTTGAATATTCTCCTGAAAGCTTTACAGGAACAGAAATGGAGTTTGCACTTGAAATATGCAACGAAGTAATTGACATATGGAAACCTACTCCTGATAACAAAGTCATTATAAACCTTCCTGTTACTGTCGAAATGTCTATGCCGCACGTCTATGCTTCTCAGGTTGAATATATGTGCAAGAACTTAAACAACCGTGAGAATGTTATAGTTTCACTCCATCCTCACAACGACAGAGGATGCGGCGTTGCCGACAGTGAAATGGGACTTCTTGCAGGTGCTGACAGAATTGAAGGAACTTTATTCGGAAACGGTGAAAGAACGGGTAATGTTGATATTGTAACAATGGCTCTTAATATGTTCTCCCATGGTGTTGACCCGGAGCTTAATTTTGAAAATCTTCCTGAAATTATAGAGGTTTATGAGCGTGTAACAAGAATGAAGGTTTATGAGCGTACTCCTTATTCAGGTTCATTGGTTTTTGCTGCATTCTCGGGCTCTCATCAGGACGCTATTGCAAAAGGCATGACGTGGCGTGAAACTAAAGATCCTGAGCACTGGTCTGTACCTTATCTTCCTATTGATCCTAAGGATATAGGAAGAGAGTATGAGGGTGATGTTATAAGAATAAACAGCCAGTCAGGAAAAGGCGGAATAGGCTATCTTCTTCAGCAACAATACGGATACGATCTGCCAAAGAAAATGAGAGAGGACTTCGGCTATGCGGTAAAGTCTGTTTCCGACCACAAGCATAAAGAGCTTATGCCGAACGAGGTCTATGACATTTTCTGCGAGAAGTATATGAATATTGACTCTCCCGTTAAGGTTATTGAATCTCACTATATTCAACAGCCTGACGGAAAAATCACAGCCTTTGTCACTACGGATATAAAAGGAAAAGAAAGAGTAGGGACTTACCAGGCTGACGGAAACGGACGTCTTGACGCAGTTTCAAACGCTTTGAAACAAGCTTTGAATATTGATTTTTCTATTGAGGATTATAATGAACATTCTTTGGAGAAAACATCTAAATCTCAGGCTGTTTCCTATGTCGGAATAGAGCATTGCGGAAAGGTTTACTGGGGTGCGGGAAGAGATACTGATATTATTAATTCCTCAATTCTCGCATTGGTTTCGGCAATTAATAAAATTGTAAAGCTTTGATAACTCACTGCGATAGAAAATCCGACGCAGCAAATTTGAAGTCCGGGAATATTGATGCAAACAAAAGACACTTCACACATACCAACCATGAAAAAATAAGCCTAGCGGAACAGAGCAGCAATATTCTCGGCTTCAATGTACGGCTCAGCAAAGGATTTTAATTGCAAAGCAATTAAATGCAGTATATTGTTTGGAGGTAATTAATGAAGCATACTATATCACAAAAATGGAGAGAAATAACAAAGACGCAGTACAATTTTGATAAAATGACAAAGGTTTTTATTATACTTCTCATTATTGTATTTAGTGCTGTGTTCGGATTTATCTATGAAACTTTATTTTACAGAGAAGATTTAGGGCATTTTGTAAAAAGAGGAACTACCTACGGTCCATGGATACCAATATACGGATTCGGAGGATTATTTATAGCTATAATCGCATATCATTTTCGGAAAAATGCAGTAGTTGTGTTTCTTCTAAGTGCTCTGACATCAGGTATTCTTGAATTTTGTACGGGTTATTATTTATTTCATGTACATAACATTCGTTTATGGGATTATAATACGGAAATCTGGAATTGGGGAAATATCGGAGGATATATATGTTTTCGTTCGGTAATATTTTTTGGAATATCCGGATTGTTTTTGGTGTATCTTGTTATTCCCTTCTTTCATTTTGCCGCAAACATATGTAACAAGTGGGTTTTCCGTTTAATGACAATCGTTTTATCTGCTTTATTCTTTTTCGATATTATCATAAGCAACATATTTCCACGAGTGTGAGAACTGAATTATAAATGTAAATACAACGAAAAAATTTTGAAACTATACAAAATCAATACCAGAGTATAACCTAGATAAGATATCCCCCTCTATAGGCGGCGGGTTCCATTACCCGGTCAGCAACGGGATACATCCCCTCTGACCGGCCGGTCTGCATTGCCGACCCTTGCCGCATTGAATAACGGACAAGCCCTTACTGAACAAAAATCCGTTCTAAGCTCAACCGAGAACGGATTTTTTTATCTCTTGAAGCTATGTAATAAAAGGTATATAATAAGAATACAGGTAATAAATTAAAGGATTTTACCATATAAATAGGAAGTGATACTCATAAAGATAAAAATGTTTAAAGCTATGATCGTCACAATTTTTACCTTGGGGGCGGCATTTATTATGGCAGACAGCGCTTATGACGACAACATCTTAAAAACAAACGCATTATCAGATGAAAATGATATACAGCAAAGTTTATCTCTGAATCTCACCGCCGAGCTTACTGCAAACAGCCTGAAGCTGTCATGGAATAATATCGGCGGAGTTAAAAAATATGTAATCCTCAGGAGCAGCAAAAAGAACGGTAAATACCAAAAAATAGGCTCTGTCGGCAAGGACGCAACTGTTTTTAAAGACAAGGGTTTTAAAGGTGAAAGGAAAACCTACTACTATAAAATCAAGGCAGTTTTTCGTGCGAAGAAAAATAAAGAGCTTATATTTTCCAACGCAGTTAAAAAAACCGTTTACAAAAGAAAATCAAAGGTTGACGGAGTAACGTACATAGACGGAATTTTGATTGCAAACAAAACATATAAGCTTCCTAAAAGCTATAACCCCGGAACAAATAAAAAAGCCTACAAGGCTTTTAAGAAAATGCAGTACGCCGCTTTAAAAGACGGAATTAATTTGTATATTGCTTCAGGCTTTCGTTCATATTCCTATCAGAAAAAGCTTTATAACAGTTATGTAGCTGCCGACGGCAAAAAAACAGCCGATACATATTCAGCCCGGGCAGGACATTCTGAGCATCAAACAGGACTTGCATTTGATATAAACAGACCTGACAGCTCGTTTGACAATACAAAGGAAGCCTTGTGGCTTGCGGAAAATTGCGCTAAATACGGCTTTATTATAAGATATGAAAAGTCAAAGGAAAGCATAACCGGCTATAAATACGAATCATGGCATATCAGATATTTAGGAAAAAGCCTTGCCGAAGATGTTACTAAAAGCGGAAAATGTCTGGAGGAATATTTAGGCATTACTTCAAAATATAAAAAGAAACAGAGCTGTTAAGCAAAAAGGCCCGCAGGTTTTCTGCGGGTTTAATTTATTTTTGAATTTATTCCAAAGCGCTTGCAGCCGACTCAATAATTGCCATGATGGCTGCTAAAGCCTGTGTTTTGACAGTCAGCTTAATTTTTGCGATTTTTAAGACGGCAGTTAATCACCTTTTCTTTAGGTTTAATAATCAGCGTTTTTATCAAGACTTCTTATATACGCAAAGGTTTCTTCCTCGCCCTTTTGAGCAAGCATGACAAGAAGCGATTCAATAAGATCGGATGTTTCCGGATGAATCATACGCTTTGATTTTCCGCCCAGAAAGTATTCAAGCGGATGATTGTCATTATAGTTTTTACCCTGATACACCTTGCTTGCCGCGACTCGGTCGCAGAACATTTCAATAACATATCTCATGGGCATTTTTACGGGAGCAAGCTTCCTTTCGGTTTTGCTGTAATCAGTCCAGTATTCAAAATGATGCTTGTTCCTACCCTTATGGTGCATCCAGGCTCTCGAGTATCCGCACTTTTCACGTTCGCCTTCGTTTGGACTTTTATTTCCCAAATAATATTTAGCTCCGGCTGAAAATTCAGTCGGTGAATATTTTGACAGGTCGTGACGCAAACCCTGCCACAAAATCCCCGACTTTGCGCAATTTATTATCACCTTGTGCCTGTGTTTAGTTACGGTTAAAAAATGTTTCCAAGCTTTAAACGGCAAACGATTCACCTCTTTTGCGAAATATACTGTATTTATTCTATCACAGAAACATTAAAAAAGCAATTTAACTTCGGTATTTTGCCGCCGTATTATTTATGATTGTAATTTAACACATACGCCTGCAACTTGACACTTATATATAATTATTGTATAATTTTTAATTGAAGTATAAGTTAAATACTCATATTTTAGGAGTAAAAGAAGGGGTTTTAATGCACCAAATATTTTGGGGACTTTTGTTTTTGTTGTTTGATATTAACGTTTCCTCTCACAGCATTGACGTTCTTCCTGACTTTATAGGCTGGATACTTATAGCTGTCGGTATGAAAAAGCTGTCGCAGCATTCCAAAGTTTTTAACGGCATGACCGTTATGGGAATAATAATGACTTTGATAAGCGCTTTTCAGACCGTTATTTATTTTTTAGGGGAAAAAAGGTTCGCATATACATATGCTGCAAAACAATTCTCCGTAAGCAATTCGGATTCAGTTTTTATTATTAACACCGCATTCTGGATTTTGAAATTGTCGGCGCTTACTATAGCGGTTCTTGCGCTTGCTAAAATAAAAGACAGAATCAGCGACACAAAAAGCATCAAAAGATTCAGATGCGTTTGGTTTTCGGCGTTGGGAATTGAAATTTTCGCTTATCTATACAGGAATCTGATTATGAGTTATCTTCCTGAATCGGCTCAAAAAGCCGTTATTCAGATTTTAGTTATAGGAGTTATATTTTTCAAAATCTGGTTTCTGTTTGATGAATTTAAAATTGCCAAGGATTATAAGCCGTATTAATATAAGGGGGAAGTAAAATGCTGTCTGTAATTATACCCAGCTATAATGAAGAAAAAAATATCGAAAACACAGCGAACGTCGTATCAGAAATTATGAAAAAAAACGATATAGATTATGAACTTGTTTTCGTAAACGACGGTTCAAAGGACAAAACGTGGGAAATTATTTCACGGCTGGCAGATGAGCGTGATAGCATTTCAGGAGTTAATTTTTCAAGAAACTTCGGAAAAGAAAGCGCAATTTTCGCAGGCTTGAAAGAAGCTAAGGGCGACGCCTGTGTTTTAATGGACTGCGATCTTCAGCACCCTCCGCAGGTTATTGTTGAAATGTATAAGATTTGGAAAAATAACTATGATATTGACGTTGTTGAAGGGCGGAAATCAGACAGAGGTAAAGAAAATCCCGTTTACAAATGCTTTTCTCTATTGTTTTATAAATTAATAAAAAGCGCCTCAGGGCTTGATATGAAAGCGGCTTCCGACTTTAAGCTACTGGACAGGAAGGTTGTTGACAGCTTAAACGAAATGCCTGAGCGTCTGACCTTTTTCAGAGCGATGTCAAGTTGGGTAGGCTTTAACACTCAAACCGTTTATTTTGAGGTAGCTGAACGTCATGACGGCGAGTCAAAATGGTCGCTGAAGTCGCTTATAAAGTATGCAGTAAATTCTATATCGTCATTCACGTCGGCTCCGCTTCACATAGTCACCGTAATAGGCTTTATTATGCTTCTCTGTTCTGTTGTACTCGGTGTTCAGACTCTGTGGAGATTCGTCCACGGAAGCAGCGAGGGCTTCACGACGGTTATACTCTTGATTCTGCTTACCTCAAGCCTTATAATGATAAGCTTAGGCATAATAGGCTTTTATCTTTCTAAAATCTACGAAGAAATCAAATGCAGACCCAGATATATCATATCAGACAGAAAAAAGAGCGGCAACCTAAAATAATGTTTTTCAGGAGCGTGCTTCATGAGTAAAAATGAAAAAGCAAATTTAATACCTCCCCGAGGCTCTTCACTGAAACGCAGAAAAAGCTTCAGACAATGGTTATATGAGCATAGGATTTATCTGCTCGTATTTATCATTCCGTTTGCGCTTATGTATGTAGTCTACGCTGTATTCAAGGTGCATCCCTGGGGAGATAACTCGGTTCTGGTGCTTGACCTGAACGGACAGTACATTTATTACTATGAGGCTTTAAGGGACGCTTTTTGGGGCGATGGAAGCTTTATTTATAGCTGGAACAGAAATCTTTCGGGAGAGATGTTCGGCATATTTGCCTATTATCTTTTAAGCCCGTTTATGCTCATTATATGCCTGCTGCCGAGAACAATGATGTGCGGAGCTATAGAGCTTGTCCAGCTTCTTAAAATCGGCGCTGCGGCTGTAACCTTTGCGTTTTTTATAAGAAAAAGCTTCAAGCCTAAGAACACAACTGTTGTTATTTTTTCAACCTGTTATGCTCTTATGACATATATGGTCGTTGAGCTTATGGATCTTATGTGGCTTGACGGGCTTATTTATCTCCCCGTCATATGCTTCGGCGTTTCAAAGCTTGTCGACAAAGGCAGAACGCTTTATCTGATTATACCGCTTGCTCTTATGTTTATAGCTCATTTTTACATCGGTTATATGGTGGGCATTTTCACCGGGTTTTATTTTCTTTATTATCTCTTCGCAACAAAAACCAAGCTTAACGCAAGCGCTGTAATCAAGAGAATTTTAAAATTCGCCTTTTCGGCAATAATTGCCGTAATGCTCGCCTGTATAGTTATAATACCTGTATATAAATCGCTCAGCTTAGGAAAGCTTGAATTCAGCGCTCCTGACTTTTCTCTGAAAAGCCAGTTTAACGTTCTTGACTTCTTCACCAAGCTCTTTCCAATGAGCTATGACACGGTGCGTCCCGAGGGACTGCCGATGATTTTCTGCGGAACGCTGACGCTTATTATGACGCCGTTGTTTTTCCTTAACAGAAAAATCAGATTAAAACAAAAATTCGGACTCGGAGCGTTGGCTGTAATACTTTTTATCAGTATGTACATTGCTCCTGCAGATATTGCATGGCACGGTTTTCAGGTTCCCAACTGGCTGCCCTACAGATATTCGTTTGCATTTTCATTCGTGATATTGCTCATGGCGGTAAACACCTTTGAACGCTTAGACGGCATAAGTCTGAAAGCGGTCGGCGGAACGGTTTTCGGTCTGATTTGCTTTTTGGTTTATTGTGAAACCATTGATATGGTAAGCTTTACAACCGTTTCCGAAAAAACGCTCGACGACGGAACTATCAGCAGCCGGATCGGAGGAATCTGGTTCTCTGCAATAATGCTGGCGGCATATTTTATTCTGATTGCGATGTTAAAGAAAAAGAATAAAAAGTGGGTTTCGGTTATTATTGCCGGAGTTGTTTTCGCCGAGCTTTATCTTGTTTCTTACGATACCTTAGAAAAAATCGATACGGACGTAGCCTACAGCAAATACACTTCCTATGAAAGCTATATGTCGGATATGAGGGATATTGTAGATACTATTCAAAGCAGCGATGAATCATTCTACAGAATGGAAAAAACCTTTGACCGAACCGTTTGCGACCCTATAGGAATGGGTTATGCAGGTATTTCACATTCATCCTCAACAATGAACACCAAAGCTCTGCTGTTTCTGAGAAATTTGGGTTACGGTTACGGGGGTAACTTCACCTGCTACAACGGCTCAACCTATTTAAACGATTCGCTCTTCGGACTAAAATATATTATCGGCAAAGACGATGATCTTTGGTCTTCCTACTGCGGAACTAAAATAGAAAACATTCCTGAAAGCTATACAAAAGTCAGGGATTTCAAAATTGCAAATGAGCTTGAAAACGGAACGGTAACCCAGTACGAAAATCCTTACGCTTTATCTGTAGGCTTCCAGGCTGATATAGGCGTATGCCGCATAGAGCTTGACAACTCGAATCCGTTTGAAAATCAAAACGTGGTTTTCAACTCAATTACCGCAAACAGCTCGCTTTCTCAGACGACGCCTATACTCAACCCTCTCAAATACACTGTAGCGGAGTATTATAATGTCGAGTCCGAGCCTTACGGCGACCTGACAAGATATTATAACTCCGGAGAGGAAAACTCAGAAAGTCACATTGATTATCTGATAAGAGTCGAAAACGAAGGTCCGGTTTATATATACTTCCCTACTACTTATGAAAAGTCCTGCAATATCTGGTATTATGACGAAAATGAGTTTCAGCAGTATATTGCTGAAAACGACACGGAACCGGCTATGGATTTCGCAGGAAGCTATTTTGAGGGCGATGACTATAAAATTCTCAATCTTGGAGAATTTGAAGCAGGGAAAACAATAAGGCTCAGAGTTACCATTAACAAAGAAGCCTTCTGGACAAGCGAGCTTTTTTACACTATTGATTTTTCCGCGTTTACCGAGGCTGTAAACGCTATCAAGCAAAACGAACTCAATGTTACTGAATACACCGACAGAAGTCTGAAAGGTACTATTGAAATCAGCGGAAGCAATAAGGTTATGCTTACTACTATTCCTTACGAAGAAGGATGGAAAATCACAGTGGACGGCAAAAAGGCTGAAGCGGTATGCGCTTTTGATTCCATGACAGCAATAAAGCTGGACGAAGGAAGTCACACAATAGAAATGACGTTTATGCCCGATTACTTTATAATAGCTGTTATAATCTCTCTAGCCGGCTTAGTTATCTGCCTTGTAATATCGGTTTTTGAATACAAGGACGGCTTAATAAAAAACAGGATAAAAAGAAAATTCTCTAAAGAGAAATAAATTGATAAATAGTCTTTAGTTTCGGCATATATCTTCGTTGACATGAAAAAGTTAATAAGAGTATTATTATAACAGGAGGAATTATTCCCTCCTGTTTTGTTTTATTTTTATATATTTTTATATTTTCAGTGTAGAAATTTTAGGAGGTAACTTTTCGGGTCTGAAAAATTGCTTTAATCAGACTTCGGGGATGTTAAGAAAGGATGGACGACAAAATGAAAAAAAAACTTACTTATGGCGACGGAGCGCCCCTTGCACTTGCGGTTTTTGCCGTAATAATGAGCGGAGCGGCATTGTTTTCGGAATTTATCGGACGCACAGTATTCAATTATTTCTTTGACGAAAAACGAAGCTACATATTAAGCTCGGGAAAATATATGTTCTTCCAGAATTACGGACGTGTATTGACCGTATTTGTGCTGTCGGTTTCGTTTTGCTTTATACTTCTCAAATCGAGAAAAAAGAAATGCGTAAGCTCTCATGAATGTGCGGTAGTTATACTGACTTCGTCAACCTTGGGAGCGTATTCGTTTATGCAGCTCGGTCACGAGCTTAAAACAGGCAGCTTTCTTGATTTTTCAGGACTCAACGACTCAGAGCTTTTCATATCGCTTTTCAGATACTGTGTTGAAGCGTTTACAATACTTCCCGCTGTTTTTTTAATTCTCTCCACGTTGACTATGCTTGCCAGACTGTCAACGGAAACATTCAGAGTCAAGGTTGAAAAACAGCTTCCTCTTGTATTTGAAGTCGATAACAGCGAGTCCGTTACGGTTGAAGGCATAAAAAGCGTTGTAGAAGAAATCAAGCCTAATAATGATTCTTCAGGCTCTGCGTCCGAAAGCAAAGCAGACGGCGGCAATCAGCTTCTTGAAATGATTAAGGATGCTGAAATTGAAAACAGCGATGATGATTTAACGTCAATTTCCGATTCTGAACAATGCGTACAGCCGGATGAAGCCGAGCTTGAAAATCAGGTTTCATTTGAAAGCCTTAATCAGCCGGCTGCGCAAGGATAAGCTTTAGGCTGATTCTCCGTCAAAGACTCTTCTTAAAATTAATACAGGTTTTTAGGGTATCTTTCGATGCCCTTTCTTTTTATAATTTAAGCAAGATGTCCCCCCGCCTCTATAGACGGCGGATTCCATTACCCGGTCACTAGTGAGATACAATCCCCTACTGACCGGCTGGTCGGCATTGCCACCCTTCCCACGTTGAATGACAGGCAAGCACTTATTGAAATCACCTGTTTTTAATTTCATACATATAATATTACGAGGTGATTATTATGTGCGGAATAGCAGGTTCGGTAAACTGCAACGACGTTTTTAATAAAGATATACGTTATCTTTATGACATCAAGAATGTTCTTAAGAGAAGAGGTCCCGATCAGGACGGAGTTTACATAAACGATAATGTGGCTTTGGTACATACCAGGCTTGCCGTAATAGACATAATGAACGGAATACAGCCTATGATTACAAAGGAATACGGCGAGGATTACATAATCGTTTACAACGGAGAAATCTACAATACTGACGAAGTAAGAGAAGAATTGAAATTCAAGGGCCACAGATTTGACGGACATTCCGATACCGAGGTTGTTTTAAAAGCCTTTATTGAATGGGGCGAGGAAAGCGCTGCGAAGTTAAACGGGATTTTTGCATACGCTGTTTGGAGCATGAAAGACAACAGCTTGTTTTTAGCCCGTGACCGAATGGGAGTAAAGCCTTTGTTTTATTCGCATAAAGGCGACCGACTTATTTTTTCAAGCGAGTTAAAGGGAATGCTCGCCCATCCCCTGATCAAGCCGCAGGTGGATCTTGAATCCATAGCTGAAATCATGCTTATAGGCCCCGGCAGAACAATGGGATATGGGATTTACAAAGACGTAAACGAGCTTTTGCCCGGATACACAGCCACCTTCAAAGACGGAAGGCTTAAAATGAGGCAATACTGGAAGCTTGAAGAAAAGGAATGTACGGATACCTTTGACGAGTGCCTTGAAAAGGTTACATATTTAGTTTCGGACTCTATAAAGCGGCAGATAGTTTCAGATGTTCCGCTCGGAACATTTCTATCGGGAGGGCTGGATTCAAGCGCAATTTCTGCAATAACAAACAGAGAATACAAAAAGCAGAACCGACAGCTTGATACGTTTTCCGTTGAATACATTGACAACGATAAATACTTCAAAGCAAACAAATTCCAGCCCAACAGCGATAATATTTATATCGATAAAATGGTCGGGTTCTTAGACAGCAGACATCACTATATAAAAGTCGATACTCCGGAGCTTGTAAAGGCGCTTTTCCAATCGGTTGACGCAAGAGATCTGCCGGGAATGGCTGACGTGGATTCTTCTATGCTTTTGTTCTGCAAGGAAGTTAAAAACACCTGCAAAGTAGCTTTGTCAGGCGAATGTGCAGACGAAATTTTCGGCGGATACCCCTGGTATCGTGATAAAGATATACGGATGACAGACGGATTTCCTTGGTCGCAGTCTACCGCCTACAGAACAAGCCTGCTGAAGGATGAGTTTAAATCCTCAGTCAATTCACAGCAATACGTTTATAACAAATATCTCGAAACCATAAACAAGGTTGACCTGCCTGAAGATTATGATAAAACAGAAAGACGTATGCGCGAGATGTTCAGGCTTAACGTTGATTGGTTTATGCAGAATCTTCTCGAACGCAAGGACCGAATGAGTATGTACAGCGGTCTTGAGGTCAGAGTTCCCTTCTGTGATTATCGAATAACCGAATACCTTTATTCTGTTCCCTGGAAGTATAAAGACTATGAGGGAAGAGAAAAAGGTCTTTTGAGAAAAGCTCTGGAGAACGACGGATGCCTCCCAGATGAAATACTCTGGAGGAAGAAAAGCCCTTATCCGAAAACACATAACCCGAACTATCTCGCCGCCGTTACAAAACTCATGGAGGAGCTTATTGCAGATTCTTCTTCCCCGCTTCTCCATATTGTTAAGAAGTCAGAGCTTGAAAAGCTTTTAAAGCGTGAGGAGGAAATATACTGGTACGGTCAGCTTATGACAAAGCCGCAGACTATAGCTTATATGCTTCAAATTAATTATTGGCTTGATAAGTACAACATTTGCATTGTTTAAAACTAAAAAATTTGACTTTGCCGGACAATAAGGTTATAATATCTATATTAAAAAGCATTTATCTTTGCTTTGGATTTAATAAGGGCTTGCCCGTCTTTATAATAATTATAACGTTTATTTCATAAACTTAATATATAAATTCAAACATCAAAATGAAAGGATGATTAAAATGTCCGGTAAAATAAAAAAAATACTTTGTTTGCTAACAACGCTCGTTATTATTCCGGCGGCTTCTTTTACCGCTTTTGGCGATGACGACGACCTCGACCCTGCGGTCAACGATCCCGGCTATGAGCCGACTACTACCGCTTCGGAAACTACGCCGACGGAAACTACTACGACCACTACGATAACTACTACGACTACAACTACCACAACAACTACTACCCAGACGACCTCTGTCACCACTTCAAAAGCTAAAAAATCAAAGACTAAAACTACTACCACGACAACCTCTTATAAATATACAGACACGTCCGGGAGAAATAACAATCAGGCTCAGGTTTATACTACCACTACCACTTCCGAAAGCACGTCTGACGAAACTGCTTCGGCTACTGCGATTACCTCTAAGACCACGAAAAACAGCGGCGCAATGACGCTTTTCCAGTCAGTTCTGATGATGGTTATTATTGTTTTGGTTATTGCCGTTGTTGTTGTATTACTCTGGATGAGAAACAGAAAGAAAAAGAACGCTGACAACGAATATGACGATTATGACGACTACTACGACCAAAACGACGGTCAGGGTTATGACGAATATTCTGACAACCAAGGCTACAACAATCAAGACGACGGATATAACAATCCGAACAATCAGAATTCCCAAAACGACTATGAAGAACCTGAGATAATCTACGCCGAGGATTCAGAGGACTTTGACAACTTCGATTCTGACGGAAGGAACAATTACAGATAAAAATTCAACAAATAAGGCGGGAGCTTAAAGTGAAAAGCTTCCGCCTATAATTATTTTTAATATTTTTTAAATAAGGACTTGCCCGCCATTATATCATATTATTAAAATTACTATTGATATTAATAATAATTTGTATTAACATTATTATACATATATATATTTAATGCAAATTAAATATATACTATCATCATAGGCGCAATTAAAAATTACGTTGGTGAGAAAATTGTTTGAAATAAAAAAGAAAAGCTGTACTAATAAGACAGTTTGATTTAACGACGAACTAATTGAGAAAATCGAAAAAATTGCAGTAAAAAATGACGTTAGCTTCAGTAATGTTGTTATTCAATTCTGTGAATATGCTTTGAAAAATTATTCTAAAAATCAATAAAATATGACTATTTCATTAATAAACCCGCTGTTTTTTCGCAGAACATTTACTTCTGCGAAAAATTTTAAGAAAGTTTTAAAGCTTTTATGTTTCAGTTGATTTTAATTATCAAAAGCAGAAAAAAGACAAAAAACAGCCGATTAATGTTTTAGCAAATAAATACTTCCAAAAACCGACCGTTTATGTAATTATTAAAAATGCAAGTACTAAAATCTTTTGATCCAGGCTATTGCCAGTTCAGTCCACTTTTCACTGACCGGCATAATATGATGTTCGCCGCAGGAGGTCTGATAATTACACAGAGAAAGCCCGTGATTTCCCCATTCATAGATATGAGCCTCAAACGGAATATTATACTTAGAAAGTGACAGCATATATTTGAGAGAATTTTCAACCGGAACTGACGTGTCGTCGGCAGTGTGCCATAAAAAAGTAGGCGGAGTAGCTTCAGACACTCTGTTTTCCAGAGAAACAAGCTCACGCAGATTCAGAGCCTCGTCGCTCGTCTTATCATCGCCGATAAGATTTAGAATACTTGATTCGTGAGTAAATTCCTTGTCGCTTGTTATTACGGGATAGCATAGAATACATCCGTTCGGTTTTATATCGTCGGGAGCAGCCCCAAGCGTGCGGGTTATAATATCCTTATCGTAGAAATTTGACAAAGAAGCCGCTAAATGACCGCCTGCCGAAAATCCCAAAACAAATATCTTATCCTTATCAACCTGATATTCGGAAGCGTTTTCACGAACATACTTAACGGAGCTTGCAAGCTCTAAGACATCCGTCGGAAATTTTTTATTCACACAGGAATAACGAAGAACAAACGCCTGAATACCGTTTCCCGCAAATCTGAGAGAAACAGGCTCGTTTTCTCTGTCGGAAAGATAGTCATATCCGCCTCCCGGGCAAATAATAACCGCAGGAAAATGTTTTTCGCCTATCTCCTCCGAAGCGGAGGTGCAATAGCAGGTAAGAGAAGAGCAGCAGCCCTTTCCGCTCAGCCCTGCTTTTTGATAATCAGGTTTAATTTCAACAGTTTTAATAATCATATGTAAATCCTCATTCCGGTTAATAATTTAGTATATTTAATATATCACAAATGCATATAAAATTCAATATAAGACAAGACGTAATATTTGTATTGAAAAATGTTATTCACTGTGCTATAATTTATTTCAGAAAAAAATTTATCGGAGGATTTTATGAACTTAGACGAGCTTAGAAAAAGCATTGATCAAATAGACGACAAACTGTTGAAGCTCTTTGAAGAGAGAATGAAAATCGCTCACGACGTAGCTCTTTATAAAATTGAAAACGGGCTTGACGTTTTTCAGTCGGAACGTGAAAAAGCTATAATTGAAAAAGTGAGAAGCAAGGCTTCAGACGGTCTTGAAAACTCTGCTGAAACGCTGTTTACAACCATTATGGATATAAGCAAATCAAAACAGTTCAGCGATTTTTTCGCTGATAACCGCAAAATCAAATACAGCGAGTTTAAAATAACGGACAATATGAATATCGCCTGCCCCGGTATTGAGGGCAGCTATTCCGAAAGGGCTGCGTTTCAGATTTCAAAAAACGCCAAGCTAAGGTACTATCAGGATTTTGACAATATTTTTGAAGCTGTTGAAAACGGTGAAATGCCTTACGGAATAGTTCCTATTCAGAATTCAACCGCCGGTTCTGTATCCGCTACATATGAACTGTTATCGAAAACCAATTTATATATAGTATGTTCAACTAAAGTGAGAATCAATCACTGTCTTGCTTGCAGACAGGAAACAGAAGAGGTTGATATAAAGAAAGTTTATTCTCATGTTCAGGGACTTATGCAATGCTCTGAATACATAAAAGAAAAAGGCTTTTATAAACGAGAAATGCCAAACACTTCGTTTGCGGCTCTTCACGTCAGCCAAAGTAATGAACCGGAAGCCTGCATATGCTCTGAAGAATGTGCTAAAGAGCATGGTCTTAAAATTCTTGAAAAAAACATAGCCAACGCTAATGACAACTACACCCGTTTCATTCTTGTGGCAAATAAGCTTTATTCTTCAGAGCGTGCAAACACCGTATCGGTAACGCTTACTATTCCGCACGCTCGCTCGGCTCTGTACAGGCTTCTGACTAAATTTTCAGTCTGCGGA
The DNA here is from genome assembly GCA_964617585.1 of uncultured Ruminococcus sp. Taxonomy (GTDB): domain Bacteria; phylum Bacillota; class Clostridia; order Oscillospirales; family Ruminococcaceae; genus UMGS1601. The sequence goes on from CAZTXS010000007.1 coordinate 48,074, forward strand.
CTTAATCTGGTCAGGATTGAAAACAAGCCTATAGCTTCCAAGGACTTTGCCGTTCAATTTTATCTTGATTTTCAAGGTTCTATTTTAAACCCCGAGGTTCCTAAAATGATTGCCGAGCTTGAAACAGAGTTAAGCTATTTTAAATTCTTAGGCAACTATGAAGAAATATAACTTATAACTAAGACAAGATGTCCCCTCGCCTCTATAGGCGGCGGATTCCATTACCCGTTCAGCAGCGGGATACAATCCCCTACTGAACGACCGGTCGGCAATGCCGACCCTTGCCGCATTGAATGGCGGGCAAGCCCTTATTGAATACAAAAGGTATTGAGAGTGATTCCCAATACCTTTTCTTATTATTCAGTCTTAAGCTTAAGTCCGTCCTCGTCGGCAGTCAGCATAATTTCAGCCGTTTCGATTTTCAGCTCGTCAATCAAAAGCTCTGCGATCTTATCCTCAACATCGCTTCTTATAACTCGCCTTATATCCCTTGCACCCAGCTTCTTATTGTGAGACTTATGAGCTATATATTCGCAAGCAGCTCTGTCGTAGGAGAATCCTATTCCCTTTTCAAGAAGCGGTTCTTTCATCTCATCAAGCATCAAAGCCGCAATATCAGCATAGTTATCTTCGGTCAGAGGGTTGAATACAACAATCTCATCTACCCTTCCCAAAAATTCGGGACGCAGGAACTCTCTCAATCCTCTCATAGCCTTATCCTTTGAAATTTCATAATCCGACTTGTTAAAACCAACTCCCGTGTCCTTTGAAGTCGAACCTGCGTTTGAAGTCATAACTATAACTGTATTCTCGAAAGATACTGTTCTTCCCTGCGCGTCGGTTATCTTACCCTCGTCAAGAAGCTGAAGCATTATATTCATCACGTCCGGATGAGCCTTCTCAATTTCATCAAATAAAACTACCGAATACGGGCGGCGTCTTACCTTTTCGGTAAGCTGACCTGCCTCGTCGTAACCCACATATCCCGGAGGCGAGCCTATAAGCTTTGCCACGCTGTGCTTTTCCATATACTCGGACATATCTACTCTTATAATAGGTTCTGTTGCGTCAAACAAGGTTTCACCGAGTACCTTTACAAGCTCAGTCTTTCCTACTCCCGTAGGTCCGACAAATATAAACGAAGCCGGTCTGCGCCTTTTGGAAAGCTGAACTCTTGTTCGTTTAATTGCCTTTGCAACTGCATCGCACGCTTCATCCTGACCTATAATTCTTCTCTGAAGCTCGCTTTTAAGATTTCTTATCTTTGTATATTCCGACTCTACAACCTTATTTGCGGGAATTCCCGTCCAAAGCTCTATTACCTTTGACAAATCCTCCTGTGTAACCCTTACCTTTTCAGCCTTTTTAGCAAGTTCCTTTTCCTGCTCTTCAAGACGGCTGATGTCTGCCTTTATCTTGGCAATAGCCTCATAATCCGGCTCTTCCTCTTTTTCGGCTTCCTCCTCAAGGGCTTTCTGACGGCTCAGCTCTTCTTGGACCTTTTCATGTTCTTCGATTTCAGGACTTCTGATACTGCAGCAAGCGCAAGCCTCGTCAAGAAGGTCTATAGCCTTATCCGGCAAAAATCTGTCGTTAATATATCTCTCGGATAATATTGCGCACATTCTGAGCGTTACATCGTCTATTTTAACCTTATGATAGTTTTCATAATACTTTTTTATACCGGTCAAAAGCTCAATTGAATCCGCTAAAGTAGGTTCGTTTACAGTGATAGGCTGGAAGCGCCTTTCTAAAGCTGCGTCCTTTTCAATGTACTTTCTGTACTCCTTGAAAGTGGTCGCTCCGATAACCTGAATTTCGCCCCTTGAAAGAGCCGGCTTCAAAATATTAGCCGCATTCATAGTACCCTCGCTGTCGCCTGTTCCCACAAGGTTGTGAATTTCGTCAATAAACAGAATTATATTTCCCTGAGCCTTTACCTCCTCGACAAGGCCCTTGCATCTCGATTCAAACTGACCTCTGAACTGAGTTCCGGCAACCAAAGACGTCAGGTCAAGAAGATATATCTCCTTTTCTCTGACATGAAACGGAACGTCGCCCGACACTATTTTTTGCGCAATACCCTCGGCTATGGCGGTCTTTCCTACTCCCGGCTCTCCTATCAGGCACGGGTTGTTTTTCTGACGCCTTGAAAGAATCTGAACAACTCTGGCTATTTCCTTATCCCGTCCGATAATATTGTCAAGCTCGTTGTTTCTTGCACGTTCGGTAAGATTAGTGCAATAGTTATTCAAATATTTAAGCTTCTTTTTCTTATCCTCTTTTGCTTTTTCTTTAGCTTTGTTTTCTCTTTTCTTTCTCTTAATATCGTCGACGGTGTAGCTGTCGTCGTCCGAATTTTGCTCCGCATTGTTTTCAGCCGGATTTACGCTTCCGAAAAAACTGTTTATAAAGTTCGGAAGCATATCGCTTCCGCCGAGCTGAAAATCCTCTCCGTCAGTTATGTCCATAAGCTGTTCAGAGAAGTTTTCCAAATCGTCTTCTGAAATTCCCATAGACTTCATATATTCGTCAACCTGTGGAATTCCCATTTCCTTTGCACAGACAAGGCAAAGCCCTTCATTCTTTTTTTCATTACCCTGCATAGCCGTTATAAATACAGCGGCAGGTCTTTTTTTGCATCTGGTACACATCATCATATATTTATTTTGCCATCCTTTCCGCACATATAAATGCTTTAAAAGAAAATCTTTCAAGGTATTAAATGCTCATATAAGATAAGCTATATTCTAATTAATAATATCGGTTATACACCTTAAAAATATCGAATTATTTATCGCCGATTCGCTGACATTAAACATACTGTTTGAATCAACAGCAGATATTATCGGTGAAATAACGCTTACAGCCACGGTTATCATGACCGCCAAAATAAGACCTTTTATAATTCCCAAAGCTCCGCCCAAAACAGTGTTGAGCGCACTCTTTTCTCTGTTTTTGCCGAGCCGCGTCACAGCAACTATCAGCCTTAATATTATCCATGCGGCAATAAAACATAATATGAATAAGACGATTCTTATCGGAGTCATTACAATATGCTTTAAAACATTGTCGGCTATTTCCTCGCTTGCTAGCGTCTTGTCAGTTTTAACCAGGGATTTTATAATGCTTTCCATCATATCCTTTTCATTAGAAAGAGCTGATTCAAACAAAGGAGCGGCATAAGACGGAAGCGCCTTTTCAACCTCGTTTATGACAGATTCATCCTCTAAGACAGAATCTATCTTTTCAGCCACTGAACCGCTTGAAAGAGCTATTCCTTTAGATTCGGCATATTCCGAAATATTCTCAGACAAGCTTCCGTCCTGTGAAATCGCTTTTTCAATTTCAGCGTCGCTTATTTTAATTCCTAACTTATTGTCAAAAAACTTCTCGTTTACAAATTCAGCGGCGTCAAAATCCTCAACCGAATCTTTAATAGCGTTCACCGCCTTGTCTTTGACAAAGCTTTCATAAACAGGCTCTGCAATAATCCCCGAAACCACATAACCTATAAGAAGCGATACTATAAGCGTTATAAACAGAACAATGCTTCTTACAATACCTCTTCCGGCGCCTATTATGCAAAACATTATTACTATTATAAGCATTATCAGGTCATATAAAAGTCCCAATTACTATTCCCCTTCCGGCTTGAAACAGCCTTTACAAAATTAATAGTCGAACTCTATTTTATTTATATCTCTGTAACCCATAAAGTATATATTTCCGTCTATATATTCAAAATCAACATAATCGTTCTGAACATTTGCCGTTGAGATTGACTTTCCTCTTGCATTATAAGCAGATATAGTTTTATCAGTCAGGACAAAGGTATGAGAAAAATATGTTTTTATGATTTTTATTTTTTCATCAACCGTCGTTTCAACAGGCTCGGAATCAGATTCAATAAGCACAAGCTTTGAGGTTCCGTCCTCGCTTACGCTGTCAAAAGCCAGCGATAATGAATCCTCGTTTGAATCAAAGGATACAAGCTGAGATTTATAAAGATATTCCTTCTCAATTTCTCCGCTTGAAGAAAGCTTCAGATATTTGTCCTGACAAACCGCCCATATGCTGTTATCGCTCATTTGACGAGTTCCCAAAACCAAAGAATCTATTTTTTCACTTGTAAAGGTATTCTCCGTCTTGCTGAAGGTTATTCCGTTCAGCGAAGAGGACGGCAGGCCGTTTTCAGCGTCAAGCGTAGCGACTATAGCTCCGCTGCCTGAAGAAGTAAAATCAACGCTTGTGATTCTCTTTCCGTCAGCCCATTTAAAGCACTCGTTCCCCTTGCTGTCATAAACAGTAAGATACGACGGGTATTTTTCAGTTTCTGTTACCACTGCGATATAATTGCTTTCGCTTATTTTAGCACTTATAATCACATTGTCAAGTGTTTTTTTGAAAACCTCGCCCTTTTTTGTCATCACCGAAAACGAATAACCGTTTAAATCATATGCCAGAACCATATCGGAAGAAGCTGAAAGCATAGGATTAGTAAGCGTATGCTGTATTGAATTTATCTTATCCGCATTATCATCGAAAAATGTTATATAAGTATCGGTTGCAACAACAAGGTTCTCGTCGCATTCTGTAAACTCAGAGGAAGTTGCGTCCTCGCCCAGACTGATAGGAAAATTACCCTCGGCAAGCTCTCCGTTGTTTACAATTGTTTCCTGAGTTTTTTCAAGTATGTCGTATACATAAGGCGACCAAATACCCCTGGTGAAGAAAATTACCGCAGCAACAGCTATAACAAAGCCTACCAAAGCTATTTTTTTTATGTTCTTTTTTAGTTTTTTCTTTTTTCGCTCTTTTCTGATGTCCGTCTGAAACGGTTTCTGCGGCTCATAATCCATTTGTTCTCACTCCCTGTTTTACAGCCTTTCTTTTGTCATTTATATTCAATAAGGGCTTGCCCGTCATTCAATGCGGCAAGGGTCGGCATTGTCGACCGGCCGTTCAGTAGGGGATTGTATCCAGCTACTGACCGGGTAATGTAACCCGCCGCCTATAGATGCGGGGACATCTTGCCTTAGTTGTTTAATTCACTTTCATATCAATAAAATACTCTGTTCAAATGCAGTCCGCAGGCAGAAGCCGTCCTGCCGGCATTTTTTCTGTCCTTACTTTTAATAATTTCGGGTATATCCTCTTCTTTTATCTTCCCCTCGTTTACAAACAGGAGAGTTCCCACCATAATTCTAACCATATTATATAAAAAGCCGTCGCCCGAAACTGTCATAATAACCTTATCATTTTCCCTTACAACATCAAAGCTGTAAATAGTTCTTACCGTGTTTGCCTTTTCATTCGCTTCAGAACAAAAGCTTCTGAAATCATGCGTTCCTACAAAATGCTTCGCCGCTCTGTCAAGAAGCTTTTCATCAATCGGATACCAGTATTTATACGCCTGAGTCCGCAGAAAAGGATTTTTCACTTCATTGTTATGGATAATATATTTATATTCTTTTCCTACGCAATTATATCTCGCATGAAAATCTTCCGCCGCCTCTTCGCAGGAAAGCACTGCAATATCGTCGGGAAGCTTTGAGTTAAGAGCGAAAACAATCCCTCTGGGATTTATTTTTATATCACGCCCGCACTTAAATGAAAAATAATACTCGTCTGCGTGAACTCCCGTATCGGTTCTTGAACAGCCGAAAATAGTTATATCCTGCAAAAAAAGTTTTTTCAGGGCGGATTCAACAACCTCCTGAACGGTAAGCGCATTATCCTGTCTTTGAAATCCATGGTATGAGCTTCCGTCATATGCCATTTTAACTTTATAATTTCTCATTTTACTATTTCCCGGTTAAAATAATCTGTTAATCACAATAACCCCTGCCAAAAACGCACAGGTTATAAATAAAGACGCTATATCTCTTAAAGCTATATGAAGCTGCTTCAGCCTTGTTCTTCCCTCGCCGCCGTGATAGCATCTGCACTCCATAGCCATAGCAAGCTCCTCAGCCCGCCTGAAAGCCGATACAAAAAGCGGAATCAGCACAGGTACCAAAGCCTTGGCTCTCCGGATAAGGGAACCGGTTTCCATATCCGCTCCCCTTGCCTTTTGTGCCGACATTATCTTATCGGTTTCTTCTATAAGGGTAGGTATAAACCGCAAAGCTATCGTCATCATCATAGAAAGCTCATGCACAGGCGCTTTAATTTTTTTTAGCGGGGAAAGAAGTCTTTCAATAGCGTCCGTCAAAGCGATAGGGGACGTTGTGTATGTTAAAAGCGAAGTCCCTATAATAAGACAGACGATTCTTACTACCATAAAAACTGACGTCTGCAATCCGTCTGAAGTGATTTTAAATATCCATAAATGTATTAAAACATCACCCGTGCTTATAAAAAACAAATTCAGAACCGCTGTGAAAATAATAATCGGGATAATAGGCTTTATACTTTTTGCCATAAGCCGGAGCGGAATCCCCGACAGCAAAAACGAACCAATCATAAATATAATTCCTACTGTAAGCGAAATAATTGATTTTGCCGTGAACAAAAGAGCTATAAACACACCTGTCAATATTATTTTCATTCTCGGGTCTAATCTGTGAATAATCGACTTGCCGGGAAAAAACTGTCCAATTGTAATATCCTTAAGCAAATCCACTCACCCCGGAGCTTTTAAAACTTATATTTCTCAAAAACAAAAATCTCTTTTCTATAATAACGTCTGACCGTCTTTCAGCAAACCTAAATGCTTATATGCAAGCTCGGTCGCGCAGCGCCCTCTCGGAGTTCGGGAAACAAACCCGAGCTGCATTAAATACGGCTCGCACACATCCTCTATAGTGACCGCTTCTTCGCCCAAAGCCGAAGCCAAGGTTTCAAGACCTACAGGACCGCCGTTATAACCCTTTATCATCATGGTCAAAAGACGTCTGTCAAGACTGTCAAGTCCGAGATGGTCAACCTCCATGCGGTCAAGGGCTATCTGAACTATATCTTTCGTCACTTTACCGTTTCCCATAACCTCTGCAAAATCACGAACACGCTTTAAAAACCTGTTGGCTATTCTCGGCGTGCCTCTCGAACGGCCGGCAAGCTCCATTGCGCCCTCTCTGTCGCAGGCAATACCCAAAATAACAGACGAACGCATTATAATATCGCAAAGCTCTTCTTTTGAATACAGCTCAAGCCTTTGAATAACTCCGAACCTATCACGAAGCGGAGAGGTAAGCTGTCCGGCTCTGGTTGTAGCCCCAACCAATGTAAACTTATTTAAATCAAGTCTTATACTTCTGGCGCTCGGTCCTTTTCCTATAATTATATCCAGAGCGTAATCCTCAAGAGCCGGATATAAAACCTCTTCAATAGCCCTTGAAAGACGGTGTATTTCGTCGATGAACAGAACGTCGCCCTCCTGAAGATTTGTAAGAAGCGCAGCCAAATCCCCCGGTTTTTCAATGGCAGGACCTGACGTCACTCTGAAATTAACTCCCATCTCATGAGCGATTATACCTGAAAGGGTAGTCTTTCCGAGCCCCGGAGGTCCGTACAAAAGCACATGATCCAAAGCGTCCCCGCGCTTTTTAGCAGCCTCAATAAAAATCTTTAAATTCTCTTTTACCTTCTCCTGCCCGATATATTCATCGAGGGTTTTAGGCCTTAAACTCAGGTCAACGTCGTCTGTCGTATCAGACTTTATGACTTCAGGAGCGACTATTCTGTTTTCAAGGTCAAAGTCATTCGTTTCTATCATAACTGTTCCTTTCCGGTTTTCTCACAGATGAAATTTACTCTTGCTTTCCAAGAAGCTTAATAATCAGCTTTTTGGCATAGTCCACTGTATAAACATCTTCCTCTATCGGTATTCCCAACGCTTTAAGCCTGTTAAAAACCCTTGTCACCTGGGGAACGGACAATCCCATTTTCTGAAGCTCGTCTGCTCTTTTAAAAACATTTACGGGAGAGTCATAGCAAAACAGCTTAGAATTATTCATAACAAGGATTTTAGAAGCATTTTTTGCAACGTCCTCCATTGAATGGGAAACAAGCATTACAGTGTTCTTCTTTTCCTCGTGATACTCTTTGATCTGTCCTAAAATTCTATCTCTGCCCTTAGGGTCTAACCCTGCCGTAGGCTCGTCCAGAATAAGTACCTTAGGCTCCATAGCCATAACGCCTGCAATAGCGGCTCTTCTCTTCTGACCGCCCGAAAGCTCAAACGGAGATTTCTCTAAAACGACCGAATCCAGTCCTACCAGCCTTGCCGTTTCTTTTATCCGCCTGTCGATTTCGTCATCGTCAAGCCCCATATTCTTTGGCCCGAAAGCAATATCCTTATACACCGTTTCTTCAAAAAGCTGATATTCAGGATACTGAAACACAAGACCTACCTTAAACCGCATTTCATGAAGCTTTTTTTTGTCTTCCCATAAAAGCTCCTCTCCGTCAATGAAAATCCTGCCTCTTGTCGCCTTTAAAAGACCGTTGAAATGCTGAATCAAGGTTGATTTTCCGCTTCCCGTATGTCCTATAATCCCGACAAACTCGCCTTCTTCAATCTCTATATTTACATTGTCCACGGCAGTATGCTCGAAAGGGGTTTTTTCGCCGTAGATATATGTTAAGTTTTCCGTTTTAATAATTGATATTTTAATCCCTCTCTCTGAAGTTAATGCATTAAGCCTGTTTTAAAAGCCTCTCAAGAGCGTGAACGCACTCATCCTCGGTGATTATTTCACTGTCAAGCTCAATGCCCTCGTCAATAAGCATATGAGTAAGCTCTGTTACCTGCGGAACGTCAAGACCTATGCTTTTAAGCTCCTCTACTCTTGAAAAAACCTTTTTCGGAACATCGTTCATAACTATTTTGCCGCTGTCCATAACGACTATCCGCTCCGCCTGAGCAGCCTCGTCCATATAGTGGGTTATCAGCACTATAGTTACACCGAATTCTTCATTCAGCATTTTTATAGTCTTTATAACTTCTTTTCTTCCCTTTGGGTCAAGCATGGCGGTAGGCTCGTCAAGTAAAATGCAATCGGGACGCATAGCTATTATTCCTGCGATTGCAACCCTCTGCTTCTGACCGCCCGAAAGCTTATGAGGTGCGTGCTCGCGGTATTCGTACATACCTACGGTCTTCAAAGCCTCGTCAACGCGTCTGCGAATCTCATTCGGCTCAACTCCCATATTTTCAAGTGCGAATGCAACGTCCTCCTCAACTATTGTCGCAACTATCTGATTATCGGGGTTTTGAAAAACCATACCCACAGATTGACGAATATCAAGCAAATGCTCGTCGTCACGGGTATTGAAGCCGTTGACTATAATGTCGCCCTTTTCGGGTATGTTAATGCCGTTAAAGCACTTGACAAGAGTGGATTTGCCGCTTCCGTTATGCCCTAAAACTGCGACAAATTCACCCTTATCAACTGAAAAATTTAAATCTTTAAAAACGGTGTTCTTTTTAACGTTCTCGCTTTCGTCTGTTTCATTTATATATGAAAACGAAATATTTTTTGCTTCTATAAATTTAGACATTTTCGCAATTCAAATCTCCCTTTGAAAGTCACTTTCTCTGCCAAATTGCAGTGGAACCGCAGGGCAAAATTCCTCCCGTTGATTCAACAGGCAAGCCTATCTCATCAGCGGTTACTTCACCGCCCTGCTTATCTTTAAGTATATCCTCAAGAATATATTTCATAACCGACGGAGAAAGCCCCGTTGTATAACTGTTCAGAAGGAAAAACAAAGGATTGTCGGAAAGAACCTCAGAACACACTTTAACCAAATCGTAAACGCTGTCCTCAAGCTTCCATATCTCTCCACCCGGACCTCTGCCGTAGCTCGGCGGGTCCATTACAACTGCGTCATATAAATTTCCCCGTCTTATCTCACGGCGAACAAACTTTTCACAATCATCAACCAGCCAGCGGATAGGCTTATCGGACAATCCGGACAACCCGGCGTTATCTCTCGCCCACTGAACCATGCCCTTTGAAGCGTCAACATGAGCAACCTGAGCGCCCGCTTCAGCGCACGCAAGAGTTGCCCCTCCGGTATAGGCAAACAAGTTGAGTACCTTAATCGGCCTGCTCGCATTTCTGATTTTATCAGCCATAAAATCCCAGTTGACAGCCTGTTCGGGGAAAAGCCCCGTATGCTTAAAGCCTGTCGGACGAATATTGAACCTCAGCTTTTCATATGAAATCTGCCAAGATTCGGGAAGCCGTCTGTTATACTCCCACTCGCCGCCGCCTTTCGCCGAACGGTGATAGACAGCATGCGCCTTGCTCCACAAATCAGATTTGCGGTCGGACTTCCAAATAATCTGAGGATCGGGGCGAACAAGAAGCTTTCCGCCCCAGCTCTCAAGCTTATCGCCTGATGACGTGTCAATTATTTTATAGTCCTTCCAATTATCTGCTGATCTCATTAAACATTATCCTTATTATAAAACTAACGCCGATTATTTTACGCCGAACTTAACCTGCAGCGCATGAGCAATCGTTTTCGCATAATCGGTTATAATTCCTAAGTGCTTGCCCTCAATCATAACTCTGATAAGCGGCTCTGTTCCCGACTCACGAACCAAAATTCTTCCGTCGTCGCCGAGCTTTTCTTTATAGTCCTCTATAAACGTACTTACCTCAGGCTCCTGAGCCCATACTCCCTTATATTTCGGGTCGATAGCAACGTTTTCTAGAACCTGCGGATATTCTTCCATAATTGCGGCAAGCTCGGACGCTTTAGCTCCAGTGTTCACCATTATTTCCAAAAGCTTAGCGCCTGTCAGTTCTCCATCTCCCGTATTTGAATCATCTAAGAAAATAATATGTCCCGACTGCTCTCCTCCGATATTATATCCGCCGTTTTGCATTTCCTCTAAAACATATCTGTCGCCGACGTTGGTCGTTGCGGCAATGATATTTTCATTCTTGGCGTATTTAAAAAATCCAAGGTTAGTCATAACGGTCACAACGCAGGTATTGTGGCGGAGTGTGCCTTTAGCCTTCATATATTTAGAGAAGATTGAAAGAAGCTTATCGCCGTTGATTATCTTTCCGTTTTCATCGCAGGCAAGACATCTGTCAGCATCTCCGTCAAAAGCAATTCCCACGTGACACTTATTAGTGACAACGTGTTTGCACAATCTCTCCATATGAGTTGAACCGCAGGCGTCATTGATATTCGTGCCGTCAGGTCGGTTATTTATAAAATAGCAACTCGCTCCAAGTCCCTGAAACAGCTTAACGGCGCATGAAGAAGCCGAACCGTTCGCACAGTCAATCGCAACCTTAATTCCTTTAAAATCACAGTCAACAGTTTTCATAATATATCTTACATAATCCCATTCGGCGTTCTTTTCTTCAAAAACCCTGCCTATCTTAGTACCGTTTAAAATTTCAATCTTTTCAGGTGTGTCCAGAATAAGAGCTTCAATCTCGTCCTGGATTTTATCATCAAGTTTAAAGCCTGAGCCTGAAAACAGCTTAATGCCGTTAAACTCAACCGAATTATGCGAAGCTGAAATCATTACTCCTGCGTCTGCATTATACTTATTTACAAGCATTGCAACAGCAGGCGTAGGAACTACTCCGAGCCTATGAGCGTCCGCTCCCACAGAACAGATACCTGATATCAAAGCAGCTTCAAGAACATCGCTTGAAATTCTCGTATCCTTTCCTATCAGTATTTTTGCCTTATGTCTTATCTCTTTCGTGAGAACGATAGCAGCGGCTCTTCCTATCTGCATAGCCATTTCACAGGTAAGCTCAGTTATAGCTATTCCTCTTGCACCGTCTGTACCAAAAAGTCTTCCCATCTTCATTATCTCCTTTTCTTCATTAAAATAAAAATATATAAGATAATAAGCCTTTTTCATCAAAGACCTGAAATCTCCCGTTAAAACAAGCTTCTGTACATCTTGTCGTCAGAAAGCTGAACCAGAACGCTCATTGCACATTCTTCTATAAAATCCAACATCCTGTTATATGTAATGTACTTAGGCGATTTATAGTTGTTTTTCTTATTATCGAAAAACTTATCGCAAACCCACCATTTGCTTCCCGAAAGCTCCTCATGTATAAGCAGACCTTCAACTGAATATCCCCATTCCTTATAAAGCTCTTCACGAACGTTTCTTGTAAACGGATATTCCCTCGCTAAGCGGTAATCAATATCGTCTAAATCTAACATAAAGCCGTCGAAAAACTCTTTTCCGTAATCGGAATTCTCATCAGCATTTATCGCTTTCATATATTCCGGGCGAACCGTTTTCATAAACAGCTCGTCAGTTAGAAGATGAACCACATAGCCCTTTAAAAAATCGTTATACTTATTTCCCTTAATTATCCTTTCTTCAATGAAGCCGTTTACTCTTTCATGAAAAAGCTTTTGATTTTCCTCTGTCAAAAATTCAGAATCTCTTATTCCCTCTCTTAAATGAGTCCTCTTTTTATCCTCTCTTGAAAAGCCTTCTCTTGCATGAATGGCGTCCGGTCCGATGCTTCCGCAATAGAAAAGCGGAATGTTTTCAAACGCCTTATCTCCTGTTATTTCAATTATCTTATCAGCAACTGCAATATGTGTAATCGAACCCGGCATTAATGTATTCCCCCTTGTTAATTTTTATCTACATTCCGGCAAGACCTTTTAACGCCTGTTTTATCATTTCTTCAACCGGCGTATCTTTATCCATCGCCGCTATTATGCGTGAAGCGTCAGATTGAGAATATCCAAGCACCACAAGAGCGGAAACTGCCTCAGCAGCATTGCCTGAAGCCGCCGCCGAAAGGTCAACGTCTCTATTATCCGCCATAAGATCCGTTTCCTTTGAAATTTTGTCTTTAAGCTCCAACACAATTCTCTGCGCAACCTTAGGACCTACTCCCTTTGCCCGGGTAAACGTCTTTGCGTCGCCCGACGCCACGGCAAGAATGAAAGACTGAGGGTCGCAGACAGATAATATGGCAAGCCCCGCTTTAGGTCCTACTCCCGAAACCGAAGTCAGAAGCTCAAACGCATGAAGCTCGTCTAAAGTTGCAAAACCGTACAACGAAACATCGTCCTCTCTCACAACCATAGAGGTATATAAGGTTACGTCGCCTGACGCTCCCTGAATCTGACCTATTGTAGAAAGAGTTGTATTACAAGCATATCCTACTCCTGCGCATTCTATGACTGCAAGATCATTTTCACAGTGAATAAGCTTGCCCCTGACGCTGTAAATCATATTATCTCAAATCTCCATATACTAAATTTGACTGGGACGAATGTCCGTGAGTGATAGCCAATGCCAAAGCATCGGCGGTATCGTCGGGCTTCGGAACCTTCTTCAGACCCAGAATTGACCTTGTAAGCTCCTGAACCTGCTTTTTTTCTGCTCTGCCGTAGCCGACGACAGACTGCTTAACCTGGAGAGGAGTATATTCACTAACCTTAATCCCCCGCTCAATAGCCGAAAGAAGTATAACGCCCCTCGCCTGGGCAACGTCTATTACCGTCTTTTGGTTAGTATTGAAAAACAGCTTTTCAATCCCCATTTCATCGGGAGAGTATTTGTCAAGTATCTCGCACATATCGTCATAGACGGTCTTAATTCTCAGCTCAAAGGACGTATGAGCTTGAGTAGTTATTGCGCCGAAATTGACAACCTGAAAATCATTACCCTTATAATCAACCACCCCGAAGCCTATAATTGCATATCCGGGATCTATGCCGATTATCCTCATACTTAAACTCACCAACCAGATAAAACCTATACTGAATACTATTTAAAAACAAGCAATATTACCTCAGTATATTAATAATTAATTATAGCACCTATACATAAAAAATGCAAGTGATAATAACATTTACTTCCTGAGCTAAAAAGCATCGCTAAAGACGCTTTAACACTATCTCATTCTGTATCTTTTAAGCGGGCTTGCAAGAAGCGTTGTTGTTATTATTCCTATAATCGAACCCGTAACTAACGCCGAAAGCAAAAGTACCGGAGCATAAAGAGAAATACTCGGCGTTCCCGTTGCGGCAATGGCAACTGCAAGCTGACCTGCGTTATGAAAAATCGCTCCCAAAACAGAAGTTATCCATATTTTCTTTTCGCCGAAAACATCAACTGTAAGAGCCATTACAGTAAACGCCATGATTCCTCCCACAATGCTGAAACCAAAGCTGAGAATACTCCCGGCTATAATGCTCGCAAGAATAATCCTTAAAATGAGAACTATAAAAGCCTCGCGCTTACCCAAGAAAACCATAGCAATAAGCGTAACGATATTTGAAAAGCCTATCTTTACGCCTTGCACGGGAATAGGAGGTAGCGCCGCTTCCACAGTAAATAATATAAGTGAAACGGCGGTAAGTATTGCCATAGTAGTATATTTTCTTAAAGTTATAGTTTTTCGCTTTCTTTCAAAACTTATGTCGCTTAACTCCGATTTTTCTTTATGTTCAGAAAGCTTTCCTATATGACGTCCGAACTGCCGCCGATCCTTTTTATCCGGCATTTTAACCTTCATCTTGATCACATTCCTTCACTGATGTTTTCGATTTAAACAGACGCTTCGATTTCACTTTCATCATCACTTTCAACTCTGATAACAAGTCCGTTGGGAACGCATACTATCGGAAGAAGATCATTATCTATTGCGCCGTGACGAACGCATATCTGGTTTTTACAATCTGATTCAATTACCGAAATTTTGCCGTTTTTTACGCGAATAATATTATATCCCTTTTCTCCGTCTTTTTCACTTTTGATTTTAAACTCACAGTCCTTGTTAAGACTTACTGTTCTGACAAGCTTGCTGTTTAAATATATTTTTGCGGTTTTGCCTGCTGTTTCCGAACTTTTTATAATAAAAATTGTAAAAACCGATACAATAGCTAATAAGCAAAACAAAATTATCCATAACAGATTTGATGTCAAAACTGTCTTTACTGTTTTTATATTTATCACCCCTGATATGTAAAGTGATTCTGTCGTATTTCGTGATTTGAATTTTCAATAAGGGCTTGTCCGTCATTCAACGCAGCAAGGGTCGGCGTTGTCGACCGGGTAATGAAATCCGCCGCCTATAAAGGCGGAGGCATCTTGCCTTAGTTATATATTTATAATACACATTACTTCGCTTTCAGTCAAGAACAAAAAAATTCACAAATCTTTTCGATTTTCAATACTTTTTTATCAAATAAACTTGATTTTCACTTCAGTTCATGCTAAAATGTAGAAGATAGTTTATGTGTTAATACTACATATTGTAAACTCAAGCATTAATAATAATGTTATACGGATATCTGACGCTTAAAATTTTCAATAAGGGCTTGCCCGTCATTATAATTGCAATTTAAAGCGTTTCAATTCAAATTAACTAAAAAATCAATCATTTTCGCTTAACATTTTTTACACTTAGTAGAATTTACAATATAATAATTGATTTTTATTTGTTTTATTGATATAATTGAAAAGATGTGTTATGGCAAAGGTTAGATAGAGATATACTTTGCAAATAGAGCTTAAGGAGCGAATAAAATTGGATAAGTACGTTATAAAGGGCGGCACACCGCTTCGCGGCGAAGTCGTTGTGAGCGGCGCCAAGAATGCTGCCGTTGCACTTGTTGCGGCAACCATTCTCTGTGATGAACCCTGTATACTCGAAAATGTCCCTGAAATAAGCGATATATCTATCTGCATTAAGATTTTAAAAGAAATGGGTGCAGATGTTAAAATATTAAATAAGAATACGGTTAAATTTGATACGACTAGCATGACAAGCCCTGTGGTTCCTTATGAGCTTGCCCGCTCTATGAGAGCTTCAAGCTATTTTCTCGGAACTCTTTTGGGCAGGTTTCATGAAGCTTATGTTCCGCTTCCCGGCGGATGCGATCTCGGCGATAGACCGATAGATCAGCACCTTAAAGCGTTTGCTTCTTTAGGAGCTGATTACACTATCGAAAGCGGAACGGTTCACCTTACAACCGAAGCGTTGCTGGGAAATCAAATCTACTTTGATTTCATAACGGTAGGCGCAACCATTAACGCAATTTTCGCTGCCGTTAAGACAAAGGGTCTTACAATTATCGAAAATGCAGCTAAAGAGCCACACATCGTTGATCTCGCAAACTTTTTGAACTCTATGGGAGCAGACATAAGAGGAGCGGGAACAGACGTTATAAAAATCCGCGGCGTCGATTATTTAAAGGGCATAACATACGCTATAATTCCCGACCAGATTGAAGCGGGAACATATATGGTCGCTGCTGCTGCAACAAAGGGTAATGTTCTTATCAAAAATGTTATCCCCAAGCACTTGGAATCTATTACGGCAAAGCTTCGCAAGGTGGGAGTAACCGTAGAGGAATTTGACGAAAGCGTTCGTGTTTCTGTAGACGGACCTATTATGAAAACGAGCCTTAAAACAATGCCTCACCCGGGTTTCCCGACTGATATGCAGCCACAGTTTTCAACGCTGCTTACATTAGCTTACGGGACGAGTATAGTCACGGATGATATTTTTGATAATCGCTTCAGATACGTTGCAGAGCTGAGAAGAATGGGAGCTGACATTTCCGTTGACGGAACGGTTGCTGTTATTCAGGGCGTAGGCAAGCTTACCGGTGCTCCGGTTAAGGCAACAGATTTAAGAGCGGGAGCCGCTCTCGTAATTGCCGGACTTGCCGCAGAGGGAATTACCGAAATCGACGACATATATCACATTGAACGCGGATACGAAGCAATAGACGAGAAATTAAGAAACCTGGGTGCGGATATTAAAAGAATTTATTATCCTGAATCTATTGCAATGACAAGCTAATCTGACTAAAAACTACGGGCGGCTTAATGCCGCTCTTTTATTTTGAATTTAGTAAACAGAAAGGATTTATACATAAATGGCAAGAGTTTATCCCCTGTTTTCATCAAGCAAAGGCAACGCAGCCTTTATAGGCAGTGAAAAGGAAGGAATACTGATTGATTCGGGAGTAAGCTGCAAAATGCTGACAAATGCTCTTTATGATAACGGTTTATCTCCTGAAGCTGTTAAAGGTATTTTCATCACTCACGAGCATACCGACCATATTAAAGGACTTAAGGTTTTCACCAAAAACTATTCAGTTAAGGTTTTTGCGGGAAACAAAAATCTTGACTATTTGATTTCGCAAAACCATATTTCATCTGGCTCGCAGATTGAAGAAATAGAAGTTGACGGAAAGGCGATAGAATTCTGCGGATATGAAATTTCCGCTTTCTCCACTCCCCACGACGCCAGACAAAGCAACGGCTACAGGATAAAAACTCCTGATTTGAAAATCATAACTATATGCACCGACCTAGGAAAGGTAACAGACAACGTTCATAAAAACCTTTTAGGCTCGGATCTTGTATTATTTGAATCTAACTATGATGAAACAATGCTCAGAAACGGAAGATACCCGTATATGCTGAAGCAAAGAATATTATCCGATCACGGACATTTATCAAACAGCGACAGTGCGTCTGAAATTGAAAGCCTTTTGAATCTGGGAACCACCCGAATAATCTTAGGACATCTTAGTCAGGAAAATAACACTCCGGCAAAGGCTAAAGAAACTATGCTAAATCAGCTTTCCGGCTTTGAGTGCGGAACTGATTACATATTAAAGATCGCACCGGTATTTAATGACGGTGAGGTTACAGTGCTATGATGAATATAAATATTATCGCTGTCGGGAAGCTTAAAGAAAACTATCTTAAATGCGCTGTTTCGGAGTATTCAAAACGCCTGTCAGGCTTCTGTAAGCTAAAGATAACAGAGCTTCCCGAAAGCAGGCTGTCTGACAACCCAAGTGAAAAGGAAATAGATAACGCTCTCAGCAATGAAGCAAAGCTTATTGAAAATCTTATGAATCAAAAATCTGCATATAATATAGCTATGTGCATTGAGGGCAGACAGCTCTCAAGTAAGGATTTCTCTTCAAAAATCAGCGAAATCGGAATAAGCGGAAAAAGTGCGGTAAACTTCATTATCGGTTCGAGCTTCGGCATATCCGAGAAAATCAAGTCAGGCTGTGATTTAAAGCTTTCATTGTCAAAAATGACGTTTCCTCACCAGCTCGCCCGGGCGCTTTTGCTCGAACAGATATACAGAGCTTTTCAGATTTCAAGCGGAGGAAAATACCACAAATAAAAAGACTATCTGATTTTATTTCAGATAGTCTTTATTTATTGAAATTCTTAATTAGCTTTCTGCGGTATAGTCGTTTTGAATTTCCTCAAGCTTTGAAGGAGTGTACTTCTTAAACGCTTTCGCATTCTTAGTTATTTTGAAGTCCTTTTCCCAGCTCTTAATGAGTTCATCATATTCTTCATATTTCATCTCAGTAAGAATATCTTCATAGCTGTCGCCGTCGATCAGATAATCGGTTCTCTCTGTAGGATCATATTTTACAATTACATAATAATAATTATCATCCTTGTACAAGGTCGGCTTGTTAAACTTGATTTTCTCGCTGATATAATTTCTTAAATCAGAAACGTTATCCTCGTCGGAATAATCTAACATAACTTCGTTAGTTGTAAAGTTAGCGTAAACTGCTGTGTCAGCGGTAATAGCCGTGCTGAAATCAAATAGGTTTGAAGCGCTTGTATCTGTATACCAATCATCAAAGATATAGAATTCCTTTTCAGGATCGTCAGGTCTTTCAGCGGTTTCACCTGATTTTACAGTCTGCGCCTGCTGAGGAGTACCCTCTTCATATTCATTCTGATTTGCATCATAAAACTTAACAGCGTATTCCTTATCCTCATCAACAGTTGTCGTAGTAGTTGTTTGAGCTTCGCTTGTGCTGTCTGAGTTATCTGCGTTTTCTGAAACCTCCGCAGCAACAGTTGTATCCGTTTCACTTGTGCTGTCCGTAACAGCGTCTTCTGAAGCCTCTGCAGCAGTTGTAACAGCGGTCGTTTCTTCGGTTTCAGCATTGTACTGAGAGATAACCTCGTCGAAATTATCATTTTCCTTAGCAAGCTTTAAATACTTTTTAGCCAAAGCCTTTGCTTCTTTATCAGCTTTCTTTGAAGCCTTTGTCTGTTCCTCAGCCGACTGAGTGGTTGTAGTTTCATCCTCAGACGAAGTGCTTGCGGCGGTCGTTGCCTCGGTAGTTCTCGAAATTGAAATAATTTTATATCTCAGATAATTTTCCTTAAGATAGTTTTTAATATCATCGTTGCTGACTGCCTTTTCTCCGTCTGCTCCGTAATAATAATTAAATATAAGCTGTTTTTGCTTTTCAGCCGTAAAATACTTTGTTACAGAATCCTTGCTGATTCCCTGTTCAGCAAGATAATCCTCAGTCATACTGTCGACATAATTTTTAACGGCGTCATTAACCTCCTGAGTATCTTCGGTAGACATCTCAAGACCGAGCTTGTCAAAATGCTTATTTATAGCAACAAGGTCAACGGTGCTCTCATAAGCATAATCAGGAAGATATTCCTTAAGCTTAACAGTTTCTCCCTCGTCGTTTTCAATTTCCTGATCCATGTAATCAGAGGTTACTCCTGAATAATAAAGAGTGTACATCTGCTCTGTATATTCAGCTAACATATAGTTGATATAAATACCTGCGTTGACGTCAACATCGTCAACAGTCATTATTTTGCTCATATCCGTGCATCCTGCCATTGAAACAGCCATTATTGACGCAACAGAAAGAGCTGTTATTCTTTTGATTCCAGACATATTTTGCCTCCTATTAAAATATTGAATTATGTACTCAATTAACCTATACATTATATACGATTTTTTATATAAAGTCAAGTCTTTACATTTTAAATGTTAATACAACTTTTTCAAACATAACCCTTAATGACGGGCAAGCCCTTATTGAATACTATACAGCATTTAAAACTATATTTCAAGCAAAAACGCCTGCCAAATTATGACGGGCGTTTAATCTAATATTAAAGCTTTTTAATCTGCGTCTTTAGAATTCTCATTATTATCACTGCTGACAGAAGGATCTATAGGTCCTTCTGCGTCCGACTTTATTTCACCCCAAGTGGTAAGATAAACCTTTGCGAACTTTATATCGTCAAGCGGCTGATAATTGTCGCTGTCAATATCCTTGACCTCAGCGTTTAAAATCTTATTATAGGTTTCCCAGCCGTCGCAGACCTGACCGAATATTGTATATTGCTGCGCTGCCTCGGGAACTCCCCCGTAACTGCAAAGCTTATCGGACAGCTCGTTATACACCTTCTCTAAGCTTTCGTCTATTTTTTCACTGCTTTTGACTTCCTTTTTCTTCTCATCTGTGGTTATAGAGTTACCGAAAAACATAACGCTGCTTCCTGCGACATTTTTCTTCCAGAACCAAAAACCGTCTGTTCCCACAAAGGAACCCAAAGCCCCCTTGAACGTCCACATATCAGAGCTTATTTCAGCGTCAATGGTTTCTGTGTTAGTATCGTCCGTAGTTTCACCGTCGGCAGATTTTGCACCGCCTGTAAAATACAGATGATCTCCCTTATTGTCATCTTCGTTGCCGGTAACAACCCCAAAAACGTAAGTGTCGTTATAATAACCGTCCTCAACAAGGTTCTTATAAAACTTCACATACTCGGGAGCTTCATCTTCAAACAGCGCCGCTTTGAATGTTCCCAAATTAGTTTCATAAACAACAACATCTAAATCGTCTGAATACTCCTCATACTGAACGAACTTTACATTCTCATATTTGTTATCGTCGCCGCTATTATTAAAGGTCAAAAAAATTAGAAGAGCCGCCAGAAACACTATTGCTATAAGAGAAAATTTTAAATACTTTACAAATGCGGGACTTCTCATAGGATTAGTCTTTTTATTACCCTGACTTGCCATTTTTATCACCATTTCTGCGGACGTAAACGCCGCCTTATTTTACTTTCTTTTTATTATTGTTCCCTGTCTGGTTTCCTCAATTATAAATCCAAGCTCGGATATTTTATCTCTCAAGGCGTCTGCCAAAGCGAAATCCTTAACCTTACGTGCCTCACGCCGCTTTTTTGCAAGCTCCATTATTTCTTCGGGAATTTTATCCTCCTTTTCTCTGTTGTAACAGATTCCGAGAACCCCTGTCAGCTCGTCAAACACTTTAGCGCAGGCTTCAAGGTCTTGCTTTGAAGCGTTACCACCTGCGATAAGAGAATTTATTTCACGAACAAGCTCGAACACCGCAGTAAGTCCGTCCGCAGTGTTGAGGTCGTCTGACAAAGCGTCAATAAACTGCGTCTTTCTATTATCTGAGAATTCTTTAACCTGTTCGCTTAAAGCTCCGTCTGAAGCTGAACTCAGCGCTCTGTCTATACTGTCTCGGCAGTTATATAACCTCTCTAACGATGACTTGCAGGCTTCAAGAAGCTCTATCGAATAATTTATCGGCGTTCTGTAGTGAGCCTGAATCATAAGGTATCTTATAGCTTCATAACCGTATTTTTCGGCAACGTCACGGGTTGTGAAAAAGTTTCCTGCCGATTTAGACATTTTTTTATTATCTATGTTGATGTGACCGTTATGCATCCAGTAATGCGCCAAAGGCTCGTCGGTTGCAGCCTCAGACTGAGCTATTTCATTTTCATGATGAGGAAAGATAAGATCGACTCCGCCGCCGTGTATATCTATAGTTTCGCCTATATAATATTTGCTCATAGCGGAACACTCAATATGCCAGCCGGGTCTGCCGTTTCCCCACGGCGATTCCCAAAAAGGCTCGCCCTCCTTTGCCGCCTTCCACAAAGCAAAGTCAAGAGGGTCTTCTTTAATATCGTTCACATCAATTCTGGCTCCCGACATTAAATCGTCTATCGACTGCTTTATAAGCTTTCCGTAGCCTTCAAATTTCCTTGTTCTGAAATATACGTCCCCTCCTGCCTGATAAGCGAAGTCTTTGTCAACCAAGGTTTTTATAAGATCAATAATAATATCCATGCTCTCAGTAACCTTAGGAGAAATATCAGCTTCAAGAGCATTCAGTCCGCGGAGGTCGGTTAGATATTCCTTAATATATTTTTCGGAAATTTCGCTCGCTTCCACACCCTCCTCATTAGCTCTTTTTATTATCTTATCATCGACATCGGTAAAGTTCTGAACGAACTTCACCTCATAGCCTATATATTTCAAAAATCTTCTCAGCACGTCGAATACGCAGATAGGACGGGCGTTTCCTATATGAATATAATTATAAACAGTAGGACCGCAGACATAAATACCCACTTTCCCTTCGTTTATAGGTTTAAACTCTTCCTTTCGCCTTGTTAAAGTATTGTATATTTTCATAACCTTTTTTCCTTTACTGAAATTTTATCTGCACAGAGATTATTTTTTCTTAGAATACTTTTCCTTTTCAACCTTGAGCCTTTTAATTTCACGCTCCAGCTCTTCAATCTTCATAAGCTGTTTGCAAAGCTCCTGCGACACAGGGTCCGGAATATGAACCTGATCCAGGTCCTGATTATTGCTTACCTTTTTACCTTCTATTCTTACGATCCTGGCAGGAACGCCTACTGCTGTTGAGTTTTCAGGAACTTCTTCCAAAACAACGGCGTTAGCTGCAATCTTAGCGTTATCGCCTACCTTAAAAGGGCCTAAAACCCTGGCTCCCGCACCAACCATTACGTTGTTTCCCAAGGTAGGATGACGCTTGCCGTGCTCTTTTCCCGTTCCGCCGAGGGTTACTCCCTGATAAATCAGACAGTTATCGCCTATTTCAGCCGTTTCGCCTATAACCACTCCGCTTCCGTGATCAATTAAAAGTCCCTTGCCTATTTTCGCTCCCGGATGAATTTCAATTCCGGTCATAAATCTTGAAAACTGAGAAATCAGCCTTGCGACAAGAAAGAATTTTCTTAAATAAAACCAATGCGCTATCCTATGAAAAATAACCGCATGAAGCCCCGAATACGCCAAAATTATCTCAAGACTTGTTCTTGCGGCAGGGTCTTTTTCTTTTACCATTCTTATATCTTCTTTGATACTTTCAAACATTAAAACACCTCTGACTTTGTATTTTATCTTTAAATATAACTAAGGCAAGATGTCCCCCGCCTCTATAGGCGGCGAGTTCCATTACCCGTTGAATGACGGGCAAGCCCTTATTGAACTTCAAAACCAAAAAAGCCCCCAAAGCATTTAATGCTAAGGAGGCAGTTTTAACTAAACTGCGGTTCCACTCCGATTTCAACTCAAACCTTTAACGCAGGATACGTGGACGGATACTTACAGCCGAAATCGGCATTCCCCGCCCAGGCTGGCAGCCGCACTTCACTGTAAACCGCTTGTGCGCTTTCACCTGCCGCACACTCTCTGAAAAGCTTTATTACAGATACTCTGACTGTTACGCCTTTAAGCTATTATATTCCAAAGTCATTATTTTGTCAACATTCAAATACAATTTTACTTGCTGGAATCGATATATTTCCAATACGCCGCAAGATACTGAATCCCCGAAATTACGGTAAGAAAAGCCGCAATCCAAATCAGAATTTCATTCAGCCAGAATATATGAAATCCAAGGCCTTCTAAAAACATGATAGCTATAATAGCAATCATTGTGAAAGCCGTTTTAAGCTTTCCCCATATTCCGGCGGGTACTACAACGCCCTCGTTTGCAACTACAAGCCTAATGCCTGAAACCATAAATTCTCTTGCAAGTATCAGTATAACTGCAACTGCGTCTACCCACATCGGACTTTGAGCAAGAAAGCATATAAGAGCGGTTACCACCAAAATTTTATCAGCCAAGGGATCTAAAAATTTACCGAAAGTTGTGACCAGCCCTTGTTTTCTGGCAATTTTACCGTCCAGCCAATCGGTAACAGACGCTGCGATAAAAATGAAAAGACCGATAAAAATACAAACGTCGTATCCTGAAAAACAGGACCTGCCCGTAAGCATCATAGCTGCCACAAAGAACGGTATTAACGCCACTCTTAAAACGGTCAATTTGTTTGGAAGATTCATAATTTTAAAAATTCCTTTCTCAAAGCTGATTATAATATTTTCAATAAGGGGCAGCGCCCCTTAATCAACAACATTTATAAGCAAAAGCCCTTAGGATTCTATGTAGAAGATTAAATTCTCTGCTGAAAGCAAAAACGCAACCCGCCGCCTATAGAGTCGGGGGGACATCTTGCTTAAGTTATAATATGCTGAACTTCTTTTCAGCATAAGATCTATAGAAGCCTATGCCCTTTACAATTAAAACTGCTTTTCCTCTTTTTTTGTTCTTTTTATATTTCAAAACGTAATCTGTATATTCCTTAAGCTTTTTACTTCCCAGCTTAACAACAACAGATTTCTGTTTAACAGCCTTTCCCTTTTTGTATTTAAGGTTTTTAACGTTTTTTATCTTACAGGCTGCAATACTCTTTTTATGTTTGATTCCTACAACGCTGCTTTCACCGGAATAATACTTTTTACCGTCTGATGTTTTATATGCCCTGATTTTAAAGTAATACTGCTTGCCGGGCGAAAGCTTTTTTGTAATTGATGTAATATCCGCACCTTTAACATTTTTAAGAACTTTAAAATGATTCTTGTCATTTACGGAATACATAATCTGATAACCGTCGGCGTTGCTTATTTTTTTCCATTGTAACATAATTTTGCCGTTAGTCAATGATTTTTTTGAAATAATTTTTGTTTTCTGCGGATTTATTATAAAATATATTTTTTTAGAGCCATTATAATTACCCATTCCTTTAACCGTAACTATACCCTCTCCGACATAAAAGCTTTTAGTATAAGATATTTTATAATCCTTATTCAGAACGAGGGTCTTTGAACCGTCTTTTACTGCAACCTTAGGATACAGCTTTGATCCTGTGTACACCATATCGTCGGCATGAAAATAGGTTGCATTGGATATTGACCTTTTTGTAATCTTAAAGGTTTTTGTTTTAACTCCGTAATAATGTTCTTTTCCCGTACAAGTTATAGTTGCAGTTCCGACATTTACGTTTGAAGTATACTTACAGGTATAATCCACACCGTTTACAAGCTCGATACCGCCTATAGTGATTTTTACAGCGGGTGTGCAAGGACTTCCCGTATATGCGCATTTTTCATATGAAACCGTTATAATGCCGGCCGGAAGATATATTTCCGATTTCGGCGTTTTATTCATCGAATAGCTTTCACCGTTCGAAGTAGAAATAATAGTTCCTAAGAGATCCGTTCTGTAAATATCAGCTCCCGACTTCTCAAGCCTGGTCAGCACTGCCTCTGCCGGAAGCCCGGAAGAATTCTCCGAAGCATCAGCCGTTATCACCGCCGACTTCGGCTTAACTGTATTCAAAAATTTCTGAGTTGTACTTGTATTAGAGCCGTGATGTCCTACCTTATAAACATCGCAGCTTAAATCCTCTTCGCTTTTGAGCAGGTCGTTTTCTTCCTCTTCCTCTGCGTCGCCCATAAACAGATATGACGTTTTACCATACTCCAGCCTTAACACTATCGAGTCGTTATTAAAGTTCTCATCATCAAGCTTCAGCGGACCTATACATTTTACCTTCAGCTTTTTTCCGTTTACCGTTTCATCTATAAGAATATCACCCGCATTTGTTATAACAGGCTCAATCCTCATAGAATCTAAAAGCTCGGTAAACTCAATAAACCTTGGAACAGCTTGAAAAGCGCTTGTCATATAGATGTTTTCTATTTCAAAATTACCGCCGCCCACAACAGAAATAAGTCCTCCTACATGATCGCCGTGCGGGTGCGTGTTGATAAGATAATCTATTTTTGTGATTCCCTGCTCCTCTAAATAATTTATTACGGTTTCACCCATATCATAAGTTCCTCCGTCAATAAGCATAACCTCATCGTTGGGAAGCTCTAATAATATTGAATCCGCCTGACCAACGTCTATATAGTGAACCTTTAAAGTTCCGTCAGCCGCATAAGCTTTATTTGATGAAAAGACTAATATAAAGGCTGAAAACAAAAAAGCCAAAAACACATATACTTGTAATTTTCTGTTTCTTAGGAAATTCATAATGCTAAACCCCCGGTATTTTAAATCTGCTCTCCCAATAAATCATAATCAAGAATATCGTTTATCTTAACCTTAACATATTCTCCGAGCGAAGGTCTTTTACTGCTTGTAAAAAAGACCTTTCCGTCAATGTCGGGAGCGTCCATACAGCTTCTTCCGAAAAAACATTCCGCATATCTGTCAAATCCCTCTACAATGACTTCAAGCTCGCTTCCTAAAAGGCCTTGATTAAATTCATCGGAAATCCTCATCTGCATTTCATAAATAATATCGCATCTGCGCTTTTTAATATCCTCGTCAATCTGGTCGGGAAGCTTCTCCGCCGCCGTTCCCTCTTCCTTTGAATAAGCAAAGCAACCGAGTCTTTCAAAGCGAATATCTTTAACGAAGCTGCAAAGCTCTTCAAACTGCTCCTCTGTTTCCCCGGGAAAACCTGTTATTAAAGTGGTTCTTATAATAACCCCGGGAATTTTCCGTCTTATTTTGTTAATAAGCTCTGTAAGACTGCTTTTATCGCCCTTTCTGTTCATTCTTTTTAACACGTCGCCGTTGCAATGCTGAATAGGTATATCAAAATACTTAACCAGCCTGTCCTCAGAAGCTATTGTATCAATAATTTCATCGGTAATACGCTCCGGATACATATAAAGAGTTCTTATCCATTTAAGGCCGTCCACCGAACACAATCTGCGAAGAAGCTCATGAAGCTTAGGCTCTCCGTATATATCCTCGCCGTATCGGGTAGTATCCTGCGCCACAACCACAAGCTCGGTAAAGCCCTGCTTCGCAATTTCCTCGGCTTCGCTTACTATGTCTTCAATTTTCCTGCTCCTGAATCTTCCTCTTATAGAAGGAATGGCACAGTATGTACAGCAGTTATCACAGCCCTCGGCAATCTTTATAAATGCGAAGCTTCCGGGCAGAGTTGAAATAATTCTCTTATCGTCAAAACACAAATCTTCTTTTTTACCGTAAGAAGCAATCTGAGTTCCGCTTACTGTTTTACGAATTATGTCGCAGATATTTTCGTTTGAGCCTAATCCCACAACAGCGTCGAGTTCAGGAATTTCCTTTAAAACCTCGTCCTTGTATCTTTCGGACAGACAGCCTGTAACTATAACCGATTTGATTCTGCCTTCCTGCTTCAGAGTGCAGAACTCTAAAATAGTATCTATAGCCTCCTGCTTGGCAGACTCGATAAAACCGCAGGTGTTTATGATGACTACATCTGACAATGCGGCGTCCGAAACCAGCTCAAAACCGTCCTTATTCAATAAATACAACATTCTCTCGGCGTCAACCTGATTCTTCGGACATCCGAGCGATACCATTCCAACTCTAGTCATTTAAAATCCGCTCCGAAAACAGAAGCGTTCCTCCTTTTTATGATTCGCTTAAAATTTCTTCAAGAACAGCGTTAATATCTTCATATGAATAGCCGTATCTCGCCAAAGCGTTTTTAACCTTCTTAATTCCGTTATCATCGTCAAGACAGCGGTAATACTTTTTGTTTATAAGCTCAAACAAACGATTGAATACCCCGTCCTCATATTCGCTTAACGACTCTTCAATAATATCTTCCGGAATCCCCTTTCGCCTCATTTCAGAGGACGCTCTGTAATAGCCGAACTTCTTAACCTCGGTATAATGTCTTGCCAAACGCTCGGCGTATCGCCTGTCGTCTATAGTTCCCAGCTCAACCATTCGCTCCATGACCTTGTAGCATATATCCTCATTATAATTTTTCTCAAGCTTTTCAAAAAGCTCGATATATGAATAATCCCTGTAGTCAAGAAGATATAACGCCCGTTCTTTGGCTTTGCGGTAATCGTTTGCGAAAATAATTTCCTCCACTGCGCTCTGCGGTATATTCATATCCTCTTTAAGGTGATACTCACAAATTATATCGAAATGCCAGAAATATATTTCACCGTTGTCAAACTCAATTCGGAAGGTTTTCCCCTTATATTTTTCAAGAGCCGTGATTTTCATAAATATTATACCTCTTTACAGTCAAAACATAAGCATAACGGCTAGTTTACATCAACGGGAGAAAATTCCTCGAAATCATCGTCAGGATCAACCACTACGCTGTTGTCAGCTTTTGCATTTTCAACAATATCCGCAGCCTTCTGAGCTGCTTCCTTGACCTTTGCTGATTTCTTATTCTTTTTTGAAACCATAACAAGGTCGCTTTCGTTCTCTTTGATTTTGGCTTCTATCTCGTCCATCATATCTTTGTTTTCAAGCAGAAAATCTTTAGAGTTATCTCTTCCCTGACCGAGCTTAACATCGTTATAGCTGAACCATGCTCCGCCTTTTTTGACTATTCCAAGCTCAACCGCCAGATCCAAAATCTCTCCTACTCTCGAAATTCCATGACCGTACATTATATCGAATTCGCACTCTTTGAACGGAGGAGCAACCTTATTCTTAACCACCTTACACTTAGTTCTGTTACCGATTACCTCTGCGCCGTTTTTGATTTGCTCTGCACGGCGAACCTCTATTCTTACAGATGAGTAGAACTTAAGCGCTCTTCCTCCCGGAGTTGTTTCCGGATTTCCGTAAATTACTCCTATCTTCTCACGCACTTGATTTATAAATATTGCAACGCAGTTGGATTTAGCAATAACCGAAGTAAGCTTTCTCATAGCCTGCGACATAAGACGCGCAAGCTGTCCCACGTGAGTATCGCCCATTTCTCCGTCAATTTCAGCCTTTGTAACCATAGCTGCAACCGAATCCAGAACTATACAGTCGATAGCTCCCGAACGAACCAAAGCCTCGGCAATTTCCAAAGCCTGCTCGCCGCTGTCAGGCTGAGAAACAAGCATATTATCTATATCAACACCAAGCTTTTCGGCATACACAGGGTCAAGAGCGTGTTCAACGTCGATAAAAGCGACGTCGCCTCCCAGCTTCTGGGCTTCAGCTACTATATGAAGCGCAACAGTCGTCTTTCCCGAGCTTTCAGGACCGTATATCTCTACTATTCTTCCCCTCGGCACTCCGCCTATCCCCAAAGCCATGTCAAGCGTCATAGAGCCTGTAGGTATTGCGTCAACGTTCAATGTCGAATGCTGACCCAGCTTCATGACCGCTCCTGCTCCGTACTGCTTTTCTATCTGAGCAATAGCCGTTTCCAACGCTTTCTTTTTCTCCTCGCTGTTTTTAGGAACTACTATAGATTTTTTAGTTTCATTCTTTTTGCCTGCCATAAAAATGCCTCCCAAATTATATTTACATAATAAATTTATCAGTTTAACTATCCATATGTATGGACTTAAGCTATTGAATAAGGCGCTGTAGCGGTATAAGCAATAACCGCTGTGTATAACGCCACCGAAAGAGGAACAACAACCAAAAACATAGGTTTTCTTATCTTGTGACGGAATAAAATCATACCGGCAAGCGAACCGAAAGCTCCGCCTATAACCGTCAGCGATAAGAGAAAGGCCTCCGAAATACGCCATTTTTTACGTATAGCTTTGTATTTATCAACCCCAAAGCACAAGAAAGCAAATAGATTAATGCAGATTAAATAGAGAGTCAGCTTTAACGCCTGCGATGCCAAAAATCCTCTTATAAGTTCAAATTCATTCATCAGTTTTTTCTCCTATAACTACTCTGTTTACCCCGCACAAATCCTTTCTCGCCCTTACGTTTTTATAACCGTTTGAAATCAAAATGCCTGATACCTCGGTTTCCTGATTAATTCCTATTTCAAAAATCAGCCGTCCGCCCGGTTTAAGCTTTTGCTTATAAAGCCTTGATAAATCTCTGTAAAAGTCAAGACCGTCGTCACCGCCTGAAAGAGCTTCTTCAGGCTCAAATCCGACCTCCGTCTGAAGGCTTTTCATATCGCTTTCACTTAAATACGGGGGATTTGAAACTATCAAATCGGCTTGGGGAAGCTTATCCATAACGCTTTTATCTAACGCATTTCCCAGAACAATTTCAGCGCATGATGAATTAAGCTTCACATTTTCCCTTAAATATTTTAAGGCTTCCTCTGATTTTTCAACCAGCAAAACCCTGCTGCAGTCTGTGTTTTTTTCAATTGCAATGCCTATGCATCCGCTTCCCGAACAAAGATCGATTAGGACTATATCCTTTTCATTTTTATAAAGCCGGACAGCATTATCCACCAAAGTTTCGGTGTCCTGTCTTGGTATAAGCACGCCTTTTCCGACCTTAAACGTAAGAGAATAAAACTCCCACTCGCCTAAAATATACTGAAGCGGCTCGCCCGACAGCCTGCGATCGGTCAATGATCTGAAGTATTTATATTCATCCTCTTGAATATACAAGTCGGGATCGAAATATACAGGCTCTTTTCCGAAAGCTTTTTTAAAAAGCTCCTTTGCCTCAAAAGCCGAATTTTCAATTCCGTTCTCAAATAAATCGTTTTTTGAACGCTGCAAAGCGTATTTTAGCCTTACCATCTGTCATCCTGAGAGTCCTCAGGAATGCAAGGTTTAAGAGCGGATATTGCAACCTCGATAACATCAAGATCCGGCTCTCTTGTCGTCAGTCGCTGCAGCCAAAGACCGGGCGCCGAAATAATCCTTGTAAATTTGTTGTTATACTTTCCCGCAAGCCTTATAATCTCATAGCCGATTCCGACAATTACGGGAAGCAGCGGAAGCTTTATGAGCAGTCTTAAAAATATGTTGTTCCACGGAAGCCTGAACACCGAAAAAACTATTATACTGATAAACAAAACGATAAATATAAAGCTTGTTCCGCATCTGGGGTGAAATCTTGTGTATTTTTTAACGCTTTCGGGAGTAAGCTCGTCCCCCGCTTCATAGCAAGCTATGGTCTTATGCTCCGCTCCGTGATACTGATAAGTCCTTCTAATATCCTTCATAAGCCCTGTAAGAGCCATATAAGCGACAAAAACCATAATCTTAATTACGCCCTCGATAAGCGTCTTAACAATAGAATTCATGGGAATAAGCTTTCCTATTCCTTTAACAATAAAAGACGGAACCCACATAAACAAAAACAACGCAATAACCACTCCGACAACGCTTGCAATCGTAGTGATTATAGGAACAAGCTTATCGCCTATTTTTCCTTCAAGCCATATTTCAAACTTTGATTCCGGCTCCTCGTCCTCAAAATCCATCGCCCTGTCGGCGGATTTTGAAAGGCACTTATAACCCTCTGCAAGAGAGCTTACCATATTGAAAACCCCTCTGATAAACGGAGCTTTCTTATACCATGGAGCGTTCTTTCCGTTTTTAGCGTCCCATTCCTCAACCTCTATTTCACCGGTGGGAAGCCGAAGCGCCATTGCAGATTTATCAACGCCCCTCATCATAATTCCCTCAATAAGCGCCTGACCGCCTATTTTAGATTTAAATTTCTCTGATTTCACCTTTTCGGAAACCGAATTTTCACTATTCCGTATCGGATTGTTTTCGGTGATTTCATCTTCAATCTGATTTGTCATTGTTTAAGTCATTCCTTTCATCTTCTGATGAGAAAATATTTACGTTCACACTTGAATCATGCGCTTCCTTTGAGGAAGTTTGCGAAGCAACGGGAAGAACTATAACTACCGTCGTTCCGACGCCCTCCTCGCTGTTTATATCAAGAGTTCCTCCATGGAGGGAAATAATTTCGTTAGCAACGGCAAGACCGATACCCGAACCGCGTCTTGTATGATTTGCTTTAAAGAACTTTGTCTTGACTTTCGGAAGATCCTCCTTGCTTATTCCTATACCTGTATCTGAAATAGAAATAACTACTCCCCGCTGATCCTCAAAAGCCTCAACCGAAACGGTATCGCCCGAGTCGGAATATTTTATAGCGTTATCGACAATGTTAATAAACACCTGTCTTAATCTGTTTTTATCGCCGTATATAAACGGAAGCATTTCAGGCTCGTAATAATTAAGTGTTATATTCAAAGCCTTGGCTCTTTCTTTATAAATCAGAACCGTTTCTCCCAGCTCCGCTAAAATATCTATAATATCCTTGCTGAGCTGAAGTCTGCCGTCCTGAATTCTTGAAAAGTCCAAAAGCTCCTCAACCATCTGTGAAAGCCTTTCGGTTTCGCTGGTAATAACCCTCATGCCCTTGGTAAAGGTTTCCCTATCGTCAATGGTTTCCATCGTTTCAGACCAGCCCTTTATCGCCGTAAGCGGCGTTCTAAGCTCATGCGAAACCTGCGAGATGAACTCGTTCTTTATCTTCTCTGAGTTTGAAAGCTCGTCCGCCATGTAGTTTACGCTTCTGCAAAGCTCGCCCAGCTCGTCTGTACCTTTGAACTTAATCCTGTTTGAAAAGTCGCCGGTAGCGAATTGCCTTGCAGTTTCCGTAATCTCTGAAATCGGAGTTACTATACTTCTTACAAAGGATATACCCGAAAAAAAGATAAGTATTAAAATCCCTATAATTACAATAGTAATCACAGCAAAGATAAAATAAATATGCAAATTGACGTTGCCCAGCGACGTAACCATTCTCATCGCCGAATACTCGCTTCCGCTTTTACCTATCATTACAGTATAAGACATGACCTTTTCGCCCGTCAGATCATGCTCAAAGGTCTTAAAAAACGAATCGGCATTTGTGCTTTTCGCCTCCTCGTAGTCGGAAAGATTCCCCTCCGAACCGGGAGAAAACCCTGAAGAGCTTACAACGACCTTACCCGAGTTATTTATCGCCATAAGCTCAATTTTATCCTTGTCATCGAAGGTTTCAACAAGCGACCTGACTTCAGAATTATAATTTATATCGTTATTTTCCGAATATCTAGTCACCGCAGAGGTGATTATATTCATCTTGCTTGTCATATACTGCTTTACCGAGGAGTAATAATAGTTTCTAACGATAAGTAAAGACGCCGCCTCGACAAGCAGAAGTATAATAACCATAACTCCGAAGCTGTTAAAAAGCCATCTTCTGGTGATTCCTTTTTTGACCTTTACCTTCAACTATCTATCACTCCTTTCTTCTTTACGAAATCATATCAGTTAGAAACCCATTTATAACCGAAGCCCCATATAGTTTGAATATATTTAGGGCTTGACGGTTCTTCTTCAATTTTCATTCTTATTCTTCTTATATTAACGTCGACTATTTTATCATCGCCGTAATAGCTGTCGCCCCATATGTGGTTTAAAATGCTTGTTCTGTCAAGAGCGGTATTCTGATTATTGAAGAAATACTCCATTATCTGATATTCCACCTGAGTCAGGTCGACCGGCTCACCGTTTTTATAAACGGTTCTGCTTTTCGGGTTCAAGGTGAACGGTCCTGACTGAACCGACGGAGCGCTGTCCGTTTTCATGCTGCTTATATCAACTCTCCTGCATATAGCGTCCACCCTTGCGATAAGCTCTGAAATAGAAAACGGCTTTGTAATATAGTCGTCCGCACCCATCATCAGTGACGAAACCTTGTCCATCTCCTGACTTTTAGCCGAAAGCATTATAATTCCCATCGTGCTTGACTTGGCTCTTAGCTTTTTGCATACCTCAAATCCGTCTATGCCGGGCATCATAATATCCAGCAAAGCCACGTCGAAGCGTCCTCCGTTCTCATCAAAAACCGACAATGCGTCCTCACCGCAGCTAACATCCAAAACATCATAGCCGACTCTTTTCAAATTCAACGCTATGACCTCGCGGATCGAGTCCTCATCCTCGCAAACCAAGATTCTTCTCATTTCACAATCATATTCTCAAAAAAGAATATGCCCTCCTTTCCGATATTTGCTTTCGAATGTAAAACCGCCCGAAAGCAAAAAAATATTAGAAAATTTATTTTAATTTTAATCTGTAAAATATAAATTGCTTTTCACTGTTTCAATATCTATATTCAAGGCTTCATCTTCGATACTGCTTATTTTCGCAATATAAGTAATTTGATCGCTTAAGCTTACAGCCGAATATCCTTTTTTTTCATACTCCTCCATATCGTTGCTGTCGATTACATTAATCCTGAGAAGCTCCTCCGTACTGTCGCCAAGACTTCCCCCGTATTTGTAAAATACAGCTTCGCCTGTGGCGCTGTCAAGCTTTACGGTTATCTTATCCACCCAGTTTTCCGGAAGCATAAAAGCATATCCGTCCGAAATTTTATAAAAGCCTAAGAATTTTTCTTCAAGAGAATAGCTGTCTTTATATACGTTCCAGGAAGTCAGATAAAGCTTGCTCTCATCATCGTCATCGTAATCCTCATAGCCGGGGGCAACTATAATTTCGGGAATTTCAACCACTGAATCCTTATCTATGTCCACGCTCAGATATTTTGACGGCCGCGAAGTCTTTTTCATAAGCTTATTAGAAAAGGTAACCATAGGATTCTGAAGCTTTTCATAGCTGTAAGAAACGACCTCTGTCTGAATAATTCCGGTTGACTTTGTGGCGTCTACAAAAAGTGCAGAGCTTCCGTCGGCGGTTTGACCGATAACGGATGAAACAAAAGCGCTGGTTCCGCTTGTCATTTCAATTTTATCTATACATACTATCTTGCCGTCCTTCGACCTTAAAAGCGAAGCGGCAGACTTACCTGTTTCAGCGTCATTAGATATAATTATTATATCGTTATGACCTTTACCGTCCAAATCTATAACATGCATAATGGAATATTTATCGGTAAATATACTGCTAAGCTGTCCTTCGTTATAGTTATATATTTGGAACTGCTTTTCATCAAGATTAAGAGTTGAATAACCGATTATAATGCTCGGTTTATCGTCATAGCCTAAATCCTTGATTTCTATACGATCGACAACGGGGCCCTCTCCCGGGAACTCATAAACCGCTTCCCAGTTGCCTTTGTCGTTACGATCCAGTATCTCAACCATAACAGTACCCTTGTCGTCCTCGGGATTTACATACTGAAAAAAAACTATAGCTTCGTCCGTAGGCTCGTTATCGATATTAGCAATAACGATAGCCGAGCGGTTGCCGCCGCTTTTAGGGTATTTAAGAGATATGTTGCTGCCTGTCTGCTTGGTAAGCGCCTGATGTATCTCATTCTGTTCTTCAGTCAGCTTCGGTGCGGAAAGCAGACCGTCGATTCCGCCCTGACTGGTTGAACAGCCGGTAAGACTTAAAATTAATAAAACAGTCAGCAATGTATAAAGTCTTTTCATTACAGTCACTTCCCCTTTCTTTAAGTAAAAACCCGAAAAATCCTGAGCTGTGAGGCAATAATCAGAGCTTATTTTTTTCAGTAAAAAAGCTTTTTAAGCTATTATACCATAAATAAGACGGTTTTTAAAGGTTTTTTCAATCAAATCAAAAAAATATTTTTAAAGCTATGGATTTTTTATATGTATTGGTGTATAATTTAGTAAACAATGCTATCCGGAGGAATTTAACTTGAAATTATATTCAAACAAAAAGTATAATACAATAGCGGCATATGTTCTTATTGTTTTGGTTATTGGTTTTGCAATGGTAATAGCGGTATTCAAGTTTTCTACTATTCTCAAAGTAATGAGCGCTGTCGCCGATATTCTCATGCCGGTTATATGGGGTTTTTCAATAGCGTATATACTAAATCCTATTTCTAAACGGATAACTGATTTTCTGAACAAAAGGGTTTTCAAAAACAAGAAAATGCCGAGGCTGACAACGGGTATTTCGGTAATTTTAGTCGAAGTTTTGTTCATAGCCTTTATAATAGGCATAATGTTCACTATCATTCCTGCTTTAATAAGCAGCGTTTCTGAAATTTTTTCAAATATAACATACCTTTTCAGCAAGCTTCAGGAATATGCAAAATCACTGTTTTCCGACCATCCTAAAATATATTCTTACATTTCAAGCAAATTGAGTGAATTTTCAACCAACGCTGCGGATCTGGTTGAAAAAGCCGAGCCTGTTCTCAACAATCTGGTATCGGGAGCGTGGGGAGTTCTGGGTTTCTTAAAAGACTTTGTTCTCGGCGTGATAGTATCGGTTTATTTTATGTGCAGCAAGGATAATCTTTTAGCTCAAATTAAAAAAATTCTTCTCGCAAGCTTTTCAAAGAAAAAATGCGAAAAGATTTTTCTAATTGCAAAAAAGAGCCATACGGTATTCGGGGGATTTATCACCGGAAAGCTTTTAGATTCTCTTATTATAGGGCTTATCGCCGTTCCCTGCCTGCTTATAATGGATGTTCCTTATGCGATTATGATAGCCGTAATAATAGGCACAACCAACATCATTCCTTTCTTCGGACCGTTTATAGGCGCAATACCATCAGGGCTTCTTGTACTTTTGGTGGAACCTAAAAAGCTGATTCCTTTTATTATATTCGTTATACTTCTTCAGCAGTTTGACGGCAACATACTGGGTCCTAGAATTCTCGGCGATTCTACGGGACTTCCCGCAATATGGGTTCTGATTTCACTTCTTGTCGGCGGGGGATTATTCGGCTTTGTGGGAATGATTCTGGCAGTTCCGACATTCGCTGTTATATACAGCCTTTCGAGAGATTCCATAGAAAAAAAGCTGAGGCGAAAAAAGCTTCCCGTTTCAACGAATTATTATAAGAACGATATCGAACATTTATATAAATCAAGCTCAAATAAAAAACCACTGACAATAGAAGAGCTTTACGCTCTTGATATTCCAAGCATAGAGGAAGCAAACGAAATCAATCAGGAGTCACATTAAAACGAATTTAAAAAATAAATATAAAGGGATTGAAATCTTTTTAGCGGATTTAAATCCCTTAACTTTTAAATATACGTTACGAACAAGAATAATTGAATCTATTCTTTTATTTGATTTCCTTTTATTATCGGTGAAAGAGGCTTATAAATCAAAATAGTAACTAAAGAACATAAAATTCCTTTAATTAAAGTAAACGGCGTATTAAATATACAAAGAGCTGCAAAAAGATTTTTTACTCCCGGTAAGAATTTTCTATAAGCACCAATAATAGCTTCCATACCTCCGAAGGCTTTAGCATATATAGGATAAGTAACAAAATAATTAAGCGGCAGGCTCACTATAGTGAACACCAGCGTTCCTAAAAGACTGGCAATAACAGCACCCTTTTTCGTTTTATTTTTTCTGTATATAATCGAAGCCGATAATACAAATGCGGCGCTTGTTACAAAATCGAAAATATCACCTACTCCCATAGTTGTGCCTAATCCTTTAATTACTAAATGTATAATGTCTTTTATAAGACATACTAACACCCCTGAAACAGGTCCCAAAGCAAATCCCGTAATAAGCGAAATTACATTTGACAAGTCAAGCTTTATAAATCCCGGCATAAGCGGTACCGGAAAATCCAAATAATATATTACTATTGCAATAGCGCTCATAACAGCAATTACTGCGAGCTTCCTTGTATTAATTTTTTTTGTCTTTGACATGATAAAATCAGTCCTTTCCAGATATTTTAATAATGTGTGTTAAATCACACATACAAAGCCTGAAAACCAAAGGCTTTTTTAAAAATCGGGAGAAACAAAAGAAAAAACCTCTGAACAAAAATACTCAGAGGTTTTTTATGCTTAATATCATAAAATACTGTCGTTTCTTCCATCCGGACTTTAACCGTCGGTTTTGGAATTTCACCAAATCGGCAGAGATAATCTCTGTTCGTGGACTTTAACCACCGGTGTGGAATTTCACCACCCCCTGAAACTTTCATATTCTGTTTTAGTTGGTTTTAAGTTTTTCGCTTTCACCTTGTTCGCAAATATCAAATAATCAACTGAAGTAAAAAGCTTAATACCTAAGCTCTTTCCATATATTCGCCTGTTCTTGTATCGATTCTTATAATATCACCGATTTCAATGAACAGAGGAACCTTGATTTCTGCTCCTGTTTCTAGGGTTGCAGGCTTAGTAGCGTTTGTCGCCGTATCGCCCTTAAATCCCGGGTCTGTTTCTGTAACCTCAAGCTCAACGAAATTAGGCGGTTCAACGCCGAAAACATTGCCCTTATATGATAAAATCTTGCAAATCATCTGCTCTTTTACAAACTTAAAATTATCATCCAGCTCGGACGGATTGATAGGAACCTGCTCATAGGTTTCGGGATCCATAAAGTAATATAAATCGCCGTCTGTATAAGAATACTCCATATCCTTTCTTTCAACATATGCTGTAGGAAACTTTGCCGTTGGATTATATGTCTTTTCAACAACAGAGCCTGTAATAACGTTTCTTACCTTAGCTCTTACGAAAGCAGCTCCCTTACCCGGTTTAACGTGCTGAAACTCAACAATCTGCATAACGTTCCCGTCTTCTTCAAAAGTCATTCCATTTCTGAAATCTCCTGCAGTTACCATAAATTTGTCCTCCAAATACTTATCTAATATTAAATCTTCGTTTAAACGAAGCCATATTTCAGAATTATTATATCAAAAACTCGATGTAATTGCAACCCCTAAAAATCAAACTACAAAACAATAAGCTCCTTAGGCGCTTTTGTCAGGTTTACACAGCCGTCATCTTTAAGAACGACGAAATCTTCAATTCTCACTCCGAACTCGCCTTCTATATAAATTCCCGGCTCTATGGTCACGACCGAATTTTTTAAAAGTCCATAATCGGAATTAGGCGAAGCGTTCGGAAACTCATGTATTTCAAGACCTACACCGTGACCTAAAGAATGTCCGAAGCAATTACCGTAACCCTCGTTTGTAATTATATCACGGGAAATGCTGTCAAGCTGACTTCCGCTTATTCCTGCTTTTGCAAATTCAATTCCCTTATTCTGTGCGTTTAAAACTATATCATAAACTTGACGCTGTTTATCAGTCGGATTTCCGACGCAAACCGTTCTTGTCATATCGCTGTGATACCCGTCAAAGACAGCTCCGAAATCCATAAGAACGAAATCGCCCTCGGCTATTTTCTTGTCGCTCGGAACTCCGTGCGGCATTGAAGTATTCTTTCCGGAAAGAACAATAGTTTCAAAGGACAGAGCTTCAGCGCCGTTTTCAAGCATAAGACTGTCGAGCTTTAAAGCAATTTCACGTTCGGTTTTACCAACGCTTATGAAGCCTAAAAGCTCACTGAAAGCTGCTTCTGCTATTCTCTGAGCTTTTTCGATTTTACTTATCTCTTCATCACTTTTCACCGTACGAAGGGAGGTTATCAAACGGCTTAGTTCCTTATCGGCTATAATTTTCCCCTTTAAATTTGCCTTAAAGTCAATAAGCCCGCTTACTGTCAGATAGTCGCTTTCAATAGCTATTCTTTTAGCAGAATGTTTCTTAAAGAGCCTGTTTATCTGATGATAAAGCCTTTGCTGCTCTATAACCTCACAGTCACGGACTGTATTTTTCGCCTTTTCGATATATCTGAAATCTATTATCAGATAAGCAGCGTTAGGAAAAATAAGCACAGTTCCGGCCGACGACTTCATTTTAGTAAAATAACGCCTGTTCACCTCTGAGGTTATCAAGGCGCAGTCACAGAAATTCCCAAACTTTGCCTGCAGCTTTTCAATATTATTCAAACTGTTCGCCCTCTTTATTAATTCTGATTAAAATGTTCAGCCAGCCTTTCCAAACCTAAAAAGTAGCTTTTTTTGCCGTGACCTGAAATCTGCGCTATGCAGACTTCCTCAATCACAGAGTTTGCCCTGAATCCCTCACGGGCATTAATATCGCTTAAATGCACTTCAACCACAGGAATTTTTATTGCTGATACAGCGTCCCTAATAGCATAGCTGTAGTGAGTATACGCTCCTGCGTTTAAGACTATTCCGTCAAATATCTTTCTTGCCTCATGAAGCTTGTCGATTATAGCTCCCTCATGATTTGACTGAAATATTTCGCACTCAAAGCCCAAAGCCTCAGCATTTTGTACAATCTCATCATTAATGCTTTCAAAGCTGTCCGTTCCGTAAACTTCCGGTTCACGCTCGCCTAAAAGGTTTAAGTTAGGGCCGTGTATAACTAGAATTTTTTTCATTTCAATCACCATTTCTGTTATAATAATTTTTTCTTGAAAACTTTT
>CAZTXS010000008.1:0-60870 GCA_964617585.1 uncultured Ruminococcus sp.
CGCCTATAGAGGCGGGGAACATCTTGCCTAAGTTATATATAATATTCGGTTCTCCGTGAAATAATTTATTTTCAAAATAAAAAGAGCTAAACCTATTACGAGTCCGCTCTCTTTTTTTAATCAAACTATTCCTTAATAAGCTTAGCAAGTTGAGATTTCTTTCTTGCAGCCTTGTTCTTGTGCATAATGCCCTTAGCAGCAGCCTGGTCAACCTTCTTGATTGCGTATGTTACTGCTTCCTTAGCGCTTGCGTCGCCGTTAGCAACAGCAGCCTGAGCCTTTTTCAAAACCGTCTTAAGCTGTGACTTAATTGCTTTGTTTCTGGCTGTCTTTTTGTCAATAACCTTTACCCTTTTCTTTGCTGATTTAATGTTCGGCATTTTTACACCTCCTCTAAAAATTCCACAAAAAGCAGACAAAAGCTTTTTGTAATATTTTGCACTTATTTGCATAAGCTAATTGCATGACTGAGAGGAAAATGCAATTATTTATTAAACAAGTCTTAAGTGTTATAATAACACATCTGTTATAAAAATGCAAGCATTTTTCTTAATTTTTTAATATGAAGGTGATATATTTATGGGAATCCGTACCGACCTTGCGTTAGAAGCCGCTCAACAGCTTACGAAAACAGCTTCGCTTGATGGCGTTTTGAAAAACGAATACCAAAAAGCTGATTTAAAAATAACCGAAATAGTTGTTGAAACTCAATCAGCCGCCGAAAGCCTGGGAAAACCTACGGGGAAATATATAACGATAGAAAGCGAACTGCCGCTTGAAAATCATCCCGATAATTTTAATGAGCGGGTGGACATTCTTGCAGAAGAAATAAACAAGCTATGTGAAAACAAAGACAACATCCTTGTCGTAGGCTTGGGCAACAAGCAAATTACACCCGACAGCTTAGGTCCTGACGTCGCCGATCGAACCTTTGCCACTCGCCATATAAAACAGCTTGCCGAGGACGTAGATACTTCTGACTTATCAACCGTTTCAGTTATAAAAACCGGAGTTTTGGGAACTACAGGTATCGAATCAGGTGAAACGGTTCGTGCAATTTGCGATATTATCAAGCCTTCTGCCGTAATTGTTATTGACGCTCTTGCCTGCTCTGAGCTTTCCCATTTAGGGACAACCATTCAGCTGTGCGATACGGGAATTTCGCCGGGAAGCGGCGTGGAAAACGCCAGAAAGGAGCTTTCGGAGCAGACGCTCGGCATTAAGGTTATAGCTATCGGAGTTCCTACAGTTGTCGATATGCAGACCATTTCCGAATATGTTTTTGAAACGCCATCTCCTCAAAAGGAAATGAACAACATGATGGTTACTCCCCGTTCAATAGATAAATTGATTATGAGGGTTTCACGGCTTTTGGCAATGGGCATAAACCGAGCGTTTCAGCCGAACCTTACAATAGAAGATATAACCTCGTTAGTTGAATAAAAAAGCGGAGAGCTAAGCCCTCCGCTTAATTCTTTATAACTTAGGCAAGATGTCCCCCGCCCTTCTATAGACGGCGGGTTCCATTACTCGGTCGGCATTGCCGACCCTTGCCGCGTTGAAACTTATTCAGCCGTATTGTCTTTTCTAATTAACACCTTATTAACTATAACTGCAATTACCGCGCCGACGCAAGGAGCAACTATGAATATCCACAAATCTGCAAGCGCATCCGTTCCTCCGAACAAAGCCGGTCCGAAGCTTCTTGCAGGGTTTACAGAAGTTCCTGTAAGATTTATGCCTAAGATATGTACGAAGGTTAAGGCGATTCCGATAAATATTCCTGCATTAGGAGCAGTTTTCTTATTTTCTGTAACAGCCAAAACTACAAGAATAAAAATGAAAGTTAAAATAACTTCGGCTATAAACATTCCAAACCAGTTGAAAGTATCTCCTCCGTTTGCTCCTACAGAAGTTTCGCCTACTTTAAATCCGAAATCAGTTGTTGCCCACATAAGAACTATGCCTAATGTTCCGACAATTCCGCCTGCAAACTGAGCGATAATATAACCTAAAAAGTCAGTCAGACTCATTTTTCCGTCTAAGAACATTGAAAGTGAAACAGCAGGATTGATGTGACAGCCTGAAACCTTTCCGATAGTATAAGACATTACAATAACAGAGATTCCGAATGCAAGAGCTGTTGCAACCAAATCGCCGCTGAACGCTGCCGTTCCACACCCGAAAAGAACTAAAACCGCCGTGCCGATAAACTCAGCAATATA
Source organism: uncultured Ruminococcus sp. (assembly GCA_964617585.1). Taxonomy (GTDB): domain Bacteria; phylum Bacillota; class Clostridia; order Oscillospirales; family Ruminococcaceae; genus UMGS1601. Next base: position 2,226 of record CAZTXS010000008.1, read on the forward strand.
CTTTTTAATACTCATAATTTTTCCTCCATACTTTAATTTATTTTAGCAAAAATTTATATATTTTCACTTATTAATATTATATCATATGTTTTTTTAAAAGTCCATAATGCTGATTCCAAAAAATAAAAAGTCTACATAATAAACAAAACGGCGCAGATAAATTTATATATTATTACAAAAAAAGCTGTCAGTTTTATCCGACAGCCTTTTGATTTGATAATCTTTATTTATCTGAGTCCTGAGCGTCTTGTTTCTCTTCATTGTTTGTCGCTTTTTCTTCAGCCTTTATTTCTTCCTCGCTTGGCTGCTCAATCTCAGAAATCTCAGCGGAATCATTATGCTCGGCACGAGTGAACGCAACAACATGAGCGTCGTCCTTTAGCTTCATAAGCCTTACTCCGGTTGCATATCTTCCCATAACTCTTATATCGCTTGCACGAAGTCTAATAAGAACGCCGTCGCTTGAAATCATTATAATATCGTCGTCGTCGTCTACAACCTTTATTCCGCAGACATAACCCTTCATGTCAGAAACCTTATAGTTAAGCATTCCGTAACCGCCCCGGTTTTGAATCCTGTAGGTTTCTATATCAGAACGTCTTCCAAGCCCCTTATCCGAGACGGTAAGGACAGTAGCTCCTTCCCGAATTCTCGCCATAGATACTACATAATCGCCCTCACGCAGCTTTATTGCGCGAACGCCGTGAGCAGTCCTTGCCATAGGACGCATCTGACCTTCGTTTATTCTTATAGCCTTACCCTCATGGGTTGCTATCATAACCTCGTTAGAGCCGTTGGTCATGCGAACGCCCGTAATTTCATCGCCCTCATTGATTCCTATAGCAATCAAACCGTTCTTTCTGACGTTCTTATAAGCGGAAAGCTCTGTTCTCTTGATTCTTCCGTTTTTGGTAACCATGATAATATACTTGCCGGGATCGAAGTTTTCGGTTTTTATCATCTGAGCAATATTTTCATCTTCAGTCAGCGGAAGAAGATTTACAACATTTATTCCTTTAGACGCTTTTGATCCCTCGGGGATTTCATAGCATTTAAGCTTGTACATTATTCCTTTGTTAGTGATGAACAGAACATGGTCGTGGGTTGAACAGATAAACATTTCGGTAACAAAATCGTCTTCTCTCTGTTTCATTCCCGAAACGCCTCTGCCGCCTCGGTGCTGAGCCTTATATGCAGAAACAGGCATTCTCTTTATATAACCGCTGTTAGTGAGAGTAACCACACTTTCTTCAATAGGAATGAGGTCCTCAATATCAACCTCGCCGCTAACGTTTTCAATCTGAGTCCTGCGTTCATCGCCGAATTTATTCTTAATCTCGTTGATTTCATCAAGAATAATATGAAGAACCCTGTCATGCTTTCTCAGAATATCTTCAAGGTCGGCAATTTTTTCTTTTAATGCGTTAAACTCATCAACAATCTTCTGCCTTTCAAGACCGGTCAGCTGTCCCAAACGCATTTTAACGATTTCGTCCGCCTGAACCTCCGTCAATCCTTTTGTATGCTCAGTAAGCTCGGTACCTCCGAGAAGAATCGTCATATCCTCGTCCTTAAAACGTTCTAAGAGTCTTTGCTTACCATCCTGAATCGTCTTTGAAGACCGAAGAATACCGATAACCTCGTCAATATTATCAATAGCAAGGCAGAAGCCTTGTAAAATATGCGCTCTGTCCTTGGCCTTTTTCAAGTCAAACCGAGTTCTCTTTTCAATTACTTCAACCTGGAAATCAAGATAATGCTCAAGCATTTCTTTAAGAGTCAGAACCTTCGGAACGCCGTCAACAAGAGCGAGCATTATAGCTCCCACGGTATCCTGAAGCTGAGTGTAAGAGAAAAGCTTATTTAAAACTACCTGAGGAATCGCATCCTTTTTAAGCTCAACGACAATTCTCATTCCGTTTCTGTCAGATTCGTCACGAAGATCGTGAATTCCGTCAATACGCTTTTCTTTAACAAGATTCGCTATGCTTTCAAGCAGCCTTGACTTGTTGACCATATAAGGAATCTCATGAACAATTATACAGTTTCGTCCCTTGATTTCTTCTATAGAGGTCTTTGCACGAAGCGTTATCTTTCCTCTTCCTGTAGCGTAAGCCGCCCTGATTCCGGCTCTGCCCATAATAATTCCGCCGGTAGGGAAGTCAGGACCTTTAATACAGCCCATAAGCTCTTCCAGCGAGCAGTCGGGGTTTTCAACTAAAAGACTAAGAGCGTCCACTACCTCGTTAAGGTTATGCGGAGGGATATTAGTCGCCATTCCTACGGCTATTCCCGTTGAACCGTTCACCAAAAGCTGAGGAAAACGGCTCGGCAGAACCTCAGGCTCTTTAAGCCTGTCGTCATAGTTCGGCATAAACGGAACGGTTTCCTTGTTAATATCCGTAAGCATATGAACCGATATCTTAGCCATCTTAGCCTCGGTATAACGATAAGCGGCAGGCGGATCTCCGTCTACAGAACCGAAGTTTCCGTGTCCGTCAACCAAAGGATAACGCAGTGAAAAGCTCTGCGCCATACGCACAAGAGCGTCATAAACGGAAGCGTCTCCGTGCGGATGGTATCTTCCCAAAACCGAGCCTACAGTATCCGCACACTTTCTGTACGCTTTATCAGGCGTAATTCCGTTTTCATGCAATGTATATAAAATTCTTCTGTGAACGGGCTTTAATCCGTCACGAACATCAGGTAAAGCACGGGAAACAATAACAGCCATTGAATACTGAATAAACGAGTTTTTCATTTCGGATTCAATATCTCTGACTATCAGCTTATTGTCCCCGTTGACGTAAGCTTTATCCCGGATTTCACTTTCCGACACAATATCACTCTCTTTTCATAGATATTAATTTTCTTAACTGTTCTGAACAATCTCCGTTTCAAAATCATCGCCCAGCTTCTGATCGAAGGTATAAGAAATTTCTTTGATTTCACTTTCGCTTAAAGCTCTTTTCGGCAGAATATAAATAGATTCCTTCTTTAAAAATATAACAAACATATTTTCTTTTTCAAGAACCGCCAGACCCATATCGCTGAAATTCACGACCTTAGGCGGAATTTCCGTAGGTTCTTCCCCTTCTTCTACGGCCTGATCGATTTCCTCCTGCGGGATAATCGTTTCAATAGAAAATTTATTCTCATAAAGCTTAAAGGTATATTGATCATCCTCAAGCGGTTTCAAAGATTGCATAAGCGTTTTTCTGATTTTTACAGGATTATACCAGACTATAAATATGACCGCCAGACAAACCACAAAGCACAGCCAGGACGCAAAATTATCAGGATTCTTTACAATCTGATATATAAACAGTGCGGCAAGGATGCCAAACGCAACTGTTTTTAAAATGCTGGATTTCAAAATGTATTTTTTCTGAAAAGCAATAAATGCTTCCTCTTCTTCGGTGTTCATAATGTTGTAAGAAACCGAAAGCTTAGGGGACTCCTCTATTCTTTCGTTAATTTCTTCAACCGCCTGCGTCTTAAGAATTTCAAGCTGTGAATCCACAGATGATGATTCCTTGTTAATTTTCTCGCTCATTTCTCTCTCCTTAAAAATATCTAGATGTCAAGATTCTCTGCATATTTTGCATTTTTCTCTATGAATTCTTTTCTGGGAGCAACCTTATCACCCATAAGAATTGTAAAGATTTCATCAGCCTTCTGGGCGTCCTCAAGTGAAATCTTAATCATAGTTCTTCGCTCGGGGTCCATGGTTGTTTCCCAAAGCTGTTCAGGATCCATCTCACCCAAACCTTTATATCTCTGAACCTCAACCTTCAGTCCGCCGTCGCCCGAAAGCTCTTTTATATATTCATCTCTCTCCTCATCAGAAAACGCATATCTGACTTGCTTTCCCCTATAAACCTTAAACAGCGGCGGCTGGGCAATATAAACGTGACCCTCAATGATAAGCTGTTTCATAAACCTGAAGAAAAACGTCAAAAGCAGCGTTCTGATATGGCTTCCGTCAACATCGGCGTCCGCCATAATAATGATTTTTCCGTATCTTAGTCTTGTGATGTCAAAGTCCTCGCCTATGCTTGTACCCAATGCGGTAACCACCGGCATAAGCTTCTCGTTTCCGTATACTTTGTCTATTCTCGCTTTTTCAACATTAAGCATCTTTCCCCACAGAGGAAGTATAGCCTGAAATCTTCTGTCCCTGCCCTCTTTAGCAGAGCCTCCCGCAGAATCTCCCTCGACAATATATATTTCCGTTCCGTCCGCTCCTTTGTCAGAGCAGTCTGCAAGCTTTCCCGGAAGCTGAGCAGATTCTAGAGCCGATTTTCTTCTGGTTAAATCTCTTGCTTTTTTTGCAGCTTCTCTGGCCCTTTGAGCTGCAATGGATTTTTCAAATATAGCCTTTGCAACCGAAGGATTTTCTTCAAGATAGTCCATAAGCTTTGAAGTTACTATCTTATCAACCAAGGGTCTTACCTCAGGATTTCCAAGTCTTCCCTTGGTCTGTCCTTCAAACTCACAGTTTGTAAGCTTAACCGAAACTATTGCTGTTATTCCCTCGCGAACGTCATCACCTAACAGCTTTTCGCCTTCTTTCAGGAGATTAAATCTTTTTCCGTATTCGTTCAGAACCTTAGTTAAAGCGTTTTTGAATCCGGTTTCGTGAGTACCTCCGTCAATCGTGTGAATATTATTAGCAAAGCTCATAACAAATTCATTATAGCTGTCGTTATATTGAAGCGCAATTTCAGCATAGCTGTCGCCTGCTGAACCGTTTATATAAATAATTTCAGGAATAATGGGTTTAAGTCCTTTTATATTATGAATGTGAGTAACAAACTCTCTTATTCCTCCCTCATAGTGAAGCGTTTCAGATTTAATATCATTTTCATCTCTGACGTCGGAAAATACAATTTTTATACCTGCATTTAAAAATGCCTGCTCACGAAGCCTTTTGAGAAGTATTTCATAATCATACACAATTTCTGAAAAAATCTCGGGATCGGCTTTGAACATAACTGTAGTTCCGGTTTTATCGGTAGTTCCTATAATCTTAATTTCTTCAGAATAATGGCCTCGGTCGAATCTCTGAAAATGAATGTTCTCACCGTCATATACGGTCAGTTCTAACCATTCGGACAAAGCGTTTACAACAGAAGCTCCTACTCCGTGAAGTCCTCCGGCAACCTTATATCCGCCGCCGCCGAATTTTCCGCCTGCATGAAGAATTGTATAAACGACCGTAGCGGCAGAAATGCCCTCTTTTGGATGAATACCCGTAGGTATACCTCTGCCGTCGTCGGAAACTCTTATTATTTCTCCCGGCAGAATTTCAACCTTTATTTCATTGCAATAACCTGCCAAAGCCTCGTCGATAGAGTTATCAACTATCTCATAAACCAAGTGATGCAGACCTCTCGACCCGGTTGAACCGATATACATTCCCGGTCTTTTTCTTACCGCTTCAAGGCCCTCCAAAACCTGAATTTGACTTTCGTCATAGCTGTTGCTTTTTTCAACCTGAGAGAGATTTTCATTAGACGCTTCGTCATTAATTTCAATCTCCTGATTTTTCAATTCCTGATTGTCCAAAGTTATCCTCCTTAAATTTTACACTTAAATTTAATTTATCCGTCAGAATTCTTTTTTCATAAATCTTTTTCTCAGAGTCGTCGGAGAAATCTGAGAAATATAAACCGTTTCATTAAAATTTTCGTCAAAGCAAACAACGAAGCTTTTTGGAAGCTCTAATGAAACGTTTATAACTCTTTTCATCTTTTCGGCGTTATTTAAATATTCTTTAGTGATCTTAGATATTGAAGCCTTATCAACATCAAAAATTCCTATAAGATTTTTTGTGTTTATAATAACTTCGTTTCCCAAATGTAAAAACATAAATTATCCTTTTAATTTTCAACACTGTCAAGTGTTTTTGTTAATAATCCTGCCATCGTTTATAAAAAAGGTTTTACCCTTATTTTTATTTAAATTTATATCTTCACAGCAGGTTATAAAAACCTGCATATCTGAAATTCTTGAAAGAACAAACTCCTGTCTTTTACCGTCAAGCTCTGATAAAACATCGTCAAGTAAAACGCAGGGAGCGTCTTTAGTTTCTTCCAAAAGAATATACGCCTGAGCTATTTTGAAAATCAAAGCCACCGACCTGCATTGACCCTGCGAACCGAATTCACGGCAGCTAAGACCGTTTATTTCCGATATAAGATCATCTCTTTGAATTCCTATCGTCGTATATCCGTACTTTATATCCTCACTCCTTGACTTTTTAAGTTTATCAAGATATTCCTCGGCCATTTCTCCGTTATAATCTCTTCTGTTTCCTAAATTATCAAAAACTGAGGAATAGTAATAAACCTTTAAATTTTCTTTTTCCTGAGAAATTTCATTATACAATTTTCCCGCAAATATGTTAAGCTTTTTCGTATAAGCATATCTTAAAACAGAAATATAAGAACCCAGTCTTGCAAGCTGTTCGTCCCAGACGTCAAGCTCTGAAGCCTGAGATTTTCCCAAAATTATATTTTTTAAAAGAAAATTACGCTGAATTAATATTTCATCATACTGATTTAAAACATTTCTGTATGAATTTTTTATCTGAGAAGTACATATATCTATGAATTTTCTTCTGTTATCGGGCGAACCCTTAGAAATTGACAAATCCTCGGGAGTAAAAACAACGCAGTTTAAATTTCCGAATAAGTCTGAAGAACTTTTTAAAGGAACTCCGTTTAGCTTTATAAGCTTATCCTTTAAATTATCTTTATTCAGCCCATATTCTATCTTCTGCTTACGGAAGTTGTTTTCAAATTCAATCTCAATATTGAAGCCTTTTCTGTCTAAATTTATTAAATCCTTATCTCTTGAATTTCTAAAGCTTCTGATTCCGCTGCAAATCCAGATTGCTTCAATTAAATTAGTTTTCCCCTGAGCATTATTACCGCAGATAACATTAATTCTTTTATCTGTTTTAATTTTTATTGAGGACAGATTTTTAAAACCGTCAATTTTTAAACCTGATATAAACATAAATTTATATAATTTCAATCTCCGTATTTAATTCTTCTATTGAAACAATATCTCCTCTTCGGATTTTTTTACCTCTCATAGTGCAAACTTCGCCGTTAAACTTTACCCCGCCGGTCTGAATAATTTCTTTGGCGATTCCGCCGGTTTGAACAACCCCTGAAAACTTCAGAAGGGAATCCAACTTAATAAATTCTGTTTTTATTTCAATCTTTTCTTTTTTCATACTTAAATTTTCCTATAATCTAATCACTTTTAAGTCTTACAGGCAAAACCAGGAATGTATAATTATTTGAATTAAGAGGAACAATCTTCATAGGGAGATTTCCTCCGTTCATTTGTAATTTAATCTTATCGTCGGTAATTGTTTTAAGAGGATCGAGTAAAAATTTGCAGTTAAAGCCTATTTCAATCATCGGTCCTGTTATATCAATATTCATTACATCATTTATTTTTCCTATCGCTGTTGAACATGAAAGATTAAGCTGACCGTTGTTGAAAATACATCTCACCGGACTTTTAACTCTTTCATTTATTAAAAGCGACGCTCTTTCCAAACAATCTATCATATCTTTTGTATTTACTACAACCTCTGTGACGCAGGTATTTGGAATTGAACCTTTATAATTATGAAATTCTCCTTCTATCAATCTTGAATATACAAAATATCCTGATATATCAAAAATTATATGTTTCTTAGAAATATAAATAATGCAGTTTTCGTCATCTTCTTCATTTAAAAGCTTAATTACCTCTCTTAAAGCATTTGAAGGAACTACAAACTTATAATTATTTATTGTATTTATGCTTTCGGTTCTTACCGCAAGCCTGTATCCGTCCAGAGAAACCATATTAAACACGCCGTTTTGAATTTCAAAAAGTTCGCCCTTCAAAATTGGTTTTGTATCTGTCACTGCAACGGCGAATATAGTCTGTCTTATCATATCTTTTAATACGCCCTGAGAAACTGCAAATTTATCTTCACTGTCAGCTTCGGGAAGCTCAGGATATTCTTCGGCGGTCATAGCATTTATTGTATATTCGGTTACTCCTCCGGAAATTCTAACCTGCATATTTGAACTTATTTCAATTAAAATATCTTCTGTAGGCATTCTTTTTATAATGTCGGCGAGAAGTCTTGAATTTACAATGAATTCTCCTTCATCGTCTGATTTAACTGAAATTTCAGTTTTGATTCCTATTTCCAAATCATAACCGGTCAGTTCAAGAATATTATTCTGAAGCTTCATTTTTATTCCTTCCAACGAAGGAATAGTTGATTTATCTGAAACTGCTTTTGAAACATTTATAACAGCTTCATATAAGCTTTGTTTGTTACATATAAGTTTCATAATATTTTCTCCTTAAAAATAAATAAATAATATAAATAATAAAATAATAGTAGTAGTAGAGGCTGTTTAAAACTATAAAAACCTAATTAAATGCCCTTTACTTCTACGTTTATTTATAAACAAGTTTTCAAAATAAATATAATAGCTTCAACAGTTAAAAAAATACTAACATTTTTAAACCGTTTTTAACAGTTGAAAACTATAAAATTTATTATTTTATGTTGATAAAAACAAATATCAACACAAGAACAAATTTTTATGTTAAAAAATAAAGTTTGTTTTTTGTTGAAACGCATGAAAACTGATTTAAATTACAAAATTATAACTTAGGCAAGACATCCACGCCTTTATAGGCGGTAGACTACATTACCCGGTAGGCAATGCCGACCCTTGCCGTATTGAATAAAGGATAAGTCTTTATTTAATATTTCATAGTTTAATAATGTTGTTAAAAGAGTGTTGAAAACTAAACCTCTTTTAAATTTTTAATAATATCGTTTACAGTTTCTTTTAAGTCGGAATTTGTATTTATCATCTTTTTAACGTCTTTATAGTTAATTGTCATAGTTGAATGATCACGATTTAATTCTTCTCCGATTTCTGTATAGCTTAGTCCTTTAACTTCTCTTATAACATATATGGCGACTTTTCTTGCCAGAGATATAGGAGCGTTTCTGCTTGGCGAACGTATATCGTCCGGCGTTACGTTAAAAGCAGTAGAAATATCCGCTAAAATCCTGTCTACAGTTATATCTGCCGGCTGATTTTCTATAAGAATCTCTCTTATAACTTTTTGAGCCATTGCAATAGAAGGCTTTTCATTTGAGAACATTGTAAGAGCGGTAATTTTATTTACAGCGCCCTCAAGCTGTCTTATATTCGTTTTTATTTTTTCTGCTATAAGTCTTGAAACCGAATCCGGAATTTCAATATTTAAAAGATCGGCTTTTCTCTTAATAATAGCCATTCTTGTTTCAAAATCAGGAGGCTGAATGTCGGCTTGTACGCCGCGGACAAATCTGCTTTTTATTCTGTCCTCCAGCTTTGAAATTTTCGTAGGAGAAATATCTGAAGTAAGAACTATCTGTTTTCCGTGATTGTAAAGCTCGTTAAATGTGTGGAAAAATTCCTCCTGCGTCTGTTCTTTTTTAGAAAGAAACTGAATATCGTCCATTAGCAGAAAGTCAACGTTTCGGTATTTCTGATGAAAAGATTCGGTATCTCTGTTAGTAATAGCTGTTATAAGCTCATTTGCAAAGGTTTCACAGGTTACGTACATAATATTTTTCTCAGGGCTTCTTTTAGTCACTTCATGCTCAATAGCTTTTAAAAGGTGAGTTTTTCCAAGTCCCGAATCCCCATATATAAACAAAGGATTAAAAACCGCTTTATTCCCGATATTTGAAGAATCTTCGTTCATACCGGCAACAGCGGTACAAAAAGCGTAAGCCAGCTCGTTTGACTTGCCTTTTATAAAATTATCAAAAGTTAGATCATACAATCCGTCGTTAAGAGAACGTTCCAAATGCTTTTCGTTTTCTAACAGATAATTTAATTGCTGACTGTCGTTTGAAATTTCTGATTTATTTGAAATACATACTTCAACTTCAATACCCAAAACGTCAAGAAATGATTTTTTAATAAGATCGTAATAAAAATCCATAACAGTTTGTTTTGCAAATTCACTCTGTGCGTAAATATATGCGGTTTTATTTTCAAGCCTGTCCGCCTCAAGAGGTTTGATCCACTTATCAAATCCGATCTGACTGACGTTAGGATCGGCCAGACAGTGCTTTTTCACATCCTCGAAAACTTCTGAGAAAGAGTTCACTATTTTTAAAACCTCCTACTGAATTGTTATTTTAAAGGCATAGAAATCCATTAAAAATTATTAAGCTAATTATAGCATATTTTTTATTAAAAAACAAGCAAAATACAATATAATTTTTTAAAATTGCATATATATTCAATAAGGGCTTGCCCGTCATTCAACATATCAAGGGTCGGCATTGCTTACCGAGTAATAAATCCCGCCGCCTATAGAGGCGGGGATATTATGCCTAAGTTATATATAGTATATAAGAAAATAAGGAAGATTAAGCATTTTTTTCAGAAAAAATAAAATTTTAAATTCAAAAGGACGAGCTTATTTATGAAAAATTGTATTAATAAATACTGAATAATACAATATCTTGTGTTTATAAAAAATAATTGTAAAAATACCTTTAACAACTTGACAAAACGCTTATTTTTATACTATAATATTAACTCGAAAGACTTTATTTAAAAGTTTAATTTAATAAGGATTATTTCAACAGAGTTGTTATATATATTTAATGACTCAAGGAAGGGAGGAAAAAAGAATGAAAAGAACATTTCAGCCGAAGAAAAGACACGCTAAGAAGGAACACGGCTTCAGAAAAAGAATGTCCACAAGAAACGGACGCAAAATTCTATCTCGCAGAAGACAGAAGGGCAGAAAAAAATTAAGCTACTAATTCGCTGACCACTGATACTACTAATCTGAATTAGCTTAGTATTATAGTGGTCTTTTGTTTTTTATTGTGAAGATAAATTTATTTGAGGTTTTATATGCTTTTTACCGAAATTATTAAATTAAATAAAGATTTTTTGAAAGCTTATAAAAAAGGACGGTTTACAGCCAATAAATCGGTTTCGGTTTATTATATTCCTAACAGAAGCCCCTATAACAGGATAGGAATAACGACTTCAAAAAAAATAGGAAATGCGGTTGATAGAAACAGAGCCAGAAGAATAATAAAGGCGGCTTACAGAAATGCAGAAGTGTTGTTTCCTATAGGATATGATATTGTATTTGTTGCAAGACCGGAAATTGCTTCGGCTAAGTCAAGAGATATTGAGATTTTTTTTAAGAGAAGAGTTATAAAAGATATTGCTAAACCGGCAAAATCAAATAAAGAAAAATTAAACAAGAGTCAGTGAGAAAAGATCAATGAAAAGGATTTCTGATTTTCTTATATTGATTTATCAAAAGTGTATATCCCCTCTTAAACCTGCCTGCTGCAAATATTATCCGACCTGTTCGGAATATGCAAGGCGGGCGATCAAAAAGCATGGGATAATTAAAGGATTTATTTTAGCCGCCTGGCGTCTTTTAAGATGCAATCCGTGGAGCAGCGGCGGTATAGACAATGTTCCTGAAAGCTTTTGTATTTATTCGCTTAAAAACGGAAAAGAAAATTAAAGGAGAATTTTTATCATGTGGAATATTCCTATAATAACGCCGCTTCTCGGATATTTGATGAAGCTGTGCTACATGGTTTTTAAAAACTACGGATTAGCATTGATTGTATTTACGTTTATTACAAAAATAATAACATTACCGTTTCAGATTAAACAGCAGAAAAGTACGGCTAGAATGGCTAAATTTCAGCCGCAGCTGAAAAAGCTTCAGAATAAATACGGAAACAACAAAGAAAAATATCAGGAAGAAATGATGAAGCTTTATTCTGAAGAAGGCATAAACCCCATGGGAAGCTGTCTTCCGATGTTAATAAGCATGGTTATTCTTTTTTCTATTGTCGGAGTGGTTTATGCTCCGCTGAAATATGTATCCGACCTTCAAGGCGGTTCTTTTAGTCTGTCAAACTCAACAAGCGAGGTTATAGAGGATTCTGAAAATCTTGTTACCGATACTATAATTATCGCCGACAAGATGAACGGTAAAACCTACAGTGAGCTTACAGACGAAGAAAAAGAAGATATTTTCAGCAAGGACACTCTCAAGGACGGCGGAAAGGTAAACGGCACAAAAATAAGCTCTTCAAGCGATGATTACGACAAGGCTTTGGAGAATGTAGAAAAGGTTTTTTCAGAATATTATACGGACGATAAGGATTTTACTGAATTTCTGCTTGATACAAAAAAGGTTTCAAGCTCGCTTTATACAAGACCTCAGCTTCTGATGTTTAAAATTTCAGATAACGGCTACGGAGAAATGTTCGATGTTATTGACGAAAGCTTAAACGAACAGCTTGCGGAAATAGATTATACTTTCTTTGGTATTTCTTTAAGTGAAATGCCCGGCTGGACTTCGTTATACATTTTGGTTCCTATAAGCTCGTTATTGTTACAGCTTATTCTGACGTTTGTTTCACAGCGTTATCAGAAGAAGAACAATCCCACGGCTGCAAGCGGCGGCATGGGTATGAACCTTATGCTTTACATCATGCCTTTGTTCTCTTTCTATATTGCGTTTAAATTCCCGGTAGGACTTGGACTTTACTGGACCTTGACCTCGTTCTATTCACTGATTCAGACGATAGTTCTGAACAAGATATATACGCCCCAAAGGGTTGAGCAAATGCTCGAAAAAGAAAGTAAAAATAAGAAGAAAAAGAAGAAAAAAGGCTTTTACCAAAGAGCTCTTGAGATGCAGCAGCAACAGGCGGGAGCCGCTTCTTCCTCGGAAAAGGACGCCGAAGAAGATTTCGACGAGGACAAGAAGCTGACAAAAGCAGAAAGAAAACAAGTCGAGCTTAAAAGACTTCAGGAGGCCAGAAAGAGAATGGCTGAAAAATACGGCGACGAATATGAAGAAAACTAAATTATAAATTTATAGAAAGGATAAAAGATTATGATTAAGACGTTTACGGCAAAAACAGTTGAAGAGGCAAAAGCTCTTGCAGCACAGGATTTCGGCGTTTCAGAAGACAGAATTCGGATTACAGTTACACAAGAGCCGAAAAAATCGCTTTTCGGCAAGATTAAGGGCGAAGCTAAGATTGAAGCGGAATTTGAAGAAACTAAGCCGGAGCTTGCTTCACGTTATATAAAAAATGTATTCTCAAAAATGGGATACGAGGTTACGATTGATATCAAAGAAAACGAAAACGGAGCGGTTTTGGATATTTCCGGCGGAAACGTAGAAGAAATTATAGGTAAAAAGGGCGAGGTTTTAGATTCGCTTCAATACCTTGCTTCCTTGGTCTGCAACAGGATTGACAGAGAGTATTACAGAATCTCGACCGACTGCAACGGATTCAGGGAAAAGAGAAAGGCTCAGCTTGAGCGTCTTGCGCATAAGATTGCGAATAACGTTAAGAAAAACGGAAGAACCACCGCCCTTGAACCGATGAATCCTTATGAAAGAAGAATAATTCACTCTGTAATTACGGATATTGACGGCGTAACTTCAAGGTCAAAGGGTGAAGAGCCTTACAGAAAGGTAATTGTAAGCTCAACGGAAAAAAGAAAATACGACAACAGAGGAAAACGAAACAATAACAGACGTTCAAACAACAGCAAAAAAGGTTATGATATAGTAAGCTCGTTTGAAAAGGAATATAAAAAGCCAAAGCCCGAGGATGAAATGGGTTCAAGCGGATTATATACTAAAATTGATTTGTAATTATCGGTTTTATTACTTATATCACTGCCGCCGAAGAGTGAGCAGGGTTTTACATTCAGCGGCAACGGGTTTTCCCGTTGCTGTTTTTTTAAAGAATGAAAGTCTGAAGCTTCAGGTAAAATTTAAAGGGAGGAAGTATTTCCTTAAGGAAATACAGTCAGAATAATGAGTACGATTTGTGCCGTATCGACGCCTAACGCTGTCGGCGGAATATCTGTGATAAGAATAAGCGGCTGCGACGCTGTTAAAATTGCCGAAAATGTTTTCGTTCCGTTTTCAAAAAAGCCTGTTTCAGAAATGAAGGGTCACACCTGCGCTTACGGAAAGGTAGTTTCAGAAGGTAAAACTATTGACGACGCCGTTCTGACCGTTTTTCTCGCTCCGAAAAGCTATACGGGTGAAAACACTGCCGAGATTTCCTGTCACGGCGGTATTTTCGTTACTCAAGAGGTTTTAAGGGCTTGCATTGCCGCAGGCGCCCAGCCTGCCCAGCCGGGAGAGTTTACAAAAAGGGCATTCCTGAACGGGAAGCTTTCGCTTACTCAGGCTGAAGCGGTTATGGAAGTGATTTCCGCCCAGGGAAAACAAGCTTTAAACAGCGCTCACTTGGCGCATGAAGGAATTCTTTTTAAAAGAATAAAGGATATTACAAACAAGCTGGTTACTGTTTTGGCGGAGCTTGCGGCGTGGGTTGATTACCCTGAGGAGGATCTTCCCGAGGTTGAGGACGAAACGTTAATTGCTTCGCTGACGGGTTATGTTTCTCAGCTGGATAAAATTTTGAACGACTATGACAGCGGATTGATTTTCAGACAAGGAGTCGATACCGCCATTGTAGGACGTGCGAACGTGGGAAAGTCTTCGCTTATGAATATGCTTCTTGGGTTTGAGCGGTCTATTGTGACTGATATTGCCGGAACTACAAGGGATATTGTCGAAGAATCGGCAAGGCTGGGAGAGATTATACTCAGGCTTTCGGATACGGCGGGTATTCGTGAAACGGACGACGCTGTAGAGAGCGCCGGGGTAAATCTTGCTAAGAAAAAGCTTGACTGCGCAAGACTTGTAATAGCTGTTTTTGACGCAAGCTGTGAACTAACCGATGAGGATGAAAGGATTCTTCATGAAATTAAAGAGAAGCAGGCAGTTATTGTCTTAAACAAAACCGACCTTGATAACAAAATCTCTGAGGAAAGCTTTAAAAAGCTTAAGAAGCCTGTGGTTTTAGTTTCCGCTAAAGAAAATAGCGGTAAAGAAGAATTGGAAAAAGCGGTTTACTCTGTTCTGCATTTAGATAAGGTTAATACTGATACCGATGTATTTATAAACGAAAGGCAAAAAAACTGCGTTCAAGCGGCAAAGAAAAATCTGGAAACGGCGCTGGACGCTTTGAAATTCGGCGATACGCTTGACGCTGTTACGGTTATGATTTCAAAGGCTTGCGATTTTCTGCTTGAGCTGACAGGCGAAAAAACCACCGAAGCGGTTGTTAATCAGGTGTTTAATAATTTCTGCGTCGGCAAGTAAAAAAATGAGGTATTTTATGTTTTTAGAACATTATGATATTATAGTTGTGGGAGCGGGTCATGCAGGCTGTGAAGCGGCTCTCGCCTCGGCAAGATTGGGGGCTAAGACCGCTCTGTTCACTCTTACTCTTGACGCTTTGGCGAATATGCCGTGCAATCCGTCCATAGGCGGAACAGCCAAAGGGCACTTGGTCCGTGAAGTTGACGCTCTTGGAGGCGAAATGGGAAAAGCGGCGGACGCCACGTTTCTCCAGAGCCGAATACTTAACAGAGGAAGAGGACCTGCCGTTCACAGCCTTAGGGTTCAGGCTGACAGAACCCGTTATCATGAATATATGAAAAAGGTTGTCGAATCGCAGGAGAATCTTGACTTAAAGCAGGGTGAGGTCGTTAAAGTTCTGTCCGAGAACGGAAAAATAACCGGCGTTCAGACAAGAATCGGCAGTAAGTTTTCTGCAAAGGCTGTTATCATATGTTCGGGTACATATCTCAAGGGAAAGGTTTTTGTAGGAAAAAGCTCCTATGAAAGCGGTCCTGATGCGGTCGCTCCGGCAAATTTATTATCGGACAGCCTGAAGGAACTCGGAATAACCTTAAGAAGATTTAAGACGGGAACTCCTGCCAGAGTTCACCGCCGTTCCATTGACTTTGATAAGCTTCAAAAGCAGGACGGAGATGAGGAGATTGTTCCCTTCTCGTTCGAAAATAAGAAAGAGCTGAAAAACAAGGTTTCCTGCTATATAGGATACACTAATGAGAAAACTCACAAGGTTATTCTTGATAACATAAAGCGTTCGGCTATGTACGGGGGTCAGATTGAAGGCATAGGTCCTAGGTATTGTCCGTCTATAGAGGATAAGATTATGAGATTTTCCGACAAGCCCCGGCATCAGTTCTTTATCGAGCCTATGGGATTGGACACTGATGAGTATTATCTTCAGGGAATGTCTACTTCCCTTCCCGAAGATGTTCAGATAGAATTTTTAAGAACCATTGAGGGGCTTGAAAACGTTGAGATTATGAGAAACGCCTATGCGATAGAATATGACTGCTGCGACCCTACCGAACTTTTGCCGACCCTTGAGTTTAAAGGGGTTCCGGGGCTTTTCGGGGCAGGTCAGTTCAACGGTACGTCAGGCTATGAGGAAGCCGCTGCGCAGGGGCTTATTGCCGGAATAAACGCATACAGGGGGATAAACGGAAAGGACGGGCTTATTCTGGATCGTGCAAGCTCGTATATAGGAACGCTTATTGACGACCTCGTAACAAAGGGCTGTATGGATCCTTATAGAATGTTGACCTCAAGAAGCGAATACCGTCTGCTTCTTCGTCAGGATAACGCCGACCAAAGGCTTACTCCTATAGGCTATGAAGTAGGGCTTATAAGCAAAGAGAGATATAGCCGTTTAATTGACAAGGTTAATCAGATTGAAGCCGAGGTCAAACGTCTTTTGAAAGTAAATGTTTCTCCTAAAGACGCAAATGAATATTTGGAGAAATGCTCGACAGAGCCTTTGCAGACAGGAGCTAAGCTGGCGCAGATAATAAGACGTCCTCAGTGCACATATGACGGAACGGCTTTTTTAGATGAAAACCGCCCCGAGCTTCCGAAAGAAGTCAGAGAACAGGTTGATCTTAATATAAAGTACGAGGGTTATATAAAAATTCAGCTTGAACAGGTTGAGCAGATGAGAAAGCTTGAGAGAAAGGCTTTGCCTGCCGATCTGGACTATTCGCAGATAAAAGGGCTTCGGCTCGAAGCTATTGAAAAGCTCAATAAAATTAAACCTATGAGCGTAGGTCAGGCAAGCCGTATTTCAGGGGTTAATCCTGCCGACATATCGGTGCTTTTGGTGTGGATTGAGCAAAATCGCAGGGCTAAAAACGATAAATAACATGATTAAAGCAGGTCTGATTTATGATAATTGAAAGGCAAGAGTTTATAAAGCTCTTTGAAAGCAAAAATATTTCGGTGGACAATAATCAGTATGATAAGCTTTATAAGTATTCGGAAATTCTGATTAAATGGAATAAAATGGTTAACCTTACTGCTATTTTATCCCCTGAGGACATATCTCAGAAGCACTTTTTGGACAGCGTTCTTCCATTTTCCCTTTTTGAAGTCAAAAAGGGAGCAAAGCTTATAGATATAGGTACAGGAGCGGGCTTTCCATCCTGTCCTTTGAAAATTTTCAGAAAGGATATTCATATTACCCTGCTCGACAGTCTAAACAAGAGGATAAGGTTTTTGCAGGCTTTGTCCGGCGAGCTTGGTTTAGACGCCGAATGTATTCACGGGAGAGCGGAAGAGCTCGGACGCAGAGATGAATACAGAGAAAACTTTGACATTGCGACCGCAAGAGCTGTTGCCTCGCTGCCCATGCTGTGTGAATATTGTCTGCCGTTCGTTAAAACGGGCGGATATTTCATAGCATTGAAAGGAGGAAACAGCCGCGAGGAAATAACCGCTTCTGAAAATGCCGTTTCCGTGCTTGGAGGGAAATTTGACAAAATAATAGATTATTCTCTTCCTAACGGTGATAAACGAACTTTAATTGCAATAAAAAAAATATCGCAAACTGCGAGTAAATATCCCAGAAACAAAGGACAAATAACAAAAAAACCGCTTTAATTTGCCTGAACAGGCAGATGAAAGACGGCTTTTGTCGCATATGAAAGAAGAAACACTCTGGAAATAATGTATATCAGATGTTACAATACTTTTATAGCGATGGTAAGCTTGCGTCGGAGAAACAGGCTGTATTTACCTTTCGCTGTACGGTGTAAAAAGTTTTGGGAGGACATCAAAATGGTTAATTTTGCGGCAAAGCAGAGAGAGAAAGAAATAAACAAGGTTTTAGAGATCGGTATATCTCTTATCAAGCCGAATCCGAGTCAGCCGAGAAAATGCTTTTATTCGGACGAGCTTACGAAGCTTGCGAAAAGCATTTCGCAGGAGGGAATTCTTCAGCCCTTGATTATCAGGATAAACGACGGCGAGTACGAGCTTGTTTCCGGGGAACGCAGGCTCAGGGCGGCAAAGATAGCGGGGCTTAAAACCGTTCCCTGCATTATAATGAACATGACCGAGAGAAATTCAGCGCTTATGGCGTTGGTTGAGAATATACAGAGAGAGGACCTTTCGTTTTTTGAGGAAGCAATCGCAATTCAGTCGCTTATTTCCGTATACGGGATGACGCAGGAGGACGCAGCTATACGTTTGGGTATCGCCCAGTCAACGGTAGCTAACAAGCTTAGGCTTTTGCGGCTTCCGGGCGATGAACAGCAGGTTATAATGGATATGGGACTCAGCGAACGTCATGCGAGAGCTTTATTGAAGCTTGAATCAAAAAGTGACAGAATAGACGTCCTGGAGCGCATACATAAGTACAAGCTTAATGTTGAGATGACCGAAGCCTATATAAATAAGCTTTTAGAGGGAAAGAAAAAGAAGGAGTCTTATAAGAAACGCTCTCCTATTCTGAAGGACGTAAGGCTTTTTGTGAACACTATTAATAAGGCTATCGAAGTTATGCGTCTTTCGGGGGTTGAGGCAAACTCTAAAAAGGTTCAGACGGATAACGAAATCACCTATACAATAACTATTCCGATCAGTGAAAACAATTCCCTGAACGTATAATGACGGGTAAGCCCTTATTGAATGTTTCACGTGGAACATATAAATTTCGACAGGATTGTTTCACGTGGAACAATTTAAAATAAAAACTTGCAAAACAATAAAAACACTGCTATAATAGTTAAGTCGAACAATCGGCTTAACTATTTTTTATGAGAAAAAAGGAGAGCTTTCGGGCTTAGATTTAATATGGGTAAAGTAATAGCGGTATCCAATCAAAAGGGCGGCGTAGGAAAGTCGACTACTGCGGTAAATCTTGCCGCTGCGCTCGGATTGAAAGGAAAAAAGGTTCTGGTGATAGATTTTGACCCTCAGGGGAATACTACAACCAGCTTCGGAATAGAAAAACGAAGAATCAGGAACACGGTTTATGAAGCGGTTATAGGAAACTGCCGTATGGTGGAAGCTATTGTTGCAACTCAGTTTAGAGGAGTTTCTGTCGTACCCGCAACGCAGACGCTTTCGGGGGCGGCGGTCGAGCTTTTGGAGCTTGACAGGCGGTCGCTCCGGCTGAAAATGCAGATTCTGACCGTAAAGGACGACTTTGACTACATTTTTATAGACTGCCCTCCCACGCTTGATTTGATTACGATAAACGCTTTGGCAGCCTGCGACAGCGTGATAATTCCGATACAATGCGAATTTTTATCACTGGAGGGACTTGTTGAACTTACTGAGGCGATAAATAAGGTCAAAAACAGCTTTAACCCGAACATTGAAATAGACGGTATACTTTTTACTATGTATGTAAAAAGATACAACCTGACGGCTCAGGTCGTTGAAGAGGTCAAAAAGCACTTTCCTAAAACGGTTTATAAAACGGTAATACCGAGAAATATTGCGATTTCCGAAGCGCCCGGCTTTGGAAAGCCCGTGATGTATTATAATAAAGGCTGTAAGGGTGCAAGCGCTTATCAGGAGCTTGCTGATGAGTTTTTAAAAAAAGAAAAGAGAAAAAAAGCGATAAATAAGGAGCGTTAATATGGCAAAAAAACGACTTGGGAAAGGTATGGACGCACTTTTCTCTGATAGCGGCGAAGAAAAGATTTCGGCTTCAGCGTCTGCGAATACTTTAAGGCTTTCCGAGATTGAACCGAATAAATCGCAGCCCAGGGCTGAATTTGATGATGAGGCTATAATCAGCCTTGCGGATTCCGTCCGTCAGTACGGGGTTTTACAGCCGATTTTGGTCAGACCGCTTCCGACGGGCGGCTATCAGATAGTCGCCGGAGAACGCAGGTGGCGCGCCGCAAGAATAGCAGGGCTGAGCGAGATTCCCGTTTTAATCAAAGAAATGAGCGATTTTGAAACAATGCAGGTCGCTTTAATAGAAAATCTTCAAAGGGAGGACCTAAATCCTATTGAAGAAGCTCTCGGCTATGAACAGCTTATGAACAAATATAATATGACTCAGGAGCAGGTTTCACAGGCTCTGGGAAAATCACGTCCGGCAATCGCAAATGCGCTTAGACTGCTTAAGCTGGATGAGAAAACAAAGGAATTGGTAAAAAAAGGAGAATTGTCCGCAGGTCATGCCAAGGCTTTAGTCGGCGTTGAAGATTTAAAGCTCAGGCGAGAGCTTATAAAGAAAATAACGGCGGACAAGCTTTCAGTGAGGCAGTTGGAAAAGATAATTTCAAACGGCGAAAAAAATATAGACCGAAAGCAGACGTCTATTCGCTATTCAAATCCTTTTGCAGCCGAGCTTGAGGTTGCCCTTCATTCGGCTTTCGGACAAAAGACGGAAGTAACCTCCGGAGCGGACGGAAGCTACACTATAAAAATTAAAATAAAAAACAAAGAGGAGCTGGACGAGTTTCTCAAAAACTGCGGAGCGAATCTTAACAGATAATAAATTCAAGGAGAAAAAGTATGCTGGACATTAAATTTTTAAGAGAAAATCCCGACATAGTCAAGGAGAATATCAAAAAGAAGTTTCAGGAGGAAAAATTAAAGCTGGTTGACGAGGTTATCGAGCTTGATGAAAAGTACAGAAATGTCAAGACCAGATGCGATAATTTAAGAAGCCGTAGAAACAAGATAAGCAAGCATATAGGCGGTCTTATGGCAAAGGGCGAAAGGGAAGAAGCGGAAAGGGTTAAGACTCAGGTTGCCGATATAAACAGCGAGCTTGCCTCTTTAGAGGGAAGCGAGGACGAGCTGTCCGATAAGATTCGTGAAAGAATGCTTGTAATTCCCAATATCATAGACGACAGCGTTCCGATAGGCAAGGACGACAGCGAAAATGTTGAAATAGAGAAATTCGGCGAGCCGTTTGTGCCTGATTTTGAAGTTCCTTATCACGTTGATATTATGGAAAGCTTAAACGGAATTGATATTGACAGCGCCAGAAAAACCTCAGGAAACGGGTTTTATTATTTGTGCGGCGATATAGCAAGGCTTCACTCGGCTATTCTTTCATATGCAAGGGATTTCATGATAGACAGAGGCTTCACATACTATATTCCTCCGTATATGATAAGAAGCAGCGTTGTTACGGGTGTAATGTCGTTCGCTGAAATGGAAGGTATGATGTATAAGATAGAGGGTGAGGATCTCTATCTTATCGGCACAAGCGAACACTCTATGATAGGAAAATTTATAGATACTATTTTAAAAGAGGAGGAGCTTCCCAAAACGTTCACCAGTTATTCGCCGTGCTTCAGAAAGGAAGTAGGAGCTCACGGAATAGAGGAGAGAGGAGTTTACCGAATTCACCAGTTTGAAAAGCAGGAAATGATTGTTGTCTGCAAGCCGGAGGACAGCATGAGCTGGTTTGAAAAGCTTTATAACAATACTGTGGACTTTTTCAGAACGCTTGATATTCCGGTCAGAACACTTGAATGTTGTTCGGGCGATTTGGCAGATTTAAAGGTTAAGAGTATTGACGTAGAGGCTTGGAGTCCACGTCAGAAAAAGTATTTCGAGGTAGGCTCGTGTTCTAATCTGGGCGACGCTCAGGCAAGACGTCTGGGAATAAGAGTTAAGGGAGAGGACGGCAAAAAGTATTTCGCTCATACTCTTAATAATACTGTTGTCGCTCCGCCGAGAATGTTGATTGCCTTTCTTGAAAATAATCTCAACGAGGACGGAACTATAAGAATTCCACAGGCTTTGAGAATGTATATGGGCGGCAAGGATTTAATTAAATAATACGGAAAGCGGGTGTTTTTACGTCCGCTTTTATTTTTTTGTGATTTTTTTAACATACTTGTTGACTTTAACGGGATAAAATTATATAATAATTAGGTAATTACTTTACAAACAAATAAGATGGAGGGTATCAATCATGGCAAGAGTGTATAATTTTAGTGCCGGTCCTGCTGTTCTTCCGGAGGAAGTATTGAAAGAAGCGGCGGACGAAATGTTAGATTATAAGGGGACAGGAATGTCCGTAATGGAAATGTCGCACCGTTCAAAGGCTTTTGATACTATTATTAAAGAGGCTGAACAGGATTTGCGTGATCTTATGAATATTCCTGACAATTATAAGGTTTTATTTTTACAGGGCGGAGCTTCGCAGCAATTTGCGGCTATTCCTATGAATCTTATGAAAAATAAAGTTGCTGACTATATTATCACAGGTCAGTGGGCTAAAAAAGCTTTTAAAGAAGCGCAGAAATACGGAAATGTAAAAGCAGTCGCTTCATCAGAGGATAAGACATTCTCATATATTCCTGATTGCAGCGATCTTGATATTGACGACGATGCGGATTATGTTTATATCTGCGAAAATAATACGATTTACGGAACCAAGTTTAAAGAGCTTCCCAACACAAAGGGTAAAACTCTTGTGGCAGACGTATCGTCCTGCTTCTTATCCGAGCCTGTTGACGTAACAAAGTACGGCGTAATTTACGGCGGAGTTCAGAAAAACATAGGCCCTGCAGGAGTAGTTATCGTAATTATCCGTGAGGACTTGATTACCGATACGCCTTTAGAGGGAACTCCTACAATGCTTACATATAAAACTCAGGCTGACGCTAACTCGCTTTATAACACACCTCCGTGCTACGGAATTTATATCTGCGGCAAGGTGTTTAAGTGGATAAAGAAAATGGGCGGACTTGATGCTATGAAGGCTCACAACGAAAAGAAAGCTAAGATTCTTTATGATTTCTTGGATCAGAGCAAGTTGTTCAAAGGCACGGTTGAAATTAAGGACCGTTCTCTTATGAACGTTCCGTTTGTTACCGGAAACGCAGATTTAGACGCTAAGTTTGTCGCTGAAGCAAAGGCTGCCGGCTTCGAGAACCTAAAGGGCCACAGAACAGTGGGCGGAATGAGAGCTTCAATCTATAATGCAATGCCTATAGAGGGCGTTGAAAAGCTTGTTGAGTTTATGAAGGATTTTGAGGCTAAAAACAAGTAAGCTGCATATATTAAAATAAACAGCGTGAGAAGCTGATTTTCACGCTGTGTATTTCTAAATAAGAAAAATCATGGGAGGATTACGATGTATAATATAAAAACTTTAAATAAAATTGCGGCTGTCGGAGTGAATAACTTCGATAAGGCTAAATACAATGTTGCGGACGATATTGAAAATCCTGACGCCATTATGGTGCGTTCAGCTTCAATGCACGATATGGAGCTAGGCGGAAATCTTCTTGCTATAGCAAGAGCCGGAGCAGGAACGAACAATATTCCTGTAGACAAATGCGTTGAAAACGGCATATGCGTATTCAACACACCGGGCGCAAACGCTAATGCAGTTAAAGAGCTTGCAGTATGCGGACTTCTTTTAGCTTCAAGAAAGGTTCCCGAGGCTATAGAATGGGCTAAATCCCTGAAGGGTAAGGGCGATGAGGTTGAAAAGCTTGTTGAAAAAGGAAAGAGTCAGTTTGTAGGACCTGAGATTATGGGCAAAACCTTGGGACTTGTCGGTCTTGGAGCAATCGGAGGAAAGCTTGCGAACATTGCGGTTTCACTCGGAATGAACGTAATCGGCTACGACCCTTATCTTTCTGTGAGCGCAGCGCTGAACTTAAAGCCTCAGGTTAAGGTTACCGCTCATTTGGACGAGGTTTATTCAAAGTCGGATTATCTGTCGCTGCATCTGCCTTTCAATGCTGAAACTAAAGGTTCTATCAATAAAGAAGCTTTTGCACAGATGAAGGACGGCGTAAGAATTCTTAACTTTGCAAGAGGCGCACTTGTTGATTATGACGATATTTTAGAGGCTATCTCAAGCGGCAAGGTTGCAAAATATGTAACCGACTTCCCGGGCGATAAAGTTCTTTGCGAAGAAAACGTTGTTTGTATTCCTCATTTGGGAGCTTCAACGCCGGAATCTGAAGATAATTGTGCATATATGGCGGCGGTCGAGCTTATAGATTATATAGAGAACGGAAACATCACAAATTCGGTAAATCTTCCTAACGCTGAGCTTCCTAAGACAGGCGACGCATTGGTATGTGTAATTCACAAAAACATTCCTGCTATTCTGTCGCAGATTACGTCAAAGATTTCAGAGCTTGGAGGCAATATCGAAAACCTTGTTAATAAATCGAAAAAAGATTGGTCATATACAATGCTCGACGTAACAGGAAAGATTGATCCCGACCGGTTTAACGACATTGAAGGTATAGCAAAGGTAAGAGTTCTCTAATCATTTTATTGAAAAGGACAGACGCTTATGAAAAATGAAATAATAAGAGCTTTGTTATTTATCGCCGTTCCCATGGCGCTTGTGCAAATAATATACAGAACTATTGAAAACAGGTTTAATATAACTAAGGCTTTTTGTAATAAGCGTCCTGTACTTAAAGAAAAGAGAAACCTTATCAGAGCAATTTCCACCTTAGCTGTTATTCTGGTTTTTGGAGCTGGGTATATGGTTTTGTCGCAGTTTTTCAATGTTCCCAGAGAAGCTTTCTATATTCCGGTCGGAGCGTTGGCAGGACTGATTAACGGAGCGTTTATCACCTTAGCTTATGCGGATAACAGATAAAATATATAAGATTTAAAAGTAAAGCGGTTTGCAATAAAAGCAGGCTGCTTTTTTTTAAAAGTGAGAAATATAACTTAGGCAAGATGTCCCCCGATTCTATAGGCGGCGAGTAGTCGGCAATGCCGACCCTTACCGTGTTGAATGACGGGCAAGCCCTTATTGAAAAATAAAAGGGTTGTCGGTTTTTACAATCGACAGCCCCTCCTGCTTTTATTTTTTTAATTCAATATTAAAGAGCCTGCGTACATTTTCCGTAGTTGTGTCTAAAACCTGCTGCGGGGTAAGATTTTTTACCACGGAAACCTTTTTGGCAATTTCACTTATCATGGTTGAATCACAGCGTTGCCCCCTGAACGGCTCGGGAGCCATATAAGGAGCGTCAGTTTCAAGAAGCAGTCTGTTCATCGGAATGACCTCCAGAGCCTTGCTGGCCTTTTTTGAATTTTTGAAGGTTAAAACTCCGGTGAAGCCGATATACATTCCCAGTGAAATAACCTCTTTTGCTGTTTCGGCGGAACCTGAAAAGCAATGAACAACGCCCTTCGGCTTGAGCTTTTTCAGTATATTCATGCCGTCCTCAACAGCGTTTCTTAAATGCACTATAACGGGCAGAGAAAGCTCGTTAGCAAGGTCGATTTGTTGTTCAAAAACCTCTGTTTGTCTTTCCTTGTCGTAGTTTTCATAATGATAGTCAAGACCTATTTCACCGATTGCGACTATTTTGTTCTCCTTGTTTTCCCTGTCCTTTTTAATAAGGCTTCTAAGCTGTTCAATATAATTCGTTTTAGCTTTTACAATACAGTTCGGATCGGGGTGAAATCCTACGCTTGTATAAAAATTTTTGAACTTTTTCGACATTTCTATTCCGAACCTTGAGGATTCTAAATCGGTTGATGCGTGTATCATGCCTACGACAGATGTATTGAACGCATTATTCAGCACTTTCTCGCAGTCGTTTCTGAATTTATAATCATCATAATGACAATGTGAATCAAAAATATTGTTGAGCATTTTAACTTCCCTTCTGTTTCCAATAAGGGCAAGCCCTTATTGGATTTCTTATTATTCTATCATATGAAAAGTTATTTTGCAACAAAAAAGCTGACCGAAGTCAGCTTTGAAATGATTAATCTGTAAACATAGGCGTCGAAAGGTATCTCTCCCCGGTATCAGGAAGTAAAACCACTATCGTCTTACCCTTGTTTTCGGGGCGCTTTGCAAGCTCAAACGCCGCCCATAAAGCAGCTCCCGAAGAAATTCCCGCAAGGAATCCATCGGTTCTTGCAAGTTCTTTTCCCGTCTTGAAGGCGTCGTCGTTTTCGACCGTTATGATTTCGTCATATACGTCGGTGTCCAGCGTGTCGGGAACAAATCCTGCTCCTATTCCCTGAATTTTATGAGGACCGCTTTCACCCTTTGAAAGAACAGGCGATGATGCAGGCTCAACCGCAACAACCTTTATATCAGGATTTTTTGATTTTAGGAACTTACCTGCTCCGCTTATTGTTCCGCCGGTGCCTACTCCGGAAACAAAGATGTCAACCTTGCCGTCTGTGTCCGCCCAGATTTCAGGACCTGTAGTTGCGAAATGAACAGCGGGATTAGCAGGGTTTACGAACTGTCCCGGAATAAAGCTGTTCGGGATTTCCTCTGCAAGCTCGTCAGCCTTGGCTATAGCGCCTTTCATTCCCTTGCTGCCGTCGGTGAGAACAAGTTCTGCGCCGAATGCTTTGAGAAGGTTTCTTCTTTCCACGCTCATTGTTTCAGGCATTGTAATTATAATTCTGTAGCCCTTTGCAGCGGCAACCGAGGCAAGACCGATTCCTGTATTTCCGCTGGTAGGCTCGATAATTACAGAGTCGTGCTTTAAAAGTCCCTTTTGTTCAGCGTCCTCGATCATTGCTTTGGCAATTCGGTCTTTTACGCTTCCTGCCGGATTGAAGTATTCAAGCTTCGCTATTAGCTTCGCTTCAAGACCTTTAGCCTTTTCAATACCCGTTAGCTCCAGTAGAGGAGTGGAACCGATTAAATCTGTTATTTGTTTTGCAATAGACATAAAATCTCTCCTTTTTTAATATGTACCGGGTTATTACCACAATTCATATATGTTTACTATGTTATGTATTATATGCCAAAAAAAATATATTGTCAAGTGTTTTTTTAAAATTTTTTAGTTTATATGATTTTACTTGAAATTCTTGACTTATTCAGCGATTTCATATAAAATAAATAAGGACAAAATTTAATCAAAGAGCAAAAAATCTGAAAGGAGCGGCAGCCCTTAAACGGGGTGTGACAATAATTATGAATAACGCAGATAAGACAATGGACAAAATTGTTACGCTTTGCAAGCATCGGGGATTTATTTTTCCGGGAAGCGAAATTTACGGAGGACTTGCAAACACATGGGACTATGGTCCTTTGGGAACAAGACTGAAAAATAACGTTAAGGATACTTGGAGAAAAAGATTCATTCAAGAGAGAGCGAACAGCTTTGAGGTAGATGCGGATATTCTTATGAATCCGAGGGTATGGGAAGCGAGCGGTCATGTTACCAGTTTTTCCGATCCTCTTCTTGACTGTAAGGAATGTAAAATGCGTCACAGAGCGGATAATCTTATTGATGATTTTGACCCGAATGCACACGCTGACGGTATGACTAAGGAAGAGATGTTTGAATATATAAAAGAACATTCTATTCCCTGTCCTCATTGCGGAAAGCATAACTTCACCGATATTCGTGAGTTCAATCTTATGTTTCAGACGTTCAGAGGGGTAACTAACGACAGCAAAAGCATAATTTATCTAAGGCCTGAAAATGCGCAGGGCGAATATGTGAATTTTCTGAACGTTCAGCGTTCTATGAGAGCAAAGCTGCCGTTTTCAATCGGTCAGATAGGAAAAGCTTTCAGGAATGAAATAACTCCCGGAAATTTCACATTTAGAACTATTGAGTTTGAACAGATGGAGTTTCAGACCTTCTGCAAGGAGGGAGAGGACTCTGAGCTGTACGATTATTTTAAACAGTACGGTATGGATTATTTCAAGGACTTAGGCATTGACGGCGGGCATCTCCGTTTTCATGACCACGAAAAGCTTGCTCACTATGCTAAAGCAGCTTGTGATATTGAATTTCTCTTCCCGTTCGGCTGGGGGGAGATAAACGGTACTCATAACCGTACAAACTTTGACCTCACCCGGCATCAGGAATTCAGCGGTCAGAAGCAGGAATATCTTGACCCTGAAACGAACGAAAAGTTTATTCCGTTTATTATCGAGTCCACCTATGGTCTTGACCGTACGGTTCTTGCGCTTATATGCGAGGCTTACGATGAAGAGGTAATTGACGCTGAAAAGAACGATACAAGAGTCGTTCTTCATCTGAGTCCTGTTGTAGCTCCTTATAAAGCTGCGGTGCTGCCGCTTTCAAAAAAGCTTTCAGATAAAGCGTCCGAGCTTCATCAAAGGCTGTCGAAATCGTTTATGACTGATTTTGACGTAACAGGCTCTATAGGAAAGCGTTATCGCAGGCAGGATGAAATCGGAACTCCGTTCTGCATAACATATGATTTTGATACGCTTGAGGATAACTGCGTAACCGTTCGTGACAGAGATACCATGGAGCAGGAAAGAGTTAAAATTGATGAATTAGAAAAATATATTAACGACAAGATTAAATTTTAGTCTGCATTATAACTTAGGCAAGATGTCCCCCGCCTCTATAGGCGGCGGGGGACATTATCCGTTCAGTAGCGGAATACAATCCCCTACTGAACGTCCGGTCGGCGTTGCCGACCCTTGCTGCGTTGAATAACGGGCAAGCCCTTATTGAATGACGGGCAAGCCTTTATTGAATAAAAAAGACAGAAGATTTTTAAACGCTTCTGTCTTTTATTTTATTTTTCTTCTGTCAGTTTGGAGCTTATAACTACACAGTTTCTGGCTTTTTTGGCCTCATAAAGCAGACGGCCCGCTGTTTTAAATAAATCACCGGTAATTCCTTTATGGTAACAACCGCCTATACTAAGCGTGAGGTTGGCTTCGGGAGCTGCGTCAAGCTTTGTCTCTCTTATATCGTTAAGTATGTGTTCAAGACAGGTTCTGAATTCATCCTCAGAAACGGATTTTTTAAAAGCCACCGCAAACTCATCTCCGCCGTAACGGACTACGCAACCGAAGTTGCCTATGTTTTTACACAATACAGAGGCTGTTTTTTCTATTGACTGATCTCCCGCCAGATGGCCGTAGTTATCGTTAATGTGTTTAAGGTGGTCTAAATCGACCATTGCAAAAGCTTTTACATTCTCATGAACCAGCTTATCGTTGTAATATTGCCTGTTATAAACATTTTCTACCATGGTTGAATAATAACCCTTCAGCTTTTTTCTCATCAGATGAAGAACAAAGAAAATAATCGCTATCATTATAATAAGTGAAATTATTATACCCATTGTTATCGCCATAAAAGTATATATCTGAGAAGTAAAAACAGAAGTGTCAAGAGAGTATACAAAGAACCAATTATACCAGTTTGCGTCCATAGCGTATTTTATTGATACAAATTTCTTTTCTCCGTTTGCTTTAGTACAGGTAAATTCAAAGTTTTTCTTATTTATGATTTTATCTTTTATTTTGTCAATGTCTATATTCCCTTCAAATTCTGCGTCTTTGATGAGTTCGAAAAAATTAGGAATTTGATTTAACTCGGAGGAAGTATCCGCATTAACTATATAGTAGCCGTTAGTATTAATAACGCTGCTGTAGCCTTTGCCGTTAAAGCTTGTTATTCTCATCTTATTCTGAATTTCCGATATATCATTAAGCGCAATCATGCCGATAAATTCAGTATCTGCGATCGTTAACGGATCATCGCTTAAATTAAGCCGGTATAAAAGATATTCCTTTTTTAATTCGCTGTAACGTTTGTTATCGTCATATCTCATAACAAATTTTTTCTTATCTGTATCAAAATACTGAAGAAAATCATTTTTATCCTTTTCGTAAGTAACATAAATGTCGGAATACAAACGTCCGTTGCTGTCTATCATATATAAACGACTAAAACGCCCCGCCAGAGTTTTTATGTTAAGCTTATCCTGTAGTTTTTTTACGTTATCGGTATCTTCATTTTTTAACTCATTGCATATGCTTATCATGTCGCTCCATCTTCCCGAAACATATTCTTGAATATTTTGCATATCATGCTCGGCAAGCTCGTCGATATTTTGTATTATTATACTTTTAACCGCGTTACTTATAGTATTATAAGAAAAAAACACGATTATCGAAGTAAGTATTATAAAAACAAAAATAGAAACGACTTTACTGTATTTTGATTTCATAAATATTCTCCGTTCAAAACTATTTATGTAATGTACTTTCCTTACGGCCTTCTTCGATTGCAGCGTTACAATCCTTGTCGATTTCAGCCGCAACCTCCGAAGCAGACTTTTTCCCGGTTAAAAGGTCGTTTATATGTTGATAGAACACATTTCTTACGCCGCGCCAGTTAGGGTTGTTGTGTGTAAAATCCACTACGTTTTTGTTGTTTTCTGTTAATTCGTCGATCATATATATATCGTTTCGGTATTTTTTTGCAATAGAATTTCTTACAGGAATTCCTCCTGTCGAATAATCCGCCCACTCATCCGTTTCGCTTATGAACTTAACGAATGCTTTAGCCGCTTTAAGCTTGTTCTTGTTTCCGTTATCAAACACTTCAAAACCGGTTACGAATGAGGTGGCCAGTCCTGATCCGTTAACGGACGGGAAGTTCACACATCCGTATTCTGATTTATCGTAATAAGAAAACGATGCGTTATTTGAAAGAACCAACGCCAATTGATTGTTGCCGAAAAGTTTAGTGTTGTCGGCAATTTCAAGATTTTCACACTGGGGAGGATACCAGCCTCTGTCATAGCCGTCTTTAATCCATTGAAGCCCCTGAATTCCTTCATCTGTTTCAAGATTAAAGTTTCCGTTTTCGTCGAATATTTCGCTTCCATGACTTCTTATAAAAGTCATAATGTGCGTGTCGCCCTGGTCGTTTTTAGCGTACATCATCATCGGATAACATCCGCTCGGCAGCTTTTCTGCCAGCGTGTCAAGAATAGTTTCCCATTCTTCGATGGTCCAGTTGTCAATGGTTTGGCTGTCCTGATTGATGTATTCGTCAAGCCCGCACTGACGGAATAATTTTTTGTTATAAATCATAACGTTCTGAAGACTTAAAAACGGCATCATATAGGTTTTGCCGTCGACCGCACTCATTTCCCATATAGAGTCGTCCACGTCTTGTCTAAGATCATCGGATATTATATCATCGAGAGGAACCACACGTCCGGTGTGAATATATGTACTCATGTTAAAATAGCCTTCGTAAAGTATGTCGGTTTCATTATCTGTATTAAAAGAACCGGTTACGGCGGAATCTTCTTTTAGATACTCAAACTCTTCGATTTTAAAGGTAACGTTTGCGTCTTTATATTGTTTTGAAAAAGCAGCCGAAGCTTTATTTAAAAATTCAGACGATTCAGTTATCTCAGAATCGTTTACGGAGGTCATTGAAATAGGAGGTAGCTTAAGAGTCAGCTCAATATTTTCCTTTTCATCCTTCTGCGAACAGCCGGAAAGAATACCCGGAATAACTACTGCGGAAAGCATAACGACTGAAAACCTTTTCATATGTTTATCTCCTTTATATGAAATAGTAATTTTATTAAAAAACTTTAAATCTTAATATCTGAAGTTAAGAATTTCACAATTATTATAGCACAAATTAATATAAAAATAAAGAGTATTCTATAATTTTTATATATTATTTAGTATAAAAAGTAAAATAAGCCGTTTTGCGATATATGGCGTTATTGGAAAAGTTTACGGAATATTAACAATTAAAGAAACTAAAACAGTTGAAATACGCCTTAAAACAAGTTAAACTTTAATTTAATATTTATTGAATTGAAATATGATAATATGAAAAGGAGGATTTTATGCTAGACACCAATATGGACAGCAAGTTCGGTAAAGAAGGGTTGACGTTTGACGATGTTTTACTTATTCCGGCAAAGAGCAGTGTAACGCCTAATATGATAAATATCAAAACAAGGCTTGCAGGCGACGTTTATCTTAACACGCCGATTATAACTTCCGCTATGGATACGGTAACCGAATCTAAGATGGCTATTGCTATCGCCAGGGAAGGCGGAATCGGCGTCGTTCATAAAAATATGTCTATAGAAGCTCAGGCTGACGAAGTTGATAGGGTTAAGAGATCTGAGAACGGCGTTATAGTGAATCCGTTTTCGTTGACTGCGGACAAGCTGGTTTCCGAAGCGGACGAGCTTATGGGGAAATATAAGATTTCCGGAGTGCCGATTGTTGACGGAAACGGCAGGCTGGTAGGCATTTTAACCAACAGAGATTTAAGATTTGTCACCGATTACAGTATTCCGATAAAGGACGTTATGACAAAAGACAATCTTGTTACCGCGCCTGTGGGAACAGATTTGATGGGAGCAAAACAGATCCTTATGAAGCACAAGATTGAGAAGCTTCCTATTATTGATGAAAAGGGTATGCTCAGAGGCCTTATTACAATAAAGGATATTGAAAAATCCGTTCAGTATCCGAATTCGGCAAGGGATTCAAGAGGCAGACTTCTATGCGGCGCAGCTATCGGTGTGACAAACGATGTTCTGGAAAGAGCGGGCGCTCTTATTGAAGCTCAGGCTGATGTGCTTGTTCTTGATTCGGCTCACGGACATTCTAAAAATATTATAGAGTGCATTAAAAAGGTAAAGAATAAATTTCCGGACACTCCTGTTATTGCCGGCAATATAGCAACGGCTGAAGCTGCTGAGGCTTTGATAGAAGCGGGAGCGGATTGCTTAAAGGTGGGTATCGGACCGGGATCGATTTGTACGACCCGTGTTGTTGCAGGTATTGGTGTTCCGCAGATTACAGCGGTTTATGACGCAGCCTGTGTAGCGGCAAAGCATAACATACCGGTTATTGCAGACGGAGGAATCAAGTATTCAGGCGATATTGTAAAGGCTTTGGCGGCAGGAGCTAACGTAGTTATGCTGGGTTCGCTTCTTGCAGGATGTGAAGAAGCCCCCGGAGATACGGAGATTTTCCAAGGACGTCAGTTTAAGGTTTACAGAGGAATGGGAAGCCTTGGAGCTATGGCGTGCGGTTCAAAGGACAGGTACTTCCAGGAGGGAAGCAAAAAGCTTGTTCCTGAGGGAGTTGAAGGACGAGTTCCTTATAAGGGACCTGTTTCAGATACGATATTCCAGCTATGCGGAGGCATAAGATCGGGTATGGGTTATGTAGGCTGCGAAACTATTCCCGAGCTTCATGAAAAAGCTAAGTTTGTAAGAATTACAGGCGCAGGACTTAAGGAGAGCCACCCTCACGATATTTATATAACCAAGGAAGCTCCTAACTATTCCGCTCAGATTTAGTTTATTTGAACATATAATGACGGGCAAGACCTTATTGAATATTAAAAACGGCACAGCATTAATAAAAATGTTGTGCCGTTTGTTTTTTTACAGACCGCTTATTAAACCTTGATATTCGCTTTGGAAAGCGCTTTGCTTGCCGCTAATGACAACGCTACAGCGCAGAAAAGTTTAATTAAATCTGCCAATATAAACGGAGTTACGCAAAGCAGTAAAGCGTTTTTCACGGTGCTTCCCATGGAAATTACGAACCATGCCGTTCCGAATATATAGCACACAACAAGCGAAAGTATCATTCCGACAACTAAGGATAATATATTTCTTCGTTTAAAGACAATCATTGATAAGGATATGATAAGCGCCATAAAAGGATATGCGGCTAAAAATCCGCCTGTCGGTCCGATAAGCTTTTGAAATCCTCCCTCAAAGCCTGTAAACACCGGAACGCCGACTGTGCCGAGTAATATGTAAACAAGGGTTGACATAACCGCAAGATGCGGCGGAAGCATAGCTCCGACCAGAAAGATACAAAACACTCCAAGCGAAACAGGCACAGGACCTATAGGTATGGAGATAGGCGATAATATGCAGGTTATTGCGGTTAAAACCGCAGCTACTGCGAGTTCTTTAGTTGTGATTTTCATATGCTTTTCCTTTCTTATTAAAAGTTATTGCTATTAAGCCGAACGCTTACTTCTCCGCTCGACAGATGCTCTGTAGTTTTGTCGGGATATTCGACAATAAGCCGTGCCTTGTCGTCAATATCAACCGCTTTTGCTTTTTTATTGCCTGCGGGTTTTATTACGGTAATATTTTTGCCCAGCAAAAAGCTTCGGCGTTTGTATTCGTCCAAATAGTATTTTGAACTCAGGTTATGTATCTGAGAAAAGAATTCATTTATAATTTCCGCAATAAGTCGGCATCTTACGTTTCCCTTTACATGATTTAAGAATCCGCCCGCTATGTTTTTTATGGCTTCGGGGAAATCGTTACTCGGATTTGAAATATTTACTCCTATTCCGACAACAGCGTATTCAAGTCTGCCCGATTCGCAGTCTACAGAGGATTCGGTTAATATTCCGCAAACCTTTTTACCATCGACGAAAATATCGTTTACCCATTTTATTTCAGCGTTTTTGCCGCATAGCTTTTCAATAGCTTTGCATACCGCTACGGCGGCGGACGTCGTTATCAAAAGAGAATCTTCTATTGTTATTGAAGGTCTGAGCAATATGGAAAGATATACGCCCGTGTTGCCGGGGGAATAGAAGCTTCGCCCAAGCCTGCCCTTTCCTGCGGTCTGTTCGTGTGCGATTAAAATATAGCCCTGCTTTCCTCCGTTGTGAGCAATCTCCTTAAGCACTGTGTTTGTTGAGGTAACAGTTCGCCTTATATCAAGCTCTGTATTCTTTCTTGTTTCCTCATTTAAAAAAGCCGTTATGCCTGTTTTTGAAAGAACATTGCTGTCATCAGATAATGCGTATCCTTTATTGGTTACGGCGAAGATTTCATGTCCTTCGTTTCTCAGAGCTTGTATTGCTTTCCATACGGCGCTTCTGGTAACATACAGCTTTTTTGCAAGCTCGCTTCCCGAAACGCTGCTTCCTTTATTCTCCTCAAGTATATTCAAAATTTGTTCTTTAAGAGTCATCAGGGTACTTTCTCCTTTTGGTATTTCTTTAATAGGTTAGCATTATTAAGAATAATTGTCAACCGATTTCAACAAATAAGTTGACAATTTGGATTTTCTTTAAAACATTCACGCAAATCCTTTCACAATCATACGATATTGCGAGAGGGTGAATATAGTGCTCGTAATAACTTTACTTGTGACAGCGGTATGTATAGACAGCTTCGCTACCTCAATAACCTACGGAATGGGTAAGATAAAAGTTCCGTTTTATTGTGTGATTATAATAAATTTAATAGGAGCGCTGATGCTTGGAGCTTCTTTATTTTTTGCAGATTTGATTTCTGATTGGATGACGCTTAAAACCATAAAAATACTAAGCGGAGGACTTTTGTTTTTTATAGGAACGTCAAGTTTGATTTTCCCGTTTGCAAAGAGCATTTTTGTGCATTGCAAGGGAAGAGAGCTGGCGAACTTTGAATGTATTAAAAAATCGGTTCTGCTGGTTATTTTTTTGGACGAAACAAAGGCGGATTTGGATAAATCCAAAAGTCTTTCTGTTAAAGAAGCCTGTTTTTTAGGAATTGCTTTATCAGTCGATTCGTTGGCAAGCGGATTTTCAGGCGGATTAGGTGTTGAACGTGGATGTTTTATTTATGGAATTATATTATGCTTTCTTTTAGGCACGGTGGGAATAAAGCTCGGCTCAAAAATAGGAGAGCTTATATCTCTGAAAATTTCAAGCAGGTTAGATCTTTCTTTTCTGAGCGGAATTCTTTTAATTATACTCGGTTTTACAAAGCTGAAATAAAAAATGATATATTTTTATTAAAATAAATACTTGATTATTCAGAGGAAATATGATATTATTATCAAGGTTGGTTTTAACCGGTTTATTTAAGCATAAATTCGGTGACAGTACAAGGGGTGGTTTTTTGGCTGAAACGATTACAAACTGGTTTACATCTGTATTTCCGTTTCTTCCGAAAGAAATGATTCTGTTCTTTGTGTCTATGATACCAATTGTTGAGCTTAGGGGCGGATTAATTGTAGCGCCTCTTCTTCACATTTCGATGTATAAGGCGATTATATTTTGCATAGCTGGGAATATTCTTCCTATTCCTTTTATATTGCTTTTTATCAAAAAAATATTAGAGCTTATGAAGGGGTGGAAATATACCAGAAGATTCGCTTTATGGCTTGAAGAAAAGCAAAACTCCCCGAAGGCTGACAAAATCAAGGAAGTTGAATTTTTAGGTTTAATGCTCTTTGTAGGGATTCCCCTTCCCGGAACGGGAGCATGGACAGGAGCATTAATTGCGTCTTTGTTAGGCGTTAAGCTTAAAAAAGCTGTTCCGGCGATACTTCTCGGACTGCTTTTAGCGACGGCGATAATGTGCTTTATTACCTATGGTATTCCATGGGTAATCGGTTTGTTTTAATCCGGCGAACGGATTTTCGTTTACATATGGTCGGATAAGTGTGAAAAGCGGCCGCACAGGGTTCAGGGTCTGACCCGGATAAAATTAAAGGTCAATAAATGCAGAAGTGGCGGAATAGGCAGACGCGCAAGATTCAGGTTCTTGTGGTAGCAATACTGTGTGGGTTCAAGTCCCATCTTCTGCACCAAATTAATGCGGCGCAAGCTGTATTTGATTCGCCTGTTTGTCAGTTGGTTCAAGCTTGACGAACGGCGGTTTTTCATTTCAATAAGGGCTTGCCCGTCATTCAATGCGGCAAGAGTCGGCATTGCCGACCGAGTAATGAATCCCGCCGCCTATAGAGGCGGGGAACATCTTGCCTAAGTTATATTTTGATTTATCAGGGCTTGTAGCTCAGTTGGGAGAGCGCTGCGTTCGCAACGCAGAGGTCGAGGGTTCGAATCCCTTCAGGTCCACCAGGCAGAACCTGAAGCCAATTTGCGCTTCGGGTCTTTTCTTTATTTTAAGGCTTATACCCGTGTGATAATTACATATTTTTCGGAGTTTGATTGCATTCCGGCTTATTTTTTGCCATAATAAAAACGACCGCTTCGCAGATGAAACGGTCGTTTCGGTTATATACGTTTAAATTAAAACGCTGTCTTATAAAGCTCAAGAATAGATTCAACTGTGCAGGGTCTTGGATTTCCTCCCGTACATACGTCAGCAAATGCAGATTCAGCAAGCGCAGGGAGATCCTCCTCCTTAACGCCGATTTCGTGAAGCTTTTCAGGGATTCCCACATCCTTAGAAAGCTGTTTAACGGCTTCAACAGCGGCCTTTCTGTATCCTTCCTGCGACATATTTTCTGTACCATCAACGCCCAGAGCTTTTGCTATATCCCTGAACTTTTCGCCTGTGTATTCAGCATTGTATTCCATAACGTAAGGCAGAAGCACTGCGTTTGCGATTCCGTGAGGAGTGTCATAAAATGCGCCCAGAGGGTGAGCCATTCCGTGAACTACTCCGAGTCCGACGTTAGAGAATCCCATGCCGGCAATATACTGACCGAGAGCCATATCCTCTCTGCCTTTCGGGTCGTTGTCACAAGCGGCTCTGAGCGAACGTCCGATAATTTCTATTGCTTTTAGATGCATCATGTCGGTAAGCTCCCATGCGGCAAGGGTTGTATAACCCTCGATTGCGTGAGTTAAAGCGTCCATACCAGTTGAAGCAGTAAGTCCCTTTGGCATTGACGACATCATATCGCTGTCAACTATTGCAACTACAGGTATATCGTGCGGGTCAACGCAAACGAATTTTCTTTTCTTTTCCGTGTCTGTAATAACATAGTTTATGGTTACTTCTGCTGCCGTGCCTGCTGTTGTCGGAACTGCAATGATAGGAACGCAAGGGTTCTTTGTATCGGCAACTCCCTCAAGGGAAACAACGTCCGAGAACTCAGGATTATTGATAATAATTCCTATACCTTTTGCGGTGTCGGTAGGTGAACCTCCGCCGATTGCAATAAGGTAATCGGCATCGGCGTTTTTAAACGCTTCAACGCCGCTTTTAACAATATCTACAGTCGGGTTTGCCTTAACTTCATCAAATATTTCATATAAAAGAGAAGCTTCGTCCAGAAGGTCGGTTACCTTTTTGACAACATTAAATTTCACCAGATCCTTGTCCGTAACGATTAAAGCTTTTTTAAAGCCTCTTGCCTTAGCTTCGGTAACTATTTCAGAAATAGCTCCTGCTCCGAAATAAGAGGTTTCATTTAAAATCATTCTGTTTGCCATAGCTAAAACTCCTTTGGTTTATATTTTGCTTTTGCAATTTTATTATAGCTTAAATTTGAAAAAGTTTCAAGAAACATGATGGATAATATTGCACAAAAAATAACATAAATTTTTGTCAGTTAATTAAAAATGAATAACTATTATAACTTAGGCAAGATGTCCCCCGCCTCTATAGGCGGCGGGATTCATTTTCGGTCGGCAATGCCGACCTTTGACGCATTGAATGACGGGTAAGCCTTTATTGAATCAAAATATACAAAACATAATATAAAAGCTAGATTATACGTTTTGTAAATAATCACGAAAAAATATATACAAAACATAATATATAAATCAAATTATACAAAACGTATTTTTTTGAATAAAACAGGCGAATCTAATATATAAAGGTTCGCCTGTTGAAACTGTTATTTATTCGTTTTCTGCTGTGGTTTTAATGTGAAGCTCATTTAACTGAGCTTCATCTACCTCCGAAGGGCAGCAGCTCATTAGTTCGCTTGCATTTTGTACTTTCGGAAAGGCGACAACATCTCTCAGCGAGTCTGCGCCGCACATTATCATCGCCAGCCTGTCAAGCCCTATTCCCATTCCTCCGTGAGGCGGCGAAGCATATCGGTAGGCATCAACCAAGAAGCCGAATTTCGCTTCGATTTCCTCGTTTGACAGTCCTAAAGCTTCAAACATCTTCTGCTGAAGCTCGAAATCCGTAATTCTAATTGAACCCGACGAAAGCTCTGTTCCGTTTAAAACTAAATCAAACGCTTTAGCTTTTACACTTGCAGGGTCGGAATCAAGCATAGGAATACATTCCTCCATAGGCATTGTGAACGGGTGATGCATAGCGATCCAGTCTCCTGTTTCCTCGTCCTGTTCAAAGAAAGGCATTTCGGTAATCCAAAGAAAGCTATAGCCATCAGGGATTATATTAAGTTTCTTAGCGACAATAAGTCTTAACGCTCCCAATATCGGAAGAACGACCTTATCTTTATCGGCGGCTATCAAAACCACATCGCCTTTTTTTGCATTGAGTATTGATAAGATTTTTTCAAGCTCACCGTCTTTCAAAAACTTTTTAAACGAGCAGTTAGGCTCTTCATCATTCCACCTGATATATGCAAGTCCTTTAGCGCCGATTCCCTTAGCGTGCTCGGTAAGCTTGTCAATTTCCTTTCTGGTGTAAACAGAAGCAGCGTTTTCAGCCACTATAGCTCTTACGCTTCCGCCGTTTTCGAGGGCATTTTTAAAGATAATAAAGTCCGTATCCTTAACAGCTTCCGAAATGTTCTGTATCACCATGCCGAACCGTGTATCAGGCTTGTCCGAGCCGTATCTGTTCATAGCGTCGGCAAAGGTCAGCCTAGGCAGCGGAATCGGAATGTCAACGTCTAAAATATCCTTGAAAAGCTTTCTGACAAAGCCCTCGCCTATGGAAAGCAAGTCATCTATATCGACAAAGGACATTTCAAGGTCTATTTGTGTAAATTCAGGCTGTCTGTCCGCACGCAAATCTTCATCTCTGAAACACCTTGCAAGCTGAATATATCTGTCGAATCCGGACACCATAAGGAGTTGCTTATAAATCTGCGGCGACTGAGGAAGAGCGTAGAATTTTCCCTTATGAACTCTTGACGGAACGATATAATCTCTTGCGCCCTCCGGAGTGGATTTTATCATCATAGGAGTTTCTATTTCAATAAAGTCGTTGTCATAAAAATATTCCCGTGCGCATTTTGCAATTTTATGACGCATGATTATGTTTTTCTGAAGTCTTTCATTTCTCAGGTCTAAATACCTGTATTTGAGCTTCAGCTCATCGTTTACCTTGTCGGTTTTTGAAACCTCAAAAGGCGGAGTCTGAGCTTTTGAAAGAATTCTTAAATCGGTTACGACTATTTCAATTTCTCCTGTTTTAAGCTCTTTGTTTACGCTTTCACGTTTTTTTACATTGCCCTTTGCCATAAGAACATATTCGGCATGACAGGAGGAAGCCTTTTTAAATATTTTTCTGTCAGTCGAATCGTTAAAAGATAGCTGAACTACCCCCGTTCTGTCCCTTAAGTCGATAAAAATCAAATTTCCCAGATCTCTTATCTTTTGAACAAAACCGCATACGACAGCTTCACATTCTTGATTCGGAACTTCTCCGCAATAGTGGGTTCTTCTGAGCGCGTTCATTGTATCCAATTTCATATTTATCATACCTTTCCGTAATGTCAGTAAATCAGTCTGAATCCTCGCTGTTCGGCGGCGAGGAGTACCCAGAAAAATATTCTATTATCTCCCGCGGAGTGTTGTTATCCCAAAAGAAAATATATACCGCAAGGATTGTTATGCCGGCAAGTAAAAACCCTGCGATGAGGTTTTGCGTAAAGCCGATAACC
Source organism: uncultured Ruminococcus sp. (assembly GCA_964617585.1). Classification (GTDB taxonomy): domain Bacteria; phylum Bacillota; class Clostridia; order Oscillospirales; family Ruminococcaceae; genus UMGS1601. The sequence goes on from CAZTXS010000008.1 coordinate 42,811, forward strand.
GTTATAAACAGCCAGAACAGAATAATAAGAACAGACGTAATAAGATTTGAGGTTTTTCTTTTAAATTTACCTGAAATCCTAGTACCGTTTGAATCTACGCCCTTGCTTATTTCACCGCAGAACATAGGATTGTCCAGATCACGTTTGCCGAATCGGTGAAAATGAACTTCTATATTATTATCAGATCTTCCGCCGTAGTAAAGGTCCATAAGATGACATTCTTTTCTTAGCTGTCTGTGAGTATAGCTTTTTATATCACGGTCGAATTTTTTCTTAAATTCTTTAACCGTATAAGGACATTCAAATTCATAATCCTTTGAGGTTATAATCAACATAAACAAATATCCTTTCAGTTAGTAAAAGATTTTTTAAAGCTCTGCGTCCGGCAGAATGTCTTTGAACATATAGTTCATAAGCTTGTCTGAAAACGCTTGACAGAACTTCTCGTCCAGGGCGACCGGAAGCTCTTCTCCCGTATCCATTTGTTTTAATTTAGCCTGTCTGCTTTCAAGCTCGCTGTCCCCTAAAACCAAAGTGAATTTTGCGTTTATTTTGTTTGCATATTTCATCTGAGCTTTTAAGCCTCTTGACATAAGGTCATATTCTGTAAAGAATCCTTCGTTTCTCAAAGCCAAAGCCAGTGAAGCCGCATACTTCTGAGCCTTATCGCCCATTGAAGCTATATACAAATCGCAGGTGTTTTTCTCGATAAATTCACCGCCTGAGCTTTCCATAGCCAGCAGAAGTCTTTCGATTCCGCTTCCAAAGCCGAGAGCGGGAACCGACTGACCGCCAAGCTCTTCAACCAGACCGTCATATCTTCCGCCGCCGAGAACCGTGCCTTGAGAACCGATTGAATCGGTGATAAACTCAAATACGGTTTTTGTGTAGTAATCCAATCCTCTTACGATTTTCGTATCTATTACAAAATCAATGCCCATAGAGGTCAGATTTTCCTGAAGCTCCTTGAAATGGTTGTCACATTCCTTGCACAGATAGTCTAAAATCACAGGAGCTCTCTTTGCTATTGCTGAACAAACAGGCGACTTGCAGTCGAGAATCCTCATGGGGTTCTTCTCTAAACGCTCCTGACAGGTTGGGCAAAGCTTGTCCTTTTGACCCGAAAAATACTCCTTTAACGCATGGTGGTAGTCAGCTCTGCACTCGGAACATCCTATAGAATTTATGTGAAGCTTGACGTTATCAACGCCCAGTCTGTCTATAATGTTTTTCGCCATTGATATTAAATCTGCGTCGGCGGCGGGAGAGGACGGACCTATCATCTCACAGCCGAACTGGTGAAACTCCCTCAGTCTGCCTGCCTGAGGCTTTTCATGTCTGAAGCATGGGGTAATATAAAATAATTTCTGCGGAAAACCCTCGTTGAGGATTCCGTTTTCAAGCAATGCTCTGATAACTCCTGCCGTACCCTCCGGCTTAAGTGTGAAAGTCGAATCTCCTTTTGCGGAAACCGTGTACATTTCTTTTTGAACAACGTCGGTAGTATCGCCTACAGAGCGGATGAAAAGACCGGTATCCTCGAAAGTCGGCGTTCTTATTTCCTTAAATCCGAACTGCTCTGCAGTTTCTTTGCAAATCTTTTCGACAGTATGCCATTTATATACCTCGCTCGGAACAACATCCTGAGTGCCTCTCGGCCGCTGTACAGTGTTTTTTGACATAGTAATCCTCCGTTTATGTTTTTTTCACCGTTCTGATGCAATAAGTCAGTCCGGCAAGACGTAATAAAATAAAAAGCCGCCCCAAAAGGGACGACTGCATAATCGCTTGTCCGATTTATCTTCTTGTCGGATTGACAATATCACGCCAATCAAGATCTCCCCGTTCAAGAGAATGAATCAACGCCTCGGCAGTCGCAATATTTGTAGCTACGGGAATGTTGTGAACATCGCAAAGCCGTAGAAGATTAGCCTCGTTTGGCTCGTGCGGCTGAGGAGTAATAGGATCTCTGAAAAACAGCAACAGGTCTATTTCATTGCAGGAAATCCTTGCTGAAATCTGTTCGTCACCGCCTTGAGCGCCGCTTAGATATTTTTGTATCTGAAGTCCCGTGGCTTCTGCGACTTGTTTACCGGTCGTACCGGTTGCGCACAAGTTGTGCCGGCTTAAAATACCGCAGTAGGCGATACAGAACTGCACCATAAGTTCTTTTTTCTTGTCATGAGCTATTAACGCAATATTCAAGGCAATTCCCCCTTTGATTTAATAATATATAAAAAACCCTTTGAAACACATTTTAACATAATTTTTAACAAATGCAAAGAGAAAAATCACAAAAAAAATAAAATTGTTTATTATGAAGTATATTGTAAAGAAAAATTAGCAATATTGCACAATTAAATTTTTAAATGTGCAGACAAAAACCGATAATATTTTTCTTAACTTAATTTTTAATTTTTCAATAAGGGCTTGCCCGTTATTCAACGCAGCAAGGGTCGGCATTGCCGATCGGCCGTTCAGTAGGGGATTGTATCCCGCTGCTGAACGAGTAATGGAACCCGCCGCCTATAGGGCAGGGAACATCTTACCTTAGTTATAAGTTTTTAAAATAGCTTCGGCGGAAGCGATTTTAACTGCAACGCAGAACACTTCGATAGCCTGCTTTAATTCTTCAACAGGAGGGAATGTGGGAGCAATTCTTATATTGGTATCGTTAGGGTCTTTACCGTAAGGGAAAGTCGCTCCCGCTCCGGTAAGGACGACTCCTGCTTCCTTACAAAGAGAAACGATTCTCTTTGCGCAGCCGTTCAAAGCGTCAAAACTGATAAAATAACCGCCGTTAGGTCTATGCCAGCTACCTATTCCCAAAGGCGCAATTTCTTTTTCAAGCTCGTCTAAGCAAACGTCAAATTTCGGCTTTATGATTTCCGCATGCTTTTTCATATGCTCCTCAAGTCCTTCATAGCTGCCGAAGAACTTAACGTGACGCAGCTGATTTATTTTGTCAAAGCCTATGGTTTGAACCGACATAAGCGACAGAAGATAATCGACGTTCTTTTTGCTTGCGCCTAAAACTGCGATTCCTCCGCCGGCAAAGGAAATTTTTGAAGTTGAAGCGAAGATATATACCATATCCTCATTTCCGGCTTTTTTACATTCGTCAAGAATATTCAAAAGCTTATCGGGAGTATCTGTCAGATGATGAATACAATATGCATTATCCCAAAAGATTCTGAAATCTGAAGCCTTTGGCTTTAAATTTGCAAATCTTCTCACTGTTTCATCCGAATAGGTTATACCTGTTGGATTTGAATACATCGGAACGCACCAGACGCCTTTTATAGTTTCATCCTCTGAAACCAGCTTCTCAATCACATCCATATCGGGACCGTGCTCGCCGAGCGGAACGCTAATCATTTCTATTCCGAAATTTTCGCAAATGGCAAAATGTCTGTCATATCCGGGAACAAGGCATATCCATTTGATTTTTTCATAGTCTTTCCAAGGCTTATCAACGCCGTTTACTCCGAAAATAATGCCTTTCGCTATGGTATCGTACATCAGATTAAGGCTTGAGTTTCCGCCGATGATTATTTCATCAGCAGAAACGCCGAGCATCGGCGCAAAAAGCTCTTTAGCGTCGCAGATACCTTCAAGACCTCCGTAATTTCGGCAGTCTGTTCCGTCAGAAGCGCTGTAATCGGCGTCGAAGCTGTTTACAGAAGCCAGCATTTTAACCGCCAAATCAAGCTGTTGTGTACTTGGCTTTCCTCTCGCCATGTTAAGCGACAGTTTTTTTTCTTTAAAATCCTCAAATTTTAATTTGTTTTCCGTGAGAAAAGCTTGAAGCTCATCTCCGGACATATCTTTGAGCAGCATTTAAAGACCTCCAAATGATTTTTAATTTTCTATCTTTTTTATTTTATTACAAAAGATCAAAAAATGCAAGTCAAATAAATAAATCTTGCAAAAATTTTGTTAAATCCACTAAATTAAGTCGAGAAAAGCTAAGAAAACGGGCAATTAAAACAAAAATCCACCATCTTTTAAATAGTGGATTTAATCAACAAATAAAACGAAACAGTTTTTCTTTATTTATACTGTTTATACTAAAGGGGATTTTGTATAAGTGTTGGTTGCGCTTCTGTTCTGCGCCTTTAGCTTTAATGAGATCTTATCGGTAATAAGCGCAATAAATTCGCTGTTAGTAGGTTTACCCTTTTCTACGTTTACCGTATATCTGAAAAACGAATTTAAGGTTTCAATATCACCTCTGTCCCAGGCAATTTCAATCGCATGACGTATAGCGCGTTCAACTCTGGAAGCTGTTGTGTTGAAGTTTTTTGCGACGGTAGGATACAGAACCTTTGTAACACATTCAAGCATTTCTCTGTTTTGAACCGACAGCATGATTGCTTCTCTTAGATAGTGATAGCCTTTGATGTGGGCCGGAACGCCTATCTGATGAATTATTTCTGTTACTGCAATTTCAAGAGAAACCAGGTCGAACGATTTGGTTACATCGACTTCCTCAACTGAAGGAGTTTCTTCCTCGATGCCCATAATTCTGTTAATGCGTTTTGTAAGATAATCAATATCAATAGGTTTACGCATATAACATTCAATACCTCTATCGAACGCTGACTTTTCGAGATACGGGTCTGAATAAGAGGTACATACAATAAAGTGAGGTTTCTTGTATGGCGTGTGATTGAATTTGTCAACAAGCTCGACTCCGTTGAGATTAGGCATGATAACATCCATTATTACTACATCGGGCGTTTCATTTTTTATTGCGTCGAATAAAATTAAACCGTCTTTGGGTCTTGCTATAACATAGAACCCTTTGTTTCTTAACAGACTGGCAAAGTTCACACCAAAGTCCTTGCTGTCATCGCCTAATAATACTTTTACTTTACTCTTCATAGCGCTTTCCGCTCCTTAATAAAATTTTTGTCTTGTAAAGTATTTAATTTTTATCTTCTTTCTTTACAGAATTATTGAGGAATGATTTTAAAATATATTATTTTCCCTCAAAAATATTTGATTTTTCGGCAGTGTGTCTCTACTTCCATATATTAGCACAGTGAAAGCTTAATATCAATAGGAAATTGCAAAAAAATACACCTTTTTATCGTCAAATTGGGATAAATCTCAGCATAAAACCGTATAAAATATTACATTTTGTAATATTAACTATTAATTATACAAAATATAAAGATTTTCGACCTAATATTTTTAAAAAACCCCGATTTTTCGGGGTTTTTAAACTATGCGGCAAGTTTATAGAAATTGCTGTCGCAGTTTGTTTCAGAAAATGATTGGTCATACATTGTATCTGCAAAAATTCCGTATCCCATTGTGGAATTGTTGACAAAAACGTGAGTTACCGCACCGACCAGCTTGCCGTTCTGAATGATAGGACTTCCGCTCATTCCCTGCAAGATTCCGCCTGTTTTATTCAATAGGGTTTTATCTGTCACTCTTATGACAAGATTTTTAGATTCGGGATTATCGGGATTAACCTGCTCTATATTGACAGAGTATTTTTTCGGCTCGGAACCGCTGATAGTCGTGAGAATCTCGGCTTTTCCCGTTTTTATTTCACTGTTGCCGGCAATTTCAATTTCTTCATTATCGCTCGGCGATTTTTCAAGAGTTCCGAAAACTCCGTATTCGGAGTTTTGAGAAACTGTTCCGAGCTGACTTCCGCTTATGAATCTTCCGTGAAGCTCGCCGGGTGAATTGGTTGAACCTTTTTTATACCCGGTAATCGACACGCCGCAGATATCTCCGCTTGAAAGAGGGAGCATCTCGCCCGTATCGGCGTCGCATATCGGGTGTCCAAGACCTCCGAACGTACCTGTTGAAGGAATATAAAAAGTTACGGTTCCTATTCCGGCTGATGAATCTCTTACCCACATTCCTGTTTTGTAGCATTTTTCGTTATCACTGTATTCAGGAGTGAGTTTCAGGGTTTCCTCTTTGCCGGAGTCGCATCTCTTTAGCTTTACGTCTATTTGTTCTCCGTTTGAAGAAGAAATTACCTTTGATAAATCTTCATTAGAAGTTATTTTTTCTCCTTTGACGGAGATAATAATATCACCGACGCAAATTCCTGCCTTTTCAGCCGGGCATGAATTGCTTTTTCCGTTTATATCCGAAAGCCTGACTACCATAATTCCTTCGGTAAGCATTTTGATTCCGAAGGGCTGTCCGCACGGTATAACCTTTTTGACAGAAGCGCTTGCCTGAACATTTTCCGAAGACTTCAGTCCGTTTTGCTTTGAGCCGCTTATTGCCGGAACTGAGGACGGCGCTTTACAAAGAGGTAAAAAAGCTATAGAAACCGCAAGAAAAAAAGAAGTTATTAAAATCAGCGTTATTGATTTTACTGTTTTTTTCATAGGCAATTATCCTTTCTAAAAAAATATCAGCGTTAATGTTAACGCAGAAGCTTTTGTTTTTGATGCCGCATCTTTATTATGTTTTGCAGATAAGTTGGCTTGATTCTATGGTTTTTATAGAAGTATTTGCATTGGCGAAATTGTAAATAAGGGGTTGAGTTTTGCAGTCAAACTATGTTATACTGTTATGTATATTTAGAATGTGTAAAAAAATTGTTTTTAAAATTCACAGTGAGGAGGACGCTCTTAATTTAGGGAGCGGGATAATATTTATGTCAAAGGCTGCACGACTGAAAAAGGAAAAAGAAAAAAGACTGAAAACCGACGAGGCTTTCAGAAAAAAGGAAGAAGAGAGAAAGTCCGTTTCAAAATCAGCAGGTAAGTTTATAAAAAAAGAATCCGTATGGTTCAAGATTTTGAAGTTAATCATGATACTCCCCTTTTTGTATTCGGGGTTCTTTTACGGAGGAGTTTCAATAATAAGCATTTTCAAAAGAATGATAAGTATTGATACATATGTCGGATGGATAATTCTTTTATGTCTGACCGGGATGCTTATAGCGATTATTCTCGCTTTTAAACGAAGATATATAGTTGGCTTTATTGTTTCTGCTGTTTCAACCACGGTGTATTTTTTCACAACAAAAAAGTATTTCGTTGATTATGCGAGAGGAAAAGTAACAGAGGACGGAAATATTAATCCGGAATATAAATACATGAGATGGTTTTATCCTATTCTCCTTTTCTTATTATGTGCGCTTATTTTGTTTATTATGTCGCTGGTGAAAATTATTAAGAAAAAATTACGTGAAAAAGCGAAAAAGGATAATGCTCCTGTTAAAAGTATTATCGACGATTAAGATAAATATTCAAAAAAGGCTTTCTGTTCAAGAAAACAGGAAGCCTTTTTCGGTAAATTTGTAAAAGTTCTATAAACAAATATTTTTTTAAAATAAAGTGTTTTGCTCAAAAGGTTAATAAATAATTAATTGGTTATTATTGATTTTCGGATGTTTATCCTTTTTAAATGCAAATTACAGGTTTTCGCATTTTAAACTGATAAACTAATTATTATCAAATAATTAACAGCATAATCAATTATGATCAGTTTTAACTAATTGCGGGTTATTTGACTTTTATTTTTAATATAATAGTATATAAGTATAGAAACCAGCAAACAACAATATTGTTAACAAACGCTTAACGGATATTTTAACAAGGGGAATGACAGACATGAGATATATTAAAAGAATATTCAGCGGATTGACTGCATTGTTTTTATTATTAAGTATGTCAATGCCTGTTATTGCTGTTTCGGACACGGTCGAATATAAATATGACGCCGACTCGGCATTGGGAGCTGCAACCGGATTTCATATGTTTATTCACAATGACGCTTCGCTTAACGCACATTGCTTCGGCAATATAGCGGTGGGAAATTTGGTGAGTGTAAACAGCACTTTCGGTCAGGCTTTGATAAAAGACGATGATGGAAACAGCGTAAGAAGCAATAATATGACAAACTACATAGCAAAGCTTTCTACTGACTTCAGCGTTGCATTTTACGGGAATCCGGTTGTTTTCGGAAAAGGAGCAGAGGTTGTTCTAACAGATAACGGCAACAAGAACAAGGTCGTTATGAACGGATTTTCAACAACGGAAATGCCTTTAAGCGATTGCACAATTCTTGTTGAAGACGACGGCACGCCCTTTATAAATTTGGATAAGGAATTTGAGAATTTAAAAGCTTTGTCTAAAAAATATGCAGAGGCAAAAAATACTGACGGCGTTCAAACGAATTTTGATATGAACAGCGCTGAGATTAAGACTTCGGCTGAAGGCGTCAGCGTAAAAAATATAACTTTCAAAGATACGATAGCTCTTTGCAATAATGCGACTTTGAACGTTGCTTTTGATAAAATTGAAGAAAGCACGCTTATTGTTAATGTTGATCTTGCGGGAATGGGCGATGAGGTAAGCGTCCCGGTGAGAACAAGATTAAACGGCGAGGGAAATAAAGAGAGATGCGACAGCGAGAATTCCAAGATTTTATGGAATTTTTATGACAGCTCAAAAGAAGATAAGGTTTATAAAGGTACGCTGAACTTTCCGAATGAATGGGTCGGAAGCATTATGGCGCCGGGCGCAAAAGTAATTTTTAACTCGAACTTTGACGGCACTTTGATAGCAGATAGCTGTTACATTGGCGGTGAATCTCATTCATGGTATTATACAGGTGAAGTACTTGAACCTACAACCACTACAACAACCACGAGTAATATTACAACAACTACTTCAAAGCCTACAACTGCCACTACGACAACTACAAGCAAGACTACCACAACGACTACTGAACCTACAACCACTACAACAACCACGAGTAATATTACAACAACTACTTCAAAGCCTACAACTGCCACTACAACAACTACAAGCAAGACTACCACAACGACTACTAAACCTACAACGACTACTACAACTACAAGCAAGACTACCACAACGACTACTAAACCTACAACCACTACAACAACCACGAGTAATATTACAACAACTGTTCCTAATCCTACAACCACCACTACGACAACTACAAGCGAGATTGCTACAACAACTCCCAAAGCCGCAACTACTACAACAACCGTTGCTACATCAACGTCGTTGGTTGAGATTCCTGAAAATCCTACGGAGGATTGGATAAGAAAAACGCTTGCATATATTGATGAGCGTCTTAAAAACGATGATTTAACTGATGAGGAAGTTGAGGAATTAGAAAATCTGAAGAGAACGCTTTCCTTAATGATTGAGAATACAATGCCTGATACGGGAACAGAGGACTCAAAAGCGTCGCCTGTTGTGTTCAGCGGATTGTTGTTAGCGTTGGGCTTATACGGATTCTTTAACAGAAAAAAGCTAATTGATGAGCCGGATAAGAAATAAAATAATTTAAAAAAAATTAAGCAGACACATATGATTTATGCGTCTGCTTTTTTGTGCTTTTTCAATAAGGGCTTGCCCGTCATTATATAGCGGAAAAGATTTCAGCATATTATGCAGTGTAAAAGAAAAAATCACGTACATTTTTCAGTACGCGATTTGTATACAATGCTATTGCTGCATGGAGCTTGTGACGGGACTTGAACCTGCGACCTGCGCATTACGAATGCGCTGCTCTACCAACTGAGCTACACAAGCATCTGTGCGGCAGCCTTTAAACAGCCGCCAGTGATAATTATATCACACCGAAATTTTATGTCAATACTTTATTATAAATATTTTTTATGCCCAAAGTTAAAATATTCAATAAGAGCTTGCCCGTCATTCAACGTGGCAAGGGTCGGCATTGCCGACTAGCCGTTCAGTAGTGGATTGCATCCCGCTACTGAACGGGTAATGTCCCCCGCCGCCTATAGAAGCAGGGGATATCTTGCCTTAGTTATATTTACATTTTTATACGCTTAAAAAATCCGTTGAAAAATGAAAAAGGGTATGATATAATTATATGTGTGTAAAACAAAATACTGAAAGGATGTTACTTTATGGGCAAGAAAGAAACAGGAACTTCTCCGTTTAAAGTTCTCGGGATAATTTTTTTAATCATATTAATTCTTTTGTCGGCTTTTGTTGTGCTTGTGCGTATCGCTTTTAAAAATGAAAATGTTACTCCGAGTATCGGAGACTATAGCATTTACCTTATTAAAGATGACTATATGTCGCCCAATATACCTAAAAACACTTTGATTTTTGCAACTAACGGCGTTCCTACAAGCGATGATGTCGGAAAGGTAGTTATTGCCGATGATGTTAAAGGCTACGGAACAACCGCTATGCGGCTCGTGAATTTATCAGTTCAGGATAATAAGCTTTATTATGAATTGAAATTCGATCGTTCAAACGATACTGTTATGACTAAGGGCAGTAAAATTGTCGGAATTGCAAACTATCAATTCGAGTTGATTGGTAAAATTATTGTCTTGGCGAATTCTCGAACAGGATATTTGATTTTTATAGGAGTTCCTGCGCTGCTAATGATAATCTTTTTTGTTATGGCTAAGCATAGTAAAAATAAAAAAGCAGTTAAGAGAGAAAAGAAAAGAGAAGAGTATAGAAAGAATGCTGAAGATTCAGAAGAAGATTCAAAGAATTCATTTGACGATTTTGTCAATGAAAAAGAAAAGTTGAACGGAGAGGTTCATAATCCGGAATTTGAACAATTTTCGGATTCAAGGGGTTCTGAAATACTGAACGAACCTCTTATTGAAGAAGGCGTAAATAAGGAAGATCTTGTCGAAATGAAAGAGGATTTAACTAATCCGACAAATAATGCGATTGAAGAGCTTATGAAAATTCTTGAAGAGGAAAACGCTAAGCTAAAGGAGTTTGAACTTCCCAAGGCTGAAAAAACAGCGGAAGAAATTCATAAAAAAACGCAGGATAATGCGCCTGATAAAGAGTAGTCGAAAAGTTAATAAAAATTAGGAACCGCCAAAGGCGGTTCTTTTTGCCATGTAACAAAATGTTAATAAAATCATTGCTAAAAATATGTATAAACCGCTTGACAACCTGTCTAAAACACTATATAATAAATAAGTCGCTGAAATGGGCGACAAAGCGGTGGGAGCATAGCTCAGCTGGGAGAGCATCTGCCTTACAAGCAGAGGGTCACAGGTTCGAGCCCTGTTGTTCCCACCATAATAGTCCTTGCAAGAGCGAGGGCTTGAGGCCTGGTAGTTCAGCTGGTTAGAACGCTAGCCTGTCACGCTAGAGGTCGTGGGTTCGACTCCCATCCAGGTCGCCATTAATTTTATAACGCCTCTGCAGCTCAGTCGGTATGAGCTGAAGCCGAATCAAAGCTTCGCTCGGCTGAAAATCCTCTGCGAATGAAATTCGTTACGATGAGAGAGATTCCGTCCGAAGGCGCCAAATGCGGGCATAGCTCATCCGGTAGAGCGCCACCTTGCCAAGGTGGAGGTAGCGAGTTCGAGCCTCGTTGCCCGCTCCAGGTGACATAAACATAAGTCGTATACTTATTTAGTATGCGGCTTTTTGTTTGTTATCTTTAACACAAAACTGTACTATTATCTGTATGCCACGGTAGATCCGACCTACGGAACTAACGAAGACCAAAAGTTCCCGAACACCATAGAACTTACCGTTGACGGTGAAACGGTTAAATCAGATGAAGTCAGACTTTGGAGAACGTCGGTTAATACTCCGACAAAGAGCATTGACAAGACGGAAATTTCCGAAAAGACGGAAACGGTTACTTATACGATTTCAAACGTAGTAAACGAAAAGGAAAGCAGTTATCAGTATTACAACAGCTATTCGATAGTCGATACTTTAGAGAGCATACTTGAATTAAAAGCTACAGATGATACTGTCCACGCTAAAACAAAAAACACAACAAACCCAATCACTGTGCCCAGTTTATTTTTTCCCATTTTGCTCGTTTTCCTTTCCTAGTGTCCTTAAGACACTTTTTTATTTTAACAACAAAAAAGGACAACTCACAATGAATTGTCCGGATTTAAATTTTTTTAAGATGGATTATCTTTTTCGTCCCTTTCTTAAAGTTTGATGGATTGTATTCCTTTTGTCAATGCAGTTATAATATCTTTTACACAAAGCTTTGTCAAACATTTTGATTCTAATGTCAAGTAAAGAAGTTATAATACTAACTCTATCATCAGATAAATAGTTAAACTGTTTCAAAATATCCTTGCAGTATTCCGTAAGAGAACTGAGTTTTGAAATTTCAAATCTTTCAGGTTTAGCAATCAACTTTATCTGCTGTGAATGATATTCTGCAAACGGTTTAGATTTAATATCTGCATTAAAATCAATCAGATTATCCGGTATATCATGACATAGGGAAGTACCGGAATCATAAAGCGGTGCTGCTCCTATTATTTCAAGGCTGTTTACGTCACGAATTAACCCGAAATTTCTGTAATGCCTGTCTGTATTTCCAATGATATAATCAACCGCAATCATTTCATCAATCATGTCAGTTGTATCATAACCCAGTCTTTCACAACACTTCACATAATGCTCATATGGAGAAATCCTGAAATTCGGAAGAAAATGCTTTAAAATATCATTGGCAGTAATAAGCTCAGTATTTTCGTCTATAAAGCACTTACAAACACTCGCCGGCTTATTGTTTATAAATACAGCTGAATAATTTGTATAATCGGTGATGCCAAGCATTTCACAGACTTTATTTGCAATTTGTTCGTTAAATACCTCTTGCGATAATGTTCCTGTACCTGATTTTATAAGACAGCGTTCATCATCAATAATTTGCCACTTTTTCTTTAAGACACCGTCAGAGCTGTTGCAGGGACTTATAAGATTTGGATTTTCAGACGCTTCATCATCAAATAAAGCTTTTCCTACATCATCAGAAAATGGATTGGTAAAGAAATTAACATCAGACCATTCAATGCTTGAATTTTCAGGTTTTATCCAATATTGGTCCGAAAGAGATAAATAAAAGCTTTTTTCCGCAAGGTAAGATGTCGTAATATCTGTTTGTGCTGCATAGCTAAGGTTTTCAAGCCCATTTTTTAACTGTTCCCTGCTTGCAGGTATACGTCTGTGATTTAACCAGTCGTTAAAATCTTTTCGATTAACACAACCGTCATCAATTTCTATGGAAACAGGTGCAAATTTTTCATTCATAACCGAACTCATGCTCGTTGCATAAATTGTGTTTTCATCTGAGATGAAATCAAACACAGGTATATTTTTGTTCATTAGAATGTATTTCATTGCTGTTTCCTTTCAGAAGCTAATTCTTCAATACTTGATTGATATTTGCCTAACTTTCGGTCTAATTTTTCTTGACACTTTTTGAAAATATCAACTAATGGTTCTATGTTTTTCTCAACTTGGGCGATGTACAAAGCTCCCTTATAGTCTTTGTTAAATTCATCATCTATAGCCACTAAATCAATATTATTCTCAATGCATTGCTTTAGAATAATGAATCTTCCTATCCTACCGTTTCCGTCCTGAAACGGATGGATTGCTTCAAATTTTTGATGAAAATCTACAATATCATCTAATGATGATACTTTTTTATTCAATAATTTACAAATCAACTCAGGAACTTCATACGGTTGTGCTACTTCCAAATCAACTCCGCTCAATCTATTCGGAATCTTTTTATATACTCCTGCAAAGCCGTATTCTTTATCTCTCGTATTAGCTTTAAGTAAAGCATGAAATTCCAAGAGAATTTTCTCTGTTAATGGTTCTTCTAATGTTTCAACTACGAAATCAAACAATTTCAATGAATTTATCGTTTCTTGTACATCATCTACACTGTGTTCACCAATTATTTTATTTTCATCAACTAATATGTTAAGCTGTTCTAAATTAAAAGTGCTTCCCTCGAGCTTATTTGAATGATACAAAAACTGAGTTTTTAAATCATCATAAACAGCATTAGATACTTTTGATAAATATTTCATTGTTTGAGAGTCTATTTTCATTACATCACCTTCTATTGATAATTATTTTATCATTATATATTTTGCTTGTCAATTTATTATTTTAGTGTCTCAAGACACTTTTTTAACCTTTTCCGGCAAGAAGTCCCCACTTCTAAAGGGGATGAATTGCGTCTGACTATTGATAAACTCTGAAATGTGTGATACAGTATAATAAACGTAATTATTTATGTAAAAATTATAGCGGGCGCTTATGCCGCAGCTGTCTTTTTTGTTCAGCTTGAACAATAAAAGTGCCTTAAAATCACAAAAAGTAAATTTATTTAACTTGTCAATTACCATTTTGCACAAAATATATATAATTTTTTTGATTAAGTATACAAAAATCATTCTATATATTCAAAAACTATTGATATTTAGAAAAATAAATGTTAGAATTAACTTGTATCAAACGATATGTTTAATTTATTTTTAAGGAGGAATTTTATTATGAAGTTAAAAAGACTTCTATCAGGTGTGACAGCGGCAGTTATGGCTTTATCGGCGGCTGCTGTAGCGTCATTTTCAACAGCTTCGGCTACAGATGAGGAGATTGTTACGGAAAACATCACTTCAATTGAATATGCTTTTACAGTAACATCCGGCGGAAATACAACAGTTACTTTTACAAATCAGGCAATAGGGTGGGAGAATGCCACGAATGGTGTTATAGTAACTGACAGTGGTGACTATACAGTTACTATACCTGTAAACAATGCTACAGGTATGACTAACCTGGGATTCATAGAGGTTCCCGAAGGACAGTCATTAGTAATTACCGTCAACACAATCAAAGTAAATGATTATGTATTTACTGTTGGTAAGTCATTAGACGCCTTAGAGATGAATGGTAACGGACTCGCAAATATTTGGAATGATGACGGTAAGGCTGATGTTGTTTATCCGACAAGCGGCATCGGCGCATATTTAGCCGGTAGATCAAGTGATTCAGTGGGCATAAGACTTGTAATAGGTGAGGCTCCTGCTACAACAGATCCAACAGATTCAACAGATCCAACCGACGGTTCATATCATGCAATGTTAGGATTCTGTGATTCTGATTTTATATGGGATAACCGTAGCGGAAAAAGTGATGGAGTGGAAGCAGATAAAAGCTTTGGTACACATGATGTAACAGGATCCGGCGAATACAGACTGGGTGTTAATAAAGATTGTGTAGTAGCTGGAAGAGAGTATGAATCACCTACTGGAATAACTTGCTTATACGTTGACATTTGGGACTATGCTACAGCTTTAGGTGTAAGCACCAAAGGAAAGAGCTTGGAATTAGAAGAAGCAAAGAAAGTTGCTCAGGATGGAGGAGTTACAGTAACCGATCTTTCAATTATTGTAGACGGTAATACAGTATACACATATGATAATGCTGATATTTTATACGGTGACCTTGAAGGAAACGGTAATTTAAGAATCGACTTGTATAACACATACAGCGGTTCATCTGAAATAGCTCCTGACGCTGTAAAAGACCTTGCGATGGCAGGATCTCCTGATATGTCCCCTGCGGAATCTGTTGAAGTTTCATTTAAATTGAAAATCAGTGACCAACCTACATCGGCTTCAACGACAGCCAAGATAACAACAACAGCAAAAACTACTACTACCGCAACAACTGCAAATGCTAAGGCTGTACAGGCTGCTAAGGACAAAGCAGCGGCTAAGAAGGCTATGAAGCAGGCAAAGATTACAAAGCTGACAGTTAAGAGCAAGGCTAAGAAGAAGATTACGGTTTCATGGAAGAAAGTAAAGAAAGCTAAGGGCTATCAGGTACAGGTTTCCAAGAAGAAGAACTTCAAGAAGAACATTGTAAACAAGCTTACTTCCAAGAAGAAGCTCACAATCAAGAACAGCAAGATAAAGAGCAAAAAGACATACTATGTAAGAGTAAGAGCATACGCTACATACAAGGACGCTAATAACAAGGCAATCAAGGTATACAGCGCATGGAACAAGAAACTCAGAAAAGTTAAGGTTAAATAAGTTTTAACATATCGTTAGACCCCGCACATTAGTGCGGGGTCTTTTGTGTTAAAAATCAAAATTATGTTTCAATAAGGAATGTCGAAAAAGATAATACTATTGTTATTTTTGTCGAAGATTGATATAATTATGTCATGTAAAAGGATATGTTTAATTTATTTTTATGGAGGAATTTTATTATGAAGTTAAAAAGACTTCTATCCTGTGTGACAGCGGCAGTTATGGATTTATCGGTAGCTGCTGTAGCATCATTTTCAACAGCTTCGTCTGAAGATAATCCATATGCAAAAATCATCTTTAAGGGTTACAATCAAAATGAAATCACTATTGCTCAGGGTACTGCTGATGAGTCAATGGCAGGTGCAACTCAGGTTAAGGTTACTTTCCAATTGGGACCAAACGCCGCTTTCAACCAATTGACCTCAATTTCTTTTTCAGGTAAGGTAGGAAGCAATACGATTGAGGCAAGTGTAACAGGTGAAGGTTGGCCTGATAGCGGAACGACAGGTCATACAGGAACTATTGCTTTGTCAACAGCTGTAGCATCAGGCGATACATATAAGATTAATGCTAATTCGGACAAATGGGAAACATGCACAACTGAAGACAACTATATTTTCGGTATTAACAAGGTAGAGTTTTTAGACGCCAGCGGAAATGTTCTTAAAACTCAAACCGAGGTTGGAGATTCAAGCGGTGTAGTAGATGATCCTGATCCGGGTTTAACAGACCTATCAGACAATACTGATTCGTCTGAGCCAACATCATTTGAGGAGCCTTCTTCCGATTCGTCGCAAGGGCCGTCAAGTAATTCTGTGAAAGATTCGACTACTGCTTCAGTTAAGACCACAGCAACAACTACCGCAACAACTGCAAATGCTAAGGCTGTACAGGCTACTAAGGATAAGGCGGAAGCAACAAAAGCCATGAAGCAGGCAAAGATTACAAAGCTGACAGTTAAGAGCAAGGCTAAGAAGAAGATTACGGTTTCATGGAAGAAAGTTAAGAAAGCTAAGGGCTATCAGGTACAGGTTTCCAAGAAGAAGAACTTCAAAAAGAACATTGTAAACAAGCTTACTTCCAAGAAGAAGCTCACAATCAAGAACAGCAAGATAAAGAGCAAAAAGACATACTATGTAAGAGTAAGAGCATACGCTACATACAAGGACGCTAATAACAAGGCAATCAAGGTATACAGCGCATGGAACAAGAAATTATGTAAGATTACGATAAAGTAAAAGCCTGCCGTTGCCCAAACCTTAACATATATTAAACTTTCCAAAGGCAGAGAGGATGCAACGTCACGTTGCAAGTGGAACAAGAAGCTCAGAAAAGTTAAGGTTAAATAAGTTTTAACATATCGTTAGACCCCGCACATTAGTGCGGGGTCTTTTGTGCGAAAAGTAAGTTAGTTTAAAGTTGCACAAAAATGGCATTGAAAATTTGACAAAATCAACAAAAATGTAGCTAAATTGATAAAACTATTGATATTTAGAAAAATAAATGTTAGAATTAACTTGTATCAAACGATATGTTTAATTTATTTTTAAGGAGGAATTTTATTATGAAGTTAAAAAAACTTCTATCAGGTGTGACAGCGGCAGTTATGGCTTTATCGGCAGCTGCTGTAGCATCATTTACAACAGCCTCGGCTGCTGAAATTGATCTCACTCCTGCTGACGGAAGTGGTATGTCTGGTCAGGAGTATAAGATTTATACTAATTTTGACAATGCAGCTTTTGTTGCTCCTAACGGTGTTTATGTTACTTTTAATGTAGTAGGTTCAACTATAGGCGATACAGCATACCTTGTTATTTATGCAAACAATGGCGGTGTTGACGGATGGAATCCTACAGATGCAAATCCGCTTATCACTCTTGATAAGGGTGACGCAGGAACATATACTGTTTATTGCAACGCAGCAATCTCAACTCTTAGCTATATGTCTATAGAGTTTAGAAACAGCAACGGAGACAAGAATTATAATATCACAAGCACTACGATAGTTTCAATTTCTGACGAGGCGCCTAAGCAAGACACATCTGACCCGTCAGACAATACTGATCCGTCTGTTGAGCCTTCAAGCGAACCTTCAAGCGAGCCTTCATCAAGCGAGCCTTCATCAAGCGAGCCTACATCAAGCGAGCCTACATCGGCTTCAACGACAGCCAAGATAACAACAACAGCAAAAACTACTACTA
>CAZTXS010000009.1:0-57284 GCA_964617585.1 uncultured Ruminococcus sp.
GGGCATACAACGCCAGCTTTGAACGAGTCTGCCTGTCCCGCTACCTGTCTGACCTTGGTGTATCTCTTGACCCCTTCCATGATCGCCACCCGCTCTCACAGGAATGCGCAAGATTCCTAAGCCCTGAATCCTGGCGGTGTTCGATGGTATGGGCGGCGACGAGGGGACTGCCGCTCTCGCTGGAGGGCGTAGGTACTGTCCTACAGATTTACAGGAACTGAATGCGGAAATCATCCGAGAGTTTGTGGAGAAGCTTTACGTTTACAACGCCGAGCGTACGCCTACCGGGAGACGGACTCAAAAGGTCAAAATTATCTGGAATTGCATAGGCGAATTCAAACCGTCACGGTGCAAAAACGCTGAAGAAAACAATGAAAAATCGGCATAGCGGACGGATGCCAACCATGCCGATTTTCTTAGAAAATTATCAAATCCCTATTGTGCCCCCTTAAGAGAGCGTTTATCTTAAATATTATGCATAATACTGAGCCTGGGCATTCCACATTTTATAATATATGCCGTTTTTATTTTTAATTAGCTCGTCGTGCGTTCCGTACTCGGCAATGTTATTTTCGCTGAACACTGCTATCCTGTCGCAGAATTTACAGCTCGAAAGCCTGTGCGAAATATAAATTGCAGTTTTGTTTTCTACAAAACCGTTGAACTGTCTGTATATATCATACTCGGCAATCGGGTCAAGCGCCGCCGTCGGCTCGTCTAAAATAACTATAGGCGAATCTTTGTATAAAGCTCTGGCTATACTCATTTTTTGCTGTTCTCCGCCCGACGGCTCTATTCCGCTATTATCAAACTGCCTGAATAAAAGCGTATCTATTCCGTTTTCCAGAGAATTTATCTTATTCTCAAGACCGACTTTATCACACAGCGCTTTTACCTTAGCGTCGTCAGGGTTCTCGCTTATCGCTATATTTTCTTTAATGGTGAAAGAGAAAAGCTTGAAATCCTGAAATACCACCGAAAAAAGTTTTGAATACTCATTAAAATCATAGCTGTTTATGTTTTTACCGTCAATAAGTATTTCGCCTTTATCAACCTTATACAATCTGCAAAGAAGCTTTATAAACGTGGTCTTTCCCGCTCCGTTTAAACCGACTATCGAAAGCTTCTCACCTTTGTTTATCTTTATGTTTACCCCTTTAAGAACATATTTATCCGTTCTTGGGTACTTAAACCAAACGTCCCTGAATTCTATAACATGGTCGCCTTTCTCCTCTATCGAGGAGCTTCCGAAAGCAGAATCGGTCTTGATTCCCATAAAGTCAACATAATTATAAAGATATGACGAAACCATAAAGAATTGCTGAGCCGACTGAAGAATAGAAATCATACTGTTTGTAAATTGAGTTGCGGCGGATGCATACATTGTAAAATTACCGATTGTGATAATCTTCTTTATTGCCATCGCTCCCAAAATACCGTACATTCCTACATTATTGACAGTTGTTAAAATGGATGAAAATGCTGATAAAACTGCCATTTTATCGTTCCCTACTCTTATAACTTCAATAAACTCATCTGCAACCTCATTACAGTTATTAATCAGCATATCAGACGCATTATAAAGTCTTACATCCTTTCCGTATTTAAAATCAGAAACCTGCCAGAAGTTATAGTTTAGCTTTCTGTCTAAAATCGCTGTGTCTTCATTCTGTTTTTTCTCAATGCTGTTTGACTTTTGGGTAATAAAGAAGTTTAAAATCAACACTGCCATAGCTAACAATATTATCCATATTGAACCTGTGAATAAAATGAATCCTGTTGAGAGGATTGATAAAACACCTGAAATAATACCTGTGAAAGAACTCATAAAAGCGTCTACTCCGCCATACCAATTGAGTCCGGTCTGTGCTTTTGACGCTAAATCAAGTATTTTAGGATCTTCCGTCAGGTCAAAATCCATTTCCGCACATTTCTGCTTATGCTGCATCTCGAAATATCTGTTGAACTCGTCAACCTTTTTCTGATATGTCTGTGTGCAAATGGAATCCAACGCCATAACCGCAATATACCCTATTACAAAAGCAAACGTTATATAAAACATTCTTTTTAAATCCCTGCCCGACTGAAACTCGTCAATCAAAAGCTTGGGCAGAAACACGATAAAAAGCGGATAAATTGATCTCATAACTGCGGCGATAAGATTAAACATAATATAGCTTTTAAAATTCTTCCATATCACATTATAAAAATATTTTAATGTGACAAAAGCCTTTTTAAACTCTGTGTTTTTATTTTTCTTACTCAACAAAAGCCACCTCGCCTTCAAAAGCTTCAATTTCTTTTTTCTTCTGTTCCTCCTTGTAATACTGAGCCTGAACTTCAAACAACCGGGCGTAAGCTCCTCCGCTTTTCAACAGAGAATCATGCGTTCCGTATTCTATTAGCTGCCCGTTTTCAAACATTGCGATGTTGTTGCAGAATCTTGTCGAAGAAAGCCTATGCGATATGTAAACAGCACTTTTACCCTTTATAATATTGTTAAATGATTGATAAAGCTCATATTCGGCAATCGGATCCAGAGCGGCAGTCGGCTCATCTAAAAGAACGATAGGCGCATCTTTGTATAAAGCTTTTGCAAGCGACAGTTTTTGCTTTTCTCCGCCTGAAAAATCAATTCCTTCTTCATATATAACCTTAGTCATCTGTGTCTTTAATCCGTCTTTCAGAGATTTGAATTTTTCTTTCAGTCCCGATGAGTTCAAGCAATTTACCGCTTTTTGTTCGTCTACATTACGGTAGGAGCTCATTGCAACATTCTCACCCAAATTCAGAGCAAACATTTCAACGTTCTGGAACACAGGACTGAATATCTTAAAATACTCTTGTCGGTCGTATTCTCTTACATCAACGCCGTTTAATAAAATCTGTCCCTCAGTAACATCATATATTCTGCACAGTAGCTTAATAAATGTACTTTTGCCTGCTCCGTTTAGCCCAACAACGGCAAGCGATTTTCCGGGCGTCAGCTTTAAATTGAGATTCTTTAATGCATATGTTTCCTGTCCGAAATATTTAAAAGATACATTTTTAAACTCAATCTCATAAGTATCAGCTTTAGGTATAGTCTTAGCATTATTAGATACATCATTTGAAGAATCATCATCAACAAAGCTTCTGTAGTCGTCAATTTCTAAAGAACGATGCTTCATTTCCGAATACTCAACAAACGCATATCTAAAATATTTTGTATAATTATCCATGGTTGTAGCGTATAAAACGAAATTTCCAAGCTCAAGATTTCCCTGAACAAGTGCATATATCAAATATCCGTACTGAAAAAGGGTTTCCAGAAAGGTAACTGCATAGTTCTTCATTTCCCACTTAAGCCATCTGTTCTTATGACCTAAGAAAAGCTTGTGAGCCTGAGCGTTAGTCGATTTATGCTTACTCCTTAAAAAGGAACGCATATTGTAAATTCGTATATCCTTAGCGTATGAAAAATCGCTTTGAACCTGACCTAAATATCTTATTTTTCGATAAAAAGGAGCCATATTGTCCCAACAGACTTTTTTATCTACAACCTTTGTTTTTGCGTTCATATACCCTTTAAAAAGTCCTGTTGCCGTAAAAATAATAAGTAAAAACGGGTTGAGCGTAAAAATAATAACTGCGGAAACTACAACATTTGCTGCTGCACCCATAAAACCTAGAGAATCACATAAAAATCCCGCTGAGCCTCCCCAGTCGGCAGATTTCTTTGCTTTTTCTGCTTTATCGAGCATTTCCGGTCTTTCAAGATACTCATATCTCATTGTCATCATCTTTTTATTAT
Source organism: uncultured Ruminococcus sp. (assembly GCA_964617585.1). Taxonomy (GTDB): domain Bacteria; phylum Bacillota; class Clostridia; order Oscillospirales; family Ruminococcaceae; genus UMGS1601. The sequence goes on from CAZTXS010000009.1 coordinate 3,794, forward strand.
ATCTTGTCACAAATTTAAAGGTTATAAAGTGAGCCCTCGGCCACCACAGATAATTCAAACCGCCGGCTCCGAAACCTGTTATGGCACTTAAAATGCCGGCTATGGCAACTGTAGTAAATAATGTGCTTAGAGAAACACCCTTTACAACATCGTCAATAATAAACTTTGATGTAAAGCTCCAGATATACTGAAATAGTATTCGTGAAACTATTAACAAAAAAGTAAGAATCAACAGCGATTTTTTAAACAGCCAAGCATACTTGTATACATATACAAAATTTGATACTAATGAATGCTCTTTCACATTAGTTATTTTGTCTTTTTTACTCATATAGTCCTCCAATTGTTTTTTAAAATCTATTGTTATTTAGATTTTAAAATTACCAAATAAACATCCTCCTGATGCATGATTTAACTGTCATTGACAAAACCCCTTTTTCATTTTAATTGCTATAAAACAAAAAATGCACAGGACATATTAATCCTATGCATTCCTGACTTAAATTAAACCGCAAAAGTTATACTTATTCAACTGATTCTTTTGTGTCTTCAGCAGCTTCCTCAGCTTTTTCCTCTGTATCTTCAACAGTTTCTTCAGCTGATTCATCAACTACTGCTTCTTCAGTCGTTTCCTCAGCCTCATCTGCTTCAGCTTCAGCATCAGTATTCTCAGTTGAGTAAACAACCTCTGAGCCGGATTCTTCTGCTGCATCCACTTCGGCTGCCTTTTCCTCTTTCTCAGGCTTTTCCTCCTCAGGAAGCAACGCTCTCATAGACAAGCTTACTCTCTTCTTCTCGTTGTCAATCTCAGTAATCTTAACCTCAACCTCTTGTCCGATGCTTAAAATATCAGCAACGTTGTCAACTCTTTGATTGGCAATCTGAGAAATATGAATAAGCCCGTCAATTCCCTCAATAATCTGAGCAAATGCGCCAAAAGAAGTAATAGACACAATCTTAACTGTAATAACTTGTCCCACACCGTAATTTTTATCAAAAATTGTCCAAGGATTATCTTCTTCCTTTTTATATACAAGAGAAATCTTCTCGGCTTCCTTATCAATATCCTTGATAGTAACCTCAATCTCATCGCCTACTGAAAGAACGTCAGACGGATGAGCGATTCTCTTCCATGAAATATCAGGCTTTCTTACAAGACCGTCCACGCCGCCTAAATCAACAAAAGCGCCGTAATCGGTAATTGACTTAACCTTTCCTGTTACAGTCTTACCGACCTCTGCGTTTGCAAAGAATTCAGCCTTTTCCGCCGCTCTCTTTTCGTTTTCAATAATCTTTATCGAACCGACAGCTCTCTGTCTTTTCGGATCAATATCGATAATTTTAAAACTAACAGTATTATTCAGCAAGTCGTTAAGATTATCGTCACGTCTTGCCGTAGCCTGTGAAGCAGGAATAAACACCTTAAAGCCCTTTGTTGAAACCAAAATTCCGCCCTTAACGACGTTCGTTACAACTCCGGTCAGAACAGCGTCTTCTTCCTTGGCCTTTGAAACCGTTTCAAAGGCGACCATAGCGTCAACTCTTTTCTTAGAAAGGGTGTCAACCCCGTCCTGATCGTTGGTTTTCAACACGATAACTTCAATCTCATCTCCGACAGAAACAAGCTCGTCGGGCGTTTTTGAAGAATCATCGGAAAGCTCTGACGCAGGTATAACGCCCGTATGCTTAGTACCAATGTCTACTAAAACTTCTGTCTTATTTACAGCGGTTATGTAACCGGTTAACTTTGCTCCTATATATATTTTTTTCAAAGACTGCTCAATAGCTTCTTCAAAATTGAATTCCTCTTCTTTGTTCTCTTTGTTCTCTTTGTTCTCGAGAATCTCACTCATGGTTTGTTCTACCTCCTTGATAATGTACGCCGGCGTCGAAGCCCCGGCAGAAATACCTAAATAATGCACCCCGTCAAAATCAAAATCATAAAGCTCGTCCGCACTCTCAACAAGATAACACGGGCAATGCTCAGAGCATATTGCCTTTAGCTTCAAAGTGTTAGAGCTATGGCGACCGCCGACTATAATCATTTTATCAGATTCAGCAGCAATTCTTACCGCTTCTTCCTGGCGTTTTGACGTAGCGTCACATATAGTGTCAAAAATTAATGCGGATTTTCTGTTGGTTTTGATGTATTCCTTGCACTTTTCCCAAAGCTGTTTGTTGAAAGTGGTCTGTGAAACAATAATTATATTCTCATTACTAATATTTGAGAGAATATCCTTTAATTCTTCAATACCTGAAAATACATAGCAGTCGTTCTCACAATGTCCGCTTATACCTATGACCTCAGGATGCGCCCTGTCGCCTGCAATTAAAACGGCAAATCCTTCCTTAGATTTCTCATTAACAATTTTATGAATCCTTGAAACAAACGGACAGGTAGCGTCGACAACATTAACAGAAAGCCTGTCAAGCTTTTCATATACCTCCGCCGAAACCCCGTGCGAACGTATTATGACAGTCTGACCGCTTTTAATCTCACTAATGTCCTGAACAACACTGACACCTTTGCTCTCAAGATCAGAAACAACGCTCTGATTATGAATTATCGGTCCTAATGTGACAACATTATTGTGGCTATTTAAATTATTATACACTATTTTAACAGCTCTGTCTACACCAAAACAAAAGCCTGCGCTGTCTGCAACTAAAATTTTACACTTTATTAACATTTAGACCTCCGGCAAAATCGTCAACTTTCAGAAACGTTATTTATGTATGGATTATCGGTTTCAACCAAATCGACAACAGCGTTCATAATAGTTGTTTTAAGCTTCTTCAGTTCTCTTGGACTTGTATCTGCTATATTTAATTCTTCAGGCGAGATAGCCTTTCCAAACTTTACAGCTACCTTTTTTCTGAATTTAAGTCTGCCCTCAAAAACAATACCTACCGGAATTACCGGAACCTGAGCTATTGCCGCAACTAAAGCTACTCCCGTTTTTCCTTTTCCTACTCTTCCGTCCTTTGAGCGAGTTCCCTCCGGGAAAATAACAAGATTATAGCCTTTGTTAAGTCGTTCAAGCGATTTATCTATTGCCGAGGTATCACCCTTTCCTCTTGTGACGGGAAAAGCTCCTAAAGCTTTTATAAGCCATGCGAATAAAATATTCCGCTGAAAAAGCTCCTCCTTAGCCATAAATGAAAACGGAACTCTTGTAGGCAGCGATATAAAAACCGGATCGGCGAAGCTGCGGTGATTGCTGGCGAATATATATGAACCGTCCCTTGGGATATTCTCTTTCCCGATAAATTTTATATTATAGAAAATGTGATATGCCGCAAAAACAATGTATCTCGCAATAGTGTACCAAAACATTTTAAAATGAGGCAGTCTGCTGCCTCTGTCAACAGGATTAATCTGCGGCAGTTCTCTTGAAAAGCCTCTTTCCACTTTTTTTGTATCGGAAGCTGTATTTTTGTTATTTTTATTATCCGTGTTTTTTTTTAGCTGTGAAACTATAGCGCTGCAAACAGCTTCAACCGATTCGTTTAAATTAAGGTTTGTTGTATCAACTTCTATTGCGTCATCGGCTTTTTTCAGCGGAGCTATTTCTCTGTGCATATCGTTATAGTCACGCTGTTTAATATCCTCAAGAACCTCTTGATACGTTGAGTTATCTCCTTTTGCCTGAAGCTCTTTAAATCTTCTGTCGGCACGTTTTTCAGCAGAAGCGGTAAGAAAAATCTTGACGTCTGCATTTGGCAGCACAACCGTTCCTATATCTCTTCCGTCCATAATTATATTGTTTTCTTTTGCTATATTCTGCTGAAGGTCAAAAAGAAACTCTCTGACGGCGGGAACGGCGGAAACTTTAGAAGCGCACATTGAAATTTCAGGCGTTCTGATTTTATCAGAAACGTCCTCGCCGCATAGCAATACCCTTTGAGAACCCTCGACATATGCAAGCTTCAAATCTATATTTTTCAGTTCTGACAAAATACTATCGGTGTTATCTGAATCAACTTTATGTTCAGTTAAATACAAAGCTACAGAACGATAAAGCGCTCCCGTATCGACATAAACATATTCCAGCTTTCTTGCAATTTCCTTCGCTATAGTTGATTTACCTGCTCCTGACGGACCGTCCAATGCAATATTTATACTCATAATAACCCTCCACAATACTGAAATTTAAATGTTCTGTGCGGCAAGATTTGCCGTTGAAAAAGCAATCTGAAGATTAAAGCCTCCCGTATAAGCGTCAACGTCAATAACTTCTCCTATAAAATAAAGTCCGGAAACAAGCTTTGACTCCATACTGCCCGGCTCAATTTCCTTCACGCTTATTCCGCCCCTTGTGATGACTGCTTCATCGACGGGTCTGAAATTTTTTATATCAATTCTGAAATTCTTTAAAAGAAGAATCAAATTTTTCCTTTGTTCTTTTGATATATTATTCACTTTTTCATCGCCTTTGATTCCTGATAATTCAATTATAACAGGAATCAATTTCACCGGCAGCAGCTTTTTCAAGGCATTAGAGAAATCTCTGTTAGGATTTTCAGAAAAATCTCTGAGAATTCGTTTATCCAGAGCCTGTTCGTCAAGACCGGGTTTTAAATCTATCAATATATAATAACCTTTATCTGCGACGTCAATATGAGCGCTTGCCGAAAGAACAAGCGGACCTGAAATTCCGAAATGTGTGAACAGCATCTCGCCAAGCTCTGAAAACAACGGCTTTTTTTTACACTTTTCAAACAAGCTCAAAGTTACATTGCGAAGCGACAATCCCATAAGCTCTTTATAACAAGCCTGCTTTATTTCCAGCGGAACCAATGACGGCTTGATTTCACTAACAGTATGTCCGACTGAAGCGGCAAGCTTATATCCATCGCCCGTCGAACCTGTTTTCGGATATGATTTTCCTCCTGTAGCTATTATAACGTTATCTGAAAAATAATCGCCGCTTCTGCATTTTACCCCTGCTGTTTTTCCCGCCTTTAAAATAATAGCCTCCGCTTTATCATTTATTGTTTCAACTCCGAGCTTTTTTATTTTATAAGTCAATGCGTTTACAATATCACTTGATTTATCGCTTTTCGGGAAAACCCTGTTCCCTCTCTCGGTCTTTAAAGGAACTCCCAGTTCTTCAAAAAACCTCATAGTATCATACGGTGAGAACGAATACAAAGCGCTGTACAAAAACTTAGCGTTCCTCGGAACATTTTTCAGTACCGTTTCAACATCACAGTTATTGGTTAAATTACATCTGCCTTTTCCTGTGATAAGAAGCTTCTTGCCTAAGGTCTTGTTTTTCTCTAAAATTAAGACTGACTTTCCCTTTTGGGCAAGAAGTACAGAGCAAAACATTCCTGCCGCTCCTCCGCCGATTATTATAGCGTCATACTTTTTCATTTATTACTCTTTCTGATTTATAGGTTGTTATTGTCTTTGCTTTTTTCATAAACGTCATATTTTTCCCAAATATCCTCAAGCTTTTTAAAGTTATTAGAAAGCTTTTCTTTTTTGTTCATGGAAACAGCAACTATCAAAGCGTTTATCAAACTCAGCGGAGCAACCAGAGAATCTACAAAAGACGCCATATCGCTTTGCGCAATAAGAACATTGTCCGCATACTTCACCATAGGAGAATTTTTGCTGTCTGTAAAAGCGATAACTCCGGCTCCGTTATCACGGGCGTATTTCAGAGCGTTTATAGTCTGCTTTGAATACCTCGGAAAAGAAAAACCTATCACAACATCGTTTTTGTCAATTCTAAGTATCTGCTCAAACATCTCGCTTGTCGAGGACGACCCGACAAGCTTTACATACGGAAATATCAAGTTCATGTAATATGCCGTAAATGAAGCCAGAGCATATGAGCTTCTTGTTCCGATAACATAAATAGAATTAGCATTTTCTATTCTGTCAACAGCTTCATAAAAATCCTTTTTTGAGCACTCGTTAAGCGTTCCTCTAATTCGGTCTATATCAAGGCTTAATACCTTTTCGAGAATATCTCCCTCGCCGATCTGATCTGACGTTACGTCGATTCTCTGAAATGACGTAAGCTTGTTTCTCATAAGGTCCTGCAAAGCCCTTTGAAAACCGGGATATCCGTCAAAACCAAGTTCAATAGCAAATCTAACTACGGTCGACTCGCTTACTCCGACGGTCTGTCCCAGCTTTGACGCAGTCATAAAGGCAGACTTATCAAAATGCTCCAGCACATAATTCGCAATCAGCTTATGTCCCTTTGAAAAGTGCGGTATATTCTCTTCCATCTCTAAAAGCAAATCCTTTTCCATTTATTTATCCTCCGTTACCGAACAACATTTTCACACTGATTTTAATCATTTTATTCCGAAAGCCTTATTCTGAAGAAGCACGGCTTCTTTTCTCAGCTCTTCGGTCTTTTCCTTATCAAATATATATTTTCCGTTTACAAGTCTTAATACATCACCCTCGCAGACTTTAATACCAAGCTCGGTTGATTTTATATTTAAAGATTCATTTTCAGATTTTTCAATCGTGACTATTCCGTCTTCAATTCTATCAACTATAAAAAGCTCATCTTTCATAGATTTTCCCCCATCAGCTTTCCTGATTTTCAGTTTTAATATTTATTCCCGTTTTATCCGATTCAAACACTATTGTTCCGTAAGTATAGCTTATATAAATCCTGTCGGTAAACTTTTTTATTCTCTCAAGCGCTTCATCGTGGGGATGTCCGTAGCTGTTTCCGGCTCCGCACTGAATTACGGCATACAGCGGATTTACCTTATTTAAAAACTTTTTAGTGGACGACTCTTTGCTTCCGTGATGTCCTACCTGTAAAACATCCGCTGATAAATCGCAGCCTCTGTCTATAAGCTCGCTCTCGCTGTTTTTGCTTAAATCTCCCGTTATAAGAAAGCTGTTATCTCCGTGGGTTATTCTTGAAACAACAGAATAATCGTTCAAATTGCTGTATGTATTTTTTGGAGTATATGTGTTTACGGAAGCTGAACCAAGATCAAAAGTAATATCGTCCGCCTGAGTAACGGTCATCCCCTTATTAACTACAGCCTTTAAAAGCTTAGTGTATGTATAAGACGTAGGCACCATATCGTCGGGAACTTTCGGCATAATGAATTTTCCTATTTCTATATCGCTTTCGACTATGGTTCTAAGTCCTCCTATATGGTCGGAATGAGGATGAGTGCCTATAACATAATCAAGCTTAGTCACTCCCTGAGCGTTCAGATATTCCAAAACCGTGCTTCCCTGATCGCTTTCGCCTGCGTCTATAAGCATATTGTGACCCTCGCACATTATAAGCGTACAGTCGCCCTGACCTACGTCAATAAAATGAACTGACAAATCTGCGCTTGAAGCCTCGCCTTTTGACAGTCCGGCGGTTTGCTTTAAACTATCGCCCAGATCGGTAAAGTGTGTAACTAAAGCCGCAGTAAGCGCAACCGCAAAAACGGTAACAGCAGACGCTATTTTCTGCGCTTTCTTTTTCGATTTTCCTGCCATTTGTTTTCCCTTTAAATTTTTCAGTTATCGTTTGTGACATTTCTCTCCAGCCATTGCTCTTTAGACATTAAAATCTCTCTCGGCTTTGAACCGTTCGCTGCGCCTATGACGCCTAACTGTTCAAGCTCGTCCATAATTCTCGCAGCTCTTGCATATCCTAAGCTTAGCTTTCTCTGTAAGAAAGATGTCGAAGCCGTCTGATTTTCAACTATAACCTTGATAGCCTCTTCTATTTTATCGTCAGCGCTTTCTGCAACAGAGTCTGTACCGCCGCTGTGCTTCTCGCCCTTTTGCTGAGGAACATGATTGTCAATTTCCTCAATAATCGTATCGCTGTATTGGGCTTCGGACTGGTTTTTCAGAAAATTTACGACTGCTCTTACCTCGCTTGTCGGAACAAAGCTTCCCTGTATTCTCATAGGCTTCCCAAGTCCTACCGGCTTGTAGAGAAGATCCCCCTTTCCGAGAAGCTTTTCAGCTCCGCCCTCGTCTAAAATAACCCTTGAATCGGTATTGTTTGAAACCTTTAAAGCCACACGGCTGGGAATATTAGCTTTGATAAGTCCCGTTACAACGTCCACACGAGGCGATTGAGTAGCAATTATTAAATGCATACCTGCCGCACGTGCAAGCTGAGCAATTCGGCAAATAGAATCCTCAACCTCCTTAGGAGCTGCCATCATAAGGTCTGCAAGCTCGTCTATAACTATAACTATCTGCGGCATAGGCTCTAAATCTTCTCTGTCTTTTACATATTCGTTATAATCCTGCAAATCTCGAACGCCGTTGTCAGCAAACTTCTTATATCTTTTCAGCATCTCGGAAACCGCCCAGCCTAAAGCTCCCGCCGCTTTTCTTGCGTCGGTTACAACAGGTATCAGAAGGTGAGGTATGCCGTTATATATCGGAAACTCAACCTGTTTTGGGTCGATAAGTATAAGCTTAACCTCATCAGGAGAAGCTTTATACAGAATATTCATTATTATTGAATTGGTAAATACGGATTTACCTGCTCCCGTAGTTCCGGCAACAAGCATATGAGGCATTTTTGAAATATCCCCCATGACGATATTTCCCTCTATGTCCTTGCCGACCGCAAAAGAAAGCTTGCCGTCTGAATTTCTGAATTCATTGCTGTCGATAAGCTCCCTTATGGACACACTGTCACGCTTTTCGTTTGCAATCTCAATACCTACTGCGGCTTTTCCCGGAATAGGAGCTTCTATTCTTATGCCCTCAGCGGCTAAATTAAGCGCTATATCGTCCGCCAATCCGGTTATCTTTGAAACCTTTACTCCTGCGGCAGGCTGAAGCTCATATCTTGTAACAGACGGCCCTCTGTGAATATCAACGATTCTTGTCTGCACTCCAAAGCTTCTGAGAGTGTCAACCAAGGTTTCGGAACGTCTTGCAAGCTCCTGCTTATAGCCTGAAATATCTTCCTTTCTCGTCGGAAGCTTCAGCAATGTTATAGGCGGAAAGCTGTATGCGTTCTTAGTGTTTCCTACATCGAAAAATGTAGTCTGTCCGCTGTTTTCAACATAGATTTCAGGCTGTTTTGCCTTAGCTTTAGAATTCTTTTCCTCAGGCAGGGCGTTTCTTACAATCTCCTGAATATCCTTTTCCTCGTGCGCCTTTTCATTTTTGGATTTCGACTGATTCTTTTTATCCTTCTTAGGTTTAGCGGGTTTTCCGTCTATGTCTATAAAATCAGTGGGGTCAGGGTCAAAAAGCTTGTCAGGCATCGCTCTCTCAACGGGTTTATTGCTGTTTGCCGTTTTTCCATCGGCGTCAAGATATTTGGCTACATCCACTCTTGCATTTCTGTTATGTTCTTCAAGCTCCATAGCACGTTTGTGTTCGCTGTTTCTGATTCTTTGAGCGTTGTCCTCTTTTACCGCATTATAGCCTGTCCGTATAGGCTTTGAAACGCCCCTGAACAAATCGACTATGGTTTTATTTGTGAGAAGCATTAAAAATACCAGAATAAGCAACGAGATAACTATTACCGAACCGACCTTGTTAAACAGTGCAAAAAGAGGCCAGCCGAGTATAGCACCGAAAATTCCTCCTCCTTTGAGGTTTATTCCGCTTGTATAAAGCAAACTCAGCCTTCTGAAAAAAGAACCGTCCAAAGGAGCGGGCAGACCTATCATCAAAGCATGGAACAACGCTGAAATCAAAAGTATAAGCAAAACGCTCTCTATAACCCTTGCCAAAACTATATTCTGCGATTTGTCAAGAGCGCAGATAACAGCTATATACAAAATAACCGGAGAAAGTAAAAACACCGAGCATCCGAAAAGACCTCTTATTCCCAAATGCATTGAATGCCAGAACTCAGAGCCAGAAACATATGTAAGAAGAAAAAGAAAAATTGCAACCGCAAACAGAATAATCGAATATGTCCGGCTGCGGTTTCCCTTTGACGCCGTTTTTGCCTGGGCAGACGGCTTAGATGCAGACGTTTTTTTGGCAGACGCCGAAGTCTTTTTCTGCGAGGTCTTTGATTTTGTATTTGATTTTCGTTTTGTTGCAGGCTTTTTCTTAGCAGCCATTACTATTACTCCTTTATTTTTTTATTTTCTGTATTTAACTTAATACGACGCGCCAAAGCTTACAAAGCTATTTTTTCAAATATAGAAATTAAAATCACTATTACTCCTAAAACCCCGGTGTAATAGGAAAAAATTTTAAACTTATCCGATTTTACAAGCCAGTCAACCATCTTTATAGCGCAGATTCCTACGAACGCTGCGACGACAAAGCCTAAAATATACGTCCAGCTGAACGACATATCCGTCTTAACGGCGTCCTTGACCTCAACTAAGCATCCGCCTAAAATCGCCGGTATTCCCAGAATAAACGAATATCTGACAGCAGTATCTCTTGAAAAACCTGAGAAAAGTCCTGCTGAAATGGTTGAACCCGAACGAGATACGCCGGGAAGCAGAGCGACGCTCTGAAAGAATCCTACAAAAACAGAATCCTTAACGGTTATGTCACCGAGCTTTTTCTTGCCTTTAGAGCATTTATCGGCAAGCAGTAAAATAGCAGCCGTATACAAAAAGCAAAGACCTTCTGCAAAAATCGAAGAGTCCTCTGCAAAGCCCTCAAAGAAATCCTTAAATATGTAGAACGGAATCAAAACCGCCGTTGAGATAATCACCATGATTACGGCTCGTCGGCTGCCGTTCATCTCTTTAAAGGTAAACTGCCTTTTAAATATGTCTTTTATCATACGGCAGAACTCGCATATCATATCCCATATCGTGTCCCAAAAAGCTATGAACACCGCAAAAAGCGTTCCTAAATGTAAAATCGCCGAAAACAGCAAAGCTCCCTCTCCGCTGTTGCCGGTGAAATGCTGATATAACGACAAATGCCCTGAACTGGACACCGGAAGAAATTCGGTCAGTCCCTGAATTATCGCCTGAAAAACAGCGCTTACTGCCGACATTTATATTACCCCTTCCTGATATTGATATAGTATCTTCAGTATTAATATATTGATTTCCGGGCTTTGAATATTCCTTAAATCAAAACATCATCCGTCATATTTCTATTTATTAAAAAAATCTAGATAATCATAAGGATTCGTAGAATAGATATTTTTTATATTGTTACTACTCACTGATTCTATATGACTGAAGCTGTTGTCATTATCACTTGTCTGAGAGTTAAAACTCATCCTGACCCTTTCGAAATCACAAAAAACATCATATGGATTTAAAATTGTCTGAAACATAAATCAATCACCCGCATTACTTCTGCATTTCTTTTCATTAGAACCTGACTCAATTTGCTCGTAAAGACATTCTATAGCGTCGGATAATCCGCCCAAGCTGTCTATTATACCCTCTTTTACAGCGCTTTCACCGTCCAAAACTGTGCCTACGTCCATAACAAGCTCGCCTGTAGTCATCATAAGCTCCCTGAACCGCCGGGGTGTGATCCTTGAATTATCGCAGACAAATCTGATTATACGCTCCTGCATTTTATCAAAATATGATAGCGTCTGCGGAACACCCAGCACAAGTCCGTTCATTCTCACCGGGTGAATAGTCATTGTAGCTGAGGGAACTATAAACGACTTCTTTGAGCAGACAGCCAAAGGCACGCCTATAGAATGTCCTCCGCCCAGAACTATTGAAACCGTGGGAGTTTTCATACCTGCGATGAGTTCAGCTATTGCAAGACCTGCCTCAACATCGCCGCCGACAGTGTTGATTATTATAACAAGACCCTCGATTGAAGAATCCTGCTCTATCGCCACAAGCGCCGGCATAATATGCTCATACTTTGTAGTTTTATTCTGCGGAGGAAGAATGTAATGCCCTTCAACCTCGCCGATAATAGTAAGACAATGTATAAGATGTTTTGAGTTCTTTATCGTAACATGACCCACATGCTCGATCTGCTGCGTCTTTGACATTCCCCCGTCCGCATTATTTTCCTGATTATCGGGAGTGGTATTGTTATTATCCTGATTTTTGAAATCTTCAGACATCTTAAATAAAATCCTCCATGATAAATATATATATTTATATTTTCTCATTTCAAAATGAAATTTATTCAAAAAAGCCCGAATAAAATAAAGTTCAATATTTAGTTTATCATATCATAATATTATACCACATCTGACGTATATGTCAATGATTATGCAAGATTTTATTCATATTTAAAACTGCCGGAACCGCCAAAATATTCATATTTTTTATCGAACAAAAAATAATATATCCGCTTAATATTTAATTTTTAATTAAAGTTATACCTGAACGTTTGTTAATTTCTTGACAAACCATAAGTTTTGAATTAAAATTATAGGTAAACACTAAAAGAAGGGATTTGAAGAAATGGGACTTACGCTGACCGAAAAAATACTAAAAAGTCATTTAGTAGACGGAGATTTCGTTAAAGGTAATGAAATCGGCATTAAAATTGACCAGACCTTAACCCAGGACGCCACCGGCACTATGGCTTATCTTGAATATGAAGCAATGGGAGTTCCCCGTGTTAAAACAGAACGTTCTGTGGCTTATATTGATCACAATACTTTGCAGTCAGGCTTTGAAAATGCAGACGACCACAGATTTATCGGATCGGTTGCAAAAAAGCATGGTATATATTTCTCACGTCCCGGCAACGGAATTTGTCATCAAGTTCATTTAGAGAGATTCGGTGTTCCGGGAAAAACATTAATAGGCTCTGACAGCCACACCCCGACAGGCGGCGGAATAGGAATGATAGCTATCGGTGCAGGAGGACTTGACGTTGCAGTAGCGATGGGCGGAGGAGCATATTATATAACCTATCCTAAAATAGTTAAGGTCGAGCTTACAGGCAAGCTTTCGCCTTGGGTTGCAGCTAAAGATGTAATTTTGGAGGTTCTGAAAATACTGACTGTTAAAGGCGGCGTAGGAAAGGTTATTGAATACTGCGGAGAGGGAGTAAAAACTCTGTCCGTTCCTGAAAGAGCGACTATTACAAATATGGGCGCTGAGCTTGGAGCTACAACCTCCGTATTCCCGTCTGATGAAACAACGCTTGAATTCCTGAAGGCTCAGGACAGAGCCGACGTCTGGACAGAGCTTAAAGCTGACGACGACGCAGTTTACGATGAGGAAATCAGGATTGACTTATCAAAAATCGTTCCAATGGCTGCTTGTCCGCACTCTCCTGACAATATAAAAACAGTTGACGAGTTAGGACCTATGAAAATCGATCAGGTATGTATAGGCTCATGTACTAACTCATCTCTTATGGATATGATGAAGGTCGCTTATATTCTCAAGGGAAAAACCGTTCATCCGGGAGTATCTTTGTCAATAGCACCGGGTTCAAAGCAGGTTCTTAATATGCTTGCTCAAAACGGAGCGCTGTCCATAATGATTGACGCCGGAGCGAGAATTCTTGAATCTGCCTGCGGTCCGTGTATAGGTATGGGACAATCGCCTAATTCCAAGGGAATCTCTCTCAGAACATTTAACAGAAACTTTGAAGGACGTTCGGGAACAAAGGACGGTCAGATTTATCTGGTTTCTCCTGAGCTTGCCGCAGCTTCCGCTGTTGAAGGAGTTCTGACCGACCCGAGAACCCTCGGTGAAATGCCTGAGTTTAAGCTTCCCGAGAAATTTGTTATAAACGATAATATGATAGTTGCCCCTGCGCCTGTTGAGGAAATGGACAGCGTTGAGATTTTAAGAGGACCTAACATCAAGCCTTTCCCGAAAACCTCTCCGCTTGACGAAAGCATTAAAGCGCAATGCTCACTTAAAGTCGGCGACAATATCACAACAGACCACATTATGCCTGCAGGAGCAAAAATCCTGCCGCTTCGTTCAAATATTCCCGCTATTTCAAAGCACTGCTTTACCGTATGTGACGAAGAATTTCCAGAAAGAGCTTTAAGTATGGGTGAAAGCATTATAGTTGGCGGTTCAAACTACGGTCAAGGTTCTTCAAGAGAACATGCGGCTCTCGCTCCCTTATATCTTGGGGTTAAAGCCGTTCTTGTAAAAAGCTTCGCAAGAATTCACAGAGCGAATCTTATAAACGCAGGCATACTTCCGCTGACATTTGTAAATGAAGACGACTACGATAAAATCGGTCAGGGCGATAAGCTTTCGCTTGAAAATGTAAGACAGAATATAATTGACGGAAAATCCGAGCTTACTGTCATAAACAAATCCAAAAACGTTGAAATCCCCGTTCTCTGCGAGTTAAGCGGACGTACTAAGGATATTGTTCTTGCGGGAGGACTTTTAGATTACACAAGAGAACAGTTAAACAAATAGGAAGTTTTTTATGAACAGAAGAAATACTAAGCAGAATGAGAATTTAAATCACAGACAAAACAGAAGCGCTTACAGATACAACGACAGTTATTACAGCAATAACCGCCGTAATCCGCATATGCAGAAGCAACATCCGGGCGGAGTCAGCGAAACAAAGGGACTGCCCGTTCTTATAATGCTATTATGCCTGCTTGCCGCTGTGATTGTTCTTTATATCATACTTAATATAAACTTTTTCAGCTACTCGGCTGAAATCAGCGACGTCTTAACCGCTTCGGGAAGCGGCAGCGCCGAGGTTATTGAAGACATAAAGGTTGACGACAGCCACTATGTTTATGTTTTTAAAGACGGCACCGAGCTTTCAGCTTCTTATATTAAGATTAAGGGTTCTGGGGAAAACAAAAAATACAAATGCCTTAAAAGATGTGATCCTCTGAACCTTGAAACTTATAAAAAGGATATGCAGGATAAGGATATGGACTTTTCCTCTAAGGGAGATTTTTGTTTCTCTTTGGACTTTTCAGGAAGCAGTCAGTATGATCAGTTCATAAAATATTTTGAAGATAATAATATAAGTGAAGATGTTTATTCGGCATGCCCGATTAACGTAGAGGGTATAAATCAAATATTCATCGTCTGGATGTGGAAAGAATAAATTTAAAACGGAGGAGCTTATTATGCAGGAAAAAATCAAAATGAAAACACCGCTTGTCGAAATGGACGGAGATGAAATGACGAGAATTCTTTGGAAGTGGATTAAGGAAATTCTCTTAGAGCCTTATGTTGACTTAAACTGCGAATACTACGACCTCGGTCTGAAGCACAGAAACGACACAAACGATAAGGTTACGTTCGACAGTGCGGAAGCTACAAAGAAGTACGGCGTTGCCGTTAAATGCGCAACCATCACTCCTAACGCTGCAAGAATGTCCGAATATAACCTCAAGGAAATGTGGAAGTCACCTAACGGAACTATAAGAGCAATTTTAGACGGTACTGTTTTCAGAACTCCTATTATTGTTAAAGGTATCTCACCGTACATTCCAACCTGGACAAAGCCGATTACCATTGCGCGTCACGCTTACGGCGACGTTTATAAAAACACTGAAATGCGTGTTGACAAAGATTCCAAAGCTGAGCTTGTCGTAACCGATAAGGACGGAAATGAATCAAGAGAGCTTATTTATGATTTCTCTGACAGCAACGGTATAATTCAGGGTATGCACAACAAAGACGAAAGTATCGCAGGATTTGCAAGAGCTTGTTTAAACTATGGTCTGGATTTGAAGCAGGACGTTTGGTTCGCTACTAAAGACACTATTTCCAAGAAGTACGACCATAGGTTCAAAGATATTTTCCGGGAAATATATGACGCAGAATTTAAGGAAAAATACGAGGCGGCAGGAATTGAGTATTTTTACACTTTGATTGACGACGCCGTTGCAAGGGTTATTCGTTCAAACGGCGGATACATCTGGGCTTGTAAAAACTACGACGGCGACGTTATGTCTGATATGATTTCTACCGCTTACGGTTCGCTTGCTATGATGACCTCTGTTTTGGTTTCCCCCGACGGAATTTATGAATATGAAGCCGCTCACGGAACCGTTCAAAGACATTATTACAAATACCTTAAGGGCGAGAAAACTTCAACTAACTCGGTTGCTACTATTTTCGCATGGAGCGGCGCTCTCAGGAAAAGAGGAGAGCTTGATGAAACCCCGAATCTGGTTGACTTCGCAGACAAGCTTGAAAAAGCGACCGTTCAGACAATAGAAGAAGGTATAATGACGGGCGACCTATATCTGCTTTCAGACCTTGAAAACAAAACCAAGGTTGACTCAGAAACCTTTTTAAAGGAAATCGGAAAGCGTCTTTACGCTCTTATGAACGCGTGAACAAACGCATTAATCATAAATAATTTATAATTTTAAGGAATGGGGATAAGTGGCTAAAAATAATATTATTTCAGCCTCGGTCATAAAAAGATTGCCCAGATATTATTCATACCTTGAAGATCTTATGTCAGAAAATGTTGAGCGGATTTCTTCTAAAGGACTGGCTGAACGTATGAAAACAACCGCCTCGCAGATTCGTCAGGATTTAAACTGCTTCGGCGGCTTCGGTCAACAGGGTTACGGCTATAACATAAAGGCGCTTCATAATGAAATAGGTAACATTTTGGGCGTAAACAAAGAGTACAAAACTATTTTAATAGGAGCAGGAAATTTAGGAAAAGCTATCGCTTCGCAGATAAGCTTTGAGAAAAAAGGCTGTAAGCTTAATGCAATTTTCGATATTGATTCTGAAATTATCGGCAAGGTTATTGCCGATATTCCTGTAAGACATATGGATGAGCTTGAAAGCTTCTGCAAAGAGAACTCGCCTTCTATTGCTATTCTTTGTCTGCCTAAATCAAACGCCTATGATGTTGCAAAAAAGCTTATTGAGCTCGGAATCAGGTCTTTCTGGAATTTTTCTCATTTTGATTTGAATCTTCACTTTGAGAATATTATCGTTGAAAACGTTCATCTGGGCGACAGTCTTTTGACTCTGACTTATAAAACAAAAAACAATTAAATGTGCCTCTCGGGATTAACCTGAGAGGCTTTTTTACTCTGCCTATTATTAATTCTTTTAATGTTCGTCATTTGATGAACGTCAGACTTATAATGACGGGCAAACCCTTATTGAATTATCACAAAAACATAATTTTTGTCTTTCCGTTTGTGCTTTTGCCAGCCTGCCGTTTCAAGAACCTTAATATTTTACAAGCTTCCCAAAGGCAAACCGAGTGCAGCGTCACGTTGCTTAGGTTTGCTTGTCAAGCGTTAAACCGTAGGACGGCATAAATTCTTCAAGGAAAGCGTCCGCTTCCGGCATATGCATATCCCGAATAGTTTTTAAGGTTGCGTTTTCTGCATCTATAAAATCCTTATTTCCCATCTGTCTTTCTTCAACGCACTTTATAAGAGCTGAAATTTTATCCGCCGCTTTAACCAGCATCCAAAGCTCGCTGTCGTTTTCATTTCTGCTCAGCAAAGGTTCATAAACGTCCTTTATATCATCGGGGAGATATGATAAAAGCTGTCTGCTCGCTTTGTCTTCAATTTCCGAATAGACTGATTTTATATCCTTGTTGTAATATTTTATCGGGGTCGGAAGATCTCCGGTAAGTATCTCGGTTGCATCATGATACATCGCAAGCACCGCAGCTCTTTCAGGATCTACATTCCCTCCGAAACGCTTATTTCTTAAAACAGACAGTAAATGAGCGATAAAAGCAACGTCAAGGGAATGCTCGCTTATGTTTTCAGTAAACGTATTTCTCATCAAACTCCAGCGATTAATATATTTCATTCGTGAAATTATAGCAAAAAACTTATTGCTTTTCATTTAAACCACCCTTTGTACAATGTAAAAAACAAGCGAAGCGTTTTGCTTCGCTTTATTTATCAGCTGAACCTTAATATGGAATAATACTCAACAATACTCCGGCGGCAACAGCCGAACCGATAACGCCCGCAACGTTCGGTCCCATTGCGTGCATAAGCAAATAGTTCGTGGGATTCTCCTGCTGCCCGACCTTCTGCGATACTCTGGCCGCCATAGGAACCGCTGAAACGCCTGCTGAACCGATAAGCGGATTCACCTTTCCCTTTGTAAAGAAGCACATCAGCTTT
Source organism: uncultured Ruminococcus sp. (assembly GCA_964617585.1). Taxonomy (GTDB): domain Bacteria; phylum Bacillota; class Clostridia; order Oscillospirales; family Ruminococcaceae; genus UMGS1601. The sequence continues at coordinate 21,760 of CAZTXS010000009.1, forward strand.
CCGAATAAAACTCCGCACGCCGTACCTAAGCAGAAAGCTGCAACTCCGAGAAGTATAACGCCGAGAAACTGCGTATTTACAATTTTATCAGCCGTTGTAGTAGCTCCGACCGAAACTCCCAAAAATATAGTGATAATGTTCATAAGCTCGTTCTGAGCGGTTTTTACAAGCCGGTCGCAAACGCCGCTCTCTTTCAGAAGATTTCCAAGCATAAGCATACCTACAAGAGGAGCAGCCGACGGAACAAGCAGTGATATAACTATAGTAACGATTATCGGGAAAATTACCTTTTCGGTTTTTGATACGGGCCTTAACTGTCCCATAACAATGGAACGTTCTTTTTTAGTTGTAAGAGCCTTCATAATAGGAGGCTGAATTATAGGCACAAGCGCCATATAAGTGTAAGCCGCAAGAGCTATAGTACCCGTATCTATCTTAAAGCCTCCTGACGAAAGAAGCTTAGATGAAACGTAAATTGCAGTAGGTCCGTCAGCGCCGCCGATAATTGCAATAGAACCTGCTTCAGCCGCTGAAAATCCTAATAATGCGGCTCCGATAAACGTAAAGAAAATTCCTCCCTGAGCGGCAGCTCCAAGCAAAAAGCTCTTCGGGTTCGCAATAAGCGGAGCAAAGTCAGTCATAGCGCCGATTCCCAAGAAAATGAGAGGCGGATATATCTGAAGCTTAACGCCCATATAAAGTATGTCAAGCAGACCTCCGTCGTGCAGGACCTTTCCGAAATCAATCCCCTCGCCTGTAATCTTCCAAAGCTCAGGGTGATACATTTCAGTAAACGGCAGATTAGTCAGAAGCATACCAAAAGCAATAGGCAAAAGCAATAACGGTTCAAAACCCTTTGAGATTGCCAAATACATAAAAATAAACGAAATGCCTATCATTATAAGCGCTTTCCAGCCGCCGTCGGCAATAAATCCGGCAAAACCGGAATTTACCGCCAAATCTTTTAACGTATAAAGAAACTTATCTATCATAACTTGGTTGTCCTTTCATTAAAATGGGCGAGTATTGTCTATCAGTCCTGCGGTAGCCCAAGCCGTTCTCTGCGGCTTTGACGCCTTTATGCTTTTAACAGCAAGCCTTTTTCCGCTTTTCGCACCCATTTCTGCAACAGCCGCAGCAATTACCGCTATTATCTCTTCTTCAATTACGTCCTCTGATACAGGAGCCGCAGGAGAAATCTCCTTAACTGTTTTTTCTGTACCGATGTTTTTCGTTTCAATTTGAGAAGCCTCGGTTTTTCTATTTAAACGCTTAGTTTTGACTTTTGAAAACAGTCCGAAAATAAATAAAATAATAACCAGCAGAATTAAACCTATAAATACAACGGTTATACCCGTTATTACCACAGACGCTACATATTCAACGTTCATATCAATGTCCTCTGCTAATAAAGAACCGATAAAATTCATTATTCAATATCTCCCTTAATTATTATATTATTTATAATTATAACCCAGTCCGGGTAATTTTTCAATAGCATTATTGTTATTTTTTACACAAACTTTATTATTAATTAAGGCTTTTTTTATACGCTTTTTTATTTATCGTCAAATAGCTTGGTAGATGCAACAGTAAAGCAATATACGGCTTTTGCTCCGCTTTTCTTTAAAGCCTTCGCACATTCGTTAAGCGTGCTGCCGGTTGTAATTATATCGTCGCACAAAAGAATGGTTTTGCCCGAAACCTCGCCTGCACACTTTGAATTAATTCTGTACAAGCCTTTAACAGCCTGTTTTCTTTCGCTGCCGGCCAGATTGTGCTGTACTATATCTTTTTCGGTTTTTATCAGAACGTCAAATACCGCAGGCTTTTTTATAATTTCCGACGCTTTTTTTGCAATAATGTCCGACTGATTATATCCCCTCGTTCTTTTAACCGATTTGTGCATAGGAACCGAAGTTACAAAGTCAATTTCACCAAAGGGTATCATTTCGGAAATCTTTTGATCAATCTCTTTTTCAAACACATCTATAAGATTGAACGCTTTTTCGATTTTCAGACCTAATATACCTTTTTTTATAATTCCTTCGTAATAAGCAACGCTTACGCAGCCGTCATAATTAATCCTGACATCATTGCAAATACAATTTTCTTTTCCGCATTTCAAACAAGTCGTTGAAGTGATATACGGAATTTCCTTAATGCATTTTTCACAACAATTTTCGTTCCATTTGATTATTCTGCCGCAAAACGGACACCTGTTAGGAAAGAAAATATCAAGTATATACTTTTTAAGATTGTTCAAAGTCGATTTCTTCATCAAATCCATCCGAATTACCATCCTGAATAAGCATATTTTTAAGAACAGTATACCTGAGCGTTTTTCTGTTGTTATCAATCATATATTCAAGCTTCTTTGAAGAACCTATTATAATAAGAAGCTTCTTAGCCCTTGTGACCGCAGTATAGAGAAGATTTCTGTAATACAATTTGTCAAATCCGCCAAATACCGTAAGTATAACGACGTCAAACTCGCTTCCCTGACTTTTATGTACGGTTATCGCATAGGCAAGATCCAAGTTTTCAAGCATTGATACCGTATAATTGCATATCCTACCCTCAAAATCTATAGTTACAAGCCCCGTATATTTATTGGCGGCAGTAATAATTCCTATATCGCCGTTAAAAATTCCCGAACCGTTCTCTTTAACTACATCGCCCAAATCCTTAGACCATACAATATCATAATTATTTTTGGTCTGCATAACTTTATCGCCGACACGGTATGTATACTGAAATGTCTTTATTTCAGATTTATCTTTAGACGGAGGGTTAAGCTCCGCCTGAAGCTTTTTATTAAGCTCAACCGTACCGGAGGGCCCTTTTCGAGTCGGCGACAAAACCTGTATATCGTCAATAGAGGAATAACCGTAAGCCTTTGGAAGCCTGTCCTTAACAAGCTCTACAACCAGCGACTGTAAATCCTGATGTTTCAGCCTTTGAAAGAAGAAAAAATCATTATTTCTTTGGCCTAAATCAATGTGTTCGCCGCCCACAATTTTATGAGCGTTCACAACTATTGAGCTTTGACTTGCCTGCCTGAAAATTTCCTTCAGGGTAACTATCGGCACCATTCCGCTGTCAATAATATCTTTCAGAACGTTGCCCGCTCCTACAGACGGAAGCTGATCGCTGTCACCTACCATAATAAGCTTGCAGGTCATCGGTATAGCTCTCAGCAAAGCCTCGAAAAGCAGAGAATCAACCATTGACATCTCATCTATTATCATCACATCACAGTCAAGAAGGTTGTTTTCATTTCGTTTGAACCGAGGTTTTCCTCCGTCTGAAAAAGCGACCTCTAACATTCTGTGAATTGTTTTCGCCTCATACCCAGTCAAATCGGAAATCCTTTTAGCCGCACGCCCTGTCGGAGCAGTTATAAGAACATTCAGCCCCTGCTGTTCAAAAAGAGATATTATGGCGTTGAGGGTGGTGGTTTTTCCTGTTCCCGGTCCGCCCGTCATAACCAAAAATCCGCAGGACAAAGCCGTATTTATAGCCTTTTTCTGAAGCTCCTCATATTCAATATTATTCTGCTCTTCCGCTAACTCTATTATTTCGTCATAATTTATTTTACTGTCATAAAGGCACTCCTTCATAATACACAGCCGTCTTGATATATAATTCTCAGCAGTGTAAAAATCTTTCAGCAATATAAACGGTCTGTTTTTCTTCTTAAAAACGCAAAGGTTTTCTTCTTCTATCTCGTCTGTCAGCACTTCATTGAATTTATCTTCATCAATTTCTAAAAATCTGCAGGTTATTGCTCTGAGCCTGTCCTCAGGCAGGCAGGTATGTCCGGCATAAGAATTCTGAATAAGAACATTGGTTATTCCTGCACGGATTCTGTTTTCGCTGTCCTTTGGCATTTGAATTTCGGCCGCCATTTCGTCTGCTTTAAAAAAAGGAAGCTCAATCCCGGAAGAGCATAAAACATAAGGATTGCTCCTTACCATTTCCTCAGTAGGTTGTCCCCACCTTTTCCACGCCTTTGCGCCATACCCTGCCGAGATACCAAACCTTGACAAATACCCCATCAAAGACCGTACGCCGTTGACATTTTTAAATTCATCCGATATTTGAACACATTTTTTTCTTGTTATTCCGTCTACCTCGCACAAACGCTCAGGCTCTTTTTCCATAATCTCCAGTGTTTTATCTCCGAATTTTTCAACCATCTTCCCTGCAATAACAGGTCCGACGCCCTTGATAGCTCCGCTTGCCAAGTATTTTCTTACAGCAAGGGCTGTTGTGGGAAGCTTACGCTCACACAGGGTAACCTTAAACTGCTCTCCGAATTTCTGATGATTGACAAATTCGCCGGTCACAAAAAGCTCCTCGCCCTCGTCAACGTTACCGATTTCCCCGACAACAGTAACAGGGTCGCCGTCAACGTCAAGCGTCAAGACGGCAAACCCGTTTTCCTCATTATTATAAACAACGCAGTCAACTGTGCCTTCAATACGGCAAAGCTCCTTGTCCTTCATTTTCACCACCGCACCTCTGCTCTGCAAAAAACTTTCTTTCCGGGGAATTTAATCAGTTTCACAAATATCTTCTGTAATTCCGAGCTATATAATCATCAAGCTTATTTTTTTCAACGACCTTTACCCCTTTAAGCTCACAGCATATATTTTTGAGTGTATCAACGCTGTCCTTATCAAGCTCCTCAATCGGATATACCAGTACTTCATTTGTAACTGAACCGCTGAAATCGTTATCCCAATACGCCGATTTTATTATCTTTGCAATTTCAGGCATATAACTGTGAACAGGAATTATAATAAACTTTTTATATTTGACTTTGTATTTTTCCGTATCCAAAAGCTTTTTTACAACATATACAATCAATAAGACGAATACAATCAAAAAAAGCGCTGTAAAAAACTCGCCCATCTTTCTCACCTCTGATTCATAATATGAATTAAAGGCGATTATCGTGATTCGTTTTATTATACTATTTTATTCAATATTTTTCAAGACGGCGAACTCATAAATCCTTCCAGTTCCTCCAATTATAATCGGGATCGTCCTTATCCGTTATTTCCTCAGAGCTTAAATCGTTATACTGCTTTTTAGGATACTTTACAGACTCATAAAGATTATTTATTAAAAACAGCTTGGTTTCCGTATCACAGAAATAGAGAGATATTATTTCACCGTTTTTGAGCTTAAACTGCATATTCCCGAATACGTCCTGAACAGATTTTTCTATATTACTGTAAAACAAAGTAACCTCTTTGTATTTCGTTTTTCTAAGATTGAACAAGTTCGCCTGTTTGTGTTCTATCCTGTCATCATAAATTTTCGTATATGCTCCGCCGTCCTCCTGACGTTTTACTGACAAAAGCATAAGACTGTTCACCGCAAAACAGACAACAAGCAAAAACGCAGTCAGAATCTTAAGCCACGCCGCAGAAACTCTCCATATAATAAGTGCGGCCGCCGCAAGTAAAATTATATTCTGAATTTTAATCTTACTTATTTTCTTTTTAACTTTCATTTGTTCGGAAGCTCTTTCGAGCCGTTCCTGTGCAGAAAGCTTTTTCGGAAACTCATATAACAGCATTTATAAACCCCCTGACCTTTTTGCTTCAGAGTATCAGCAAAACAAATTATACAAACAAAAGAACAGAGCAAAAATTATGTTCTGTTCTTTTTAAAGCTGTATTAATTATTTTTCTGAGCGTCTTCCTCGCGGATCTGAACTCTTCTTATCTTTCCGCTTATAGTCTTTGGAAGCTCGTCTACAAACTCAACTATTCTGGGATATTTATAAGGAGCCGTTGCACTCTTAACATAGTCCTGAAGCTCCTTTGCAAGCTCGTCGCTGCCCTTATAACCTCTTGCAAGAACGATAGTCGCCTTAACAACGTTTCCTCTGATGGGGTCTTTAGCGGCAGTTACCGCACACTCTAAAACGCTCGGATGCTCCATTAAGACAGACTCAATTTCAAAAGGTCCGATCCTGTATCCAGACGCTTTTATAACATCATCTGTTCTTCCTACATACCAGTAATAGCCATCCTCGTCTTTCCAAGCGGTATCTCCGGTATGATAAATGTTATCATGCCATGCGGCATTAGTAGCTTCTTCATTTCTGTAATATTCCATAAATAAGCTTTTCTGCTTTCTTCCGTTCGTTCTGATAACCATTTCTCCCGTTTCGCCGACCGGACAAGACTTGCCGTTCTCATCGACAATATCCATGTTATAAAGCGGAGCCGGCTTGCCCATTGAACCCGGCTTAGGCGTCATGCCGACCATGGTTCCCGCAGCCAAAACAGTTTCAGTCTGACCAAAGCCCTCCATAAGCTTTAATCCTGTATACTCATAAAATTTATTGTACACCTCGGCATTCAGAGCCTCGCCGGCAGTTGTGGCATATTTAAGACTTGAAAGGTCATAGTTCTCAATCCCCTCCTTGATAAAGAAACGGTACATAGTAGGCGGAGCACAGAACGACGTAATCTTGTAGTCCTGAATTACCTGAAGCATCTCGTTCGGGTGAAACCTGTCAAAATCATATACAAATACAGTTCCCCCGCAGGTCAGCTGACCGAACATTTTGCCCCATGCGCATTTCCCCCAGCCGCTTTCTGAAATCGTCAGATGAAGCGAACCGTCGGAAATGTTGTGCCAGTGCTTAGCTGTAATAATATGTCCGATTGTATAGTAGTGATTGTGTAAAACCATCTTCGGATAACCGGTAGTTCCGGAAGAGAAATACAAAAGCATCGGGTCTTCAACACTGTTTTTAATTCTATCTAAGGTTACGGGGTATTTTGAAGCTTCTTCCATTAAGTTTATCCAACCGTTTCTATTCCCTCTTGCGATAAACTTTTTTTCAATTCCATCGTACTTGCTCATTGCAGCTTCGACGGTTTCGGGAACGTTATCGTCAACTGTTGCACAAATATATTTAACGCTTGCTGCTTCAAAACGGTAAACATAATCCTTCTCTTTAAGCTGGCAGGTTGCAGGAATAAATATAGCCCCAATCTTTATAAGAGCATAAGCCGCAATCCAAAACTCATAATGCCTTTTGAGAACAAGCATTACCTTATCGCCTTTCTTAACGCCGTGCGCCAAGAACATATTTGCAAACTGATTGCTGAGCTGCGACATATCCTTGAATGTGAACTTTCTTTCTTCGCCTTCCTCATGCACCCAATAAATACATACTCTCTCAGGATCAAGCCTTGCAATTTCATCAATAACGTCGTAAGCAAAATTGTAGTCAGGCTCGGGATTAGGCTCAAACTTTGAAATAACACCTGTCTTTTCGTCAAAATCCTCAATAACAAACTTCTTATAAAAATCATTTAAATTTACACTCATATTTTTATTCCCTTTCAATTAAGAATCGATAAATTCTTTCAGCTTTTTATATTTTTCATAGTTCAATCATACAAATTATTATTCTTTTATCAAAACAGCCAGAAATTCGCAGTCGCTGCCTCCCGCAGCTATCATTCCGTGAGGCTGATTGGAGTTATAAAAAAGCGAATCGCCCTCATTCAAAATCTCAGTATGCTCGCCGATAACGAATTTAAGTCTGCCCTTGATTATGAAGTCCCACTCCTGTCCCTCATGAACAGAAAGACGAATCGGCTTGTCCTGCTCTTCTTCGTCATAAGGAGCGGTTACCATAAGCGGTTCTATCTTTTTATCCTTGAACCTATATGCAAGATGCTGATAAGCAAATCTCTCTCTTCTCTCAATCGGCAGTCCCTCTCCTTTTCTGATTATAGAATAATTGCTCAGCCTAGGAGAAGCGCCGGTGAGAAGCTCAACTAAATCAATGTTGAATAATTCAGAGCATTTATACAAAAACGTAATTGAAAAATCTTTTTCTCCGGCTTCAATTTTAGAATAATCTTCAACGGAAATCCCTGTTTTTCCGCAGAATTCTTCCATTGAAAGGTCGCACGCTTCACGAAGTCCCTTTAACCTCTGCGCAACCTCCTTAATATTGTAATTCATAAACAATCGCCCTTCCCTTTCACTTATTTTCTTTTATTATTTCAAGAAGCTGTATCGGCTCGGATATTAAATAATCCGCCCCGGCTTCTTTAAGCTCTTTTTCTCCCCTGAAGCCCCAAATGCATCCGACGGTTTTAATTCCTGCATTCCGCCCCGTCTGAATGTCAATATCCGAATCGCCGACAAATAAAATCTCCGATAAAGAAATATCCTTGCCGCTTAATATATCATACACTATCTTCGGATCGGGCTTTGTCGGATTTGAAGCCTTTTTCCCCATTATAACGTCAAATTCATTGTCGGGAAAAAGCTCGTTTATAATCTTACGGGTAAATATATCCGTCTTGTTAGAAGCAACCGCATATTTTATATTCCTGCCGTCAAGCTCGTCTAAAAGCTCCTTCACGCCGTCATAAGGCTTGGTTTTATTCAGATAATTTGCAGAATAATGCTCCGCAAACAAAGTATGAACACGCTCAATCTCTTCTTCATTTCTTTGACCTTCAGGCAGGGCGCGTTCAATAAGCTTTAACGTACCGCTTCCGACAAAATAATAATAGCTTTCAACCGGATGAATACCATAACCGTTTTGCTCTAAAACACAGTTCACCGAATCAGCTAAATCATAAACCGAGTCGACAAGCGTTCCATCCAAATCAAAAATAACATACTTGACCATAATAAGATTATTATAACTAATAAATATTAAGATTATATGAACTGACTGTATATTTGCCTGATTTCATTCTATCCTCCGAAAAAAGTGTGTTCTATAAATATTTTCGCACCTATTGCAATTAGTATCAGTCCCCCGATAATCTGAGCTTTATTGTTAAGAATATTCCCGAACTTCTTGCCGATAAATACTGCGGCAATGGAAAGTATAAAGGTTGTCAAAGCTATGAATCCTGCTGCGATTACTATATTTACATCAGGGAGCATTGCAAAGGAAACGCCGACTGCCAGCGCATCTATGCTTGTAGCAACGCCCTGCACCATCAAAAGCCCGAGGCTCATTTCCATATCGGTTTTCTCAACGCTTTCATTTCTGCTTTTTATGCCGTCAAAAAGCATTTTTCCTCCGATAAAAGCCAGCAAAATCAAAGCAATATAGTGATCAAATCTTGAAATATAATCGGCAAAGGTGCTTCCCAGAAAATAACCTATCGTAGGCATTGCCCCCTGAAATAATCCGAAGCACAGTCCCGTTCCCAGAGTCCATTTAAGCCTGACATTTTTATAGCACAGTCCGTTTGTAACCGATACTGCAAACGCATCCATTGAAAGACCTATGGCTATTAAAAGAAGCTCTATTATTCCCATACACACAACCTCCGTATTTAATTTTCAATCAATATTCAGTGTTTATCAATCAGTCAGCTTAGATGAAAGCAGCTCGTAATACTTGCTTCTGAAAGCTTCAAATTCACCGTTGTCAAGAGCATTTCTGATTCTTTCAGCAAGAGTATTATAAAAATATAAATTGTGCATAACCGTCAAACGTCCTGCAAGCTGTTCGTCAGCCTTGAATAAGTGACGAATATACGCTCTGCTGTGATTTTTACAGGTTGGACAGTCACATTCGATATCAATCGGTCTGTCGTCGGTTTTATACTTTTCGTTTGTAATATGCATTATACCGTTCCATGTAAAAATAGTTGCATGTCTTGCATTTCTCGACGGCATAACGCAGTCAAAGAAATCAACTCCTCTGGCAACAGCTTCTATAATATTGCTCGGAGTTCCCACTCCCATAAGATAGCGGGGCTTATCTTGGGGCATAAACGGCTCGACCGTTTCAATAATATGATACATGACCTCGGTAGGCTCTCCCACTGCCAGACCGCCTATTGCGTATCCGTCGCAGTCCGTTTCCCTTATGGCCTTCATATGCTCTACTCTTAAATCATCGTAGATGCAGCCCTGATTAATTCCGAACAGCATCTGGCTTTTGTTTATCGTTTCATCAAGAGAATTCAGCCTTTTCATTTCATCAATACAGCGTTTAAGCCATCTGGTGGTTCTCTCACAGCTAAGCTTAGAATATTCATGCTCCGCCGGGTTTTCAACGCACTCATCGAAAGCCATCGCTATAGTTGAAGCAAGCTTTGACTGAATCCTCATGCTTTCTTCGGGTCCCATAAAGATTTTTCTTCCGTCGATGTGTGAATGAAAATAAACTCCCTCTTCTTTTATTTTACGAAGCTCTGCCAAAGAAAATACCTGAAAGCCTCCGCTGTCGGTCAGGATAGGTCTGTTCCAGTTCATAAATCTGTGAAGTCCGCCCATTTTATAAACCACATCCTCGCCCGGTCTGACGTGAAGATGATAAGTATTGCAAAGCTCAACCTGACACTTTAAGCTTTCCAGGTCAATTGATGAAACTCCGCCCTTAATACAGCCCTGCGTTCCGACGTTCATAAAAACGGGCGTTTGTATTACGCCGTGAGGAGTATGAAATTCTCCACGTCTGGCGTTTCCCTCTTTTTTTATGAGTTTATACATCATTTATGCTCCTTGTCTTTTAAATACAGGTTTTTATCTTCAAATCTTTCGTAATATCCGATAAGTTCGCCCTTGTCATCTCTTATTGCTGCGCAGTAAACATCGTCGTTTGCTCCGTCCCTGGTTTTGTGAAACTCAAAAATCTTATTCAGTGATTTGTCTTCTTTCATAGCTTGCACGTTCTTTTTTATAATCTCCTTTGAGTGAGGATTGTGACAGTCTAGAATAGACTTCCCAACCAAGTCCGCACCGCCTCTTTTTTCATACTGACTTACTGCGGCGGGATTCATATAAATTATAGTATTATTTAAATCGCATATCACTATAGCTTTCTCGTCTGCGTCTATAATTCCTTTGAAGTATTTATCTAAATTCATTTTTGTCCTCCTAAATAATCATCATACTGTCCCCGAACGAAAAAAATCGGTATTCTTCCTCAACTGCGGTTTTATATGCGTCCATTGTTTTATCATAACCCAAAAACGCAGACACAAGCATAATAAGGGTGCTTTCGGGAAGATGAAAGTTTGTTATAAGTCCGTCTATAACTTCGAACTTATATCCCGGGTAAATAAATATGTCAGTATTCCCCTCGTCCGCAGCAATTTTTCCGCCGTTTCGCTGCGCCACGCTTTCAAGAGTCCGGCATGAGGTTGTTCCCACTGAAATTATTCTTCCTCCCTGAGCTTTCGTACGGTTGATAAGCTCCGCCGCCTGCTCGTTCAGCTCAAAATGCTCCGAATGCATTTTATGGTCAAGCACCTTTTCCTCTTTAACAGGTCTGAACGTTCCAAGACCGACATGAAGCGTTAAATAGCATAGGTTTATACCCTCGTTCTGCAAATCGCTCAGCATTTCTTTTGTAAAATGAAGCCCTGCCGTAGGAGCAGCCGACGAGCCTATCTCATTTGAATAAACAGTCTGATAACGCTCTTTATCCTTTAATTTTTCTCTTATATACGGCGGAAGCGGCATTTGACCCACCTCGTCAAGAGCCGTGTATATGTTATATCCGTCCTTAACCTCAAAACGGGCGACTCTGTTGCCGTCCTCCAAAACCTCTGTAATTTCCGCTTCCAGAATACCGCCGAAAGAAAATCTCGCTCCGACCTTCGCTTTTTTTCCGGGACGGCAGAGAATTTCCCATTCAAGATTTTTTCTCTGGGTCAAAAGCAGAAATTCAATAAAGGAATCTGTATTGACCCTTTCACCGTAAATTCTGGCAGGCAGAACCCTTGAATCATTCAGAACAAGCAAGTCACCCTTTTTGAGAAAATCGCATAAATTATAAAAATGAGAATGTGTAATCTCGCCTGTTTTTTTATCAATCTTCATAAGCCTTGACGCATTTCTCGGCTCAATCGGCGTCTGAGCGATAAGCTCCTCCGGAAGCTCGTAATAAAAATCTGATTTTTTCATATTGTTTATGTCTATCATAATTTAACGCTTTTCCCTTTCTTTTAAGTTTCTCATCACTGTATCGGCTACATATTTATATAAATCGGAAATAAGTATGAAAAGTTTTAAAATTATTGTTGACACAATCATATATTTTTGTTATTATAAATAAAACGATAGAGGCGCGGCTGAAATTATTAGCGTTTCCATAAATCTTTTTAGGTTTTCCCGACCGGGGATGTGAAAGGTGATGCTGCCGAAGAATTAAGTGTTGGGAAAGCTTATTTCTGATCATATGCTTAATAAGCCCATGATTGTCATCATTAATATGATGGAGTGCTATCGGCATATACCAAGGTTTCAATAAGGGCTTGCCCGTTATTCAATGCGGCAAGGGTCGGCATTGCCGACCGGCCGTTCAGTAGAGGATTGTATCCCGTTGCTGAACGGGTAATGGAACTCGCCGCCTATAGTGGCGTGGGACATCTTACCTTAGTTATATGTCAACATTTCTATTATATTGTATGATGAACTGGTTTTCAACCAGTTTTTTTAATATTTGTCCTAAGTTGTTTGAAAATTTACAAATCCAATAACTAAGACGAGATAATTTTACAATGCAGGAAACCCTGCAAGGAGGATTTTTATGAAAAAATATAACGTTGGAATAATCGGAGCTACGGGTATGGTAGGTCAGAGGTTTGCAACGCTTCTTGAAAAACATCCGTGGTTCAACGTTGTTTGTCTTGCGGCTTCTCCCCGCTCGGCAGGCAAGAGCTATAAAGAAGCTGTCGGAAACCGCTGGGCAATGTCTGTTCCCATGCCTGAAAAAATGCAGGATATGATAATTCTAGACGCTTCTGCTGATATTGAAAAAATTGCAGGAACGGTTGATTTTGTATTTTGCGCCGTCGACATGAAAAAAGAGGAGATAAAGGCGTTGGAAGAAGCTTATGCAAAGGCTGAATGTCCTGTTGTTTCAAACAATTCAGCAAACAGGCACACGCCCGACGTTCCTATGGTAGTTCCTGAAGTAAACCCGGAGCATATCGAAATTATAAACGCTCAGAGGAAAAGGCTCGGCACTAAAAGAGGATTTATAGCAGTTAAGTCAAACTGTTCGATTCAAAGCTATGTTCCGGCGCTTCACCCGCTTATTAAATACGGGATTAAAAACATTCTAGCCTGCACTTATCAGGCTATAAGCGGAGCAGGAAAAACCTTTGAAACTTTCCCTGATATAGTTGATAACGTTATACCTTATATCGGAGGAGAGGAAGAAAAATCTGAAATTGAACCGCTTAAAGTATGGGGCAGAATCGACGGCGATAAAATTGTCGACGCAGAAGCTCCGTGCATTACAACGCAGTGTCTGAGAGTTCCCGTTCAGGACGGTCACACCGCCGCAGTGTTTGTATCATTCGACAAGAAGCCTTCAAAGGAAGAAATACTTTCAGCCTGGAAGGAGTTCAGCGGAGTTCCGCAGGAGCTTGAGCTTCCAAGCGCACCAAAACAGTTCCTGAATTATTTTGAAGAGGACAACAGACCTCAGCCTAAGCTTGACAGGAATCTTGAAGGCGGAATGGCAATTACAATCGGCAGACTCAGAGAGGATAAATTATTTGATTATAAATTTGTCTGTCTTTCTCACAACACCTTGAGAGGAGCTGCAGGAGGCGGGGTTCTTTTAGCCGAGCTTCTCGCCGCAAAAGGCTATTTTGACTAAACTTAATTTATTTTATAAACCTTACTCATGAAAGGAGTAATCAGCTATGAAAAAAACGATTTTTACAGGTGCGGGAGTTGCGATTATAACGCCGATGAACGAGGACGGTTCAATTAATTTCGACAAGCTGGGCGAGCTTATTGAATTCAATATTGAAAACGGCACCGACGCTATTGTAATATGCGGAACAACGGGAGAAAGCGCAACAATGACCGACAAGGAGCATCAGGACTGCATCACATACGCTGTACAAAAAACTGCCGGAAGAATTCCCGTTATAGCAGGAACAGGCTCTAACGATACAAAGTATGCGATTGCACTTTCAAAACACGCTGAACAACAGGGCGCAGACGCTCTGCTTGTAGTTACTCCTTATTACAATAAATGCTCGCAGGAAGGACTTATTAAACATTACTATGCTATCGCAGACGCTGTAAACATACCTATTATCGCTTATAACGTTCCTTCCAGAACAGGTACTAACATTGCAGTTTCAACCTGCGCAGAGCTTGCAAAGCACAAAAATATAGCGGCTATCAAAGAAGCAAGCGGAGATATTTCAAGAGTGGCTCAGATAAGAGCTGCCTGCGGCGACGACTTAGACGTTTACAGCGGAAACGACGATCAAATCGTTCCGATACTTTCCCTCGGAGGAAAGGGAGTAATCTCAGTTTTGTCAAACTGTATGCCTCGTGAAACTCATGAAATATGCAGACTTTGCTTTGAGAACAAATATGATGAAGCAAACGAGCTTGCCCTTAAGCTTTTGGAATTTACTAACGGCTTATTTATGGACGTAAATCCGATACCTGTTAAAGAAGCTCTTAACATAATGGGATTTGAAGTCGGCGAATGCAGGCTACCGCTTTGTAAAATGCCAAATGCGAAAATTGAGAAGCTGAAAAGCCTGATGGAAAAAATCGGACTCGTCAAATAAACATAAAAACAAAGGGCGGCTTTCGGCTTGCCCTTTTTTTGAAAAGGAATGATTAAAATGACTGATATTGCCGTATGCGGCGCAAGCGGAAAAATGGGCAGAGTTATCTGCGATGTAGTTTCTTCGAGAAATGATTGCAGAGTTACCGCCGGAATCGACAAAATTTCCGAGCCTTATTCCGACTTTCCGATAGTATCAAAGGTTTCAGAACTTGACGTTAAACCTGATGTAATTATTGATTTTTCTCACCCGAGCGTTTTAGACGATCTTCTTGACTACTGCCGGACAAACGGCACTCCGCTTGTTATTGCCACAACAGGTTATAACGATGAACAAATTGCAAAAATAAAACAGGCTTCATCCCAGATTCCTGTTTTCTTCACATTCAATATGTCACTGGGCATAAATCTTTTAGCTCAGCTTGCTAAAAAGGCGGTTCAGGTTCTTGGCGATCAGTTTGATATAGAGATAGTTGAAAAGCATCACAATCAGAAAATCGACGCTCCGTCGGGAACGGCTATTATGCTTGCCGACGCTTTGAACGGAGAACTCGGAAAAAAATACTCGCTCACCTACGACAGGCACTCGGTAAGACAAAAACGTTCAAAAACCGAAATAGGTATGCACTCAATAAGAGGCGGAACTATTGTCGGAGAACATGAAATCATTTTCGCAGGACGGGATGAAGTCGTAACCCTCAAACACGAAGCTCATTCAAAAGAAGTATTCGCCGTAGGCGCTGTAAACGCAGCGGTTTTCATCAGCAATAAACCGTCAGGGCTTTATGATATGAGCGAAATGATAGGATAGTTCTTATAACTAAGGCAAGATGTCCTCCGCCTCTATAAGCGGCGGATTCCATTACCCGTTCAGCAGCGGGATACAATACCCTACTGAACGGCCGGTCGGCAATGCCGACCCTTGCCGCATTGAATTACGGGCAAGCCCTTGGCAAGCCCTTATTGAATATAAGGTTGAATAAACATAAAAATTCGGCTTTTTTTGCATATTTTTTTGTTTTCTGTTTGACAATCTTTCACAAAATATGACATTATCCCACCGCCTATAATGAAGGGACATCTTGCTAAGTTATAATTATTTACCTTTAGTTAAAAAATCAGCTATCAATATAACCGTATTTGTAATCAGCAGTATTCCCCAAAGCCAATAACTTTTATCTCCGCTTACAAATTCATATATAAGCCCTCCTATGCAAAACAGTACGACTATACAAGACAAGCATACAGACGCTTTAAATTTCATTTTCAATCTGCTTCATCTTCTCAATAAGACATACCGCTGTTGCACTGATTCCCTCTCCTGTTCCCGTAAAGCCTAATTCCTCTTCGGTAGTAGCTTTAACGGAAATACGATCAATACAGCAATCCAAAGCACTTGCTATATTCTTTCTCATATTTTCTGTAAAAGGACTTAACTTAGGCTTCTGACAGCAAATCGTACTGTCAATATTCAGCACCTTATAGCCTTTCTTTTTAACAGCCTTTTTTACTTCTTTCAAAAGCTCTAAGCTGTCGGCGTCTTTGAATTTCTTATCCGTGTCGGGAAAAAGCTTTCCTATATCTCCTGACGCACAAGCTCCCAATAAAGAATCCATAACAGCGTGAATCAGCACATCGGCGTCGCTGTAACCTAAAAGTCCCTTTTCATAAGGAATTTCAACGCCGCCCAGAATCAGTTTTCTTCCTGTTGACAGCTTATGAACGTCATATCCATGTCCTATCCTAATCATATCAGCATCACATTCCTTTATAATTTTCAATCTAGTACAAATCGCTGTTAAGAATAATATTCAGCTTGCGGACAAACTGTCTGAGCTTTTCCCTTGTAAGCCTTTCATTATCCGAAAAGCTTATCATTGCTCTTAAAGGAATCTCGTTATACATAGACAAATTAATTTGCTCTGAGTATTCACCCATTACATCGTTTCCGCTGTCAAAGCTTAGGTTTATATCTCTTAAAAGCTCTTTGAACAGCTCTTTTCCCTCGTCGGTTGACATGACGTCACCGCCTGTGCTGTTTAAAGTATATTCTATCCTTAATCTGTTTGTCGGAGCAACATAAACCGAAGCTTTAAGTCTTATATCCCTTGAGCTTGAGCCGACCAGAATATTATATTTTCCGTACTCGGTATACCAGTCGGAAATGTCAGTGTTATAATACGCAAACGAACGCTTATCAAGTACAAAAGCTACCCTTTTTTCCTCTCCCGGATGGAGATCAACTTTTTCAAAGCCCTTTAGCTCCTTTACAGGACGTATAACGCTTGATTCTTCATCATTTACATATAGCTGAACAATTTCTTTGCCTCTGAATCTGCCGATGTTTTTTACAGTTACCGTAACTGTCAGCTCTTCATCGTCATTCATCTCATCTTTTGAAACTTCAATGTCCCTATATTCAAAGCTTGTGTAGCTTAGTCCGTATCCAAAAGGAAACAAAGGCTCTGTTCCCTTTTTGTCATAGTATCTGTATCCCACAAATATTCCCTCCTGATAGCGAACCCTGTCGCCCTCTCCGGGAAAATTGAGATAAGACGGATTATCACTAAGCTTTTTAGGAAATGTTTCAGCGAGCTTTCCGCAGGGGTTTTTCTTTCCGAACATTACGTCGACTTCCGACTGTCCTACCGCCTGACCGCCCAGATAAACCTCAAGAATTCCTTTTACATTATTAATAAACGGCATTTCAACCGGAGAGCCGTTGTGAAGAACTACAACCGTGTTTTCATTTACCTTAGACACCTTTTCAATAAGCTCAAGCTGACACTTCGGAAGATTTAAATGGCTTCGGTCGTAACCCTCCGATTCAAACGAGTCGGGAAGCCCGACAAATAATACTGCAATGTCACATTCCTCTGCTGCTTTTAATGCTTCGTCAAGAAGCCTTTTGTCGGTCTTGTCCTCCTCGGTTATATACCCTTGGGCATATGTAACCGAACATATATCATTTACCGCTTTGAGCGCCGAAGTAATTTTATATGCGTTTATGTGAGAGCTTCCTCCGCCCTGAAAACGAGGCGACTTTGCAAATTTTCCTATGAACGCAATCTTTTTATCCTTGTTCAGCGGAAGAATCTTATCCTCATTTTTCAAAAGAACCATACATTCGCTCTCAATATCCGCAGCCAGCTTATGATCCTTGTCCTTATCCCAGCGAACTTCGGTCTTTCTTCCGTCCTCATATTTTTCTATAAGCTCCAAAACGCTTCTGACGCATTTATCAACGTCTTTGATGTCCAGCTTTCCAAGCTTGACCGCTTCAACAATAAGCTTGTCGTTTTTGCCCATTGAAGCCGGCATTTCAAGGTCAAGGCCTGATTTAACTCCGTTCACACGGTTATCGACCGCTCCCCAGTCGCTCACCACAAGTCCTTCATAACCCCATTCGTTCTTTAAAATATCAGTAAGCAGCTTTGGATTTTCAGAAGCGTAAATACCGTTCACTCTGTTATAGGAACACATGACCGTCCATGGCTTTGCATTTTTAACTGCGCCCTCAAAAGAAGCTAAATAGATTTCGCGAAGTGTTCTTTCGTCTACCTCCGCCGAAACGCTCATTCTTCTATGCTCCTGATTATTTAAAGCGAAGTGTTTAAGTGAAGCTCCGACGCCTCTTGACTGTACTCCCTTTATATAAGCAGCCGCCATTTCCGACGAAAGATACGGATCCTCGGAAAAATACTCGAAATTTCTTCCGCAGAGCGGTGAACGCTTTATATTGGCTCCGGGGCCTAAAATAACCGCTACATTCTCCGCCTGACATTCATCGCCGAGCGCTTTGCCCAGCTTTTCTAATAAGCTTCTGTCAAAAGAACACGCAAGCGCTGACGCCGTGGGAAAACATACTGCCTTTATACTTTCCTCGCTTTTGCAATCGTCCTCATCGCTTTCGTTAATCTTTCTAAGTCCGTGAGGTCCGTCCGAAAGCATAATTTTTTGTATGTCAAGCCTGTCCACAGCTTTTGTATGCCAAAAACCGTCTCCCGAACACAGAGAAGCTTTTTCCTCCAAAGTCATTTCCTCTAAAATTTTATCAATATTCATATCCTTTATTCTCCTTAAAGCTTTAATATATTATAGCATTATTCACTTTAAATGCAAACCTGTTTCTCAAATTAATTTAAAAACTATCTGTAATAACAGAATTTTTTTCTTAGTATTTACCGTCAAATGGCGTTGCTTTAGTCTTATTAGGATAATAATTGACAAAAACAAGTTAAAAATAGACTATTATTATATGAATTTTTATGCTACAATATGTTTAATGACAAAAGTTTGCTTTTGGAATTATGAAAACACCGCTCGTTGAAAAAGTGTTTTCTTATATTAAAAAAATTTAAAAACAAGGAGGGCAAATTTATGAAATTTGCTGACGGATTCTGGCTTACAGAACGGGGCTATGACGTTAAGTATGTAAACGAAGCTTACGTTATTGAAACCTCTGAAAACGCTGTTAAGGTTGTAGCAACGCCTACAAAAATCTATAACAGAGCTATGACGCTCGGAGGACCTAACCTAGAAATCACCTATTCATCTACAATGGAAAACTGTATTAAGGTGCATATCACCCACTATAAAGGAACAGTTGACCACGGACCTCATTTTGAGCTTACGGAGGACTATGGCTATAAGCCTGAAATCAATGAAAATGAAAACACCGTTGAACTCATTTCGGGAAAAACCAAGGTTGTTATCAACAAGGATAACTGGAGCGTTCAGTATTTCTACGAAGATAAGCTTTTAACAGGCGGCGCATGGAGAGCAACTACGCTCATTCGGGAAAGTCAGTTCAAGGCTAACGCAAGAATGGCAAAACAGGAGGACGATACTTTCTGGAGCTATCCCCAGGATCCTCATACTACATATCTCCGTGAACAGCTTCAGCTTTCAGTCGGCGAATATATCTACGGCTTCGGAGAGAAGTTCACCACTTTCACAAAAAACGGTCAAAACGTTGAAATCTGGAATGCAGACGGCGGAACCTGTTCAGATCAAAGCTATAAGAGTATTCCGTTTTATGCTTCTTCAAGAAATTACGGAGTTTTCGTAAACAGCTCGGATAAGGTTTCATACGAGGTTGCTTCGGATACGGTTTCAAAGGTTTCGTTCACAGTTCCGGGCGAAGACCTTGAATACTTTATCTTCGGCGGCGAAAATCTGACTGAGGTTTTGGAAGGATATACAAATCTCACAGGAAAACCTGCTCTGCCTCCCGCTTATACCTTCGGTTTATGGCTGACTACATCTTTCACAACAAATTATGATGAGGAAACAATCACTTCGTTTATAGACGGTATGGCTGAACACGATATTCCGCTTCAGGTATTCCACTTTGACTGTTTCTGGATGAAAGAATTTGAATGGTGTAACTTTGAATGGGATAAATCACAATTCCCTGACCCACCTGCGATGCTTAAGCGTCTTCACAAGGAAAAGGGGCTTAAAACCTGCGTTTGGATTAACCCTTACATTGCTCAGCGTTCAAAGCTGTTTGACGAGGGCGTTAAGGGCGGATATTTCGTTAAGAAGAAAAACGGCGACGTTTTCCAAGCTGACGAATGGCAGCCGGGTATGGCAATCGTTGACTTCACTAATCCCGAAGCCTGCGATTGGTATGCTTCAAAGCTGAGAGTTCTCTGTGAAATGGGCGTTGACTGCTTCAAAACCGACTTCGGCGAAAGAATTCCTACTAAGGATATAGTTTATTACGACGGTTCCGACCCAATCAAGATGCACAATTTCTATACCTATTTATATAACAAGACGGTATTTAACGTACTAAAAGAATATTACGGCGAAAACAAGGCTTGTCTGTTTGCACGTTCTGCAACGGCTGGTGGACAGCAGTTCCCTGTTCACTGGGGCGGCGACTGCTCTGCTGAATACAGCTCAATGGCTGAAACCATCAGGGGCGGACTTTCACTTTCACTTTCAGGCTTTGGTTTCTTCAGTCACGATATGTCCGGATTTGAAGCTACAGCTACTCCTGATATTTATAAGAGATGGGCAGCCTTCGGACTGTTCTCCTCACATTCAAGACTGCATGGAAATCAGTCGTACAGAGTTCCGTGGCTGTTCGATGATGAATCATGTGAAGTTTTAAGCTTCTTTACCAAGCTCAAGGGTAAGCTTATGCCTTATATATTTGCTCAAGCTGTTAAAACTCACAACGTAGGCGTACCTATGATGAGAGCTATGGTTATTGATTTCGCAGACGATCCTACCTGTCTGACTCTGGACAGACAGTATATGTTCGGAGATAACATTCTGGTCGCTCCGATACTCAACGATCAGAATATGGCTGAATACTACGTTCCGGAGGGTAAATGGACTGATATAATCACAGGTAAAACTTTCGAGGGCGGAAAGTGGTACAGACACGAATGCAGCTACTTTGAGATTCCTGCCCTTGCAAGACCGAACTCAATAATTGCTTTCGGTAGCTTTGAGAACGACTTTGAATATGATTATCTCAACGGCACAAACTTCACTATCTACAATCTCGAGGACGGCAAAAAAGCAGTATGTCCTGTTTATGATAAGGAAGCTAATAAAATATTCGAGTTAACTGCTAAAAGAGTGGGAAATAAGATTGAATGTGAATATACAGAAACGGACGCATCGTTTACTATTACTGTTGCAGGTACTGACAAATCAGCAGATATTACTCCTAACTTCGGCGGAAAGGTAATCATTGAACTGTAAAATCCAATTCATTAAAACAAGAACACCTAGGTCATTGACTTAGGTGTTTTTTGCTTATTATTAAGTTCTACATTTTCTTTTCCTCTTTAAAGTGAAATTCAATAGGAAAATATTCTCCCCACGATTTAGGAAGCAGAATCCCTCCGTCTGTTAAAGCTTTTCCGGTAAAAACTTGTCCTGTTTCTTTTAAGACATATCTTTTTTCACGATTTAGTCCTTTAAGCTTTATATTATATCTTACCATATTAGGCTCGGTATGAAATATCATTCCCTGAACAAGAGCTTCACAACGGTCTTTGGATACATAAGACCAAACCGCATAATTGTCTTTCATGGGATCGCTAAGACGATAATAGCAGCCGTTATGAATAAGCGGTCCGAATTTCTTAAATCGGCTTATTTGCTCTTTGACTTCTATTTTCTCTCTTTCCGAAAGCGTGTTTAAATCCAGTTCGTAGCCGAAGCTTCCTGCCATAGCTGTTACCGCTCTTGATTCCAACGGAGTTACTCTCCCGGTCTGATGATTCGGAACGGCAGACACATGAGAACCGAACGCAGAAACAGGATAGAAAAATGAAGAGCCGTACTGTATTTTAGTTCTTTCATAAGCGTCTGTGTTATCGCTCAGCCATATCTGAGGACAATAATAAAGCATTCCTGCGTCAAATCTTCCGCCGCCGCCGCTGCAGCCTTCAAACAAAACATTCGGGAAATCATTAGTCAGTCTTTCCAAAAGCTCATACAATCCCAAGACGTATCTGTGCTGCATTTCGCCCTGACGCTCCGGCGGCAGCTCATGCGAATACCAATCGCAAATGCTTCTGTTCATATCCCACTTGACATAAGATATGTCCGCACTTTTAAGTATTTTGCTTATCGAATTATATATATACTCCCTTACATCTTCCCTCGTTATATCAAGAACAAGTTGAAAACGCCCTCTTGTCGGCTTTCTGCCCGGAATCTTTATCGTCCAGTCAGGATGTTCCCGGTATAGTATGCTGTCCTCTGAAACCATCTCCGGTTCAAACCATATTCCAAGCTTTAATCCCAGCTCTTTTATTCTTTCAGAAAGCTTTGCCAAACTGCCCGGAAGCTTATTTTCGTTTACAAACCAATCTCCCAGCCCTGAACAATCGTCGTTTCTTTTACCGAACCAGCCGTCGTCCATAACAAGCATATCAACTCCAAGACGCGCAGCCTCTTTCGCTATACTGACCAGCTTATCCGAATCGAAATCAAAATACGTAGCTTCCCAGTTATTAATAAGCACGGGCCGCTCAGTAAGCTTATAACGTCCCCTGCAAACATGGTTTCTGATTACATTATGAAAATTATGAGATAAGGTCTGAAAGCCTTTGTCACTCAGCGACATTATAACCTCAGGAGTGTAGAATTTTTCACCTTCTCTCAGCTCCCACCTGAAATTTTCAGAGCTAAGTCCCATAATCACACGAGTCTGACCAAGCTGATCCAACTCAATTTTAGTCTGAAAGCTTCCGCTGTACATAAGAGTAACTCCTATGCACAGACCGTTATCCTCGGTACAGCTTTTGTCACAGATTATAACAGCCGGATTTTCCTGATGACTTGACGTTCCTCTGCGGCTTGAGCTTTCCTGAATTCCATGAATGAGCGTCGCTCTCTGAGGAATCCTCTCCATAGCGTGACGGCCGTGAAAATGCACCCAATCCCAATTCCCATATGGAATATCAAGACACATACTAAACGCTTTAGTCAGATAAACGGGTTCTTTACCGCTGTTTAAAATAACTGCGCTCCTTGTTATAATATCAAGTTCTTCAATAACTCCGTATTTAAGTATCACTGTAATGCTGCTTGAAACGTCCTTCAGCATTATCTCTAAGGTTTCAGACTCGCTTTCGTCTGCATAAACCGACGGAAGCCCCAAAACAGAATACTTTCCCTTTTTAGTAAAACAGCCCTGATACCTAAGGTCGAGAGCATTACTGCCGTCGGAATGTACAACCGACAACGCTGATATTCTGTAGTCGCCTATGCCGTCTGCCGGATATTCAAGCGGCATTGTATCAAGCGAATAATTTCTTTGATTTCCCGCATCATAAATACTTCCCGAAAAACCAACGTCAGGATAATCAAGAAGGTATTCCATATCACAGCCGGTACTTCCGCCGTACCATATATGCTTCAGAACTCCGTATTCATCAGCTTTCATCTGATACATGGTATTTTTGGTTTCTATGCAAAAGGTTTTCTCCTGCTCGTTTATTACTATCGACATAAAATACTCCCTTCAAAACCTTCACTTGAGAATTTTAAAATTATATGTTGTCAAATCGGCTTCCAAAACTGCCCGTTCATCTTGAAAGCTTCTTATTATTTTTATTTTATCGCTTTCCGATTCAACTTTAATGCTGCCGTTCAAATCAAATGCGGGATGAGAATTGCGAAACTCCATTAATTCTCTTAGCTTGCTTACCACAGGTCGTTTAAGCTCGTTTTCAATATCATTATAAGAATAATAATGACGGTTTATATCCCGTCCGTTTTTTGTCTTTTCCATAAGCTCAATATCATTTTTGCCCGCCAGCAAGCCTACATAATAAACCTGCGGAATACCGGGTGCAAAAAACTGAATCGCCCTTGCCAACAAATATGCCTGATCATTGTTCCCCAAAGCGGAGTAATAAGTCGTATTGATTTGGTAAATATCTAAATTGTTATACTCGGAAGCGCTGTATATCCGCTTTACATTTGCTCCTTGATTATACATCTGTTCCTTAACTTTGTCAATTTCTTCATCAGGCAGCAAATCCTTCACGTCCACTATTCCTATCCCGTCATGAGTATCAAGCGTCGTGAACTGCTTCATCGGACTCATCTTAAGCCAGCGTTTCAAATATTCCCCCGTATGATTATACAAAGCGTGAAGGGTTATGACAGGCAAGGCAAAATCATATATCCAAAAACCTTTTTGTGAAAGCTTCATAGGTATCTTATAATGCTCGTGTATTTCCGGAAGAATCTCAACGTTGTGCTTTTTGACTATATCATTTATCTCATAAAGCAGATCCCAGATTTCAGGTTCAACAAAAAAACAGCTCGTATCCGCTTTCTTTACAGCATAAGCAAAAGCGTCAAGCCTTATTATCGACGCTCCCCTGACGCACATATTTTCTATTACGTCTTTGATAAATTCCATAGCAGCGGCTTTAGTAACATCTAAATCTATCTGTTCTCTGCAAAACGTACACCATATCTTTTCAACGCTTCCGTCAGAAAATTCCGCTTCCACATAGGGAGGACCCGGCTTTCTCTTATAAATTCTATCCATCTGACTTTCAGACGGCTCGCCGCCTTTCCAGAATTCACTGTATCGAATAAAAAAATCCTTATAGCGTGATTTATCCTTATTATTGAGAAAATCCTTATAATATTCCGATTGAGCGGAAATATGATTTACCATAAAATCAAACATCAAATAATAGTCTTTTCCTAACTGCTCTATATCCTCAAAGCTTCCAAACCTTTCATCGACCCTATCATAACAAATCGGGGCAAATCCCCTGTCTGCCGACGACGGAAAAAATGGGAGAATATGCACTCCCCCAACTGCTCTATTATAATATTTATCCAGAATTCTGTGTAGCTCGGTTATATTTTTTCCCATGCTGTCGGCATAGGTTATAAGCATAATTTTATTAGACAGCATAGCTTTGACTTCCTTTCCGATAACTCTTTATCATCCCTTGACAGCGCCGTTTGCGATTCCCCCGATAATCTGCTTCTGACAAATAACATAAAAAACCAGAATAGGTATAAGCGCCAGCAAATACGACGCAAAAGCAAGATTATAATTCGTTCCGAACTGCGTCTGGAAATTAAGCTGCGCCAGCGGCAGGGTGGTTTTTCCTGAACCGGACATTATAACAAGAGGCGTCATAACGTCGTTCCAGGTTCCCAATGCTGTCAAAACGGCGACGGTAGCGTGCATAGGCTTCATCATAGGAAATATTATCTTCCAATACGTCCTCCATGCAGAAGCTCCGTCTATTTCCGCCGCTTCCTCAAGAGCCAAGGGTATATTTTTTAAATATCCTCTGTACAGCATAACGTTTATAGGCATATAGAACACAACATACAGAACAATTACTCCGAATCTGTTTGCAATACCCATCTGAGCTGTTTCTTTTACAAGCGGCATCATAAGAATAGCAAACGGTACAAACATTCCGCTGACAATATAAAAGTACAAAAACTTATATGATATTTTACTCCCCATGTTTCTGCCGATTGCATAACCTGCTAATGAATGAAGCAAGATTGCAATAACTATTGTCGCTACGCTGATCAACAGGCTGTTGCCTAACGAACTCCAAAAGTTAGTTATTCTCATTGCTTCTTTGAAGTTATCAAAGCTCCATGACGAAGGAAAAGATAACGCTCCCGCAACGTCGTTAGTCATTTCGGACGGTTGCTTAAAAGCAATTATAACCGTCATATACAACGGGAAGAAAACAGTTATACAGCCGATAAACAGAAGAACAGTTAAAAATTTATTAGTGTAATCGCTCTTTTTCCTGAATTTAATTTTTTTTATATCCTTGCTGCCGGAAGTCATTACAGAAGTTATATTATTACTCATAGCTGTTCCTCCTTGCGCCCTGTCATTTTTATCTGTATAACAGAAATCAAGACTATCAAAACAAAGAAAAGCACTGCATTAGCACTTTGAAATCCAAACTGACCGCCGTCCATCCCATTTTTATATATGAGATAGGAAATAGATTCCGTACTCTGCGCCGGTCCGCCTTTTGTGAGCGACATGATTTGATCGAACACCATAAGCATATTCTTGGTGCTTAAAACCAAATTTATTGACACAAACGGCATAAGCATGGGAAATGCAAGCTTCCAAAAAATCTGCCATTGATTTGCTCCGTCTATCCTGCCTGCCTCATATATATCAAAAGGAATCGTCTGAAGTCCGGAAATATAAATTATGGTGTTCATAGCAACCGTCTGCCACACGCCTACAATTAAAACTGCTATCCAGGCATATGTCGGGCTGGACAAAATACTGTTCTGAAGCCAGGCTATTCCCAGCATATTACCCAAAGCCGGAATTATATGAGTAAACAAAAAACTGAAAATATAACCTACTATCAGACCTCCGAGAATATTCGGAATAAAATAAACTCCTCTGAGAAAGCTTTTAGCTTTGATTCTGCTGTTTAAAGCAACGGCAAGAATTATGCTGAGAACATTTACAAGTATTGTTCCTGCAACAGCATATTTAAAAGTAAATAAATATGAGTTGCCTACACGTGAATCCTGAAACAGATCAATGTAGTTTCTCAAGCCTACAAAATCGAATGAACCGTAACCCCTGTAATTAGTAAAGCTATATACCGCACCTATTATCAATGGAAGCGTATTAAAAAGAAAGAAAAGAATTACCGCAGGAGCCGCCATAACGCTGTGCGCCCGCGCATTATGATTTAAAGACTTCGTTTGTTTCATCGGGAATTCTCCTTTTCGTAATCCTGAATTTTTTTAATCAAATCACGATTATATCTGACCCAAGCCTCATCAAAATTATTTAAAAACTTTTCAAGTGAATTATCCGATTTGTCCATTAAATAAGTTTGAACCAAAGCGTCGGCGCTCATCTCATTGGGATAATAGTGATCATGGAAATCTGACATTCTTCCCTTGTCAATATAGCTTTTTACTCCGTCCAGCATCTCCGGAAGCGTAAAATCTCCCTCCTTGCAGGGTATGGCGTTCTGATCATTCAGATATATCTGTATTGTTTCATCCTCATACAGAAAACGCAGAACCTCATACGCCGCTTCTTTTTCCTTACATTCTTTCATAACGCATATATTTAAATCAATACCCGAAACCAGTACGTTATCCTTTTCATTTTCATTTGCCGGAAATGTAAACGAATCAATATTTATATCGGGATTTACCGATTTAATCTGTGGAACAGCATAGCTTCCTATCACAAACATTGCCGCCTCGCCTTTCGCAAAAGCGGTACAAGCGTCGTTATAACTGTAAGCAAAAGGGTTAGGCTCGGTATAATTTGAAAGGATTTTAATCTTTTCGGCGGTTTCTCTGTACTCATTTGTAAAAGTGGTTTTACCCTCGTTTACTTTTGCGCAGGTATCAGGAGATGTCAGACCAACTGCGAGGGCGTTCCATGGCGAAAGACAGGTCCATGTATCTTTATATCCTGCGTATGTGGGATAAATACCCTCTGCTTTTATAGTTTCACAAAGGTTTACAAACTCGCTCCATGTTTCAGGTACTTTCCAGCCGTATTTTTCAAACATATCCTTGTTATAGAGCACGCCCGCCGCATTTGCTACATACGGAAGACCGTAAACGCCGTTTTGCGGAATAAATTCCAGTTCTTTTTCAATATCCATATATGCTGACTTTATCTGCGATACGCCTTCAAAATCCGATATGTCCATAAACATATCTGCGTCTAGGAAGTTGGAATAATTTATATCCCCTCCTATAGCAACTATATCAGGATAATCTTCACGAATAAAACGAGTTTTTAAAACAGTGATTGCTTCATTGGGCGACTCGATTGTAAGCTTAATATCATCATGAGTGTTATTAAATCTTTTTTCCATTTCTTCAAAAGCAGCCACGGCTTCAGGTTTAAACTGAACAAGTTCAATTTCAGTTACTCCGCTGCTCGTTCTGATAGCGGCGCACCCTTGAAAAATAAAAGATAATAACAATATACCGACAGTCAGTACAGCCAAAACCGACCTTCTCCTTCTCATATCTGTAACTATATTCCCGTAAGAGAATATATCCCCCTTTCCGGCGCTTATTTCTCATAAACTTCTGAGTTTTCGGCAAAAATAAACCCGAGTTCAATAAGGGCTTGCCCGTCATTCAACGCAGCAAGGGTCGGCATTGCCGACCGGCCGTTCAGTAGGGGATTGTATCCCGCTACTGAACGGGTAATGGAACCCGCCGCCTATAGAGGCGGAGGACATCTTGCCTTAGTTATAAAATTTATTAATAGCTTTGAACTTAACAAATTTGATCTATACTAGGTTATAGTATGCTCAGATTCAAAGATTTTCATTCGGATTTTATTTAAAAGATATAAATAATAAAATCCAATAAACAGAAAATGCACAGAAACGTATTTCTGTGCATTTCAGCAAAACCGATTCAATAAGGGCTTGCCCGTCATTCAATGCGGCAAGGGTCGGCATTGCCGACCGGCCGTTCAGTAGTGGATTGTATCCCGCTACTGAACGGGTAATGGAACCCGCCGCCTACAGAGGCGGCGGACATCTTGCCTTAGTTATATTTTCCTATGATAATCGGTTTTTGGTATTTAGAGAAAACAAGAGCAAATTACACAATCATAATATCCATCATATACATATTTCCACCACTCATGTCCGCCTTTCCAAACATATTTTTCTGCTTGGCTTCTGTAATTTACGTTCTAAGCATTTTTATCACTACTTCTATTATACTAAAGCACAAAGAAAAAGCCCGGCTTTTACTTGACTTTTTTACAAGCTGAAAGGGAATCTGAAAATCAGATTCCCTTTGTTTTTCAAGCTTTGTTAGTTGAACAAGCTTTTATATTTTTCGACAAACGCTTCGGCTACTACCTTACCGCCCTCACCGTTGGGATGACCGCCGTAAATAGCCTTACTGGGATCTTCCTCCGTGCTGAGGTATGAAGCAAAGTCAAAGTATTCCGCATTGTATTCCTCACAGGTCTTTTTGCAAAGCTCGTTGTACTCAAGCCTTACAGCTTCATGTTCATTGTCATAATCCTGAGGAGGCGCATTGAATACAATAATCTGACAACCTGCGTCTTTAAGCTCGTCAAGAATCGTTCTTAGATACCCGTCGATTTCCTCGGCTGTGTTTCCGCTTTCCGATTGATATTCTCCCGAAATAATATCGTTCGTTCCGAATGCGACTATAACGGTTTCTGCGGACTTTGCACGCTCCAGCCAGTTGCCCTTAAGCGCTGCGTCGCTGGCTCTTGCCCAGCCCAAACCGCAGTTATAAAAGCCGTAATCATCACCCAGCAGACTTGAAATTCTTGCAGCCCAGAACTCATATTCCATAAACTCCGTCTGACAGCCCTGAGTAATAGAATCTCCTATTGCTGCGATATTGTGCTTCACATCACGCTTTGCTCCTATCATCTGAGGAAGCGGAATCTGATCAGTGTATGAGAATGTTCCGGTTGAGTAAAGGTCTGCTGTTGCCGAAGTCAGCGTCGACATATTTGTGCATGGAATATTTGTGCCTGTTACCGTCCACTCCCAAACAAGATAGTGACCTTCCTCGACATTAAATTCAACGCTGTCGCTCCAGAAGGTTTCGTTTGACGCAACCGTTTTTGTTTCTTCACCGCCGAAAGTGATTTGGGTTTTGTTTGTTATTTCATCATCGGGACCGCTTCCGCCGTCGGCAATATAGGCGCTTTCTATTGTGTATTGTCCGCCGGAAAGCCCCGCATAAGCCTGACTTCCCGAGTCATATGTTGAGTCAACGGCGTTCGAGAAGTAGAAGCAATATTCAAGGCTCCCATATTTTTCGACAGGAAAATATGCCCTGTAGGAAGCGTTTTCAGCCTCATCGATAATGAAGTTATTACCTGTTGCAATAACAGTGTTTGATATGTATTTGTCAAAATTATTGTCTGCATTTTTGGCTTTTACCGTCTTGCTTTCCGACGTTGAGCCGTCCGAACCGCCTTTGCATGAGCAAAGCGAAACCGCCATCGCCATGGCTAAGAGAACGGAAATTATTTTTTTCATATGTGTGGTCATTCCTTTCGTTTATATTAAGTATAATTAGTATATCATTTAATATAAGAACGGTCAAACTGATAATTTTAACACGGCTGCTCTTGATATAAAGAAATATGTATGTTAAAATTAATAAAAGGCGGTGGAATGTATGGATCACTCAGAAAAAGCGGTCGAGCTTTTCAAAAGCGGTTATAACTGTTCTCAGGCGGTTTTCGGAGCTTATGCCGAGGAGCTTGGTTTAGGCTTTGAAACGGCTGTTAAGATTTCATCTTCCTTCGGCGGGGGAATGGGAAGACTTCGTGAAGCTTGCGGAGCTTTGACAGGTTCATTTATGGTTCTTGGTATGCTTAACGGGGAGTATGAGCCCGGAGATAACAAATCAAAGTCTGAGCATTATAAAAATGTTCAGAAATTGGCGGAAAGATTTAAAGAACAGAACGGTTCTATAATATGCCGTGAGCTTCTAGGCTTATCCCGCAATGGCGCCGACAGTCCTATACCCGAGCTGAGAACGGACGGATATTATAAAAAACGTCCCTGCGTTGAGCTTGTAGAACTGGCGGCAAAGAATCTTGACGAAATGTTTTTTAATAAGTAATACATAAAAAGCAGAGAGAAAGCTGTAAAGCGAAATCCTCTCTGCTTTTTTATTTTAAACTGTAATGCTGCTTTCAGGTTAATAGTTGTTCATTCGAAGCTTATAGCCCTCTCCGAAAATTTCGCTTGCAGAGGTAACTATCATAAAAGAATCCTTGTCGGTTTTAAGCACATATTCCTGTAACTGAGGAAGCTCACGCTTTTTAATAGCGCACATAATAGTCTGTCTTTTCTCCCCTGAATATGCTCCCTCGCAGTCGAGAAGCGTACAGCTTATTTCAAGCTCGTTTATAATATAGCTTGTGATTTCTTTTTCCTTTTTTGCAATAATATATACAAGCTTTGCTTCATCGCTTCCGTAGAGAACTATATCCAGAACAATGCTTGAAACGACAAGCGATGTCAAAGCGTAAAGAGCATAATCGGGGTTTTTGAATACAATTCCGGATGCAACAGAAATTATACCGTCCACAACAAAAAAGACGTTTCCTGTTTTAAGGTGCTTGTGTCTAAGCTTGATAAGTCTGACGATTATATCGCTTCCGCCGGTAGTATAACCCGCTTTGAAAATAAGTCCTATAGCTACAGCAAGCGCAGCCCCGCCTGCCAGTGCGGAAAGCATTGTGTTTTCGGTCAGAGGAGGAAGCTTAGAAAACAAATCTGTAAATGCAGAACTTAGAAAAATAGCGAATATAGTGCCGGCTAAAAAGCTTTTGCCAAGCTTTATAAAACCGATAATAAGTATCGGGACGTTTATTAGGAAGGTCAATGTTCCGACGCCTATGTGAATAAAATTAGCCAGCATAATGGCAATACCCGAAACTCCTCCGGGAGCTATCTTATTAGGGCTCAAAAACAGGCTTACCGCAACCGCATATACTATTGATCCTGCCAGAATAAGCAGGATTTTTTTTAATGTGCTTCTGCTCATTTTGTATGTGTTCCTCCTTAAAAAAATTTAATCCGTCTTAGATTTTCCCTTAAAATATTTATTTGGCTTTGACAATATTGTTTCTTCCGGACTGTTATTTATAACTAAGGTAAGATGTCCCCCGCCTCTATAGGCGGCGGGTTCCATTTCCCGTTCAGTAGTGGGATACAATCCCCTACTGAACGGACGGTCGGCAATACCGACCCTTGCCGCTTGAATGACGGGCAAGCCCTTATTGAATTTCGTTAATATCAATATCTCCGCTCATTAAATCAATCGCTTCTTTCATGAGATCGCTTGATTTCTGCTTTTTAGGCTTTTGAAGAAGCTTTATCTTTATATGCGGTTTTTTAACGTCTTCAAATTCAACTCTTTTGGCATATACCTTTCTCAAAGAGGTTATCTGCTCTATGGTAGGCGATTTAATATAAAAGAAAAGCGAATCCCCACGCTGAGTAATTTCCGTTATTCCTAATTTTGACGCTTTGTTTCTCATAAGCGAAACGTTTATAAGTCCCAGAACCGAAAGAGGAGGCTTTCCGAAACGGTCTGTAAGCTCGTCTAAAACATCTTTTGAGTCCTCGCTGTTTTTGATGGACGCTATAATTCTGTATGCGTCTATTCTCATCGCAGGGCTGGTTATATACTTTTCAGGTATATAAGCGTCAATGGCTACGTCAACTAAGCAGTCCTCCGATGAGGATGGAAGAGCTTCTCCCTTTTGTTCGGCAATGGCTTCGTTAAGCAGTCTTAAATACATATCGTATCCCACCGCTTCCATATGTCCGTGCTGTTTGCCTGACAGAATAGAGCCTGCTCCTCTGATTTCAAGATCTCTCACAGCTATTCTGAAGCCTGAACCGAACTGAGTAAATTCCCTTATAGCGTTGAGCCTTTTTGAAGCTATCTCGGTTAATACCTTTCCTCGTCTGAAAGTAAAATATGCAAAAGCTCGTCTGCTGCTTCTTCCTACCCTTCCTCTTAGCTGATAGAGCTGCGAAAGCCCCAGCCGATCGGCGTCCTCTATGATAAGCGTATTAACGTTCGGGACGTCGACGCCGGTTTCAATAAGCGTTGTGCAAACTAATATGTCAATTTCCTTGTCTATAAGCTGCCGCCAGATTTCCGAAAGCTCGTTTTCGTTTATCTGACCGTGGGCAACTCCTATTCGCGCGTCGGGAAGCAGCTTTCGTATTCCGGCAGCGCACCTGTCTATAGTGTCGATGCGGTTGTGAATATAATAAACCTGACCTCCCCGGCGAAGCTCCTTTGCCATAGCGTTTGCGATAACTCCGTCGTTGTGTTCTATAACGTAGGTCTGAACGGGGTATCTGTCCTGCGGAGGCTCTTCGATTACCGACATATCCCTTATTCCGCTCATAGCCATATTGAGCGTTCTCGGAATAGGAGTAGCCGAAAGTGTAAGAATATCTATTCCCGAAAAAAGCTCTTTAAAGCGTTCTTTATGTGCAACGCCGAAACGCTGCTCCTCATCTATTACCGCAAGGCCCAAATCCTTGAACTCAACGTCCTTCTGAACCAGTCTGTGCGTTCCGATAACCATATCTATAACGCCTCTCTTGAGGTCTTTTATAATTTCCTTTTGCTGTTTGGATGTTCTGAAGCGTGACAGAAGCTCGATTTTAACAGGAAAATGCTCGAAGCGTTTTACGGCGGTCTGATAATGCTGCCATGCAAGAACTGTAGTCGGAGCGAGAATTACACACTGCTTTGAATCAAGAATACATTTAAAGCACGCTCTAAAGGCGACCTCCGTTTTACCGAATCCCACGTCGCCGCACAAAAGTCTGTCCATCGGAACGCTCTTTTGCATATCTTCTTTAATCTCGTTTGCCGATCGAAGCTGATCGTCCGTTTCCTGATATTCAAAGCGTTCTTCAAAATCTGCCTGCCAATCGTTATCCGGAGAGAATGCAAAGCCTTTTGACATCTGCCTTTTTGCATATAGCTTTATAAGCTCGTCAGCCATATCCCGAACAGCGGTTTTAACACGTTTTCTGGTCTTTTGCCATTCAAGAGAGTCAAGCTTGTTAAGCTTAACTCCCGAATCTTCACGAGGTCCTATATAACGTGATACCAAATCAAGCTGCGTCACCGGAACATACAGTATGTCCGAGCCTGCATAGTTAATCTTTATATAATCTTTTGTGATTCCGCCTGTTTCAAGCTTCTGAATACCTGAAAATCTTCCTATTCCGTACAGTGAATGAACTACTAAATCTCCGTTGGAAATATCTGAAAGATTATTAATTTCCTCACCTTTTTTATACCGCTTTTTAGCTTTCTTTTTCGGTGAACTTATCTTCTGACCTGTTATTAACGCAAACTTTGCTTCAGGGTATTCAAAGCCGCCGCTTGTGCTTCCGTAAGTAACATATACAAGCCCGTGTTTTATTGTTGATTTTTCGGTAAGAATTTCAGCAGGGATATTGACCTCCCTCAGGTCGTTAACGAGAATGGGCAGCGTCTTTTCGCTTCCTGCATAAACAATAACGCAGTAATTCTGATTAATATAAGCTGTAAGCTCTTCTGTTAAATGTCTTATATCGCCGCTCCAGCCTGATGTCTGAAGCGGATTTGCATTTATAAGGCTTTTAAGCATGAGATTTTCTCCGCCCCGCATAAAAGTATCAAAGTAAAGGAGCGAAGATCTGTTTGCTCTGAGCATAAGTTCTTCAAAGCTAATATAAAATCCCAAAAGCGGCTTAAATAAGATACCGTCCTCCAGAAGCATTTTTATATCTTCCGAAAGCTGTTCGGAAACTGCTTTTGACTGTTCCCTGCAGTTTGAATATTCAGATACTATTATTATGTCGTTTTTAAAGTAATCTATTACCGAACAGCATTTGCCGTAAGCGAGAGAATAGTATTTATCCATATTGCTCAGCGAAATGCCCGACTGCAAAGCTTCAAGATCCCGATCAAGCTTTTCTTGAATTTTCTCTTTGTTTTTTCCTCTCGGCTTTTTATAAAGCTCTTTAATTTTTTCAGCTAATTTTTCCTGCGGCGTAAAAATAACCTCAAGAGCAGGAGTAACGATAAAAGAATCAGCTTCTTCAAGCCTTCTCTGCGACTCTGTTTCAAATGTGTGGATGCTTT
Source organism: uncultured Ruminococcus sp. (assembly GCA_964617585.1). Lineage (GTDB taxonomy): Bacteria > Bacillota > Clostridia > Oscillospirales > Ruminococcaceae > UMGS1601. The sequence continues at coordinate 56,519 of CAZTXS010000009.1, forward strand.
CTATAGTATCGCCCCAAAGTTCAATTCTATAAGGCTGATAAGAATGAACAGGAAATATATCTACTATACCGCCTCTGACCGAAAACTGCGCCTGACCCTCAACCTGCTCGCATTCGGTATAACCTGCCGATACAAGAGAAGAAACAAGCTTTCCTAGGTCTAAATCTTCGCCGGACTTTACATAAAATGAAAACCTTTCAAGCGATTCCGAAGGAATAGTTCCTTGCATAGCGGCCTGAACAGTTGTGACGATTATATTGCAAAGACCATTTTTGAGCTTTGAAAGGGCTTCTATTCTCTTATGCTCATATTCTCTTGAAAAACTGTCGGCATATGCAAAGCAAAAATCCTTTGCAGGAAACAGGCAGGCGATTTCCCCATGGAAAAGCGAATTTATATCATCGCATATTCTTCTTGCTGAGGATTCAGAGTCGCATATAATACAGCATGGTTTATTCTCGCTCAGAGCAAGAGCAAGCTGAGCCTTGTGAATTGAAGAAACGCCCGTAAGCGACAAAGGAGTTTTTTCATTATCTATTGCTTTTAGAGCGTCCTGAAAAAAATCAAGACTTTCGCAGATTTCATTAAAAATGTTTTTCATATGTTTTTCCTTTAGAAATATATAATTTAATATGCCCGAGTATTTTGATTAAACTCAGGCAGACTGCGGGATAACCCCGATATTTAAGCTGTTTAGCTTGTTGTTATGAATTCAATAAGGGCTTGCCCGTCATTCAATGCGGCAAGGGTCGGCAGTGCCGACCGG
>CAZTXS010000010.1:0-56542 GCA_964617585.1 uncultured Ruminococcus sp.
GCGCAGACGGCGAGATTCGAACTCGCGGGGGATTTCTCCCTAACTGATTTCGAGTCAGCCCCGTTATGACCACTTCGATACGTCTGCGTAGTTTATGAAATTGTTGAATATAGCTCAGGCAAGATGTCTCCCGCCTCTATAGGCGGCGGTTCCATTATCCGTTTAGTAGAGGTATACAATCCCATACTGAACGGCTGGTCGTCAATGCCAACCCTTGCTGCGTTGAATGACGGGCAAGTCCTTATTGAACTTAAAAAGTATAACATACTTTTTGAAACAAATCAACCCATGCGTTCACCTGAGCTTAATAAACAGTTCGGTTTTTAGCTGTTGTTTTTTGAACGGCAGTATTAGTTTATCATGTTTGCCTTAAAAAATCAAGAGTACCATGCTCTGTTTTACCGAATAATTTTGGTCTGATTTCCAGTCTACAAACAAATTTTTTTGCTTAATATTAGAGCGATTTTATAACAATTACTAAATAATTACAATGAAATATCAATTATCCCTATAATTAGTAATTTAGTTGACTAAAGCGTTAAACTTATGTATACTGTGTTTAAGTTTAGTACATATGTCGTTTTTTGTCTTTGAATATCGAAAAAGGGTGATTGAGATAAAATACAAATATATGTTAGTTGCTTTTATGATTTTTACTGTGATAGTCTGTGCGACAGTTTCGATAATAATGAACGGCGACAGCAAAAGCTCCGAGCTTAGCATTGTCACAAGTGTTTCAGTTGATTCGTCCGTTGACTCACAGGATGTAAAATCTGATGTCAAAAATGATTCCGAAAATGGGGATGAAACCAAAACTACTGTAAGAAATAGCTCTAAAACCACAGTGAAGAGCGCCGCGGTCACTTACAAGACAGAAAAAACTACAACGACTATTACGACGGTTAGCTTTCCTAAAGATATAAATAAGATAACTAAAAGCGAGTTAATTGAAATTAACGGAGTGGGAGAGGTTCTGGCAGAAAAAATAATTTCTTACCGTAAAAAAATAAAATATTATTCTAATTTGCTTCAGCTTAAAGAAATAAGCGGAATAGGGGACGCTACATATAAAAAGCTTAAAAAGTATCTGTATGTTTCGGCTGATAAATATAAGGATATGACGGAAACAAAGCAGACAACTAAAAAGACTTCGTCTGTTAAAACAAGTACATTGAAAAAATCATCGGCAACAGAAAGTGAAACAGAGAAGCAAATGACGGTTGTAAACATAAACACAGCCGATAAAAAAGAACTGGAGTATTGCTTATTAATAGATGAAGAAGAAGCGTCGGATATAATATTTCTTCGAGAGCAGATAGGCGGACAGTTTACAAATACACTTGAGCTTTTAATGACTCTCAGCACAAGTGAATATAACCGAATAAAGAGTTATGTTACGGTTTAAGGCGGATATTTGACTATATATGATTTTATGCAGAAGCGTTCTTTGCTAAAAGAGCGCTTTTTTATATATTTGTGTTGTAACTATTAATTAAAATATTTTTTAAAGCCTTTTATGACCTTGACAAAATAGGTCGGAAAATGTTATTCTGTTTATATATTTTCTCTTATAAAGCGTGTGTCAAGGCTGTTTATGTATTTGGATTTTGACTGCTAATATATAAATAATTTTGTTTTGAAGGGTATGTGAATAATATGAAGAAACCATTTGTTACAAAAGAGATGATAGAGGAAATTGTTAAAAAGTATCCTACTCCTTTTCATATATATGATGAGAAAGGTATCCGTGAAAACGTCAGAAAACTTAACAAGGCTTTCTCATGGAATAAGGGCTATAAAGAGTATTTTGCGGTCAAGGCTACTCCCACGCCCGGAATATTAAAAATACTGAAAGAAGAGGGGTGCGGAGTTGATTGTTCATCGCTGACCGAGCTTATGATGAGTGAGGCGTGCGGCTTTACGGGAAGCGATATAATGTTTTCGTCAAATGTTACGCCCGATGAGGATTTCCTTTTGGCAAGAAAGCTTGAAGCCAATATAAACTTAGACGACTTTACTCATATAGATATTTTGGATAAGCTGTGCGAAATTCCAAAAACAATTTGCTGCAGATATAATCCAGGCGGTCATTTTGAGATTGAAAACCGCATAATGGACAATCCGGGCAGCGCCAAGTACGGCATGACGAAAGAACAGATGATTGAAGCCTTTAAGATTTTGATGGAAAAGGGCGCCGAGGAGTTCGGCATACATTCATTCTTGGTTTCAAACACCATTTCTAACGAGTATTATCCCGAGCTTGCAAGAACCTTGTTTGAGCTGGCGGTTGAGCTTCATGAAAAGACGGGAGCAAAAATCAAGTTTGTAAATCTTTCGGGCGGAATAGGTGTTCCATACCGACCTGACGAGCCTGCGAACAATATTGAAATAATCGGCGAGGGAGTAAGAAAAGCCTTTGAAGAAGTTTTGGTTCCCGCAGGACTGGGCGATGTAGAGATTTATACGGAGCTTGGCAGATTTATGCTTGCTCCTTACGGCCATCTGATAGCAAAGGCGATTCGTGAAAAGAATATCTATAAGCATTACATTGGGCTTGACGCCTGCGCCGCAAACCTTATGCGTCCGGCTATGTACGGAGCATATCATCATATAACTGTTTTAGGTAAAGAAAATGAGCCGTGCGATTATAAATATGACATTACGGGCGGTCTTTGTGAAAATAACGATAAATTTGCTATTGACAGAATGCTTCCGAAAATTGACATAGGCGATTATATTTGTATTCACGATACGGGAGCTCACGGTTTTTCAATGGGGTATAACTATAACGGAAAGCTCCGCTCGGCAGAGATACTTTTAAAAGAGGACGGAAGCACAGAGATGATTAGGAGGGCTGAAACCCCTGACGATTACTTTGCTACGTTTGATTTTACTCATATTTTTGATAAGAAATAGAATATATTTATTAGCGGCAGTGGTGAAAATCTTTGCCGCTAGTTTATAATGAAGGGCAAGCCCTTATTGAAATAAGTGAATTTGGACAACGGCATTTGTCAAAATTTAAAATCGGAAAAGGTGAATATAAATGATGAAATTAATAAAGTATTTGAAGCCTTATTGGATTTTTGCCGTACTGACTCCTTTGTCTATGGTAGGCGAGGTTTTGGTTGACCTTTTTCAGCCGAAGCTTATGGCAAAAATCGTTGACGAGGGCGTTGTATTGGGAAATATGGAGCTTATAATTCATACGGGGATTATGATGATGCTTCTGATTTGCTTGGGCGGCTTGTGCGGAGTGGGATCCTCGGCGCTTTCGGGAATGGCGTCGCAAGGGTTTGCAAGAGATTTGAGAAACGATGCGTTTAAAAAGGTAATGGGACTGTCTTTTGAACAGACGGATAAATTTACAACAGGTTCTCTTGTCACACGGCTGACAAATGATATTACCCAGGTACAGCAGTTTGTTGATTTTGCTATGAGAATGTTGGTTCGCGACAGTATTTTATTTATCGGCGGAATTGTAATGATGCTTTCTCTGAATATAAACTTCGGAGTTGTGCTTGTATGCTCTCTGCCTATTGAGATGATCTTTATAATTATACTTATAAAGAAAGCTACTCCTATATACAGCGTTGTTCAGAAAAAGCTTGATAAGGTAAATTCAGTTGTGCAGGAAAACGTATCGGGAGCAAGAGTTGTAAAGGCGTTCGTAAGAGAAGAAAGCGAATCCAAAAGATTTGATAATGCAAATACCGATCTTATGCAGACAAACCTCAAGGTACAGAAAATAATGTCTATTTTGAATCCGCTTCTTATGATTGTAATGAATCTTTCTGTCATTGCCATTATTCTTATAGGCGGTTTTCAGGCTCAGGCGGGTGAAATAAAAGTCGGTCAGATAATGGCGGCTATTACATATATCACTCAGATACTTATGGGAATAATGATGATAAGTATGATGTTTCAGTCAATATCAAGAGCAGCGGCTTCGGCGAAAAGACTGCGTGAGATCCTTGAAACAGAACCCGTTATAGAATCAGGAAGCTTGGTTTGTGAAGAAAAAACCGGGGGTACGGTAAGCTTCAGAAACGTAAGCTTTCGCTATCCCGGAACAAACGGCGATCCTGTTATTAAGAACCTTTCGGTCGATATAAAGGCCGGTGAAAACTTTGCCGTACTGGGAGCGACGGGTTCAGGAAAATCAACGCTTATTAATCTTATCCCGAGGTTTTATGACGCAGACGAGGGAGAGGTTTTGGTCAACGGCGTAAACGTTAAAGAATATGACCTGGAATCTCTGAGAAAAAGAGTAGGCATGGTGCTTCAGAAGAGCGAGCTTTTTTCAGGCACGGTTTCTGAAAATATATGCTGGGGCGACAAGAACGCTTCTGAATCAGAGATAAAAAAGGCATCTGAGATTGCCCAGGCAGACGAGTTTGTTTCAAAAATGCCCGGAGATTATGACGGCTATATTGCCGAAAAGGGAGCGTCGCTTTCGGGCGGTCAGAAGCAACGTTTATCAATTGCAAGGTCTATTCTTAAAAAGCCGGATATACTTATTTTCGACGACAGCACTTCGGCTCTTGATTTGGGAACCGAGTCAAGACTGCAGAAAGCCCTTAACGAAAATCTCAAAGGAACCACAGTTATAACAATAGCGCAGAGAATAGCTTCGGTTATGAATTGTGACAGAATAGCCGTTTTAGAGCATGGAGCTTTATGCGCAATAGGAACTCATGATCAGCTTTTAAAGACAAGCGAGATTTACAGAGATATATATAATTCTCAGATGAAAAGCAATCAGGGAGGTGAAAACTAATGGCAGAACAAGTGAAAAATCGACAAACTGCTCCCATGGGAGGGCCTCCAAGACCTATGGGAAAAGGTCCGAGAAACGCCGTCGTTAATGTGGAAAAGCCTAAGGACACATTAGGCACTCTGAAGCGTATATTTTCATACATGGGAAAGAACAAATATATATTCTTTGTGCTTTTGATAGTTATGCTTGCCGTTACGGTTTTAAATCTGGCCGCTCCGTCAATTCAGCAAAAGGCAATCGACGCTATAGGGTTGTCCGGTGAAACGGACTATGCAAGTTTAGTTAAATACCTGATAGTTCTCGGCTTTGTTTATGCGGGATTATCCGTCGTGACTTATTTTCAGGGCTGGTTTTCGGCAAAGCTTTCTCAGTCAACCGTCAAAGTCATGAGAACGGATTTGTTCGGAAAGATTGTTACTCTGCCTATAAAATATATAGACACTCATAATCACGGCGATCTGATGAGCAGAATGACTAACGACGTTGAAAACATATCTAACTCTATTTCCCAGTCTATAGGCTCATTGTTTTCGGGAGTTCTGACAGTTATAGGTTCGCTGGCTATAATGATTTATTATTCGCCTGTGTTAACGCTGATAAGCATATCGACAATTTTGCTGACTATTTTGTTTTCATCCGTAATGACAAAATTTATGAGAAAATATTTTATGCGTCAGCAAATTTTGCTCGGCGAACTGAACGGTCACATAGAAGAGATGGTTACGGGATATAAAACGGTTGTATCCTATTCAAAGGAAAAGGACGCCATTGATAAATTCAACGCAATGAGCGATAATTTGAGGAAAACCGGAATTAAGGCTCAGATCTGCGGCGGCTCAATGGGACCTTTGATGAATATAGTTTCAAACTTCGGCTTCGTTTTAATTGCTGCATTCGGCGGATATTTTGCGTTAAAAGGAAGTATCACTATCGGTACGATTCAGGCGTTTATACTTTATTCAAAGCAGTTTTCAAGACCTATTAACGAAATTGCCAATCAGTATGCTCAGATTCAGACCGCTATTGCCGGCGGAGAGAGAATTTTTTCGGTCATGGATGAAGCTTCGGAACAGCGTGACGATGAGTATAACGATGAATTCGCACCTGAAAGCGTTTGCGGAGATATAAGCTTTAAGGATATTAGGTTCAGCTATGTTCCCGATAAGCCTGTTCTTAAAGGCTTTAATCTAGATATAAAAAGAGGTCAAAAGATAGCTATAGTCGGAGCTACAGGATCGGGTAAAACAACGGTAGTAAATCTGCTCACGAGGTTTTATGAGATTGATTCGGGAGAGATTAAGATAGACGGAGTGAATATTAAAAAAATCCCTAAGAATAAGCTTCGTGAAACAATAGGAATAGTTTTGCAGGACACAGTTTTGTTCTCGGATACGATTCGCTCAAATATAGCGTATGCAAAGCCGCAGGCGGAGCTTTCGCAAATTGAAAACGCCGCCCGCACCGCCCATGCAGACAGGTTTATAAACAGGCTTCCTGACGGATATGACACCATTTTGTCAGAGAGCGGCTCAAATCTTTCTCAGGGTCAAAGACAGCTTCTTGCTATTGCACGGGCTGTGCTTGCCGATCCTAAAATTCTTATTTTAGACGAGGCTACATCCTCTGTTGATACAAGAACGGAAATGCATATTCAATCTGCGATGGTAGCGCTCATGAAGAACAGAACCAGCCTTATTATCGCACACAGGCTGTCCACTATAATCGACGCTGATAAAATCATCGTCATAGACGATGGCAGGGTAGTAGAGCAGGGCAGTCATGAGGAACTTCTTGAACAAAAGGGATGCTATTATAATTTATATCAGAATCAGTTTGCAGGAATAGCGACATAAAATTCAATAAGGGCTTGCCCGTCATTATATTCATAAAACGCAGAAAAGTCCCCAACCAAAAATTGGTTGGGGACTTTGATTTTTCAATAAGGGCTTGCCCGTCATTCAACGTGGCAATGGTCGGCATTGCCTTAGTTATATTTCATTTCGGTTTTCAAGAGCCTTAAAAAGGGTAACTTCGTCTGCGTATTCTAAAATACCGCCTATAGGAAGCCCGAATGCAAGCCTTGTGACCTTGATTCCCAAAGGCTTTAAAAGCTTGGAAATGTACATTGCCGTGGCTTCGCCTTCGACTGTCGGGTTAGTAGCCATTATAACCTCGGAAACCTCTCCGCCGCTGATTCTTAAAAGAAGCTCTTTTATCTTTAGATTGTCAGGGGTAACGTTATTTATGGGAGAAATAAGCCCATGAAGAACATGATAAACTCCCTTGTATTCTCTTGTGCGTTCAAAGGCGGTTATGTCCTTGGGACTTTCGACAACGCAAATGGTTTTGCGGTCACGTTCCAAATCATCACAGATAGGACAAATTTCCTTATCGGTAAGATTCTGACAAATCTTACACATATGAATCGTGCTGTGCGCACGGATAATTGCGTCGGAAAATTCCTTAGCCTCTTCGTCGCTCATAGACATAATGAAATATGCAAGCCGCTGAGCTGTTTTCATTCCGATGCCCGGAAGCTTAGCGAACTGCTCTGCAAGCTCAATTAACGGAAGTGCGTTTGCTTCTGCCATCATAATAATCCGGGAAGAGAAACTCCGCCTGTTACCTTGGACATTTCTTCTTCGCTTTCCTTTTCTATATTATTAATAGCCTCGTTGAATGCGCTCATTATCAAATCCTCAAGCATTTCAACATCTTCCGGGTCAACGACCTCAGGCTTGATTTTAAGCGACTGAACGGTTTTATTACCTTGGATTTCTATTTCTACTGCTCCGCCGCCTACGGAAGCTTTGAATGTTTTTTCATCAAGCTCCGACTGAACTCTCTGAATTTCCTCCTGCATTTTCTGAGCCTGTTTGAGCATCTGATTCATGTTTTGCGATCCGCCGCTCATACCGGCGGGTAATCTTGCTTTCATAGTTTTTATATTCCTCCCAAAAATTATTTTATTTCTATATCGATATTCATTTTTTTAGCTTTGTCAATAAGCTTGTCGATCGGAGCTTTATTCTCAGATTCCGAATCTTTATTTTCAGAGCCTGTGATTCCTGCGTCCATTGCCTTAACGGACACTTTAAATTTCCGCCCGAAGAAATCGGTTATAACCCGGTTTACATCTGTAAGCTGAAGCTTGAACATTTTGAGGTCAAAGGCGTCTTTGACTATTATAAGTATCATATTTTCATAGATAAACGCTTTGGAACCCGACAAAAAACCTACAGCGGAAGGACATTCATTCTTGAATCGTTCAACCACTTCATCCCAGCAGTCAAGCGGTGAAAAGTCCTTTGTAGTTATTTTTTTCTTAACAGTGTTCTTTTCAATCGAGCTTTCATTATGCGTCTGAGCGTCTTTCTGAGAAGGCTCTTGCTTAACAGGTGTTAAGTCAGGTATATTATTCTGTTCATCTTTAATAGTATCGTCAGCCTTTTGAGGTGCGCTGTCCGGCATTTCGGGAACTGAGCTTAAAGCGGAAGTCCGGCTTGCCGGCTTTGGAACATTATTTGAAACCGTTTGATAGCTTGATGATATTCCGCTTACCGAACAAAGCTTAACTAAGCACATTTCAAACTCAATTCTTTTAGAAACTGCTTTAGTAAGGTTTATATTACATTCGCTCAGTATTTCAATTTTCTCAAGTATTTGTCCCATATCTGTTTTCAAAGCGATAGTTTTCAGCCTTTTATATTCATCGGGAAGACACATCACCATATCGTTTCCCGGAACGGCTTTTATGAGCATAAGATTGCGCATCTGCTCCAACAGCTCGCTGCACAGTCTTGTCATATCCTTTGCCATGCCGTAAAGCGAAGCTACAGTTTCCATTACGCTTTTTATATCATGTGCGAAAATTCCCTCAATTATATTGAAAAGATAATCTCTTCCTGCGATTCCGGCAGCGTCCGAAACGGTTTTTAAATCAACGTTTTCTGAGTAAGCGATACACTGGTCGAGCAGGGACAGAGCGTCTCTCATTCCGCCGTCTGAAATTTTGGCTATCAGCGCCGCTGCGTCAGAATCGAGCTTTATATTTTCTTTTTCAGCTATGAACATAAGCCTTGAAACTATATCTTCATTTCTTATTCTTCTGAAATCAAAACGCTGACAGCGTGATATTATAGTTGCCGGAACCTTATGCACCTCGGTGGTGGCTAATATAAATATTACATGAGCGGGAGGCTCTTCCATAATTTTAAGCAATGCGTTAAATGCGTTTATAGACAGCATATGAACCTCGTCTATAATATACACCTTTATTCTGCACTGTTCGGGAAGATATTCAGCCGACTCTTTTAACGCTCTTATGTCATCGACTCCTGTGTTTGAAGCTGCGTCTATCTCAATTATATCGGTAAGAGATTCGTTATCCGCACATCTGCATATTTCACACTCTAAGCATGGATTTCCGTCTTTGATGTTAAGGCAGTTTACAGATTTGGCAAATATTCTTGCACAGGTGGTTTTACCCGTGCCTCTTGAACCTGTAAACAGATATGCGTGCGCAGTTTTGTTGTTCTTTATCTGATTTTTCAGAGTTGTGGTTATGTGCGGCTGAGATACGACGTCGTCAAACGTCAGAGGACGCCATTTTCTGTATAAAGCGTGATACATATACCTCTTCTCCTTAAATCTGAAACTTAGCTTAAATAAAAAATCAATCCGACATATAGGCGGGCAGGCGAAGCTGCGTCACATAAAACAAACTGCTTAATGCTGCTCGGTTCCCCGCCTGACATGGTTCACAGCGTTTCATTGCACAGGACCTGCACACCTATATCTCGGATTGAATGAACCTTAATATCTTTCATAGTATAACATAATAAATTTAATATTTCAAGTATTAATTTTCTCATTTCCTTTGTTCAATAAGGGCTTGCCCGTCATTCAATGCGGCAAGGGTCGGCATTGCCTAAGTTATAATTTAGTGAATTTAAGAGCAAATGATATTTCTGAACACATTCCGTTATTCGCAAATCTCGCAGATCTTTTTATTTAAAACGCAGTCAATATAATCCTGTATAGAGGTCAGCCTGTGATCGATAATAATACCGGTAGTTACTTTATCATCATTGTAATAATTATGCGTATCGCTTCCTGCCGTATAGGGAAGCTCATAGCTTTTTGCAAAATATTCGGCACGTTCATTGAAACGCTTGTCGGTATGGCTGCCGTTTATAATTTCAACAGCGTCAATTTCGCTCGGGAAAAGCTTTATAAAAGGCACATACCAAGCCTCTCTGAACGGATGCGCATGAACGCACATTCCTCCGTTTTCACGAACATATTTTATATACTCTTTAACATCTCCCGTGTTTGTCACGTCTAAAAATTCAGGATGATTTATCAGAAATTCTTTCTCGATTCCATAGGTGAGTATGTCCGTTCCGTCAAATGACGTTTCAAAACCGAAAAACACGTCCAGACCGATTTCTTCGCCCTTAGCTTTAGCGTTTTCATATCCAAGACAGAAAAGCTCAACACGTTCCTTCCATGGAACAGCGTCAGGTACGGCGCAGTTGCCTCTGAAAAAGTGATCGGTTATTATTATTCCGTCATAGCCGGACTCTTTATACCTTACCGCATGTACTTCGCCCGGAGTGTCAGAACAGGCGGAGCCTTCTTTTGAATGAACATGAGTATCGTATTTATATCGCTTCATATTTAGAGTTCCCTTTCAAAATGCTGATGTTATTATACCATATTTATTTTTATATATCAATATTGCTTTCACAGTTTTGGTTTTTATCTGAGCAGCCTTGACAATATAAAAAATGAGCAGTATAATTGTATTAATCAAATAATACAATTTTTTTGTCGTAAAAAGAGAAAGGAATATATTTCTTTATAGAGGTATGCTAATGAAAATGATAAAAAGAATAAGGAATATGAAATCAGATTTAATTTGCATAAGTCTGCTGCTGATTATATATCTTGCGGTAATTATTATAATAACGAGGTTTCAATTTGCTTATGGCTCGTCAATGGACTGGAACAATCAGCATTATGCTATTCCCGAATATTTAAGGAATCTGTTTTACGAAACTAAAAATTTCTTTCCCAGCTTTGCGCCGAATATAGGTGCAGGACAGAATATATATAACTTTTCCTATTACGGTTTGTATAATCCGCTGATAATGTTCAGCTATCTGCTTCCTTTTGTGTCAATGTCTGCATATATTCAGGCTATCAGCATAATAAGCGTAATGGTTTCGGTTATAATGTTTTATTTCTGGATAAAAAGACGCTATGACATTAAGATAGCTTTTTTTATAAGCTGTTTGTTTTTGCTTTCGTCGCCTGTTATTTTTCACAGTCACAGGCATATAATGTTTGTGTCGTATTTTCCGTTTTTGATTGGGGCTTTATATTGCTGCGACAGCTTCTTTGAAAAGAAAAACCGTGCGGGTCTGATATTTTGTCTGGCTATGATAATGCTGACCAGTTATTATTTCAGTATCGGGAGCTATTTAGCTGTGTTGGTTTATATAACCGCTTTGTATTTAAATAAAAATCCTGAATTTAAAATAAAAGAATATTTCAAGTCTGTTTTAAATTTAGCGGTATGTATGATAGTTTCGGTAATGATTACCGCCGTTTTGTGGATGCCGACTATATATGCTTTATTGTCCGGCAGAGCTAATACTAATGTTAAAACATCGCTAATGGAAATATTGCTTCCCACCGTTGATTATAAATCTGTATTGTATTCGCCTTATTCTATGGGGCTTAGCGTGTTAAGCATTATGGCTGTGGTTTTTGCAATAATAAAAAAACGCAGGGGAAGTCGTTTTATCGGTATAGTTTTATCAGCGTTTGTGATTTTCAGACTTCCGTCTTATGTTATGAACGGTTTTATGTACTGTGATGAAAAGTCGCTGATTCCTTTTATTCCGCTGGCTCTTTTACTTTCGGCGGATTTTGCGGCAGGTATTTTAAAAAAGGATATACGTCTAAGATTCTGGACGGCTTTGAATATCGGTATTATAATAGGCGGAGCTTTATTTATAATTATCAGCAAAGAGTATAAGTACTCTGTTCCTATTGTACTGGATATGCTTAGTGTGAACATTGCATATTTTATGTATAATAAAAATAACAGCAGACGATTTTTTATTTCGATTGTTACCGCAGTTGTATTTGCATTTTGCCTAAAAGTCAATTTATTGGATAAGCTTTGCAAAACAGAAGATTTAATAAGAGTTGATAAAGAATATTTGCAGGAAATCGAAGAATCAGCTTTTTCAGATGGTGACAGTAGTATATATCGTTCCTCGCTTTTTGCCGACGAGGGCGTTACGATGAACAAGGTATACGGAAAGAATTATTATACGACAACGGTTTATTCATCTCTCCAGAATCAGTTATATAATCATTTTTATTATGATGAGTTCCAAAATGAAATGCCGCACAGAAATTCAGCAATTGTTTCTGAAAATGACAACCCCTTCTTTTATCTGTATATGGGAAAAAAGTATCTTTTTGTAAATAACAGCGTTTTGAAAAGCAGTATGACAGTGCCCTACGGCTATAAAGAAGTAAAAAAATCGAAGAATCTAACTCTGTTTAAAAACGAAAACGTTTTGCCGTTGGGATATGCGTCGTCAAAGCTGATGAGCTATAATCAATATATCTCGCTGGATTATCCGTATAATATGAAAGCTCTGCTGGATTATACCGTTGTTGATAAAAATTTAGACGATGTTAATGTGGAGGAAATAGAGGTTTATGACTATTTGTCAGACGGGATTTTTGACAGCTTGCCTGAAAATATCAGTTATAACAGAGAAACAAATACTATAACTGTGAATACTGCTGAACGCAAAGGAAAATACAAAACACGAAAATCTCTTAAAAAGCGCTCTTACAATTTTGATAAATGCAGCGTTAAGCTAAAAAAGCCGATTGACGATTATTTTATCATTACCTGCGAGGCGGACAATAATACAGGTGAAAAGCCGTCCGATGTTTACTTTACTGTAAACGGAGTAAAAAACAAGCTGACAGAGCCGTCATGGAAATACTATAACAATAATAAAAAGTTTTGCTATGTGCTTTCTTCGGACGAGCCTATAGAGAGTATTGACTTTTGCTTTTCCAAAGGAAGCTATACGCTTTCCGACTGGCGTTTTTATACTGTTAAAAAGTCCGAGCTGGAAGGCTTAAAAAACAGAGTCGATGAGTTTATAGTTGATAAATCAAAAACCGGTGGAGATGTATTCGAGGGGTCAATAAACGTTACGAATGACAACAGCTATTTTAAGATGAGCATACCGTTTGCAGATGGATTTGAAGCCTATGTAGACGGCAAAAAGACAAATGTTGAAAAAGTGGACAGCGCATTTATAGGGTTTGAAGTTGAAAAAGGAAATCATAATATAAAAATAGTGTATAAAGCTCCTCTTCTTAAAGAGGCAAAGCTTGTTTCACTTTGCGGAGCGTTGATTTTTGCGCTTGTTTTAGCTGTTCAGACCGCAGGGGGAATTTATGCAAAACATCGAAAGGAGGTCATGCTTTCTGAGAAATATGGTAAAAATGATAAAAAAGTTTAATATCCGCAGGGCGGTGAAGCTCCTTATAGTTGTTATGATTTTGTTAGTTTTGTTGATTTCGTGTGTTTACTGGACGGTAAGAGTATGCAAAAGCTATTATGACGATTATGAATTAAAAAGCCTTAATCTTTCTAAAGTTAATAAGCTTATGATAGTGGCCCATCCCGATGATGAAACTATTTGGGGAGGTGGGCATTTAACAGAGGGCGGCTATCTTGTAATTTGCATTACGGACGGTTATAATAAAACCAGAAGCGAAGAGTTTTTTAAGGCGGTAAAACATACAAACGAATCAAACGTACCGTTTATTATGAATTTTCCTGACAAAACGTTTAACAAAAGAGATAACTGGTACGGAATAAAAGATAAAATAGAAGCTGCTGTTGACGAATGTCTTGATTTAAAGGACTGGGAGCTTATAGCTACACATAATAAAGAAGGGGAATACGGTCACATTCATCACAAAATGACAAGCAGTATCGTTAGACAAGAGTATAAAAATCTGGATAAAAGAAGTCCCCTTTATCTTTTCGGAACATATTACAGCAATAAAAAGCTTCCCAAGCATGAAGCTTCAATGACGCCTTTGGCAGACGATGTTTTTAACAAAAAGGCAGAGGTTTTGAGCGATTACGAATCGCAGAAAAAAGTTGTAAACCAATTATATCATATGATCAGATATGAAAACTGGAGTCAATATGAAGGTTAAATTATAACTTAGGCAAGATGTTCCCCGCCTCTATAGGCGGCGGATTCCATTACCCGTTCAGTAGCGGGATACAATCCCTTACTGACCGGTCGGTCGGCAATGCCGACCCTTGCCGCATTGAATGACGGGGCAAGCCCTTATTGAATGACGGGGCAAGCCCTTATTGAATCGGAGAAAGCTTGTAAATGACAGTAAAAAACGGTATTCAAGATAAGAGAATTTCATTGTCTGAAAACAGACTTGAGAGCTTTATGACTAAAACATACGTTGTGGTTTTGGCGGCAATGATTTGCTGCGCTCTGTGGGGAAGTGCGTTTCCCTGTATTAAAATAGGCTATAGGCTTTTTGATATAAAGAACAAAGATACATTCGGACAGATTCTGTTTGCGGGAATAAGATTTATTCTGGCAGGGATTTTTGTTATTATCTTCGGCAGTATTGCGGCTAAAAAGCCTCTTTTGCCAAGTAAAAAATCAACGGGAAAGATAATGAAGCTTGCTGTGTTTCAGACAATTATACAGTACCTGTTTTTCTATATAGGTCTTTCTAATACAAGCGGAGTAAAAGCGTCGATTATTAACGGGGCAAGCGTTTTTATAGCTGTTTTTGTATCGTGTATAATTTTCAGACTTGAAAAAATAAACTATGCAAAGCTTGCGGGAAGTATTATAGGCTTTATCGGAATAATACTTATAAATCTGACGGGGCTTGAATTTAAATTCACGTTATCAGGCGACGGATTCATTTTAATTTCCGCAATTGGCTATGCGATGTCGTCAGTTTTGATGAAAAGATATTCAGTCGGTGAAAGCCCTGTTTTATTAAGCGGATGGCAGTTTGTTTTCGGCGGTGCGGTCATGACTGCCGTCGGATTAATATTCGGAGGAAGAATTAGCTTTTCGTCATATAAAGCGGTCTTAATTCTTTTGTATCTCGCTTTGCTTTCGGCTGTTGCATACAGCATCTGGTCGGTGCTTTTAAAATACAATCCTGTGTCAAAAATCACCGTTTTCGGTTTTATGAATCCCGTATTCGGTACAGTATTCTCGGTAATTCTTTTAGGAGAAACAGACGCTTTCGGGTTGGAAGCAATTTTTGCCCTTGTACTGGTCAGCTTCGGAATTTATATGGTAAACAGAGAAAAGCTTGATTAGAATTTACTGTGCAATAAGCTGATGAGAATATTCCTATGGGGGGTATGATGATATGAATAAAATCGGATATGAATACAAGAATTTTAAAATAGGCGGAGGAGGCTTTGTTACCGGATTTGTTTTTCACCCGAATTATCCTGATATTCTCTATGCCAGAACTGACATAGGAGGAGTATACAGGTTCGATTTTGAGAATAACAGGTGGATTTCTCTTATCGACAGCGTGACTTCTGTAAAGCCAAATCAATGCTATCCGCTTTCTATTGCTTTAGATGAAAATGATAAAGACGTTCTTTATATGGCTTGCGGAAATGATATAAGCGGAGAGCTTTGTATAAGCCGAGATAAAGGAAACAGCTTTGAAACAAAGCCGATTCCGTGCGGAATACATGGGAATTGCATGGGCAGAGCAACCGGCGAAAGGCTTATAAAAAGCGGCGGTTGTTTATTCTATGCTTCGAGAACAGAAGGATTGTTTCGTTCTTCCGACGAGGGGGAAAGCTGGCGGAGTCTAGACATCAACGGGGAGAAAAACATTACATTTATAAATTCCGTTTTGTCAAACGGAAAAATTACATTGTTTGCAGGAACAAGCGGCGGAGAGAATATCAGCGTCAGGAGTTGCGAAAGATTCCGGGGTCATTCGCTGTATGTATCATACGATAACGGCGGGAATTTCATTAAAGTTCGCCAGCCGGAAGCGGATATGTCCGTTATGTCCGGGCTCTTGGGATATGTCGCTCAGAGAAGCGCTTTAGGTATTGATAAAAAAAGCGGAAAACGGTATTTTTACGTTACTTTCAGTCAGACGGGAGCCGATTCGAATCCCGACCGCTATACCTGTGACTCGGCGGAAATAGTGAGCGGAAAGATATTCAGATATGAGCTTGACGAAAGCGGTAAAATAATCTGTGGTTCGGAGGCAGATGTCACTCCCGAAGAGGTGAACGGCGTAGGACTGGGCGGAGTTGACTTCTGCGATGGTATGCTTGTTCTGACAGAAATAGGAGAAGCTCATTCAAACAGCATTTACATAAGCTTTGATAACGGGAAAAGCTGGAAAACTATTCTTTATAATTTAAGCATAGGAAAGGTTAATTTTAATATTCCTTATATGAAGCCCGAATATAATGGCGGAAGACTTCTTGTGCATTGGATGAGCGATATTAAAATAAATCCTTTTAACCACGATATGGCGGTATTTAACACGGGAACTGGAGTTTTCGCAACGTATAATTTGTCCGATTCAAAACATGGCAAAACTGTTATTTGGGAGCCGCTCTGCGAAGGTATGGAGGAAACGGTTCACTTAAACGTGTACAGTCCTCCTAAAGGAGAGGTAAGATGTATAGATATTGTAGGTGATTTGGGCGGATTTGCTTTTCGTAAGCTTGATGAAATTCCGGAAAACTCCTTTTCTAACGATGAGGGAGACAGGTATATTACCTGTCTGAATGCGGATTTTACAGACGAAAACCCGGAGATTGTCGTTGCCACGCCCAGAGGAAACTGGACAGGTCATACAAAGGGCGGTATTATAATTTCACATGATCAGTGCAGGACTTGGAGGCGTTTATGCTATCCTTACGGGTTAAATGATAAAATAGACAGACTTTGTGATGAAATACAAAAGCCTAATGTTAATTCAGGCTGGACGGCTGTTTCTGCGGACGGAAAAAGAATAGTTTGGGCAATAGCTCAGGGACATATCTTTTTGACCGACTGCATTGTTTACACAGATGACGAGGGAGAAACATGGAACAGGTCTGAATTTATAGGAAAATCCGATTATACCGAAAATCCCGTGCCTGTTCACTTGTTTGCCGACAGAGTGAATCCTGACATATTTATGGCGGTAAATAAAGAGTCAAAAATGTTTATAAGCACTGATAAGGCAAGAACCTTTTATGAATGTTCTCCGAATCGGATGTTTAAAATACAAACGAACGATAAAATGCAGGATAAGAATGATTTTGAAGTTCGTGCAGAGCCGGGGAAAGAAAAAACCCTGTGGGTTTCTTTTGGTAAAGCGGGAATTTGGCGGCTTGAATTTGATGATAAAGCTAAGACTGTGGACTGCATACATATAACAAAACCGGGTGATTTTACCTTAGGCATTGGTTTCGGAAAACCTAAGGATGACGGAAATGTTCCGACAATATTTACGTCAGGAGTCATTATGGGGCATTACGGCTTTTGGAGAAGCTGCGATTACGGCAAAACCTTTGATCTTATAAGTAGTGATAATCAGCACTTCGGAACGGTTATCAGCATCTCGGGAGATCCTAGGGAATTCGGACGCATTTATATTGCGACAGGCTCGAGAGGTCTTATTTGCGGAAATGAAAAGAAGCGTTGAATGACGATAAAGCCCTTATTGAAATTAATAAAAGCCTTAGAGCAAATTACAGGTTTGCTTTAAGGCTTTTTGGCTTTATTGTTATTTTTTATGGCTGTCTATTATTTTTCTGACCGATTTATAAAGATAAGGTTTAAGCTCGTCTATGTTCTTAGGTTCAGAATAGAGAATTGAACTGTAGCAGGTTGAGTTTACAAGTTCAACTATCATAAAGAGCATGATCTCAGGCTCGTCAAATTCTATTTCGCTGCCGAGGATCATTTGTTTGTAAACTTCCATAAAATTAATTTCATCACTGTTGTCGTCAATGAAAATAACAGATTTGAATATCCCCCAGCTCAGATTTTTTGATATTAATTTTAACAGGCTTTTGTTTTTGTTCAACTGATTAATGATAGAATCTATAACAAATATAACTCTGTCATCAAACTCTTTTATATCCTGAGTTTTAAGCTCGTCCAGCGCTTTTGTGAAAATTTCGCTCGATTTGTGCTTTATTATTTTGTTGTGTATATCATATTTGTCCTTGAAATAAAGATAGAATGTTCCTTTTGCAACGCCGGCTTCGTTTACAATATCAGAAATAGAGGTTTTGGCAATACCGTTTTTAACGAAAAGATCAAACGCTTTACTCATAAGAGATTCTTTTTTCATAAGCTTGTTTTGAAGAATCTTACTCATTTTGATTTCTCCTTTGACGCAAATTAAAAACAAAATACCTCTTTTTTCATTATAAACGAACAGGCTTAACAAGTCAATATAGCAAAAATGACTAATAGTCAGTTTTTGATTTTAAAGTAATTGTGCAAACATACAAAAATATGACTTTAGGTCATTTTTATAAACAAAAAATATTGACTAACGGTCATTTTTATAATATACTACTTAATATGATTTACGGTCTTACATAATTTATTATTTGAACAGTAGGGCGTAAAAATTAAAGAGGAGACAATATTTATGATGGTGAAATTCGGTAAAGGGATAGTGAAGTTGAGAATCCCCATTATCATAATAAGCCTTCTTCTGCTTATTCCGTCAATTATCGGAATGGCAGGCACGAGGATCAATTATGATATTCTGTCGTATCTTCCTGAAGACATTGACACAATGAAGGGTCAGGATATTCTGCTTGAGGATTTCAATAAGGGAGCCTTTGCAATGTATGTTGTAGAGGGTATGGATGAAAAGGGAGCAGCTAAGATAAAATCAAAGATTGAAGATGTAGATAATGTAGCGGATGTTTTATGGTATGATTCGGTAGCGGATATTTCAATACCTATGGATGTTCTGCCTGACAGCTTTAAGGAGATATTCAATTCAGATAACGCCACGCTTATGGCGATTTTCTTTGAAGAGTCAACATCGTCAGACGCTACTATGAACGCCATTGAAGAAATAAGAAAGATATCGGATAAGCAATGCTTTTTACAGGGTATGTCGTCTGTAGTAACCGATATAAAAAATGTCACAAACGAAGAAATGCCTATGTATGTGGTAATAGCAGGGCTTCTTTCAATGATAGTTATAGGTCTGTTCATGGACTCGTTTGCAATACCTTTTATAATCATGTTGAGCATAGGAATGGTCATTCTCTATAACATGGGAACAAACTATTTTATCGGAGAGATTTCGTTTATCACAAAGGCATTGAGCGCAGTTTTGCAGCTCGGCGTGACAATGGACTATTCTATATTTTTGTATAACAGCTATAAAGAGCAGACGGTTAGATACAGCGGAGATAAAAAACGCGCCATGGCTCATGCGATTTCAAATACGTTTGTGTCGGTGGCGGGAGGTTCGACAACGACTATTGCCGGATTTGCAGCGCTTTGCTTTATGACGTTTACGCTCGGTCTTGATTTGGGTATCGTTATGGCAAAGGGAGTTATACTCGGAGTCATCGGAGTGGTAACGATACTTCCGTCGTTCCTTCTTGTGTTTGATAAGATTATCGAAAAGACAAGGCATAAGGAGCTTAGAATTCCGACCGAAAAAATTTCAGGTTTTATTGTTAAGCATTACAAGGCGATAATTGCCGCATTTATAATTCTTCTTATTCCTGCCGTATACGGTTATAATCATGCAGATGTGTATTACGACTTAGCGGGAACTCTTCCTGAGGATCTTGAATCGATTCAAGCCAATGAAAAGCTCAAGGAAAACTTTGATATGAACTCGACTCATATGGTTCTTGTAGATGCCGATATGAAAGCAAAGGACGCTCAGTCTATGATAAGCGAGATGAACGAAGTGGACGGAGTTAAATTTGCACTGGGACTTGATTCGATAATCGGCGATGCAATTCCCCGTGAAGCGCTTCCCGATTCGATAGTCAGTATGCTTAAAAGTGATGAATGGCAGCTTATTTTGGTAAGCTCGGAATACAAGCTTGCTTCTGACGAGGTGAACAATCAGTGCACAAAGCTTTCGGATATAGTTAAAAAATATGACGATGAAGGTATGCTTATAGGAGAGGCGGCTTGCACAAAAGACCTGATTGAGATAACCGATACCGATTTTAATGTTGTCAACTCTATATCTATAGCGGCGGTATTTTTGATAATAGCGCTGGTTTTCAAGTCGATTTCCATTCCGGCTATTTTAGTTGCGGTTATTGAATTTGCTATATTCATAAACATGGGTATTCCATTTTATACAGGTACGGTAATACCGTTTATTTCATCGGTGGTTATAGGAACCATACAGCTCGGAGCCACGGTAGACTATGCTATACTTATGACCAACAGATATAAAAAGGAGAGAAACCTCGGCAAAGACAAAAAAACTGCTGTCACTATATCTCTTAAAACTTCGATTCAGTCAATTATAATAAGCGGCTGCTGCTTCTTTGCGGCAACCTTCGGAGTAGGTTTTTATTCAAGGGTTGATATGATAGGTTCGCTTTGCAGCCTTATATCAAGAGGAGCGGTAATAAGTATGATAGTCGTTATTATTGTGCTTCCTGCAATGCTTACAGCATTCGATAAGATAATTATTCATTCGAGCATAGGCTTCAGAAACGCAAGAGAAGCGGACAAAAACAGGGTAAAGGTTAAAGAGCTAAAGCATTGTGATGAAGGCTATAAGCACATCGCCGACAATCAAAGCTCAGTTATACAAGCAAGAGAGGAGAACTAACATGAAAAAACAGATTAAAAGGATTTTAGCAGGACTTACGGCATTCTTAATTGTTATCGGTTCAACAGGCTTAGGCGTATTGGCTGAAGAAACGTCAGATACGAAATCGGGAGCGGCTTCGTCAGCGCAGTCTGACGGTGAAGTAACAAAAGACGAAACGGTCTATGTTATAGCCGGAGCAGACGGAACAGCTCAAAAGGTTATAGTTTCGGACTGGCTGAAAAATCCGTCCGGTATAGATAGTATAACAGACAGCTCGGCGCTTCAGAATATTGAAAACGTAAAGGGCGATGAAGAGTTCACTCAGAACGGAAACGAGCTTACATGGAACGCTGACGGCAATGATATTTATTATCAGGGGACTTCAACAGAAGAGACTCCCGTTTCGGTGAAGCTGACATATTATCTTGACGGAGAGGAGATTTCTCCG
The DNA here is from genome assembly GCA_964617585.1 of uncultured Ruminococcus sp. Taxonomy (GTDB): domain Bacteria; phylum Bacillota; class Clostridia; order Oscillospirales; family Ruminococcaceae; genus UMGS1601. The sequence continues at coordinate 21,144 of CAZTXS010000010.1, forward strand.
TCTGACATCAAGGGAAAAAGCGGAAAGGTCAAAATAAAGATAGATTATATAAACAATCTAAAAAAGACGGTTGAAATAAACGGCGAAAAGACAGAAATGTCAGTTCCGTTTTTAATGGGAACGGGAATGATACTTGACAATGATGTGTTCAGCAATATTGAAATAACAAACGGAAAGCTTATTTCAGACGGCAACAGAAGCATCGTTGTGGGTTATGCAATGCCCGGATTGAAAGAGTCTTTGGGTCCGGAGGAAATTGAAGCTGATTTAGATAAGGATATTGATATAGAAATACCTGAGTCGGTTGAAATAACAGCGGACGTTAAGGACTTCTCTTTGACTACTACAATAAGTGTTGCAACCAATAGTATTTGGAACAACCTTGATTTTGACAAGGTCGACAGCATAGACGATTTAGCGGATTCTGTTTCAGATTTAAGCGACGCTTCAAGCAAGCTTGTTGACGGTACGTCCGATTTGTATGACGGAATAAAAACGCTTCTTGACAGCTCGGGGGATTTAATCGACGGAATAGATGAGCTCAGCGACGGAGGGGATACTCTTCAAAGCGGAGCTAAAGAGCTAAACAGCGGCGCACAGAAGCTTGAAAGCGGTTCAACAGACTTATATAAGGGCATTAAGTCTGCCAAAAAAGGAGCAGATAAGCTGTTTACAGGTATTAAGAATCTGAATTCGGGGGTTTCAACTCTTAAAAAGGGTACTTCTGACTTAAAAACCGGTTCGTCGAAGCTTAAGACCGGTGCGGAAACCTTGAAGTCGGGTACTTCGACCGCATATACCAAGACAAAGGATTTGGTGGACGGAGCAGAAAGTCTTAATACAGGTCTTAAAGACGCTGACAACGGAGCTTCCTCATTAAAAACAGGAGCGGAAGGCTTGGTGGACGGAGTGGGCGACGTCAAGGACGGCGCTGAGGCTCTTAACGAGGGAATATCAGCTTTAAACGACGGGCTTGACTTGACTAAAGAAGGCGTTGAACAATCTATCGCCGCTAACGAGCAGGTTTTGGCAGGGCTTAAAAAGCTTGCTGATTCAGACCCCTCTAATGCTGAATATCAAACTATGTATCAAACTCTGAGCAAAACTATCGAGGGTCAGAAGAATTTGCTTGAGCAGCTTGAATCTGATACTGAAGGCGGGCTTAAAAACGGAGCCGAAACTCTTTTAAAGGGTTCTCAAAGCCTTGTTGCCGGAATTACCGATGAGAAGAACGGTCTTGAAGCAGGAGCTAAAGCGCTGTCGCAGGGAGCGTCTGATTTAAGCACGGGAATATCGCAGCTTTACAAAGGAAGCGGTACGCTGTACACAGGTACAAAAACGCTTTACAGCGGACTTGAAACGCTGAATACCGGAGCAGGAACGCTGAAAACAGGCGTGAACGACTTGTATAAAGGCTCTGCTAAGCTGAACAAGGGAGTAAGCAATTTATCAAGCGGAAGCAAAAAGCTTAAAACCGGTTCAAAGACCTTAAAGGGAGGTCTTTCGGAGCTTAAGAGCGGTTCAAGGACATTAAAGAGAGGAACTGAAACTCTTGCTGAAGGAATAAATTCTTTATATGACGGAGCTATGGAGCTTAACAAAGGTCTTGTCAGTCTGAAATCGGGAAGCGGAGAGCTTGTTTACGGAGTCGAAGCCTTAGAGGACGGAGCAAAGCAGGTTCGTGACGGAATGTTTGAGTTTGACAGCGAGGGAATAAGCAAGATAGTTGATCTTTTCAACGGAGATCTGACTGAGGTTGTCGATAGGTTTAAGGCTCTCGGAGATATATCAAAGGATTATACAAACTTTTCGGGTATAGGCGGTAAAACGGACGGAGAAGTTAAGTTCATCTTTAAGACAGATGAAATAAGCGATGAAGAATAATCATAGCATAATTTTTATAGGAACAGTTCATATTGGACTGTTCCTTTTATATTGATTTCAATGTTATTATTTACAAAAAATCAAGTCTAATTTAGTGCAACTTTACATTCCGTATTTCGTTGACTAAACACTTTATAAATGATATAATTATTCTTAGTAACTAAATAAATTTCTCAAATCAGAAGAAAAAATTATTAAGGAGGATTATTGTATGGCTGGAATTGATGTGAAATCAGTTTTTGATCCCGGATTTAAAAAGTACGGACGGATTATAAAAGGATACAATTTAAGCGACGTTTTAGACGCTATGGTAAACACGCCGCTTCCGGACGATGTGGTTTATGTGCCGAGCGTTCCGTCACTGGAAGCTTTAGATATTAAAAAAGCTCTGCGCACAGAGGTTTTCGGCGGACTGCCTTGCCAGATAGGATATTGCAACGGTCACAACAAAGCTTTAAACGCTCTTGAATATCATCGCTCGAGTGAGATTAATATTGCAGTTACCGATATGATACTTATGCTTGGATGGCAGCCTGATATTGAAAGCGATTTTACATATGATACCGGCAAGGTCGAGGTTTTTTTAGTTCCTAAGGGGACTATGATTGAGGTTTATGCGACCACTCTCCACTACGCTCCGTGTCATGTTTCAGATGATGGGTTCAGATGCGTTGTGGTTCTGCCTAAGGATACTAACACCGAGCTTTCGGATTCAGTTGACAAGTCTGTCGGAGATAACAAGCTTTTGTTCGCTAAGAATAAATGGCTTATCTGCCATGAGGAATCCGGGGTTCAGAACGACGGCGGATTTATAGGTCTTAAAGGTGAAAATATTAAATTGGACGAAGCATAAAAGCTGTTAAAGCTTTTATGATAATACTAAATATATGGAGGAAATAAAAATGTTCAATAACACACCAAAGGTAAAAATAGGAATAGTTGCGGTTTCAAGGGATTGCTTTCCGGAGAGTCTTTCTGTTTCAAGAAGAGAAGCGCTTGTTAAGGCTTATAAGGAGAAGTACGGAGATGCTGAAATATATGAATGTCCTATTTGTATAGTTGAAAGCGAAATCCATATGGTTCAGGCTCTTGAGGATATTAAAAAGAACGGATGCAACGCTCTTTGCGTTTATCTCGGAAACTTTGGTCCTGAGATTTCGGAAACCTTGCTCGCTAAGCACTTTGACGGACCTTCGATGTTTGTTGCTGCCGCTGAAGAAAGCGGAGATAATCTTTGCCAGGGCAGAGGAGACGCTTATTGCGGAATGTTAAACGCAAGCTATAATTTAAGACTGAGAAATATCAAAGCATACATACCTGAATATCCTGTCGGCACTGCTGAGGAGTGTGCAGGTATGATAAACGAGTTTGTTCCTGTAGCTAAAGCTATTATCGGACTTAAAGATCTTAAAATTATTTCTTTCGGACCTCGTCCGTTAAACTTCATGGCGTGCAACGCTCCTATAAAGTCTTTGTTTGATTTAGGAGTTGAGATTGAAGAAAATTCAGAGCTTGATTTATTTGAGGCTTATAAAATTCATGACGGCGACGAGAGAATACCTGAGGTCGTTAAGGATATGGAAGCTGAACTCGGCGAGGGAAACAAAAAGCCTGAGATACTGCCTAAGCTTGCGCAGTATGAGCTTACTCTTTTAGACTGGATAGAAACACACAAGGGTTACAGAAAATATGTTGCAATAGCGGGAAAATGCTGGCCTGCGTTCCAGACGCAGTTCGGATTCGTTCCGTGCTATGTAAACAGTCGTTTAACATCAAGGGGAATTCCTGTTTCCTGCGAGGTTGATATTTACGGCGCATTAAGCGAGTTTATAGGAACCTGTGTAAGCGACGATATAGTAACTTTACTTGATATAAATAACACTGTACCTTACGATCTTTATAATGAAGATATTAAGGGCAGGTATGATTATACCGAAAAGGATATATTTATGGGCTTCCACTGCGGCAATACAAGTTCAAAGAAGCTTACAAGCTGTTCAATGAAATATCAGATGATTATGGCAAGAAGCCTTCCTGAAGAGGTAACTCAGGGAACTCTTGAGGGTGACATTATTCCGGGAGATATTACATTCTTCAGACTTCAAAGCACTTCTGACGGAAAGCTGCGCTCATATATTGCACAGGGAGAGGTTCTTCCCGTTGCTACGCGTTCGTTCGGAGCAGTTGGTATATTTGCTATTCCTGAAATGGGACGCTTTTACCGTCATGTTCTTATTGAGGGCAATTTCCCGCATCACGGAGCTGTTGCGTTCGGACATTTCGGCAAGGCGATATTTAACGTATTCAGATATTTAGGAATTGAAGAAATCGGCTTTAATCAGCCAAAGGGTATGTTATATAAGAGTGAGAATCCATTCGCATAAACGACAAAAAAGCATAAATAAAGGGCAGTTCGCAATGAACTGCCCTTTGCTTTTAATTAACCGAAAGATTCAATAAGGGTTTGCCCGTCATTCAATGCGGCAAGGGTCGGCATTGACGACCGGCCGTTCAGTAGGGGATTGTATCCCGCTACTGAACGGGTCATGGGACCCGCCGTCTATAGAGGCGGGGGACATCTTGCCTAAGTTATAAATATCCTGATAAGCCTTTGTTCCGTCAGGCAGATCTATTATATTGTATGACAGCGTTGCTTTAACAGTCTTTCCGCTTTTAGTGGTAATAGTAATATCCTCATTTTCTGCGCACAGGTGTTCTTTCCTGTATTTCATAAACCGTTTGTCAAAGTCATATAAATCCCCCGGAATAAGCCCTCGCATACTATTGCCTATGTATTTGTCATAGGCTTTTTCCCTGCCGGATTCTATATATTCATCCATAAATACGTCAATGTAAGCGTTATTGAAGTCTATGATGATTGGTTCTTTTTCAACTGTATAATGAATTATTGCACAGGGAATGTTTTCATAGAGCGGATGAAGATATTTATAATAAGATTCGATTCTTTCGTCATTTGTATATGTATTGTGCTTGCCCTCAAGTTTGTCTGTAAGCTCAATAAAAGTATTTTGAGTGAACGCCTGATTGTGAGCTTCTGCACAATTCATCTTTCCCATTACCCATATAACAGTTCCGTCACGTTTTACCATTCGGAGTTCATAGTTGGTATAATCCTGAATACGGACGTAATATTCCATAAGAAGCTCTGCGTAAGCCTTGTCGTCGTCATAAACCAGCTTAATCGGGTTTTTAACAATTTCGGCGTTAAATTCTTCGGTCGTGTAGCCGAGAACATTTGCAGCATAATTGTTATAATACGCTATTTCATAAGCTCCGCCGGTTGATTCAAGCTCCATAACGGCGCACGGCAGATTGTCGAGGGTGTCTATTATTGAATTTTTAGATTTATTTACTTCAAGGCTGAGAGCGTTCAGCTTGCTCTGCATTTCAGTAATATCCGTAATGTCGCTTGCATTCACTGAAATCAATGCTTGCTCACGGTTTCCGTCAAAATAGGATATGTCGGCTTTTATAAGCTTTCGTCCGTTTCGCACGCTGTGTTCAAGGATGACCGTCCGTTCTTTTTTGTCCTTGACGGTTAATTCTGCCGCCTCTTGAAGCTTTTTAAGATGATCGGTATCGGAAATGCTGTAATAAGTTTCCTTAGTTTCAGGGCTTTCATTTGCTGAACAGCCGGTCATTTGCAAATAAGAATCATTTGCGTATATTAACCTGAAAGTATCTTGCTTCAGCGAAAAAACAGCAATCCCGTAAGACATTTTACTGAAAAGAAGATAGGAAGCGCTGTTTCTGGATTTCAGAAAATCAAAATCGGATGTATTTTTAATAAGACTGTAATAATTTGAGCTGAAATCTATCCTGCGTTCGGAAAACTCGTTAAAATCAGAAACAGGAACAGGACGTGAAAAATAATATCCCTGAAGTCTGTCGCAGCCGATGCTGTCTAAAAACTCGACATGAGCCTTAGTTTCAACACCTTCGGCAATGGTTTGAATATTAAGCCTTTTAGCCATATTAATTACCGAGGTTATAATAATGCCCGAACGGGAGGATATATTAGCGCCTCCTAAAAACTGCATATCAATTTTTAAAATGTCAACAGGGAAGTCCTTTAAATTATTCAAAGAAGAATATCCGCTGCCGAAATCGTCCATTGACAGTGTGAATCCCTTTGACTGCAAATAAACCGATTTTTCCAAAAGCTCCTGAGGATTATCTATATATGCGCTTTCGGTTATTTCAAGCTTAAGCATTTTAGGGTCTACATTGTATTTTTTAGTAAGCCCGATAATTAAATTGCACAGATTGGGGTTTTGCACATTAACCCTTGAAATATTCACGGAAATCGGTATATTTCTGAGATGATTTTTCTCTCTTTCGCTTATAAGTTTGCAGGCTTCCTCCCAAACGAAATAATCAAGCTCTTTGATAAAGCCGTTTTTCTCAAACAACGGTATGAAGTCATTTGGAGGAATAAGACCTTTTTCAGGGTGATTCCAGCGTATTAAGACTTCGCCGCTGTCTACGCTTTTGTTATTTATATCAATAATAGGCTGAACGTAGATTTCAAACTGATGCTCTTTCAGCGCCACCGTCATATCGCTGTAAATTTCCTGCTCCGCTATAAGCGTATCCCGAAGAGTTTTGTCATAATATGCGTAATGTACCGAATAATCACCTTTAACCTTTTGAAGCGCCAGGTTAGCACGGTCGCACATATGCTCAACCGGAACATTCGGATCTTCTACATCATATATTCCGAAGCAAACGGTTGCAGTAAAATTAGGAATTATATCGTCGAAAAAGTGTTCCGATTGTTTACTTAGTTCTTTTACGTCCAAGTATTTTTTGTTAATACATACGGCAAAATGATCAGCTGCAATTCTGCCGTAGGTTCCCTCGTTTCCGGCTATTGCCTTTAAATGCTGACCCATATCGTACAGCATTTTATCGCCTGTGTTTGTTCCGAGAAGATCGTTTATGATTTTGAATCTTTCAATGTTCCAATAAATAATTACAAACTGCGTCTGAGGATATTCGTTTATCATATCAGACGTTCTCGAATAAAAGGTTTCTTGATTGTATATGTCGGTAAGCTTGTCGTATTCCGCTCTGTAGCGTATTTCCTCCTCATTGTTTTTGGATCTTGTTATATCATCTGAAATTGTCAGCAAAACAGGGTATTTACTCGAGTAATCAATTTTGTTACCTTTTAGATTTATCCACTTTATTTCTTTTGACTTACTGTACACCTGGAAGTCAATATCAAAACTTGTATTGCTTTTCAAAGCGTCCTGCGTGAGCTTTCTGATTGTTTTTCTGTCTGTTGTGTGAACGAAATCAAACGTGCTTATATCATCTATTATTATGTATTCATTCAGCTTGTCAAAGCCCTTGCTTTCATAAAGATTAACAATATCTCCGTTGGGGCGAAACTCTGTTAAAGCTACTCCGCCAAGCATATTGTCGAGAATTGTCTGAAGCTGTTTTTGAGCTTTGTTCTGACGTTTTAATATTAGGTTTTCACGTTCGGTCATTTTGCGGTCGCTGTTGCTTACAATGTTCAGAACTCTTTGTCTTACGATTCCGGAATTAAAGGGTATGCTTATAAAGTCAACCGCCCCGAGGTCAAAAGCCTTAAGCTCGTTTTCAGGATCACCGGCGGCGGTGATAACGACCACAGGAATATCGTTAAGCTCCGGATTTTTTGATTTTAGCATAAGAAAATCAATGCCGTTTATTTTAGGCATAACAATATCAAGCAGAATAATGTCTATCTGCGTTTTTAAGTCGTTAAGCAGATTTAAAGCGTCCTCACCGTTTTCAGCTTCATAAATTTTAAAGCTGTCTTTAAAAATTTCATTCAGCATAACGCGGTTGATTTTTGAGTCGTCAGCCAAAAGCATCGTATGTATTTTTTTCATTTTAACCCCCATGTTTTGCTTTGATTTTCAAAGGCTTAATTTTCTGTATTAAAGTTTATTTTGTGAAGTTTTTGCTTTGAAATTTTGCAATCGTTTATAATGACGTGCAAGCCCTTATTGAAATTTAATTTAAATTAATTATATAACGTTTTGGATAAATTTGCAATACTACATATAGTTTAGATGATTTTTTTGTTAATAATGCACAAGTTGATTGTATTTATTTAGTCTACAATTCTTAGTCGGTTTTTATATATAACATAATTATTAAGGTCATATTTTACATTTTATTAAATTACCATTAATATTTTTACTATAAAATTCACTATATTTGCTTTGAAAAATGATATATAATAATATTATAATTTAAATTAAAAGGAAAATATATAAAATAGGACAAAAAAGAGGAATAAAATGAGAACTTTGATAAAAAAAATAAATTATAAAATACTTTCGTGCGTTTTTGCCGGCATTTTGCTGTTTGTATTGCTGTGCGCTTCTATTTTTTCAGTAGTCGGAGGCAATCAGCCTTTGGCAAAGCAAGTGAGCATAAGCAACACAGAAAGTGAAAATATCGATATAGACGAGTTTAAAAGCGAAAAAATAAATTTAACCCTTAAGCTGAAAACCAATGGCATAAAGCTGAAATTTACCGGTGCAGATAATTGCTCCTGCTATGAGATTTTCAGAAAAGCTAAGGGACAGAAGAAATTCACTTTAATAGGCACGGTTCAGAAGAAAAAATATCTTGACAAGACGGTAGAAACAGGTCAGACCTATATATATAAGGTCAGAGCCGTTTTAAAGCAGAAGGAGGGACAAATAAACGGCAAATTCTCTAACAAGGCAAAGAAGAAGTATGTAAGCTTCAACGCAAATAAAAAAATGGTTGCATTGACCTTTGACGACGGACCGGGGAAATATACCAAGTCTATTCTGAAATGTTTAGATGAAAATGATGCGCACGCTACGTTTTTTGTTTTGGGAATTCAGGTGGATAGTTACAAATCGGCTCTAAAAAAGGCGGACGTTATAGGATGCGAGATAGGAAGCCATTCGTACGACCATTCTGATTTAAGTCTTTTATCTGCAAAAAGCATAAAAAGTCAGATGAACAAAACCGATAGAAAGATAAAAAACATAATCGGTTACGGAGCGACTCTTATGCGTCCTCCTTACGGTTCGGTCAATTCAACTGTGAAATCAAATGTCAATAAACCGTTGATTACGTGGGATATAGACACTTTGGACTGGAAAACCAAAAGCGCTTCGGCAACGTATAAAAGCGTTATTCAAAATGTAAGCGACGGAGATATAATTTTAATGCACGACATTCACGGTTCTACAAAGGAAGCTGTTTTAAACATAGTTCCTAAACTAAAAAAGATGGGTTATCAGATTGTCACTGTGTCAGAGCTTGCAGAGTATAAGGGAATTAATCTTAAAAAGGGGAAAGTATACAGCAAAATAAAATAATCAACATGATACATACAGCTATCTTGTTTATAATGATGGGCAAGCCCTTATTGAAAAAAACAAGCCTGACGGAAGTAAAACCGCCGGGCTTGCTTTTTTAATACTGAAAGCTGTGAATGATTAATAGTTTTCAGCCTTCACCATAAAATATGATTTCGGATGAGAGCATACAGGGCAGATGTCAGGAGCTTTTTGTCCGATAACAATATGACCGCAGTTTGCACATTCCCAAATCACATCGCCGTCTTTTGAGAATACGCAGTCGCCCTCAATATTTGAAATAAGCTTTCTGTATCTTTCCTCATGCATTTTTTCAATCTTGCCGACCTCTTCAAAAAGAAATGCGATATGGCTGAAGCCTTCTTCTTTAGCGGTCTTAGCAAATTCTGCATACATATCCGTCCATTCATAGTTTTCGCCGGCAGCAGCGTCCTCAAGATTTCTCACCGTGTCGGGAATCGCTCCGCCGTTTAAAAGCTTAAACCAAATCTTAGCGTGTTCTTTTTCATTGTCCGCAGTTTCTTCAAAAATTTTGCCGATCTGCACATAGCCGTCCTTTTTAGCTTTGCTTGCGTAGTATCTGTATTTTGTAGACGCTTGTGACTCGCCTGCAAAAGCTGCTAATAAATTTGCTTCTGTTTTTGTTCCTTTTAACTTACTCATGATTAAATTCCTCCTGTAATTTATTTTTAAAAATCGGTTTGACCCGATAGAAACTGAATTTAATTAGTATTTTAACATTATCATATATTTCCGTGTTTTAAAAGTCAACAGTTTTATTTTGAATTTTTTCAATAAGGGCTTGCCCGTCATTCAACGTGGCAAGGGTCGGCATCGCCGACCGGGCCGTTCAGTAGGGGATTGTATACCGCTGCTGAACGGGTAATGGAACCCGCCGCCTATAGAGGCGGGGGACATCTTGCCTTAGTTATATATTCTATAAGTTTATTTTTATTATTGGCTACATTATTATCCAGAACTGCGTTCAGCAGAATATTCAGAGTTTTTCCTATTTGTTCTCCTTTTAGTCCCATATTCTGAAGGTCGTTTCCGTTTATATCAAGCTCTCGTATATCAAGCGGAATTGCAGAGCCGATTATTTCTTCGCCTATGATTCTGACCTTTTTTATGCTGTCTGTTTTTTCTTGCCTTTTGAAACTTGATTGAGCATAAGTATCTGCAAATCTGATTTGTATATAATCGTTGAAAAAGTGTTTGCCGTGTTTTGATATAAATTTCCTGACAGTTTTTTCGTCCTCGGCAAGTCTGTTATCATGCTGTGAAATCAATTCACATATATAATTATTATCTTTTTTGGGAAACTTTAAACGCTTTAATATGTTTTCCGACATTTGCCGGCTTATAGCAGGATGATTTTTAAAATGATCAATCCCTCTGCCGTCAGTTGTTTTTGCGCAAGGCTTTCCTATGTCGTGGAGAAGCATAGCCATGCGAAGTTCAGGCTCGGGTGCAATATTTGAAACTGAATGTGTAATATGCTCGTATACATTATAGCAGTGATGAGGAGTGTTCTGCTCGGTGCGATTGCACGCTTCAAGCTCGGGAATTATAAAAAATATAACTTCCCGAAATGAGAGCAAGGCGTTTAAAACGTCTTTTCCGCATAAAAGCTTTATGAGTTCATCTCTGATTCTTTCACCTGAAATGTATTTAATGAGGCGTTTATTTTTAAATATCGCTTTTTTTGTTTTCTCTTCTACAGAAAATCCTAAATCCGATGAAAAACGAATTGCTCTGAGTATCCTTAGAGCGTCCTCCTCAAAACGAACGTTAGGATCTCCAACGCAGCGGATAACTTTGTTTTTAAGATCGTTCAGTCCTCCGAAAATGTCAGTTAAACCGCTTTTTTTATTATACGCAAGAGAATTTACAGTGAAATCACGTCTTGAAAGATCCTCGCTTAGGCTTGAAACATAGTCCACCTGAGAGGGACGGCGATGATCGGGGTAGTCTGATTCCCGCCGGAAAGCCGTTATTTCAAGCTTCATATTATCTATTATAACCGTAAGAGTGCCGTGCTTTAAGCCTGTTTCAATAATTTTATATCCGCTGAAAATTTTAATAAGCCCTTGAGGTTTGCAGCTTGTACATATATCCCAGTCATACGGCGTTTTTCCCAACAGAGAATCACGAACGCTTCCTCCGACGGCATAAGCTTCAAAACCGTTTGATTCAAGCATCTCAATGGCTTTTTCCGCTTGCGGCGGAAGAGTTATTTTTATATTTTTATTTGTTGTTTTGTGATTTATCAAAATAAGCCTTCTCCTTTTATTTTGTCCTTTTAATTATTTAATCAAAATAAATATTTTATTCTCTATTGTTAAAAATAATCTGTATGGAGAATAAATTTTTAAATATAAGAAAAAAATCTAAGCAGATAGGTCTGCCATGTGTATCGGCGGTTATAATGGGACTTTTGCAGACCTGTCTTGACGCTCCGATGCTTTGCTTCGTCGGACTTGTCCCGCTTTGTATAAGCGTTATAAACGAGCATGATTTCAGGCTTTATCTGAAAAAAATGTCAGCGTTCGCCTTGTTGTATAATATATTCAATTATGCCTTTTTGATTAAGACCGGTGATTTGATTGAAATACCCAAAGCCGCAGGGCTTTTGCTTTCTGTTTTGGCAATAGCTCTTCTTGCGGGCTTGACGTCTTTGCTTTTTGTCCTTACGATGTCCGTTTTTCAGAAGTTTACAAAGGGGAGAGTAGCGGATTCTTTCACATTTGCTTTTTTATTTGTTTTTGGGGAATACATCATGGAGGTGATACCGTTTATCTCCTTTCCATGGTCGAGGATAGAGCTTTCATGTATAAGCTTTACGCCGTTTATGCAGTCAGCCTCACTTTTCGGAGGCAGAGTGACAGGCATAATAATTGTTTCGATAAATTCGCTTATAGCGGTGGGAATCAAATCCTATGCATATTATAAAAAGGCTCTTACTGCCTTTGCGTCCTGCGTTCTTATATACCTGATAACGTTCAGCTATGGAATCATAAGGCTTAGCTCAGAAATAAGCTCCGGTGCGCTGACTAACGGAGAACCGATAAACGTACTTATCGCTCAGGGTTCTGTTATGGGAGCGGAAAAATGGGGAGCGTCTAAAAATCGGGTGTTCGCCGAATATAATGCGATTCTTGATGAAGCTGATCTTAACGGAATAGACTTGGTTGTTATGCCTGAAACGGCGCTTTGCGAGAATATCAATCAAAGTGAGGCAACTTCTTATCTCACGGAGCTTTCAAGTTCGACCGACACCGTCATCGCTGTAGGCTGTTTTTATTATGACGAAGAAGGCGAAAAGCGTTATAACACGCTTTCATATATAAATCCAGATACTCAGGATGTTTCATCATATTTCAAACAGCGTCTTGTTCCCTTCGGAGAATATGTTCCGTTCGGCAGACTTTTGTCGGACAAGGAAAGTCTGTCGACAGGAAAAGACAATACTGTTATAGATACAAGTCATGGGAAAGTTACGTCGGTGGTGTGTATTGAATCAATATACTCGTCTATTGCAAGAGGACAGGTTAAAAACGGCGGAAAGATAATAATTGTTTCAACTAATGATTCGTGGTTTGAAAACACATCTGCCCGAGTACAGCATTTCAGACACTCTCAGCTTCGCGCCGTTGAAAACGGCAGATATGTTTTAAGAGCGGCAAACTGCGGAATTTCAGCAGTTATTACCCCATACGGCGAAGCGGTTGAAATAATAACGGGAAGCGGTTCGGGAGAGATAATTTCACAGGCAAATCTCATTGAAAAACGCACTCTTTATACAATGACAGGAGAGGTTTTCTGGATAGTTTCACTGATTATAATATTATTCGGAGTAAATAAAATGATAAAGCAAAAATACAATTATAGGTTTCTGAACCGGATATGATTTAGCTTTCTTTTTAATAAATAATACCACAGACAAATGAAAAAATCTATATTTTTGTATATTAATTAAAAAATGTGCAATAATATCAACAAGTTCTCATTGGCGCTTAAATAAAGCCGCTGCAATGGCGCAGCGCAAAAAACAGCCGATTTTAAGTTAAGCTTATATTTTGCTGTTTTTCAATTATTAGGCCGACCGTGAGCGCTAATTTCACGCAGGAGCTGCGTTGAGTATACAGGCGCAGTTTCAATTAGGAATGGAGGATTAAAATGAAGAAGCTTATTGCAATGAGCTTAAGTCTTGTAGTTTGTGCAATGATGTTTGCCGGCTGCGGAAACAATAACGATAACGATAAGGCTTCAAGCAATGGAACAACTACAACTAAGTCTACATCAGAAACAACTACAACGACTAACTCGACGTCTGATAATAATTCCGCAACGTCTAACGACAACGACAACGACAACGATAACGACGGCGTAGCAAGTGATGTTCAAGAGGGAGTGACTGACGCAGTTGACGACGCTTCAAAAATTGTTTCAGACGTCGTAAGCTAATTGGGGTTATATTTCATTTTGATTCGCAGTTTTTTGCAATGGCGCATAAAACTGCGATTTTTTTTGAAAAAGTATTGCAATTTTGTTTTTTTAGTGTTATACTAATTGCATTGACTTTCAACGGAGGAGAACGCTATGACTAAATTGGAAATAATCAGCGGTATTTTACTGCTAATCTCAAGTATATTAATTATTCTTGTAGTTCTGGTTCAGAACGGAAAGGATGAGGGAATGACATCGGCAATCGGCGGAAGTCAGAACGATTCCTTTTATTCGGGAAACATGGGTAATACCCGTGACGCAAAGCTGTCAAAGTTGACCAGAGTATGTGCAGTTATCTTTTTTGTGGTAACGCTGGTTGTTAATTTTATTACTTATCGCTAATAAATAGCTTGCCCTGCGTTAAGGTTACGCAGGGTTTTTTTATATAGCTTAGGCAAGATATCCCCCGCCTCTATAGGCGACGGTTCCATTACCCGTTCAGTAGTGGAATACAATCCTCTACTGAACAGCCGGTCGGCAATGCCGACCCTTGCCGCATTGAATGACGGGCAAGCCCTTATTGAAAAATAAGCTGTATACTATATAAGATAAAAGTAAAAAATATGAACATATCAAAAGTGTAATTTCAGGAGCAGATATGAATAAAAAGAAAAGACAAAATACAAAATTCCCAAGAGAAAGAAAACAGGATTATTCAAAGAAAATAATCAGCATAATTAAAGAAAGCAGAAATCCCGTTTTGTACAGGACTCTTTTAAAAAAGTGCAGGGGAAAAAATTTTGATTTCAAGCGCTTTACCGTTTGCCTTGAAAAGTTGAAAAAATCCGGAAAAATAAGAGAGGGCAGGAACGGATATACTTATACGGACATTTCAAAGCTTTTAAAATGCGAAGTTGTAAAGATGAACAGAACATACGGATTTGTAAGAGAAACTGAAACAAATGAAGACCTGTTCATCTCCGGCAAATATCTAAAAGGGGCTATGCCGGGCGATATAGTTCTTGTAAGGTCGTTTAAGGGCAAGGGCGAATTGCCGGAGGGAGAAATAATTGAGATTGAGGAGGAGAACTTTTCAAGATTCACGGGGAACATTGTACTGGAAAAAGGAATATTTAAAATTCAGCCGGATACTATTTCAAATTATGCAATAAGCTTTTCAAACCCATTGGAGATTAAATTTAAAGAAAACGATAAAGTTATGGCTTTGATAACCGAAAGGGGCTCGAAGCACAGCGAGCATAAGTGTAGGCTTTTATCAAACTTCGGAAGCTCTTTAAAAGCTTCGTCATGCGCTTTAAGCGTGCTTGATTTGAACGGGGTCACTCCTGTTTTTCCCGATGAGGTAATAAGCGAAGCTAAAGCGGTTTCAGATGAAAAGAGAATAAAAAACGAACTTAAAAACAGAGTTGATTTAAGAAATATGCCTATATTTACGATTGACGGAGCAGATACCAAGGATATTGACGACGCCATATCTGTCATAAAGAAAGACAACGGTTTTGAGCTGGGCGTGCATATAGCGGATGTTTCACATTATGTAAAACCTAAATCAAATCTTGATAATGAAGCGTTCAACAGAGGAACGAGCGTTTATTACGCAAACAGAGTGGTTCCTATGCTGCCTAAGGAGCTTTCAAACGGAATTTGTTCTTTGAATCCAGAGGTTGACCGTCTTGCGTTTTCCTGCATTATGAATATCGATAATAACGGAATAATAAAAAGCTATAAGTTTATGAAAACAGTTATCAGGTCAAGAGTAAAAGGAGTTTATTCCGAAATTAATCAGATAATTGCGGGCGAAGCGGGAAAGGATATTTTAAACAAATATTCAGAGGTTTTGGGAAATATACCTTCTATGCTTGAGCTTTTTCGGCTCCTTGACAGGAATAAAAAAGCCAGAGGATGTCCTCAGATAGAAACCAGCGAAGGCAAGCTTATAATAAGCGAGAGCGATGAGTGCGTGGGCGTTGAAGTCAGAAAAAGAGGCATCAGTGAAGAAATGATAGAGGACTTTATGCTTGCCGCTAACGAATGCGCCGCACGGTTCGGAACGGAGAATAATCTTCCCTTTGTTTACCGTGTTCATGAAAATCCCCCCGAGGAAAAAACAGAAAGGCTTTTTGAAGGGCTTACAAAGTTAAATATCCAGTTTAATTCAAACGGGAATGTCACTGCAAAATTCTTGAACGACATATTAAAGGGAGCTAAGGATACTCCTAAATCGTCAGTTGTGAACAGTCTGGTTCTCCGCAGTATGGCTAAAGCAAAATATTCAACAGAGCCTATCGGACATTTCGGGCTTGTGCTTGACGATTACGCTCATTTTACATCTCCTATAAGGCGTTATCCCGACCTGACTATTCACCGCATCATGAGCGATTATCTGGAGAATCACGACCATT
Organism: uncultured Ruminococcus sp.; assembly: GCA_964617585.1. Classification (GTDB taxonomy): domain Bacteria; phylum Bacillota; class Clostridia; order Oscillospirales; family Ruminococcaceae; genus UMGS1601. Next base: position 37,282 of record CAZTXS010000010.1, read on the forward strand.
CGGGAATTATGCGAAAGTACAATAAGTTTTCATATGCTTCCGCAGAACGTTCTACTAAGCAGGAGCTTGTTGCCATGTCGATTGAACGGGACTGCGAGGACTGTTATAAAGCTGAATATTTAAGCTCGCATTTAGAAGAGGTTTTTGAGGGCGTAATAATTTCAGTTATGGATTTCGGATTTTTTGTCGAGCTTGAAAACACCTGCGAAGGGCTGGTGAGGATTGAGAGCCTATCGGACGGCGAATACGATTATGACGGTTCAATGACTATTACAAACCGTTTAAACGGCAAAAGCTTTATGACAGGGGATATTGTTTCGATAAAAGTAGCTAATGCAAACGTAAGTTCCGGAAAAGTAGATTTTACGCTTGCAGATTAAACAAATAAGGATTTGAGTACAAAAAACAAGGCGGGAAAAATCCTGCCTTGTTTTTATATATATTGATTTAATAATTATAATCTTCGGAAGTATCGGCAAAGCTGTTAAGCTGACCGTATTGAGCATAATCTGATGTGAAAGCCGCTGCATCGGCGCTGTATGCGTCGGTGGTGCTTTGAGATGATGTTTCGGGAAGCTCGCCCTCAACATAACTGCTGTAAACATAAGCATCGGTTGAACCGTTAAACAATATCCTGTACCAACCGCTTACATTTTCATATACTGTAATTTCTGTTCCTGCGGAAATCTCACCAATCTGAGTGTTGTCTGAGCCGGGGCCTGAACGGACGTTTACGCTTGATTTAACGGTCATTTTAGTACCCTGTTGATTTGTACTGCCGCCGTTATATTCATCGTTGTCGGAGCTGTTTTGTGAAGAATTTTTATTTGTTGAAGCTGTAACAGGCTCAGTAGTAGTATCGGTGTGTATACCCAAGTTTGAATCGGCAACAAGCATACTGCTTGAAGAACTTCCACTGCTCGGAAGAATAGATTTAGTAAGTATCACAATCACAATGATTATTATAATAAACATACCAACAAAAATAGCTAATCCGATAAGATTGTTTTTTGAATTATTGTTATTCGAGTTCGGATTATTCTTTTGGCTTTCCTGCATTAAAATCGCTCTCCTATATTTCAAAATATTACTTTTGTTCTTTTATTCAATAAGGTCTTGCCCGTTATTCAACGCGGTAATGGAACCCGCTGCTTATAGAGGGCAGGGGACATTTTGCCTAAGTTATAGTTGGCTTTTTTATAATAAAATTCATTATTTACAGTTATAATATATTATACGCTAAATAAATTAAAAAGTCAAACCCAAATAGCATTTAATCGAAGATATTATCATAATAAACAAAACTTATCGCATATACGTCAAAATAATGTATTAATATGCATAAATAATGAATAATTTGATATAGCAAAAATCATTTTTCACTGAATTTATAACTATTATATTTATTAAAAGCCTAATATATGAATTATGATGACTAAAATCCTGCAAAATAGTGTTAAATATTTAACAATTAGACTATTGACAACAACATATATTATTTGTATAATGGTATTTGTGGAAAGTTGGATTATTCCAGCTTTAATACCTATTTTTGAGAGGAGTCAGATTATGGCTAGTTTAACCAAAAACCCTAATGTAAACGCATGGGTTGACGAAATGATTGCATTGACAAAGCCTGATAAGGTAGTTTGGATCGATGGCAGCGAAGAGCAGCTTCAGGCGCTCAGAGATGAAGCTATTTCTACAGGCGAAATGATAAAGCTTAATGAAGAGAAGCTTCCGGGATGCTTGTATCACAGAACTCTTCCGAACGACGTGGCAAGAGTTGAGGACAGAACCTTCATCTGCACAAAAACAAAGGAAGAAGCAGGTCCTACTAACAACTGGTGCGATCCCGATGAAATGTATGCAAAGCTTACGCCTATGTATGACGGAGTTATGAAAGGCAGAACAATGTATGTTATCCCTTATTCAATGGGACCTATCGGTTCGCCTTTGGCTAAGGTCGGCGTTGAGCTTACCGATTCAATCTATGTTGTTTTGAACATGGATATAATGACAAGAATGGGCGCTAAGGCTTTTGAAAATCTCGGCGATGCTTCTAACGATTTTGTAAGAGGCTTGCACTCAAAGGCTGACGTTAATCCTGAAAACAGATATATCGTTCACTTCCCTCAGGATAACACTATCTGGTCTATTAATTCAGCTTACGGCGGAAACGTTCTCCTTGGCAAGAAGTGCTTTGCTCTCAGGATAGCTTCCTATCAGGGTAAGAACGAGGGCTGGATGGCTGAGCATATGCTTATTCTCGGCGTTGAAAAGCCTGACGGTGAGGTTAAATACATTACGGCGGCTTTTCCGTCGGCTTGCGGAAAGACAAACCTCGCTATGCTTATTCCTCCTGAGGTATATACGAAGAAGGGCTATAAGGTTTGGACAGTCGGAGACGATATTGCATGGCTGAAGCAGGGACCTGACGGCAGACTTTATGCTATCAACCCTGAAAACGGTTTCTTCGGAGTTGCTCCGGGTACCAACGCTAAATCTAACTTTAACGCTTTAGAGTCAACAAGAAAGAACACTATCTTTACAAACGTAGGTATCAATAACGATGATATGACGGTTTGGTGGGAAAAGCTCGACAAGAATCCTCCTGTAAACGCTACAGAGTGGAAGGGCGCTAAGGTAAACGGTCCTGAATATATTGCAGAGGGCAACACCCTCGCTCACCCGAACTCAAGATTCACAGCTCCTGCTGAAAACTGTCCCTGCATTTCGCCTGAGTTTAACAACCCTGAGGGCGTGCCTATCTCGGCTATTATCTTCGGCGGAAGAAGAGCTAAGACAACTCCTCTCGTTTATCAGTCGTTTGACTGGAATCACGGTACGTTTGTAGGTTCGGTTGTATCTTCTGAAACAACTGCCGCTGCAACAGGCGCTGTAGGAGTTTTAAGACACGATCCTATGGCTATGAAGCCTTTCTGCGGTTATCATATGGGCGACTACTGGGCTCACTGGGTTGAAATGGGCGAGAAATTAGGTGATAAAGCTCCTAAGATTTTTAATGTAAACTGGTTCAAGCAGGACGATGAGGGCAACTTCATCTGGCCGGGATTCGGCGATAATATGAGGGTTCTCGACTGGATTATTCAGAGATGCGAGGGTACGGTCGGCGCTCAGGAAACGGCTATCGGCTATCTTCCTAAGCCTGAGGATTTGAACCTTGAAGGCATTGAGGACGAAATAACTCCTGAGGTTTTAGACGAGCTTTTGGCTGTTGACAAAGATCTCTGGACTGCTGAGGTTGCGGACATCAGAGAGTTCTATAAGCAATTCGGCGACAGGCTTCCTAAAGAGATGTCGGAACAGCTTGACAACTTAGAGGCCAGACTTAATAAATAATTAATGCTTATTAATAAGGCGAGATGTTCCCTGCCTCTATAGGCGGCGGGTTTCATTACCCGTTCAGTAGCGGGATACAATCCCCTACTGAACGGCCTGTCGGCATTGCCGACCCTGCTGCGTTGAATGACGGGCATGCCCTTATTGAATTCATTATATGTAAAGCGACAAAAGAAAAGGGACGAACCTTAATAGTTCGTCCCTACAAGCTGAAAACCCTGAGAATTTTTTCTCAGGGTTTTTTATGCCTATTTATCATTTTTTATAAATTTGTCTAAATCCTCGTTGAATTCTTTAAGCTCGCTGTCAATGGTTGCTGTGTATTTTTCACGAACCTGCGTCCATGTCAGCTGCGTGCCTGAATCATCGAATTTTCTCACCGAAGAATAAAGATACGGAATAAGAGCTTCTTTGGTTGCGTTTGTGGCTGCGTCGTCGTCTGAAAGTATAGTTGAAATTCCATAACCGGGATCTATTACCTTTACAAATTCATCTGAGAAAACATCGACATATGTCGCCTGATATGCTTCTTCTGTCCAGTTAGGGTTATCAGTAAAGAATTTCTTTTTGGAGATTTCCTTATACTCATCCGCCGTTGAAGCAAGCTTGGAACATTCATACCAGCACTTTATAGCTTCTTTCTTGGTTGAACCCTTTACCCACATGTAAGCGTTAATGTCCATGGTAGCATATTTTGTATCGGTGTTAGGATCTCTCGGCATCGGAACAGCTCCCCATCTGTCGCCGCTTTGAGGAGAGTGTGATCCTGTTGAAGCCCAAGGCCCCATAGCGTAGAAAAGCACGTTGCTTTCGAAGGCGTCCGAAGCGCTTCCTATCCATGTTGAAAGGTCAAGACCTTCTTTTGTCAGCTTATATAAAAATTCAGCCGCACGTTCAAGATCTGAGTTTTTAATATTATTAATATATTCTCCTGTTTCAGGGTCCTGTGTTATGATCGTCTGACCTGTAGATTGGAATATAAACGAGTGATACCAACCGTTTATACCGAATCTTTCCTCATCTCCCTGAGCGTTTTCCTTATACTGCTTCATAATATTGTAGAAAGCGTCCCAGTCCCATTCGTTATTTTTATATAACTCATACGGGTCGTCAAGTCCTTCTCTCTCAATAACGTCCATATCATAAGTCAGAGTGGAAAGAATACCGTATGTTATAGGAGCAACATAATGCTTTCCGTTTAGAACAAATTTTTCTGCGGTTTCCTTTACATCGGACCAGAGCGGAGAGTCAAAGTCAACTACGCTGTCGACAGACTGGAATCTTTCTTTTATGATTCCGGCAGGGAAGGTCATTTTTTGCTCATATGCAAATATATCCGGAGGAGTGTTAGCTAATATAAGTTCGGAAAGCTTGTCATATTTCTTAGCTGATCCTCCGCAGTTTATGTAATTGATTTTTCCGCCTTTATCCTCAAACAGAGAAACGTTAGTGTATTTTTCTTCGCTTCCCTCCGATGGGTTAAGGTCGTAATAAGAACACCAGTCAAGTGTATTTTCAGCGTCGTCAGGAATAGCTTCTATCTGATCGGCAGTAGGTACTTCAATAGATTCCTCATAAGACGAATCATTATTTTTGTCGCATCCCAAAACAGTAAAAGACATTCCGAGCGCCAGTATGACCGCTGTAATGCGTTTGATTTGTTTCATACTATCTTCCTTTACATAATAATTTATATAGTAAAGATAACATATTTTAAGACGAAAGTCAATTAATTTTATTTAAATTAAACAAAAAACCGGGAGAGGATTACCTACTCCCGGTTTGAACAAACTATAAGCTATTTATTTTCAGATAAAAACTTCTGATAGTTTTCATTGAATGTCTTTAACTCACTGTCGATAGTTGAGCTGTACTTTGTACGAATCTGCGACCATGTATACTGAGCGCCCGAATCGTAATCAGATAAAGTAGTTCCTGAATACATATATGAGTTGATAGCCTGTTTTGTATCGTTGCTAGCGTTAGAGTCGTCTGAAATCTCAGTTGAGATGCCCGTACCCGGGTCAACCAACTGAACGAACTTGTCAGAGAATACTTCTTCAAATGCCATCTGATACATATCTTCAGTCCAGTTAGGTGTGTTCTCAAAGAACTTTTGCTTGTTAGTTTCTATGTACTCATCGCTTGTTGCAGCAACTCTGCAGCATTCAAACCAGCACTTCATAGCTTCTTTCTTTGTTGAACCTTCAATCCACATTACGTTAGTCGGAACAACAATGTCAAGCTGTCTGTAGTATGTGTCTGAGTTAGGATCCTTTGGAATCGGTACGCACATCCACACATCTCCCGATTCAGGACCGTTGTTTGTTGTAGCAGCCCATCTTCCCATTGAATAGAAGAGAACATTGCTTTCAAACGCAGATTTAGCGTTTCCTATCCAGCCTGACATAATCAAACCGTCTTTTGTCAGATTGTACAGATAATCAGCAGCTCTTTCAAGATTAGCGTCCTTAGAGTTGTTTACATATGTATCTGTTTCTTCATCATACTTGATTATGGTAGTACCTGTTGTTGCGAAGATCGGCTCTGCAAACCAACCGTTTACTCCGTATCTCTCCTCGTCGCCCGTTGCGTTTGCAACATATGCTTCCATTATATCTCTGCAGGTATCCCAGTTCCACTCACCGTTCTGATATAACACATATGGATCATCGAGTCCTTCGTCCTCAATTATTTTCGTGTCGTAGAACATGAGCGGCATAGTGTCGCCGTAGTCGGCGGGAGCAACATAGTGCTTGCCTCCGAGCGTATACTGATCTGCAACCGATTTCATACCGCTCCACATAGGAGAATCAAAGTCAACTATGTCGTCAACAGGCTGATAAATGCCTTTTATAACGTTGTATGGATATGTCATTCTCTGAGCAAATGAAACCATATCCGGCGGCGTATTGGCAAGAATAAGTGATGAAAGCTTGTCGCTTAACTTAAAGGTGGTAGTTTGTATGTATTCAACCGTACCTCCCTTTTCGTTAAATAATGTCATTTGAACGCTCTTTTCCTTTGCGGAGTCGGAAGGGTTCAAGTCGCTTACTCCAAGATACTGAAGATTACTTTCCGCACTTTCCGGAATAGCTTCAATATCATCTGTTGAAGCAACCTTTACTTTGTCTTCATATGAAGAATCTTCGTCTGAGGAATTAGGGCATCCTGTCATTGCAACGGCGGTTGATAAAGCCAGTAATGCAGCAAGAAGTCTTTTTGTCAGCTTCATTAAAATAAAACCTCCTTATAAATATTTGTTGTGATCTCTCACACCATATGTTAATTATATAATAAAAAATTCAAAGTGTCAATGAATTTTTTGCTCATATTTACTAAAATTAAGCGCCGTTTAGTACAAATAAAATTTTTTTGTAACATTAAACAAACTCTTTATATCCGTTTAGTACGAAATGACGAAAATTCAAATATTTTTAAATTTATTAACCATGTGAAACTGAGAATTTATTTAGCGGATAATACTAATAGTATTTATGTTTAAACGAAAAAACTTAAAAATCTTTGGCTTGACAGTACCATATCATAGCGGTATAATAAGAATTAGCCAAGGCTAGTTGCATTTGATAAAGCAATAAAAGGTAGTTTTTGGAGGCAATGAAAATGAAAAATAAATTTGCCGTTTCGGGTATGACCTGTTCGGCGTGTTCCGCCAGGGTTGAGCGCGCGGTATCTAAGCTCAGCGGAATCAAAAGCGTTTCGGTCAATCTGCTGACGAATTCAATGACTGCCGAGTATGACGAGAGCTTGAGTACGGACGACGTCATAAACGCAGTGAAAAAAGCGGGTTACGGAGCCAATCTTTATGCTCCTGCCAAGCAGGCTTCGGGCAAAATAAAAAGCGAAGCGGAAAAGAGTATGTTAAAAAGGCTTATATGGTCTGTTTGTCTTTTGATACCTCTTATGTATATATCGATGGGTCACATGATAGGACTTCCTGTTCCCGGGATATTTGCAGGGCATAAAAACGCATTCAATTTTGCATTTATTCAGCTTGTGTTCTGCATACCGATTATGATAATCAATTATAAATACTTTACCGTCGGTTTTAAAAATCTGTTCAAGGGTTCTCCTAACATGGACAGCTTAATTGCAATAGGATCGACATCCGCATTTCTTTACGGAGTGTATGCAATTATAAGAATAGCGATAGGCTTGAAAACGGGAGATATGGAAACTGTATCAAGCTTTCATATGGATCTTTATTTTGAATCAGCGGCAACAATTTTAACGCTTATAACCGTAGGAAAATTTTTAGAAACCAGATCGAAGTCCAAAACAAGCGAGGCTATTGACAGGCTTTTAAATCTTTCCCCCGAAAAAGCGGTGATAATTAAAGACGGAAAAGAAACCGAGGTTTTAGTCGAGGACATCAAAGCAGGTGATATAGTTTTAGCCAAAGCAGGTGAAAGAATAGCGGTTGACGGCGAAATTATCGAGGGAAAAGCAAACCTGGATCAATCAGCGATTACGGGTGAGAGCGTTCCCGTTGCTAAGACTGTGGGAGAGAACGTAATTTCCGCAACTATGATAAATAACGGCTTTATAAAATACAAAGCTACAAGAGTCGGAGAGAACACAACTCTTTCACAGATTATAAAGCTTGTTGAGGAGGCTTCCTCTTCAAAGGCGCCGATCGCAAAAATCGCCGACAAGGTTTCGGGAGTTTTTGTTCCCGTTGTTATAGCTATAGCGATAATTGCTCTTGTTGTGTGGCTTTTGTGCGGAGCAAGCTTTGAATTTGCAATGAGTATTGCTATATCGGTGCTTGTCGTTTCATGTCCGTGCGCATTGGGTCTTGCGACGCCCGTCGCTATAATGGTAGGAACGGGGAAGTCGGCTCAGAACGGAATTTTAATAAAGTCGGGAGAAGCCTTGGAAACTCTCCACAACGTTACCGACGTCGTTCTTGATAAAACGGGAACTCTTACCGAGGGGAAGCCGGGAGTAACCGATGTTCTGACATATGGGATTGAAGAAGAAAGGCTGGTCAGCATAGCCGCAAGTATAGAAAAAATGAGCGAGCATCCTCTTGCCGACGCCGTTGTGAGAGAATGTGAGAGAAGAGAGCTTGATTTTGTAAGCGTAAATAATTTCAAGGCGGAGTTCGGAAAGGGCGTATACGGAGAAGCTGACGGAAAAGGATATTATATCGGAAACAAAGCTTATTCAGAGGAAAATAATATAGATATTGAAAGCGCAAAAGACGATATTGAAAGAATATCGCTTTTGGGTAAAACTCCGCTTATTGCATCAGATGAAAAAAGCACCGTGGGAATTATATCGGTTGCTGATAAGATAAAACCTACAAGCTTTGACGCTGTAAAGCTTCTGAAGAAAAACGGAATAAAGGTTACAATGCTGACGGGCGACAATATAAACACTGCCGAAGCTGTAAGAAAGAAGCTTGAAATTGACAATGTTATAGCCAACGTACTTCCGCAGGAAAAAGAGGGAGTCGTAGCTTCAATTCAGAAAAGCGGAAATAAGGTTGCCATGGTAGGCGACGGAATAAACGACGCTCCTGCGCTTGCGAGAGCTGATGTAGGCATAGCGATTGGAGCAGGCGTTGACATTGCTATTGAAAGCGCCGATGTTGTTCTGATGAAAAACGATATTCTGGACGTTTGTACGGCGATAGATTTAAGCCGTGCGGTAATAAAAAATATAAAGGAAAATCTGTTTTGGGCTTTCTTTTATAATACAGTGGGAATTCCTATAGCCGCCGGAGTGTTTTATCATGCGTTGGGGTTAAAGCTATCACCGATGTTTGCGGCGGCGGCAATGAGCCTTAGCAGCGTATGTGTTGTAACTAATGCTTTAAGGCTGAAATTTTTTAAGCCTAAAAGCCTTAATAATCATAAAGCAAAGGAGGAAAATGAAATGTTCGGTCATGTAAAATGCGATAAGACTTTAAAAGTTGAAGGAATGAGCTGTTCTCATTGTTCGGGAGCTGTTGAAGCCGCTCTTAACGCCATTGACGGAGTTAAGGCGGAAGTCAGTCTTAAAAAAGGTCTTGCGTATATCAGCCTGTCAAAGGATGTCGAAACAAGTACGCTTATTAAAGCCGTTGAGGATGCAGGCTATAAGGCGAGTGAAAAGTAAGTGAAAACTTGTATTTGAATAAAAGGACCTTTGCAAAGATAAGCGCAAAGGTCTTTTGTTTGCTTGAAAAGGAAAGTTTACTGTGTTATAATTAATTAATATTTATTTTTGCCGTATAAACGGCGTAAATATAAATTTTATAATTGACGGGCGGCGGTAATAGTTGAATACAGAAAAGTTAAAATATATGTCTGATATAATAAATAAAGAGATTGAGGACGGATTTATTTCAGGGGCAAGCGCTGCTGTTGTAAAGAACGGCGAAGTCGTATTCAGGCAGGAATACGGATACGCCGACATAGAAAATCAGAAAAAGATGAAAAATGATACGATTTTCAGACTTTTTTCCCTTACCAAACCGATAACTGCGGCAGCGGCTATGATTCTTTTTGAACGGGGATTGATTGACCTTGAAACCCCGGTCAAGAATTACATAAGCGATTTTGAAAATATGAGCGTTATAAAAAACGGCGAGTATATTCCTGCAGACAAGGATATAACGCTTCATCATCTTTTGAATATGACTGCGGGCTTGGTTTACGGCGGCGACTGGTGCGAATCGGGCGCTGAAATGCAGAAGCTTTTTGACGAGCTCAAATCAAGAATGGCTCAGGGAGAGGAGATTTCTACGCAGGAGATTGCTAAGCATATTGCTCGGAAACCTCTTATGTTTCACCCCGGAGAAAGCTGGACCTACGGAACCTGTGCCGACGTAATGGGAGCGGTTATAGAAAAGGTCAGCGGTATAAAGCTTTCTGAATTTCTTAAAAAGGAAATTTTCGATCCTCTTGAAATGTTTGACGCAGGTTTTTATATTCCTGAAGATAAGTATGATAGGCTGGCTCAGATATATTATTATGACGATGCAGAAAAAAAATTAAAGGTGTTTGAGGATTTCCATCTGCTTCTTACCGATTACAGAAAACCTCCGGCGTTTGAATCGGGGGGCGCAGGACTTGTTTCCACTCCGGACGACTATATTAAGTTTGCGTTAATGCTGTTGAATAAAGGCGAATATCAGGGCAAAAGGATTCTGGGAAGAAAGACGGTTGAATATATGACTGCCAATCAGATGACCGATTGGCAGATGCCTGCTCTTTATTACGGCGCTACCAAGGGCTACGGGTATGGAAATTATATGAGAGTTCTAACCGATAAGGCGGCGGCTTCGACCAACGCAAGCATAGGAGAATTCGGCTGGGACGGCTGGACGGGAGATTATGTTACTATATCTCCTGAGGATAATATGATATTCTTATATTTCATTCAGCGGTGCGGAGCAGGCTGCAATGAAACGACAAGAAAATTAAGACAAGTAGTTTACGGAGCAGTAAAATAGAAATAAACCTAAATTAAACAGGAGAAATAAAATGAGAATACAAAATAAGTTTGACAACAATATATTAAAAACTGCGATTCTGACCTTGATACTGGCATTAATCTGCGTTTTTGTTCCTTTGGCTATTACATCTCATGCGGAAACGGCGGTGATTTCTCAAAAAATCGAATTAAGCCGCAGTAAATACAGCTTTGCAGAGGGAAAAACCGTTCAGATGTCAGCGTCTGTTAAACCGGATAATACGACTAACAAAGGTCTGAAGTATTCAAGCAGTGATGAAAGCGTTTGTACGGTTGATGAAAACGGACTTCTTACAGGAGTTTCTTTCGGAAAAGCAGAGATTACAGTTTCGGCTGCGGACGGCGGAGCTGCGTCTGTTGTCTGCGAGGTCAATGTTTTACACGCTATCGACGAAAGCAATACCCAGATAAAAATGGATTCGGATACTTATACCTTTACAGGAAGCTATATCAGACCTCGGGTTCAAATCTATTTCGGGGAAACTCTTCTCGTTCAGGATGAAGATTATGAGATAGTTTATTCGGATAATTTAAACGCTGGCGAAGCGAGTATAAAAATTTACGGTATAGGTGACTATTTCGGCGAGCTTGAAAAGAGCTTCATCATTAAACAGGCTGATATAAACGATGTTACTTTTGGCTCTATAGCAAATCAGACCTTTAGCGGCACCGCAATTAAGCCTGATATAGAAGCAAGTTTAGGAAGCTATAAACTAGAAAAAGAAGTTGATTATTCACTCAGCTATGAAAACAATATAAACAAGGGTACGGCTGAGGTTATAATTACTGCTAAAGGGAATTTTCAGGGACAGGTCAGAATCAGCTTCACTATCTCAGCGGCAAATATAAATCTTGATGTAACGATTCCGAGCGTTTCAAAGGTTACATATACGGGCGGAGAGCTTACTCCGTCGGTAAAACCGAGTATAGGCGGCTATAATCTTGTTCTGAACAAGGATTATACGGTAAGCTATTCAAACAATATAAATATAGGCTCGGCTTCAATAATAATTAAGGGCATAGGAAACGTAACGGGAACTAAAACCGTTAAATTTAAGATAGTGCCTTGCGCAAACAAGCTGATTTCATACAGCGGTTCTCTGAAAACCTCGCTGAAGCTTAAATGGAAAAAGAAGAGCGGAATAACGGGATATAAAATTTATATTTACGACTCTTCAAAAAAAGATTATATAAGAAAGAAAACTATTTTAAGCGCAAATACCACGTCCTGTACGATAAAAGGTCTGAAAGCCGGCGGTACATATTATTTTAAAATAGCTTCATTTTGCAGAATAGACGGTGTGGATTACATTTCGTATTTGTCATCAGGCGCTCTTGCGGCTATGACCGTTCCGGCTGACTCTAAAGTTATTCAGGCAATAGGTGAAAATCACTCGGCGACAATCAGGTGGAAGAAGATAAGCGGAGCAAACGGTTACATAATTTATCGATACAATAAAACCAAGAAAAAATACGTCCGAATTGCAAAGGTAAAGGGAAATACAAAGTTTACATATAAGGATAAAAACTTAAAGAAATCAAAAACATACAAGTATAAGGTGAAAGCTTATAAAACGTTGAAAGGCAAAACCTTGAAAGGAAAAGTTTCAAGCAAAAAATCTGTTTTAACTATATCGTTCAGATGGCCTGTTCCCGGATTTTATTATATATCGCAAACCTATAATAACAAATCGAGTATGTACGCCTCGGGAAGCCATTCGGGAACGGATATAGCTTCAAACGGCAAGAGCATATTGGGAGCTAAAATTATCGCAACAAAGGGAGGAATAGTAGACTCTGTAAACAAGAGCTGCAAGCATAATTACGGAAAAACTAAGTCCTGCGGCTGCGGAGGAGGCTTTGGAAATTACGTTGTCGTGAGAAGCACTTTCAAAATTAACGGCAAAAAAGTGATTTTGCGTGTTATTTACGGTCATATGAGCAGCGTAAAGGTTAAAGTCGGACAGTATGTTTCATCAGGTCAGCTTCTCGGAACAGTCGGCTCTACAGGTTACTCGACAGGTCCTCATCTTCATTTTGAATTCAGATTACAGGACAGCCCGAGTTCAAAAATCAAGAAAAGACTTAATCCGCTGAATTATGTAAAGAAAAAATAAAGAATAAGCCGCCTTGCAGTTTTAAAAAGCAGGACGGCTTTTGTTATCTCTTGATTCCGTAATATGCTCCGTTCATATCAAAGAATAAATTAATATGCGGCGTTGCGAAAGTGAAAACAATAAATAAAATCGTTGTGATAACAAGAATAATTATTCCCGTTAAATTGCTGTGAGCGTTTGTTTTGTAGTTTTTAATAAAATAAACAGTGGCAATGAGAATACTAAGATAAAAAATTATAATATCGCAGACCATATAGTTTTTTCCTATAATTCCAGAGTAAGTGAAGTAAAGAACAATTACGCTTAAAATCCCTAATAGAACAGCTTTTGCTTTTATATAGAAAAAGCCGTTGTGTTTCTTTCCTATAAAGAAATACTCGAAAATTGCAAAAATCAAAAGAGGGAAAAACGTCAACTTCAAATGCTCGAATACGCTTTCATTAACAGGTGATATAAGAGCCGCAGCCGGACTTTTATTTGTCCATTCATATAAGAAATGCAGCAGAGTTCCGGCAACTGACGCAAAAAAGAAAGACGCAATTTCAAATTTTTTTATTCTGTTCATCATTATATTACCACTCCTGTTCGATAAAGGGCAACGCCCGTCATTTAACAACAACTTTAAGCAACAGCTCTTAGGCTTCTAAGAAGGTAATTAATTCTCCTTCTTAATAAATAGAACCTGCCGCCTCAGAGGCGGACAATAAAGTCGTGTTATTATTAGATATTATCAGATAATACTATTATATTAAAATATCATCGATAATATATTCTTTGTCAGAAAACAAATTATTATTCCCACGCATAACGGAAGTAAAAACGCAATAGCAGTATATTTCTTGCTTTTGGTTTCTTTATAAATTGTCAGTATTGTTGTCGAACACGGAAAATGGCACAGTGAAAACAGCATGGTGCAAACGGCGGTGGTAACCGTCCAGCCGTTGGCGATAAGCAGATTATGAAGTTCTGAGAGGCTTTCGTATTCGGTAAGCGAGCCTTGCGCAAGATAAGCCATAAGTATTATAGGGAAAACTATTTCATTGGCAGGGAAGCTCAGTATAAAAGCTAAAAGTACAACTCCGTCAAGTCCTATTGCCGACGCAAACGGTTCTAAAAAGTCTGATACTGAATTTATCAGCGTTTCGCCGCCGATACGGACATTTGCAAATATCCATATTATTGCTCCGGCAGGTACGGCCACCGTTACAGCTCTGCCCAGCACGAACAGAGTTCTGTCAAGAACGGAACGAACTATGACCTTTCCTATCTGCGGACGGCGGTAGGGAGGAAGCTCAAGAGCAAAGTATGTTGACTCGCCTTTGAGCACTGTCTTTGACAAAAGACGCGATACTAAAAGAGTTAGCACAACTCCCAGAACAATGACAAGCAAAAGAGCCAGAGCGCACAAAAAAGAATTTGCAAAAGACGAGCTTAATCCTCCAATAAGGAACATAGTGATTATTGCTATCAAGGTGGGAAATCTCCCGTTGCAGGGTACAAAAGAGTTTGTAAGCATGGCTATAATACGTTCTCTGGGGGAGGAAATTATTCTGCAGCCGATAACTCCGCAGGCGTTGCAGCCGAATCCCATGCACATTGTAAGAGCTGATTTTCCGTCCGCTCCCGATTTTCTGAAAAATTTATCAAGGTTAAATGCGATGCGCGGAAGATACCCGAAATCCTCGAGAAGCGTGAACAGCGGAAAAAATATCGCCATAGGCGGAAGCATTACCGCAACTACCCATGTAACCGTTTTATATATTCCGTCTGTTATAATTCCACTTAACCATGAGGGCGAGTTAATAAACTCAAAAAAATCAGTTATATACCCTTGAAGATATGTAAAAAGCTTTGACAGCATTTCCGATGGATAGTTTGCTCCGATGATAGTAAGCCAGAAGATTCCGCCCAGCAGCAAAAGCATAATAGGGATTCCCGTAAGCCGTGATGTAAATATTTTATCTAAAATTCTGTCGCGCCTGTCATATCTTTTCTTATTGAAAAAAACGCATTTGCCTGCGATTTTTTCACTTGTCGAAACGTATTTGACCGTTCGTTCCTCTTCGCTTTTGCAGTCGCTGAAATCTATTTTTCTGAGATATTTCTGCGGTTCAGAGCGGCATACGTCACTAACCTTTTCTTTAAGAATGTCAAGACCGTTTTCACTTCTTGCTACAACGCTTACAACCTCGCAGCCAAGTTGTAAGGATAATTCGTCGCAGTCTATATCGATTCCTTTTTTATCGGCTTCATCCATAAGATTGACGCATAAAACAACTCTGTTTGAAATATTTATTATCTGAAGCGCAAGGTTTAAATTCCTCTCAAGGCAGGTTGCGTCGCAGACTATAATTACAGCGTCAGGCTCTCCGCTTTCTATGTAATCTCTTGCTACCTCCTCTTCGGCAGAGCCTGCAAAAAGCGAATAGGTTCCCGGGAGGTCTACCAATTCATATTTGATGTTGTCGTATGTATAGTTTCCCACTGCGTTTGAAACGGTTTTCCCCGTCCAGTTGCCCGTATGCTGATTAAGCCCTGTTAGTGCGTTGAATATTGTAGATTTTCCGACGTTAGGATTTCCTGCAAGGGCGACTGTAATTTTTTCTTCTTTTTCTTTGGAGCTTTTTGTTATGTTATAAGCTTTATCACGAGCCAATGAGATCTCCTCCCCGATACTTTTTTGAATATATGTAAAAATAGTGCGTTAGGTTTTAACGCACTTTTTTTAGTTTGAAAAGAAGCTTTTCAATAAGGGCTTGCCTTAGTTATACTTTTTCAACGAGGATCTTTTTTGTGTCCTCGTCACGAAGCGCTATTACCGCTCCTCTTATAAAATATGCAACGGGATCTCCGGCAGGGCTTTTTTGCAGAACTTCAACGTATGTACCGTTAATAAGTCCCATGTCGAGCATTCTTCTTTTTATAAAATCAGAGGTTTCGATATTTTGTACCTTTGCTTTATCTCCAACCGATAAATCCCATAAATAAACTGCTTCGTTATTCATGCAATTACCATACTTTCTTTAATTTTTATCGGACGGAATTTGCAATTTATCAGACAGCGGATATTATGCATAGCTTATATAACTTCAAGCTTTCCGCCTCTAACAATATTATATGTAATTAGTTGCGTTGCGTGATTGATAAAATTATTTTATTAATGAATACAATAAAAATCCTTCGGCGAAACCGAAGGACTTAAATTTTGTTTTTTATAATATATTTTTATTAGCTATATTATATGACTAATGTTTCCTTATCAATAACAACTCCCTGACCGTCATCAATACGGATTACATTGCAGTTGTTGGTATGTTCGTATTCTTTTGCACGTTCTTCAAATCTGTCGAAATTATTGATAAATCTATGATAGTGAGGAAGAATTTCAATATCTGTCAGTCCTAAAGCGTCAAAGGATTCAAGTCCGACATCATCATTCAATTCAGGCGTATATTCTGATATCAGATTAATGTTTCTCTGCAAGATGACTGCACCAGCGCTTACTCCTATAAGGATTTTTGTCTGTGAAATTTCTTTAATGATACTCTCTGCTTTAGTTTTGCGGATTGATTTAAGAAGATAAAATGGATTTCCGCCGTTGATTTCTATTACATCATATTTCAAAAGTTCTGAGGCATTATCTGTATCAAAATCAAAATAGTCAACAGTCAGTCCCAGAGAATTAAGCTCGGTTGTTAAATCGGGAATATGATAATCTTTTTCCTTATATGGCACAGAGGCAGTCGTGATTATCACTGATGAAGTCAGATTTTTTGTGTATGTTTTTGTACGGTTAAGCAATTCTTTTGATGATAGCCCGTTTGATGTCAGAATAATCATTTTATCACTCTTTTTCTTATCGTTAACTTAAATAAACGCCTCTTTAAATGCACCTTTTATTGAATATGCTCCTATTACTTTCATGCTGTATTTCGATATGTCAATGCCCTTTATTGAGCTTCTCGGAACAATGCACTTTTCAAAGCCCAGCCGCTCTATTTCCGAAAGCCTTTGAGTAATATGCGAAATGCTTCTAAGCTCTCCTCCCAAACCTATCTCTCCCATGGCTATGACTTTATCGGGGATTACCTTGTCTGTAAGGCTTGAATAAAGAGCAAGAGCTATAGACAAATCGGCGGCAGGCTCGTCAAGCCTTAATCCGCCCACTATATTCATAAAAACGTCCAGATTACCGAAATAAAATCCCAATCGCTTTTCCAGAACGGCAATGATTATAGCCATTCTGTTATAGTCGAAGCCTGTGGAAGTCCTTCTGGGAGAAGCGAATCCGCTTTTAGCAACCAGAGCCTGAACCTCCGCCATAATAGGCCGTGAACCCTCCATAACGCAGGCAACGCAGCAGCCGGAAACATCTATGGGACGCCCCGATAAGAGCATCATTGACGGATTTTCCACTTCTAAAAGCCCTTTGTCGCTCATTTCAAAAACGCCTATTTCATTAGTCGAACCGTACCTGTTTTTGACTGCTCTTAAAATTCTGTAGGACATATTTCTCTGCCCCTCAAAATAAAGCACTGCGTCTACGATATGCTCCATAACCTTAGGACCTGCGATAGCTCCGTCCTTGTTCACATGACCTACAATGAAAAACGGGATTTCTTCAGATTTAGCGGTGCGCATAAAAAGATTTGTACACTCTCTTACCTGAGTGACGCTGCCTTGTGAAGAGGATATTGCGGATATGTTCATTGTCTGAATAGAATCGATAATAACGATGTCCGGTTTCTCTTTCTTTACCGCTTCGCATACGGCTTCAGCGTCGGTATGAGCGAGAAGATATAAGCTTTCGCTTAATGCTCCCAGTCTTTCGGCGCGCATTTTGATTTGCCGCATAGATTCCTCGCCCGAAACGTAAAGCACTGATTTATTTAGGCACAGCGTTTTGCATATTTGAAGCAGTATTGTAGATTTTCCGATTCCCGGTTCTCCGCCTAAAAGCACAAGCGAGCCTTTTACAAGACCGCCTCCTAAAACCCTGTCAAGCTCGGAAAGTCCTGTGCTGTATCTCACTTCGTCATAGCTTCCGTCGATGTCGTTTATCGCCTTTATATGTCCTGTAATATCAGCGGCTTTTGAATAACTTTTGCTGCTGACCGAAGCCGTAGCTGCCGTGGTTTCTTCAAAGGTATTCCACTCGCCGCAGTTAGGGCATCTTCCGTTCCATTTAGAGCTTTCGTATCCGCAGTTTGAGCAGACGTAAACCTGTTTAAGCTTAGCCATGTTATTTCTCCTTATAATTATGATTGTTATTTTACACAAGAAAAAGTACAAAAGTATGTACAGTGAGCTTTAACCTGATAAGAATATTATAGTATTTTTTAAGAGTTATTGCAATAAGAGAGAAAAAATAATATACTTGTTTGAAAATTAAGCGTTTATATGATACAATAATAAAAATGAAAGCAAAGGAAGTTTTAATTATGTCAGCATTATTCGGACCGGCAGGAAATTCGGATAGTTTTTTTAAAGTATATAAAAGCTCGGTTGACGCTCCTGAGTTTATTAAGGAGCTGGGTATCGACGCTTATGAATATCAGTGCGGAAAGGGGGTAAGGGTTTCCGACAAAACGGCTTCGGCTTTGAAAGAAAACGCTGAAAGGTTCGGAATTAAGCTTTCGCTTCATGCGCCTTATTTTATTTCGCTTTCGAGCGTTGAGGAGGTTAAGCGTGACAACAGCATAAACTACATACTTCAAAGTGCGGAGGCCGCAACGAAAATCGGTGCGGACAGGATAATTATTCATGCAGGCTCTTGTGCGAAAATCACAAGAGAGGAGGCTTTAGAGCTTGCTAAAGATACTCTTTTACGTGCCAGAGAAGAGGTTGTTTTAAAAGGATTTGAAAAAATACACTTCTGTCCCGAAACAATGGGGAAGGTAAATCAGCTTGGAAATTTAGAAGAAGTTTTAGAACTTTGTTCTCTTGACAACACGTTTATTCCGTGCATAGATTTCGGACACTTAAACGCAAGAACCTTCGGTGGGATAAAGGGTAAGGCAGAGTATGAGAAAATACTTGATAAAATAGAGGACAAATTAGGCTCGGACAGGTTGAAAGTCTTTCACAGTCATTTTTCTAAAATCATGTTTACCGATCCGGGCGGAGAGAAAAAGCATCTGACTTTCGATGACAATCAGGGCTTTGGTCCTGATTTTGAACCGCTTATGGAGCTTGTTGCGAAGAAAAATCTTTCCCCGACGTTTATCTGCGAAAGTGCGGGAACTCAGGCGGAGGACGCTCTGACTATGAAGCAATATTATCAGTCGGTCTTATAA
>CAZTXS010000011.1:0-44721 GCA_964617585.1 uncultured Ruminococcus sp.
TACAAGCTGTTCAACTACTACGGCGCACCCGACGCTGAACACGTTATTGTAGCTATGGGTTCGGTTTGCGATACTATTGAAGAAACTATAGATTACTTAAACGCTACAGAGGGTACAAAGCTCGGTCTTGTTAAGGTTAGACTGTACAGACCGTTCTGCGCAGATAAGCTTGTTGAAGCTATTCCTGACACCTGTACACAGATTTCCGTTCTTGACAGAACTAAAGAGCCCGGATCACTGGGCGAGCCTTTATACCTCGACGTTGTTGCCGCTCTTAAGGGAACTCAGTTCCACAACATAACTGTAGCTTCAGGAAGATACGGCTTAGGCTCAAAGGATACAACTCCTGCTCAAATAAAGGCTGTATTCTGGAACGCAGAATGGAAAGAAAACTTCAAGCCGAGGTTTACAATAGGTATCGACGACGACGTAACTTATCTTTCACTCGACGCTGATGAAAAGCTTGACTCTGCTCCTAAGGGAACAACCGCTTGTAAGTTCTGGGGACTCGGAGCAGACGGAACAGTAGGAGCTAACAAAAACTCAATTAAGATTATCGGAGATCATACAGACCTTTATGCACAGGCATATTTCTCATATGACTCTAAGAAATCAGGAGGCGTAACGGTTTCTCACTTAAGATTTGGTGAAACTCCTATCAAATCAACCTATCTGATTAACCAGGCTGACTTTGTTGCCTGCCACAACGAATCATATATAAATAAATATGACATGGTTTCTGATATTAAGCCCGGCGGAACATTCCTGCTTAACACTCAGTGGGATATGGCAGGTCTTGAAAAGAACCTCCCCGGTCAGGTAAAAAGATATATCGCTGAAAATAATATCAAGTTCTATACAATCAACGGTGTTAAAATCGGTAAGGAAATTGGACTGGGAAACAGAATCAACACAGTTTTACAGTCTGCATTCTTCAAGCTTTCGGGCATTATTCCGATGGACAACGCTATCAAGTATATGAAAGACGCTGCTACTGCTTCTTATTCAAAGAAAGGTGAAGCTATCGTTAAGATGAACCATGACGCTATCGACGCAGGCTGCGAGCAGGTTATTGAGATTAACGTTCCTGAGGCTTGGAAAAATGCTAAGGACTCAAAGATGGGCATGGCTAAGGTTAAGACGAACAACAAGACTCTTCAGAAGTTTGTCAACGACATTCAGATCCCTTGCAACGCACAGGAGGGAGATAAGCTTCCTGTATCAACATTTGTTGATATGGCTGACGGTACATTCCCGCAGGGTTCGGCGGCATTTGAAAAGAGAGGCATCGCAGTTGACGTCCCTTCATGGGTAAGCGAAAACTGTATTCAGTGTAACTTCTGTTCATATGTATGTCCTCACGCTGTTATCCGTCCTGCTGTTATGACAGACGAGGAGCTTGCAAACGCTCCTGAGCTTGCTAAGAAGAAGGCTATTCCTATGACGGGAATGCCCGGATATAACTTTATAGTAACAATGTCTGCTCTTGACTGTACAGGATGCGGCTCATGCGTTAACGTATGTCCGGGTAAGAAGGGCAATAAGGCTCTTAATATGATGCCTCTTGAAACGCAGATTGCAGAGCAGGAAGTTTTCAACTACGGTTTAACGCTTCCTGAAAAGAAAGATGTTCTTGAAAAGTTCAAGGCTACAACAGTTAAGGGTTCTCAGTTTAAACAGCCTTTGCTTGAGTTCTCGGGAGCTTGCGCAGGCTGCGGTGAAACGCCTTATGCTAAGCTTATAACTCAATTGTTCGGCGACAGAATGTATATTGCGAACGCTACAGGATGTTCTTCAATCTGGGGCGGCTCGGCGCCTACAACTCCATACACAACCAACAAGCTCGGAAAAGGTCCTGCCTGGGCTAACTCATTATTCGAGGATAACGCCGAATACGGCTACGGTATGTTCTTGGCGCAGAACACTATCAGACAGAGAACTATCGCTAAAGTTCTTGACCTGAAAAAAGCTACAAAGAGTGCGCCTTTAAAGAAAGCTATAGACGGATATCTTTCGTCAATCAATGACGGCGCTGCTAATTCCGTCGCTACCGATGAGCTTATTAACGCTCTAACAAAGGCTAAAACAAAGGCTGCCGATGAAATTCTCAAGGATAAGGACTTCCTGAGAAAGAAATCCATGTGGGTATTCGGAGGCGACGGATGGGCTTATGATATAGGCTTCTCAGGTCTTGACCATGTTATCGCTCAGGGCGAGGACGTAAACATCTTCGTATTTGATACAGAGGTTTATTCAAATACCGGCGGTCAGTCATCAAAGGCTACCCCAACCGGAGCAATCGCACAGTTTGCCGCAGCAGGTAAGGAAGTTAAGAAGAAAGACCTTGCCGGAATCGCTATGAGCTACGGTTATGTATATGTTGCTCACGTTGCAATGGGCGCTGACTACAACCAGTGCATTAAAGCTATTACAGAAGCTGAAGCTTACAACGGTCCTTCGCTTATTATCGGTTACGCTCCATGTATCAACCACGGTATCAAGGGCGGAATGTCAATAGCTCAGACAGAAGAGAAGAAAGCTGTTCAGGCAGGCTACTGGCATCTTTACAGGTACAATCCTGCATTAAAGGCTGAGGGCAAGAATCCGTTCACTCTCGATTCTAAAGCTCCTACTGCCGACTATAAGGACTTCATAATGGGCGAGGTCAGATACAACGCTCTTGCAAGACAGAATCCTGAAAGAGCAGAAAAACTCTTCGACAACGCTGTTAAGAACGCAGCTGACAGATATGATTATCTGTTAAGGCTTCAGAAGCTTTACGGCGAGGGCGAGGAAGAAAAGTAAAATAGCTTTTAACAATTAGATATAAGGCAAGATGTCCCGCCGCCTCTATAGGCGGCGGGTTTCATTACCCGTTCGTATCGGGATACAATCCCTTACTGAACGGCGGTCGGCAATGCCGACCCTTGCCATGTTGAATGACGGGACAAGCCCTTATTGAAAGCGCAAACACCGGTACGAATCATTCGTACCGGTGTTTTTTTGTATAAAAAAACAGCCCGAAAGCTTCGAGCTGTTTTAATTTTTACTTACGGCGTATAGAATATCTGCGACCAGTAATAATACGATTTTTCAGGGTCGTTCTTGTAGTAATAGTAGCCGACGCCTATATATTCAAATTTTTTGTTTAGGATAGCCGCCTTATGCGGAGCAGAATCCATCCATTGCTGAACGACCTCGGCAGGGGTTTTAGCGCCGCTTGCAAGGTTTTCACCGAACAATGTGTAGCTGACTCCGTAGTCCGCCATAATTGTTTCAGCGCTGTCGCCGCTTGGTCTTGTATGTGAAAAATACTTAGATGATTCTTTAGCTCTTACCTGCGCCATCTTATTGAGAACCAGCTTCATTTTCAAAGGTGCAATACCTCTGCTTGCACGCTCTTGGTTTACTAGATTAACTACTTCATTCAAATCTGAATTAGGGCTTACATAAGAAGTTTCTGCCGTTGTGGTAGTCGTTTTCTTTTTAACCTTTTTGGTCGTAGCCTTAGTTGTTGTGGTTTTCTTTACTTTCTTTGAAGTAGCTTTTGTAGTGGTGGTTGCCGCTACTGATCTTTCCGCACTGCTTTTAGCCGTTACAGTCGTGTTTGATGTTTTCGTGGAAGCTGCTGAGCTGTTTGTTGTATTTTCAGAGCTTTTAACAGTGGTTTCAACTTCATTATCCGGCAGTTTAACTGCAATACCGTCTGCATAGTATGTATTATCCTTAATTTCAATAATATGCTCGTCAAGAGTGAAGCTGTTAATTGCATTACCGTTCAGCTTTGATGTTACAAAGCTTCCGTACGCTTCCATCTCAATAGAGTTTCCGCTGTCGTCTGTTATTATTGTTTCATCATCTTCTGTTTCTTTGCCGTCTTTATCAATCGACAGAAGCTTATAACCTCCGTTTTCAACGGCTTTTAAATAAGTCGAAGCGTCCAGCCTCAGTTTTTCTATATATTGAACCCCGTTTTCATCGGTTTTAATATCAAGTGAATTATCATAATCTTCAAACTGTTCGCCGCTGCCCGTTATAGTATAAGCGTCATCCAAAAGGCGCATTTGAATAGTTTCAGTTTCAGAATCCATATATAGTTTAGCTGAAAATACATATAAAAGTATCAAGCCAACACCTATAAAAAGCAATACTGCCGCAATTATTTCTTCTTTCAATGTAACTTTTCTTTTATGCTTTTTTTCCATTAGTTAAACACGCTCCTAAAATCGCTTTATTTTTTAAATTTTTTTATTTTCTTTTTTAGCGGTAGTTTTTCCGCTTTCCACTCCTGCCGTACTCTCGGGAATGAAAATAATCTTCAGGGTTTGAAGCATAATTTTCAAATCAAGCAGAATTGAATAATTTTCTATATACATTAAGTCAAGCTTTAGCTTGTCATATGGAGTAGTATTATATTTCCCCAGAACCTGCGCATAGCCGGTAAGTCCGGCCTTAACTTTCAGTCTGAAATTAAATTCCGGCATATCCTCAGAATATTGCCTTGCGATTTCAGGACGTTCGGGTCTGGGCCCGACAAAAGACATATCGCCTATAAGTATATTAAATAGCTGAGGAAGCTCGTCAAAACGTATTTTTCTGATGAATTTTCCTATCGGCGTAATTCTTGCGTCATTATCGGATGCAAGCCTCGCAACCCCGTCCTTTTCAGCATTAACTATCATGCTTCTGAACTTAACTACATTAAATTCACGTCCGCCCTGGGTCAGACGCTTTTGCTTGTAAAAAACAGGTCCTCTGTCATAAAGCTTTATACACAGGGCTATTATAAGCATGAAAGGCGAAGCAATAACAATACTAATAAGCGAAATCACTATATCAACAAATCTTTTTATCATTTTTTCTTCAAAGCCAAGGCCTATATTCTTGCTTAGAATAAGGGGAGTGTCAAACAAATGAACTTCATCAGCTCCCCTTACAATAATATCGGAAATCTTAGGATTGATATACGTCCTTATTGAATGTTCATAAGCGTATTTCAGAATTTTATTCCTAATCTGAGACGGTATATCGCATAGAATTATACCGTCATATCCTAAAATCTTTTTATTTATAACCTCAAGCGGCTCTTCAATACTCACCGAAGAACATATAAGGTATTTGTCAACCCGGACGCTCATCTTCTGAACCAGATCTCTCGCCGAAGTGCTTCCGAAAACTATAATCATCTTCTTCGGAGGGTATATTCTTGCATAAATCGCCTTGCTTGCGAATGCCCAGATTATAATACATATAAAGTCGATTATAGTCATTAAAACAGTAGGACCCAATCTTAAAAAGCCTCTGCTGATAAGGCTTATAAAAATATATGCAAAAAAGTTTGTAAATACTATTGACAAAACCTGAGAACCTATCAGTCCTATTGTTTTGAGAGAACCGACACGAAAACCTCCGAACGACTTGCCGAACACCAAATATAAAAGCATATACAGCATGACAAGAAGCAGATTACCGTTCCGCCAAAAAATATCCTGTTTTAAGTCTTCGCTGTAGTTATAACAAGATGTCCAGATTACGCTGAAAACGCCTGAAACGGCAAGAGCTATTATCAAGCCTGCAAAGAACATTACCATTCTTTTGAACTGTTCTTTATTATTCATTTCTGCAACGCCTTTCTTTTCTACCTCATATTATGTTAATGTGCGGCAACGCCGACCCTTGCCACGTTGAATGACGGGCAAGCCCTTATTGAATTTCTTGCTTCCTGCCTATATTAAATCTCATTTCTGACAATACGGTTATCAAACTTTTACTTCTGATTACTAATCCTTAGTATACCATCTTTTAATAATATAATCAAGTATAAAAAAAGACGTAATAAAACAAGTTAATACTAATATTTCGATTGACAAATTCGAATGATTATACTATAATGATATATACAATGATAAAAGATGCTGATTATTTTAATAAAAGGATAAAAAATATGGACTTTATCAGAAACAATTTACCGCCATACAGCGTACTGATGTCAGTTTATATAAAAGAAAAGCCGGCGTATCTTTCTGAAAGCTTGGAAAGTATGCTTACACAGACTGTTCCGCCGTCAGACTTTGTTTTAGTATGCGACGGAAAGCTTACTGATGAATTAAACGTTATAGTTAAGTCTTTTGAAAGTGAATACAGCGATATTTTTAATTCGGTCAGGTTAATTGAAAATGTAGGCACCGGTCTTGCCGCAAACGCAGGTATTAAAGCGTGCAAATACGATCTTATTGCAAAAATGGATTCTGACGATGTATGCTTGCCTGACCGCTGTCAAAAACAGCTTTTAATGTTTTTAAAGAATCCTAAATTAGACATGGTGGGAGCATATATTGAAGAGTTTGACAACGAAACGGGCAAACCTATAGCCGTTAAAAAAACTCCCCTTGCTCATGAGGATATTTTAAAATACGCAAAACGCAGAAATCCGTTTAACAATCAAACGCTGATATTTAAAAAATCCATGGCTGAAAAAGTCGGCGGATACACAAATATAAAGCGTTGTGAGGATTACGAATTTGTAACAAAAATGCTTATGGCAGGCGCTGTCGGCGAAAACCTTCCCGAGGTTTTGGTTAAATACCGCGTTTCTAAGGACAATCTCAAGCGCCGTAAGAATTGGGCTAATACAAAAGCGTTTATAAAGGTGAGGAAAAATCTTTTAAAAAGCGGCTTCTCCAACATAATGGATTTTTTGATTCCATGCGCTGCTCAGCTTATTTTATTTATTTTTCCCGAGCGTTTTACGGCATGGATATACAAGCATCTTTTGAGAGGTTAAACGCTGAAATTCAAACAGAGGTTGTTAGGTCAATCTCTAATATCGAGGTGTGGCTCAGTTTGGTAGAGCGCTGCGTTCGGGACGCAGAGGTCGTGGGTTCAAGTCCCGTCACCTCGACCAATATACAATAAAACCCCGTAATTTAGGTAAATGATATAATCCCCTTAGAGTAGACGCTTGAAAAACAAGTTTCAAGACTACACTAAGGGGATTATTTTTAAAAAATGTAATACTGCTTATTTTTTATTCATATAAACATTTAAAGCCTTTAAATTCCGCCGTTCCGCCGCACGCATAAAGAGCCAGAATAACTCCCGTAAATCCTTCGGCAACCTCGCTTGAAAGATATTTTGCATTGCCTGTACCTAGGTGAATTTCCTCTTCGTTGACCTTAACATAGAAGTTATAACAGAATCGGTTTGCTTTAATTATTAAGCTAGCTTTCCCGCTGTCGAGTAAAACTCTGTTCTCAATATGCTTGATGCCTCCGATATTAAGCTTTAGAACCGCTTCATATCCGCCGTCACATTCCCTTATTGCTATATCATAATGCTCGCTTTCCGTCATATAAGCGGTTATACCGGCTTCTCCGTTTTTAAGATTAATGTCACAGGAGAGTTTAAAGCTGAAATCCTTTTGTCTTATTCCTATAAAGGTCGGAGAATCAACATCGTCAAGCGTAACATCCGTTCCGTGAAGAACAAACCCATTATCATACAGCTCATAGTTTTCCTCGTGAGGATGGCGCATATAGCACCACTCAATATTCGGACTTGTATTTTCAAAGGTGAAGCTCTTTCTATCCTGCTGAACAAAATTTCCCTTGATTTCATAGCTTTCATCGGTCGTTCCGTCACGTCCGGCAGTAAACCAGCCGTCCTCACCGAATTCAACAGGGGTAAGAAACACCTCTCTGCCCAAATGATGAAACGGTCGCCACAAATCCATCTGTCTGAAGCCCAGGCTTAATATGTGCCAATCTCCGCTTTTATCCTGAATAAGATCCCCATGACCTATACCCTGAATTATAAAAGGAGCTTTGTTCCGATTGGTAAGCGCCGGATTGTGCGGATAGTTCTGAAATTCTCCCCAGATGTCATCTGCCCGCGCATATGTAATCATATGACCGTACTCTGTTCCGCCCTCAGCCGCCATAAGATAATAGCATCCGTTTATCTTGTACATATGCGGACTTTCAAGAAATCGTCCGCCCGAACCCTGCCATATCGACTTACTGTGCGAGAGCTTTTCGCCGGTTTCTATATTTATTTCACACTGAACAACGCCGCCCACGCCGTAATCGTCTGTGCCGTTGCTTAAGAAATATGTTCTTCCGTCCTCAAAATAAAGCGATGGATCGATACCGCCTTGATCAACATATACGGGATCAGACCATTCTCCGTATATATCATCGGTATAAACATAAAAGTTCTGATGCGTGGTATCATTTGTTGTAACCATATAAAACCGACCGTTATTGCATCTGATGGTAGGAGCGAAAACTCCGCCCGAGCTGTTTACTTTCTCAAGCACAACCTGGTTCTTTCTGGTCAGCACATGACCTATCTGTTTCCAGTTTACTAAATTTTCGCTCTCAAAAAGCGGAACCCCGGGAAAGTACTGAAAAGAACTGCAAACCATAAAAAACTTACCGTTTGCAAAGCATACGCTCGGATCGGGATAAAAGCCCTTAACTACCGGATTTGTATATTTCAAACTGACTTCCCTTTCTTAAGTTTATTTTACTTTTACTTTTCTTAAAACATAATTCCACTTGCTGTATACTTTCTTAGTAACGTTATTTGAATCCTTATATGTATTATAGGCTCTGACTCTTACATAGTATGTTTTGCCGCTCTTTATTTTCTTATTCTTTATTTTGAGCTTAGTCTTCTTCAGCGTCTTGGATAAAACAATCTTGCTCTTTTTAAAACTCTTCTTTTTAGAAACCTGAACCTGATAGCCTTTAGCTCCGCTGACCTTCTTCCATGTTACATTGATAGTCCTTTTAGCTTTGCTTTTAACCTTTAAGTGAGTTAATTTAGCCTGGGTTTTGACCGTTGACGAGTCGGTTTTTACCGTTGTTGTTGCTTTTGAAGTTGTTGCTTTTGAAGTTGTTGCTGACGCAGTCGTAGCTGTTGTCTGCTTAGACGCCGTTGGGTCGGAAGCCGTCGGATTAGAATCTGTCGTAGTTATTTCAGACGGTTCAACACTTTTAACAAACGTGCCGTCTGCAAGCTCCTGCGAAAGAGTTTTTATAACTTCTGAATCATCTTCCGACTTTATCTTATACTGCGTTCTTGAATAGAAATTATCATTTGTATCCCATAAAACAGGAACAAATCCATAGCTCTTGATTAATCTTAACATATAATCAAGAGCCGCTGAAGATTCTTTTACGACTGCACTGCTTGAAAAGCGATCCTCTGAATATATAGAAGTCGTTTCTCCGATAAATACAGGTATTCCCTTTGCAGTAAACGCCTTTCTTAAAAGCTCGCACTGACTTATCGCATATTCCTTCCACTTTTCAGTTCCGATTTGATTCATCCAATAATATGAATTATCAACATAATGTACAGACACCATTAATCTATCCTCAACAGTATCTGTCGGCATAATAAAACTTGACTTTGTTGTGTTATCTATATTTGTCCAATATCCCGAAGCAATCAGCATTCTCTTTTCATTGTTTCCTCCGGTAGCTCTTACCGCATCAACAAAAGCCTGATTTAAGGTGTTTGTCCACTCATATGCGTCTTTAGTTGACAAATCTACCACCTGAACGTTTCCCCACTGGTCGGTTACAATATTTCCGTTTTCATCATATTTAAGCGGACCTCCGCCCAAATATTCGTTATATCCTTCAAAAACCAAATAATCGGAATAATCCTTAAAGTACTCCGCTATCTGAGTCCAAAGCCGCTTAAACGTTTTCGCACATTCGTCAAGCTCCATATTTTTCGTATAACGTCTGATAATAAACTCATCGTAATGATGAATGTTTATAACAGCATAAACTCCTGCATTACGGCAATAATCCACTATTTCCTTAACCCTGCCTATGTATTCGGAATTAATGGTGAACGTACCGTCGTTTGCCATCATATTTCCCCAGTACACGGGAATTCGTACGGTATTAAATCCCGAATCCTTCATACCGTCGATAATTTGCTGAGTGGTAACGACAGCTCCCCAGCAGGTTTCATAATTCTGAGGCGTATTACTGCCAATCGTCTGAGCACCCGAATCGACCTTTGATCTGTCTAGCCAATAGGCTTCCATAGTGTTGCCGAGATTTATGCCGAGTCCCATCTCCTCCGCATAATCGTTTGCTGTCATGCTTTCACGCATAACGCCGTCGTCGGCTGCGTCGTCCGCAGAACCTGAAACAAAACCCTGAATTGACATGGAGCTTAAAACCATGCACGACGCCAAAATATAAGCGATCGCTCTTTTAAATTTCATATTGACCGTTCCTTTCACATATAAATAATAAT
The DNA here is from genome assembly GCA_964617585.1 of uncultured Ruminococcus sp. GTDB lineage: Bacteria > Bacillota > Clostridia > Oscillospirales > Ruminococcaceae > UMGS1601. The sequence goes on from CAZTXS010000011.1 coordinate 10,285, forward strand.
CTTATGAAAGAGTATAAAAATCCAATTTTCTTAGTCAATTTAAAATTCAGTTAAAATTCAGAAAATATATACTTATTCACATCATAATAATAGCATATAAAAATCATATTTTCAATAAAAATAAAAATTTTTACATTAAAATTCTTAATATCCGAACAATATTTTTGTGAACATACGCTAAAAATATTTGAAAAACAAAAAAGAGCGGCTTTAAATCCAACCGCTCTCTGATTTAAAAAAATTACTGCTCGGTGAACTGATCTTTTCCTACGTGACACAAAGGACATTCGAAATCATCCGGCAAGTCCTCCCACTTTGTTCCGGGAGCAATGCCTGAATCAGGATCGCCCTTTTCCTCATCATAGACATAACCGCATACGTCGCAAACATAAACCTTCATGAAAATACCTCCTTTTAAAGCTTAATATAGATAATGTTAATTTAACATTTATCTTTTTATTATTGTTGAATTGCGCTTCCTATATTCTTTAGGAGTGACCCCTTTGCTTTCTTTAAATCTTTTGCAAAAATAGCTCTGTGATGAAAAATACAAGGTTTCCGCTATTTCAGAATAACTGTAATCTGAATATATAAGCATATTTTCCGCCGTTTCCAGCCTTTTTTCCAGAATGAATTTCTGAATTGATTTTCCCGTTTCCTTTTTAAACAGAACCGAAAGATAGCTTCTGTTGAGATTAACGTTTTGAGCAAGCTCCTCAACAGTAATTTTTCTGTGAAGATTGTCACAAATATAATTCAAGGTCTTTTTAACAGCGACAGAAAAAATATCCTTCTTCAGAAATTGTTTCATCTGTTTTGTAAAATCCAAAACCATTTTATCGTTCAGGGCCATAACGTCCTTGACGCTTTTGCATTTATCCGCTTTTCTTATATACATATCCGAAAGCGTATAAGCCGTTTCGTGAGGTAAGCCCGCCTCGGCGCATATTCTGGTAATAAGAGCAGTGTTAATTATCATATGATAAATCTGATTCCTAAGAGGATCCTTTGACAGGTTCCCCTTTCCAACCTCGGCGTTTTTTGAATACTTCCTCTGATTTTCTAAAATAAGTTCAGTATCGCCGCGTTTTACTGCGTGGTAAATAAACAGCTCGTTTTTATACGGTTCATGCAAAAATTCATTTTCCCTTTGAACATATAACTGATAATTCAGTTCTTCTTTTTCCTCCACGAAATACCTCTTTCAAGCAAAACGTTAATTCTATCAGTCCTTAAAGTATTCTTTTTATTAATTATACAATAATAATTATAAAAATGCAACAAAAATTATACAAATTTATATTATTAAATGTTATATTTGTAATATAAGAATTAAACTGAGAATTATTAATTAAAACAAAACGGAGGAGAAAAATGAAAATTAAAAAATTACTTTCTATAATTATAGCGTTCTGCACGACGGCGTTCGGTGTTTTTCCGTTGCTTTCAATTTCGGCGGAGTCTGACGACGGCATAATTCGTGAAAGCCTGACTTCTCAGGAGCTGGTAAACGACATGGGCTTCGGGTGGAATCTCGGCGACACTCTGGACGTTTGCAACGCAGACCGCGACGGCGACGGTAAAATTGATGAAAATTCAGAAACAGTTGATGAAACGCTTTGGGGAAATCCGAAAGCTACTCAGGAGCTTTTCTGTCAACTTAAATCCGATGGGATAAAATCGGTAAGGATTCCCGTTACCTGGCGTGATCATTTGGGAGAAGCTCCCGAATACAAGGTTGACGAAAGCTGGATGGACAGAGTGCAGGAAGTCGTTGACTATGCGAGAAACGCAGGAATGTACGTAATCATAAACGTTCATCACGACGGCGGCGGCGACCCTGAGTTCGGAGCATGGATACGCAGCGCAAGCACTGACTATGACAGCTTTATTGTAAAATATAAAGCTCTGTGGTCGCAGATTGCCGAAAGATTCAAGGACTATTCGGACTATCTGATATTTGAATCAATGAATGAAGTCGGCTTTGATGATTTATACAACTCGAACAAAACCGAGGCATACGATCTGTTAAACCGGATAAATCAAGAATTTGTTAATCTCGTTCGTGAGTCGGGAGGCAACAACGTAAAACGTCATCTGCTGATAGCCGGTTATTGGACCGACATAACACAAACCTGTTCAGACTATTTTAAAATGCCTGACGACCCGGAAAACAGATGTATACTTTCGGTTCATTACTATACTCCGTGGCAGTTCTGCACCACCAATCTGCAGTCGACCTGGGGTACAACATCTGAAGTAAATCAAATGAAAAGATTGATAAAAAAGCTTGATACAAGCTTCGTAAGCCGGGGAACTCCTGTTATAATAGGCGAATATGCCGCAAGCGGAAGCGATTTGGACAGCTGTATATTGTTCATTAAAACACTGAACGAGCTTTGTCACGGTTACGGCATAGCGACGTTTCTTTGGGATAACGGCGGGCAGGTGGATAGAAATACATACAAATGGAGAACTCCTGAGCTTTTACAAGCTATAAAGGACGGAAACGCCGATTCGGAAGATCCGTCGGCTTCTGCTTCCTCATCTGCAACTAATACGTCCGATAATCAGACTTCCTTGGCAAAGACGAGTCCCACAACGTCAGATAAAGCTGTAATTAAAGCTCCTTCCGTTAAGAAAGCCAAGCTGAAAAGAGTTAAAAAGACAAAGAAAAAGAAACAACTAAAAATAACCTGGAAGAAGATAAATAAAGCCAACGGCTATCAGATAAAAGCTTCCCTGTCGAAGAAGTTTAAGAAAGCAAAAAAATATAACACTGTTGTTAAGACGATAAAGAAAAACAAATCCTCCGCAGCATTAAAGTTGAAAAAATCCAACAAAATTTATTATGTAAAAATAAGAGCGTATAAAACCTACATAAACGCTGACGGCAAGACAAAGAAAGCTTACGGAGCATTTTCAAAAGTAAAGTGCGCTAAAACCAAGTAAGGAGAAATCGTCATGAAAAAAATTCTTTCGTTTATTATTTCAGCAGTAATAACTCTCAGTCTGGCGTCCGGCGGAGCTGTCGCCGAAGAACAAACTGAAAGTGGATCTAATATAAGCGATTTCAATCAGGATAAAATCGTTTATAACATGGGAGCAGGCTGGAATCTGGGAAATCAGCTTGAGGCGGTAAATGACGACGGTATCCCCAGCGAAACAAACTGGGGAAATCCCGTTATCACAAAAGAGCTTATAACTCTCGTTAAGAATTCCGGATTCAACACAATAAGAATTCCCGTTTCTTATTTCTTAAGAATAGGCGAAGCTCCCGACTATATCATTCAAGAAGAATGGCTTGACCGTATTCAAGAGGTTGTGGACTATGCTTATTCACAGGGAATGTACGTTATAATCAATATTCACGGCGACGGATATTACACAATTAAGAATTCATGGATTCTGCTTGGTGATTATCTTGACATCAAAAGCGGCTCCGAAGAGGACCTTGAGAAAGAACAGGAACGTATCGACACAATGGTAGATAAATACGCTAAGGTATGGAAACAAATAGCTAACAGATTTGCCGATTATGATGAACACCTGATTTTTGAATCCTTAAACGAAATGCAAAGCAAGCAGACCGGAGGAGTATACGCAAGGATTTTTTATCCCGTTTTAAATAGGCTTAATCAGACCTTTATTGATACGGTTCGACAGGCTGACGGCGAATACAACTCCAGAAGATGGCTTGAAATACCCGGTTGGTTCTGCGGATTCGATTATATTCTGAACGAAAGCTTTGGGTTTGAAATGCCTACTGATAACTACAGATCTTCGGAAATACCTGACGATCAACAGAGAATTATGCTGGCGGTTCATTTTTATGAGCCTTCAGGCTTCTGCTTAGGAAGCGTTACGGCAGATACCACATGGGGTACCGAAAAAGACTACAAGAACATTGATGATAAATTTTCGGCTGTAAGCGAAAAATTCGTTTCACAGGGTTATCCAATAGTAATCGGCGAATATGGCTCTGTAAATAAACAAAACGCCGACCCTGATAATCCTTCATACCGGGCGGCAATGTATAAAGAAATTTGTTCAAAAGCTTTAGAGTGCGGACTTATTCCTATCTGCTGGGATAACGGTTATGTAAATACCGGCGATCCTTTCGGCCTTTTTGACAGAAGAAATTGCACTGTAGCTTTCCCTGAGATTGTTTCCGCCGCAACCGGCGTTTACTCAAAAGAAAACATAAACCTGGATAAGTTCAGAAAGAAGCTTCCTGAGCTTAACGAAAGCGACTATACCGCCGAATCGTGGAATGCTTTACAGAAAGTAATTAAAAACGCTGAAAATACCATTCTAAGCTCTGATCTTTCAGATGATGATATAGACGCATTATATCAAACCGTGCTTACGGCAATCGGAAAGCTTGTTAAAATAACGCCTTCTGTCAGCACCTCTTCAAATAAAAAAACGACCACATCAACAAAATCCGTTTCTCAATCCGCTAAAAACAAAGCCGCCGCCGAGAAAGCTATGAAGCAGGCGAAAATCAAAAAGCTTACGGTTAAAAGCAAAACAAAGAAAAAGATAACTGTTTCATGGAAAAAGGTCAGCGGAGCTAAAGGCTATCAGATTCAGGTATCAAAGAAAAAGAATTTCAAAAAAATCATCTTTAAGAAGTTTGCCTCCAAGAAAAAGATTACTATAAAGAGCAGCAGGATAAAAAGCAAGAAAACTTATTATGTAAGAGTCAGAGCCTATGCAACATATAAAAATTCAAATAACGTTACTAAGAAAGTATACAGCAAGTGGAACAATAAGCTAAGAAAGGTTAAAGTCAAGTAGGATATTAACAAAAAAGATCGGAAGATAATCTTCCGGTCTTTTTTTCGTTCTTTAAATTCTTTATCTAATGAATAAAAAGCCCGCCTGAATAAGAAGAACCTTTTATTTTTCTACTGCGGTATAAACATTCCGAACAAAACGCCGTTTTCGCAATTTTCAGCCCAGACTCTGCCCTTGTGGACGTCTGCAACCTTCTTGACTATCGCCAAACCTACGCCGTAGTTTTCCGAGCCGTTGCACGTGCGTGACTTATCCACTTTGTAAAAAACGTTCCACAAGCGGTCTAACTCGCTCTCGTCTATTTTGTCTCCCGTATTGAACACGGTCATTTTAAGACCGCCGTCCTCCCATGAGTATTTAAGTTCAATAAGACCGCCGTCATAGGTATATCTTATAGCGTTATCTATATAGTTGGATACAGCCTGCTGCATAAGCATAAAATTCGCCCGAACCGGCTTATCTTCGTAATCGTTTATCACAAATTCAATATTCTTTTCCATAAGCTTCATTTGAAAGCTTGCTGTCAAAGCCTCGTTAAATTCAGAAATCATAAATGTGCTATCTTCAGCGTCTGAACACATATTGTCGATTTTGGAAAGGTTAAGCATAGACTTGACCAGATTATCCATCTTATCGCATTGGCTTACAATTACATCGCAATATTTCTTAGCCTTCTGCGGATCGTCCGCAATACCGAACTTCAGCCCCTCCGCATAGCCCTTAACGGCGGCAATAGGAGTTTTTAACTCGTGCGACATATCCCTGATAAGCTGTTCTCTGCTTACAACGTCCTCTTTAAGGCTGTTAATGCTTCCGCTCAGCTTATCCGAAATTATATTTATAGAGTCGGCAAGCTCGCCTATTTCACCCTTGTCCCTGACCTCTACCTTTTTATCAAAATCAAGGTTTGCGATTCTTCTTGCCGCCGAATTAATATGAATGATAGAATCCGACATTCTTCTTGCAAAAATAATAACTATAACCGTTCCGATAACAAACATTACAGAACCGATAATTATTATAAGCTTATTTGAAACGTTAACATTATCGCTTATGCTGGATAAGGAACGTGACAAAAACAAATAATAGTTGTCATTCAGTTTAGAAATAAGGGCTATTCTCTGAAGTGCGTCGTCCCGGTCTTTAAACACCGCATAACAATCTTCTCCGCTGTCAAGCTTGTCTTTATTTGCGTGAAAAACCTCGCTCCACCTGTAGGATAGCTTGTATGAGTTATTTCCCTTGCTGTCCGAGTCATAATGACTGAACAGAATCTGATCGTTGCTGTTTGCTATCAATACTTTGACATTTCTGCGTTCTTTAATATCTTCCAAATAATCGTCAAAATCATTTAAGTCGCTTTTTTCAAATTGCGGAAACTCCTCTTTTACGCTGCTGCACACCTGGCTCATTTGGTTTTTGCTCTCTTTTATAAAGAAATCTTCGGCGAAAAACAAATCTGCGGCTATCAGCACAATAATAAAGCCTATCATTAAAGCTCCGAAAAAAACGAACATTTTTTTTCTTATTGACAAAATTAACACCTTGCCTTTCAGGCTAAAAATATTAAGCTACTTTTCAATACTGAAACAATATCCTCTGCCTCTTACAGTTTTAATGTAATCTCCACAGCTTCCCAACTTTGACCTTAAAACCTTTATATGAGTATCTATGGTTCTGGTTGTCTGGCTGTTATCATATCCCCATACCGAAAGAAGTATCTGTTCTCTGCTTGCAACGATTCCTTCGTTCTCAATTAAATACAAAAGCAAATCATATTCCATTTTCGTAAGATGAACTTCCTCATTCTTAACTGAAACCTTACAGCTGAGCTGATTAACGGTAAGATCACAACGCGTAATTACAGAACTGCTCTGCTTGAGCTGCCTTTTCAAAAGAACATTTACCCTCGCCACAAAAACTTCATAGCTGAACGGCTTGATTATGTAATCGTCCGCCCCGCTTTTCAGTCCGTAAACCTCATTGCGTTCAGATTCCAGAGCGGTCAGAATAATTATGGGAACATCGGAATATTCTCTTATTTTTTCAAGAACTGTCCATCCGTCTATTTTAGGCATCATAACGTCAAGAACTATTAAATCTACCTTTTCCTGTTTGAAAATATTAAGCGCTTCTTCGCCGTCGCAGGCTACAACAGTTTCATAACCCTGGCCTTGCAATATATCGCAGATAAGCTCTCTAATTACCTTTTCATCGTCTGCTACTAAAATTTTCATTGCGATTTCTCCTTAAAATTAAAGAATACCCTAGTCTTTTCGGCAGACATAAGTTAAAGTCTGAAGCCCGGGGTATTCTTTATCATAAATCAGCCTATTGTAATTGTTCCGTCAACGTCATAAAGCTCGTCCTGATACATTATCTGAATTGAATAGGTATCGTTATCAAGAGTGTTAAGAGGTATTGGCAGTCCGTATGTGAACGACTTATTAGGGTCGCTTACCATCTTGATGTCTGATATATCATATACAAAGCTTCCGTTCTCGCCGTTAAATATTATCTGTGTAAAAGAATGATCGTCCGCCTTAGCATATAAAACGTTATTTCTTATTGAGAATGTGACCTGCTTATCAATCTTTCTTGAAGTAGAAAGCAGAACACGGTTTTCAACCTTAACCGGAGCCCTCAAATCTCCCTTTACATAGTTATCGTCTATCACCAAATCTCCGGCGCAGCTATTCAGATTAATATTAACGTTATATCCGCGGTAAAAATGGTGTGAAATTGCCCAGGTATTTAAAACCTCTTCCGAATCATAATCATACTCGTAAACCATACCGCCGTTTCCGTCAATCTTAGGATCAAAATATGCGCATACAGAGAAAATCCTCTTTGCGTCAGGAATATAAATGTAATCTGACGTAATTCTCGAAAAGTCTGATTCGTAATTGTGAAGAAGCTCTACCGTTCCCTTTTTTACGTTTACGGCATAAATCTTTATATATGATTTATTTGTATCGTCAAAATAAGAAACCTTTCTGTGCTGATTATAATGGTTGTCAAACATCGCAATCTGAATCGTATCCGAATCGTTATCCAAATCCTCTTTTATTTCATATACGGTATGCTGCTGATAATGCCACTGTGAAACATCGTTCGGCTGCAAAACCTTATCATAAAATTCGGTGCCTTTCCAAAACTCAGGGTTACATAAAATCCACTCAATCTCATTTGTAGTCCAGTTGATTCTAATTCCCGAGTGAAGATTTCTGGGGCTTATAAGAATCGTGTCGGTTTCCTCATCATAAGATACCGTGTTTATATGCGCCCAGTCGTCCTTGTCAATATACGAAAGGCCTTCCAATATGTCGTCAAGAACCAGGGTCTTTACTACTTCTCCTGTTTCTCTGTCAATCTCCTGAATCGAGTTCTGCTCATATCCGTCGTTTGAATTGGTAGCTATAAGAAAATTTCCGCCCGGCGTTTTTTCTTTTATTTCATGATGTACTCCCTCAGGGAAGAAATATATATTATGCACCCTACCCAAAAGGTCCATTTCATAAAATTCAGGCGAGTTCGGCATACTTGCATTAGGGAACAGCACGTCGTCGGTTTCAACCAACAGGCTGCCGTTCTCTAAAGGAAAAGCTCCGTAATACATTGTGTTATTGAGGCAAAACCACCTTATATCGCCCGCCTGATCAAAACCGTAAAGATAAGGCGCCTGTATTCCCGAAACTATCATAAGTCCCATAGCCGATTTCGCAGAGCTTTTCGCTGTCTTGACAACTCCGTCAAGCTTCTCGGGAAGAGAATCGGTCTTAATTGTTAATTCTTTGGTCTTGACAACGCTTTTTCCGTCTAAAAGTTCCAAAACCACGGTGTTCTCATAGCTGGCATAAAGACCTATTATCGGAATCTTGTGCGCTTTGGAAGCGTCTATCGTGCTTTTAATATCATTATCCGAATCCTTTCCCTTTACAGTAACCCGCACCTTATACTCTTTATCAGTGTTAAATAAAACAACCGCCGTCAAAGGAGATATTTGATAAGGATTCTGTATTACCGCAGGGTCGTCGAAAGAATAGTTTCCGTTTTCAAGCTCCTTGGTCAGAGCCTCGTCAATTTTCTTTGAATTCTCAACAGACGATTCCTCTGTTTTTATATCAGTCGTAATCGTCTTGCTTTGAAAGTCGTTTGACGACACCAGAGAATATGCGCTTCCGTCTACGTCATAAAGGGCGCTTTGAGCGCCCATATTATCTGATGATTCACTTGTGTCAACATAAAATCTGACAAATTGATCTGTGTCGTAAAGAGTACCGTTATTATACAGATAAATCGAATACTCATGTCCGGCCGGTATAGATTTGTCGTTTATCCAAACGCTGAAGTTTACGGTTTCCGCACCCTCGGCCTTGACTGCCGCCGCAATCTTATAGCTGTACATTGTTCCCGACTCGTCAACCATAACGAGAGCTGCGTCGTCTGATGTTTCGCTCCACGAACCGCTTACCAGCAGTCTGTCCGGCATATTGCTCATCTTAGTTATCTCAAAATCAATTTCCGAAGCCTTATTTACATCAACATCCGGATTTGAAATCGTTTCAACCGTACCCAGATCGCCTAAATATTTACCCACAGCGTCTACATCATAAACGTCCGTACTCGAATACATTGAAAGTCTTTGGCTCCTATATGAGTTGCTTGGAATAACCAACTCATAAATCACCTTGCCGTCCTTTACTTCATCAATTATTGATGAAGTTTCACAGCCGGACAATGCATACGGACTAACGTCATAGGTGTTTTTTTCCTTATTGTAGCCTATTCCGCCCGAGTGTACCCAGTAATCTCCGTCGGCGAGCTTATCTGCTCCGCTGATATATGAAGAATACCACTCCGCTCCGCGTTCCTTACCATAAGTCCAAACCTGTTCGACAGTCATTTTCTTAGTATCGATCTTGTATTCAACGGCTCTTGAATAAACGTTATCGCCGGTTGTTTTTTTATCTTCATTACCGACCTTTGTTCTTCCTGCTCCGTTATCAAACAGAAGTATATTGCCGTCGTCGGTCATAGTTGCGTGATGCTGAGCATACTGCCATTCAAAATCATCACCGACAGGAGTAAAGAACTTATCCTCGCTTACGCTCGTCCAGCCCTCCGGATCACCCAATACCCATGACAGCGTTCCTTTGGTTTTGTTTATTCCCAACACTGCGTCTAAATGTCTGCATGAAAGCAATATAGTATCTGTATCTTCATCATAATAAACCGAATTATTATGACACCAGTCTTCGTCAGTACGGTTTATCGAACCGCCGTCCGCAGGGTCGATTAAATCACTCACGTCAATTCTCTGAAGCACTTCGCCCGTTTCTCTGTCAATCTCTACTACGGTAGCTTCAATCGTCGATAAATCTTCAGTATCCGAAGCGACAAGAAGATTTCCGTTACTCATCTCGAAAACATCGTGATGCTGTCCTCCGGGGATAAGATAATCGTTATAAACCTTTCCGCACAAGTCAAATTCAACTAATCCGGTTACATAATAGTACGATTTCAAAAGCCTTGCGCTTGAAGCTATCATGTGTCCGTTAGCAAGCCTTTTGGCGGGGAAGCCTGTTGAAACAGACGAGGAAAGCAGCCAGCGAATATCTCCGGCGTTGTCAATAGCGCAGTTCATATAATTACTGTCTGCAGATATATACGAAATAAAGGTGAGCTTATCATTATCTACCTGATCCTGCTCATAAACCTTAACCTCTGCGTCGTTCAATATTGTGTCGGCTTTTTCGGTCGTAATCTTAAGCGTCTTGCTTTCTCCTCCCGAAAGCTCTAAAACCACCTCGGTTTCTTCGCCGTTATACAGTCCGTAGACAGGAATAATATGATCCTTTGCCTTTTCAAAGCTCGTAGTAATATCCTGCGCAGAATCCTTTCCCTTTACAGTCAGCTCAACAGATTCCTTTTTATCTGTCGAAAAAATAACCATAGCAGTCAGGGGCGAATTTCCGTAAGGATTTATAACTATGAACGGATCGTCAATCTTATAACCGTTATCGAGTTCTTTTTTAAGATTTTCGTCAATCTTTGTCTGCTCCTCTAAATAATCGGTATACTCAACCTCGGTTTTGCCGGCGTTATTCACATCGGCAGACAATGAACCGGAAGACTTATTGTCCGCTGTTTTACTGTCGTTTATAATTTTATATGCGCCGAATCCTCCTGCGCAAATAAGGACTATAACCGTCACGGCTATTACAATTTTTGACTTAATATTCATATTCTTCCGTCTTCCTTTCTTGACCTCTCAGATTATACTTCAAAGTCTTATAAGTTTATTAAATCCTAAAGAGCTATTTCAAGCTTTTCAGATGTAAACTGATAAACAAGCTTTAGTTCCTTTGAATCCTCCGGAATCTGATAACAGATCCATCCCTCGTTCTCTCCGAAATTCAAATTATCGCCGGTCATTCTCATCATTCCCAGGTCAGTAATAAACGAGTCCTCTTCCCTGGTATATTCGTTTCCGTCGCTGTCGGTCAGTTTGAACTTGCTCCAGTCGATTATTTCAGAACTGTCGTTCTTGGTTATTTTAAGCTTAATAAGACAGAACGTTTTGCCCTCGTCCGCTTTCTTTTCAAAATTGTTCGTTTCAACCTCGGCATATCCTAAAGATACGCTGGCATTTTCAAGCGACGATTCTACCATACTGTTTTCATAAACAATCTCCCAGCCTGCCGCTTCATAGGTTTCAGGAGTGCTCTCCTCAATATCGTTAGCAGGCGCGGTACTGCTTGTTCCGCTCGAGCTTCCGTTTGAGTTTTCATCATCCGAACAGCCCGTGAACGCCATAAGCAAGCTTACGCACAATACCAATAATAAAAGCTTCTTCATAAAAATCACTATACCTTTCTTAGAAATTTGAGTAGATTTCAGCTTACATAAAGCAACTCAAAAAACACATGAAAAATTTTCACGTTATTTGATATTTCCCCCTAAAATTATGGTTTCCCCGTAATAATTTTATTATGATTAGGTCAGTGAAAATTATTCAATAAGGGCTTGCCCGTCATTCAATGCGGCAAGGGTCGGCATTGACGACTACCCGCCGCTTATAGAGGCGGGGGGGGACATCTTGCCTAAGTTATAACGTTTAATTTTCAAAAATTTTGCCGTCAGTAGTAATATAATCGAGTCCGCAGTTATGTATAAGCAAATATGCCTGATATGAATCGTTTACAGTATAAGCGGAAACCTTAACCCCTAAGCTATGAAAGGTTTCAACCAGGCTCTTGGACAAATAGTTCACATTACCGCCGTAATCCATTCCGTACTTCTTACACCACTGCGCAATAGCCGCCGAAGCTTCCTTTTCAAGCCTTTGAAATCTAACGTTCTTATCGCTGTATTCAGAAGCCTCAAATACCTTTTTCAATGCAAGAAGCTTATCCTGCTGAAAAGATGAAAAGCAAGTCCGATCAAGCAGATCATATTCATTTATCAAATCGAGTATTCTTTCATAAGCGCCTTTTTTAAGCACATTGCCCTCGTCGTCATAAACCGTTTCGCTGAAATTACAGTTTTTAAGCTCAAGCTGCGCCGTTGCATTAGGATATTTTGCAATGACCTCTAAATACTCCCGGAGGGTGGGTATCTTCAAATCAGAATACTTTGATATATTACTGCCCGATTTTATAGTATAGCTTTTCACCTGGGCAAGCGTAAGCTCGTCTATATTTTTATCAACTCCGCACATAGCCGAAAGACTTTGATTGTGAAGCAGAACAAACTCGCCGTCGGTAGTTTCCCAAATATCGGTTTCCACAGCGCAGAAGCCGCTCTCCTTTGCGGCAAGCTCAAACGCCGGAACTGTATTTTCTGGGGCTTTATCACTTAACCCCCTGTGAGCCACGAATCCGCAGTCAGCGCTTGTAAGCGGATACACCCAGAAAGTGTATTTTGAGCTTTTTGAAGAATCTTTAGTCGTGGCGGTTATTGTTACCATGCCGACTCCTACCGCCGTAACCTTACCGTTTCCGTCAACCTTGGCAATTTCCGTATCAGAGGATTTATATGTAACCGTCTTGTTCGTAGCTGTCGAAGGGGTAATCTTCGTGCTGAGCTTAACCGATTGACCCCGCAGTAAGTTCTCATTACCTGCTGCCGGAGAAATGCTTATACCCGTAACGTGAGTTTTAACCGTAACCGTAACGGAATCGGATTTTTTCGTTCCGTCGGTTGATACAACCTTTATTTTAGCCGTTCCGTTTTTCTTTGGCGTGATAACTCCGTTTGAAACCGAAACTACGCTGTTGTCGCTTGAGAACCATTTAAGTTTTTTATTAGCGGCCTTAGCAGGCTTGACCGCCGTTTTAAGATTATAGCTTTTACCGACATAAACCGTCTTTGTATCGCCCGTATTTGTCAGCGTAACCTTTGAAACCTTTTTACCTACCGTAATTATTATTGAAACTTTTTTGCCGCTTCCGTCGGTCGCCTTAGCGGTGATTACTGCGCTTCCTTTCTTTAAAGCCGTAATTTTTCCGTTCTTGGATACCTTTACGATTTTTTTGTTGCTTGACTTCCATTTAATATTTTTGGCTGATTTCGCAGGCTTGACCGTCAGGTTTAGTTTTACTTTCTTACCCTTGTTTACAGTAAGATTTTTTCCGTATGTATTTATTTTTATCGACTTTATTTTTGACGCCGCTCCTGCCGAAATAACCGTGGACGGAATCATAACGGCAAAGCAAAGCATAATAATAAAAGTCCGTTTTAAAAATTTTTTACCCATTTATACAGAATAATTCCTTTCTGTTTTCTTTTTCAGTATGCTCCCATAGAGTCAATGATTAGCAGTATATACATTTTTAATTATACATATTTTCAAAGAATCGTCTGTGAAAACTGTGTGAAGTCTAAAACAAAATCATATGCGATTCAATAAGGACTTGCCCGTCATTCAACGCGGCAAGAGTCGGCATTGCCGACCGAGTAATGAAAACCTCCGCCTATAGAGGCGTGGGACATTTTGCCTAAGTTATAGTTATTTTATTTTTTTCATATAATACATAAAATAATATCATATAATTAACATAGAATCAAATAAAATTGATAAAAATAATAAAAAAGTCTATCGTGTGAATTTTCTGCAAGGTATAAAGATTAAATTCTATTGACAAAGCAGACTTATAATGATAATATAAAATTAAAGAAAAAACTGTTATCCGACTGCTTAAAATTTGAATTTAATGAGTTTTATTGATAGACCACTTCTGCTTTGTTCAGACTGTAAGGGACATTCTGTGCCTTTTCAGCTTAATTGGCGGAATTGGTTATTTTAATTTTCGCACAATTATTGCTTCAATAAGGGCTTGCCAGTCATTCAACATGGCAAGGGTCGGCATTGCCGACCGAGTAATGAAACCCGCCGCCTATAGAGGCGTGGGACATCTTGTCTAAGTTATATATTAAAAAAACGGAAAACACGGATTTTCCCTTGTTTCTTCAGATAAAGCACATGATATTGAAAGGAGGAGTATTCCGTTAAGGGAATACGTTCATAAAATGAAAAAATGCTCAGGTAAAAGCGTTTTCGGCGGTATTGCAATCGGAAAAATTCAGGTTTTTCAAAAAGGACAGCAGAAAATCAAACGAATAAAAATAAGCGATCCCGCCGCTGAAATAGAAAGATTCAACAAAGCAAGGGATAAAGCTATAGAAGGGCTTCAAAAGCTTTACGAAAAGGCGCTGAAAGAAGTAGGCGAGCAAAACGCCGCTATTTTTCAGATTCACCAAATGATGCTTAACGATATAGACTATACAAAGTCTATCGAAAATATTATAAATTCTCAAAGCGTTAACGCTGAATTTGCCGTTGCCTCAACAAGCGACAATTTTCACGATATGTTCGCCGCAATGGACGACGAATATATGAAAGCAAGAGCCGCAGATGTGAAAGATGTTTCAGAACGGATGCTGAGTATATTATGCAACACCGAAAGCGAATCGGTCGATTCAAAGGAGCCTTCCATTATAGTTGCGGACGATTTATCACCAAGTGAAACGGTACAACTCAATAAAGAGCTTGTTCTGGCTTTTGTAACAGTTCACGGAAGCTCAAACTCTCACACTGCAATACTTGCACGGACAATGAATATCCCTGCCGTAATAGGAACCGATATTCCCCTTGACAGCTCTCTGAACGGCAGTCTTGCGGTCGTTGACGGCTTTAACGGAGTTATTTATATCGAACCGGATGAAAAGCTTTTAAAGAAAATGAAAATCAAACAGGAGGCAGAGCTTTATAAAAGAAAGCTTCTGCTGAAACTCAAGGGAAAAGAAACGATTACCTCAGACAATAAGAAGGTCAAACTTTACGCCAATATAGGAAACACAAAAGACTTGTCTTCCGTGCTGGAAAACGACGCCGAAGGAATAGGTCTTTTCAGAAGTGAATTTATATATCTTGAAAAAGAAAGCTTTCCTACAGAGGAGGAGCAGTTTCAAATATACAAATCCGCTGCGGAATCCATGTCGGGAAAAAAGGTTATATTTAGAACCCTGGACATCGGAGCGGACAAACAGGCTGATTATTTTAACCTTGAAAAAGAAGAAAACCCCGCTATGGGGCTTCGGGCAATAAGAATCTGCCTGACTAATCATGAAATATTCAAAACTCAGCTTCGAGCTTTATACAGAGCAAGCTCATTCGGAAACATTTCGATAATGTATCCTATGATCACTTCGGTCGAAGAAGTTTTGGAAATCAAAGAGCTTTCGGCGCTGGTAAAAAAAGAGCTTGACGAACAAGGCGTATCATACGATAAAAATGTCGAGGAAGGAATTATGATTGAAACTCCTGCGGCGGCTTTAATTTCCGACAAGCTTGCAAAGGAAGTCGATTTCTTCAGCATAGGTACGAACGATCTGTCCCAGTATACAATGGCTATAGACAGACAGAATTCACATATCGACAGGTTTTACAACCCCCGCCACCTTGCCGTGCTTCGCATGATAAAAACCACCGTCGATAACGCTCATAAAAACGGAATCTGGGTTGGCATCTGCGGTGAGCTGGGAGCTGATCCGGAGCTTACGGAAACCTTTTTGAAAATAGGTGTGGATGAGCTTTCCGTATCTCCGTCCATGATTCTGCCTATCAGAGATAAAATAAGAAGCACTGATGTTTCAAAGCTTGATTTTCAGTTCGATTTATAACTTAGGCAAGATGCCGACCCTTGCCGCGTTGAACGACGGGCAAGCCCTTATTGAATCAGAATACAGTCAATGAGGACCATATCCCCTGCAGGGTATATGGTCCTATGTGTAATCAAGAGGAGGTAAACATTTATGGCTAAGCTTTTAATAATCGGTGCAGTAATAGTAATTTTATGCGTGTTGTGCAGTAAATTTTCCAACAAAGCCGGAATACCCATTCTCTTGGTTTTTATCGGACTCGGAATGTTATTCGGCTCCGACGGACTTTTGAAAATTGAATTTTCCAACTACAAATTCGCAGGAGAAGTATGCTCTGTCGCCTTGATTTTTATTATATTCTACGGCGGATTCGGAACAAAATGGAGCGAGGCCAAGCCAATAGCTGCAAAGGCGGCGCTGTTGTCAATTCTGTTTCAGGGAACTCTTCTGCCGTTCGTTTCAAGAAAGCTGAATATGATAGATAAGAACACAAATGTACTAAAAACCTTTAACGACTATTCCGAGGAAAACGAAATACAGTTCATACGGCTGAAAATAAAAAGCGGAAGCCCGTGGATAAACGAACGTGTAAAAAATATTTCACTGCCTCCGGAAACGCTTCTTGTTATGGTTCAGCGGGGAGAAAAATCTATTGCGCCGAGAGGAAACACCCAGATAAAAGAAAACGATAAGGTAATCCTTTGTGCAAAGGGCTGTCCGAACGACCAAAGCGTCAATCTAAAAGAACGTACTATCGACAAAAATCATAAATGGTGCGGAAAATACATTTCCGAGCTTGAGCTTTCTGCCAAATCCGTCATAATGATAGTAATGAGAAACGGAAAAACAATAATTCCTAACGGAAGACTTAAAATCTCCGAAGGAGACACAGTGGTGATAAATTCAGTAAAATAGCTTTTATCTCCGCTTTAAATTAAACGGAGATTTCTTCTAAAAATACATAAAACTACATTATTGAAAAGAAAAATAAAATAAATTCAATAAAAACATAAAAATTTATAAAACAGGTGAGACTTTCGGCGTTTTAATACGCTTATATAACAGTGCGGATAAAAGAGGAGGAAAGCTGTGGATAACGGTGCGGAATACTATTATCGGTTTCTTGACGGAGACAAAAGCGGTCTTGAGGAATTGGTAAAGCTATTTAACGACAATTTGATACTTTTTATAAACGGGTATGTGAAAGACTTGTCAGCGGCGGAAGATATAGCGGCGGATACATTCGCTGAACTGATCGTCAAACGCAGTCCTTATGTTGAAAAGTATTCTTTTAAAACATGGCTGTTCAGAATAGCCAGAAACAACTCTTTGGATTACATACGCAAACACAAAAAACACATTAAAATTGAGCTTTCAGAAAACAATGCCGCCGAAGAAACCGCCTTAGAGCTGTCTGTTATAAAGGACGAACAGCAGACGGAGCTTCATACGGCGATGAAAAAAATAAAAAAGGATTACTGCGACGTTTTGCATCTGGTTTACTTTGAAGGAATGACCTACAACCAGGCAGGGATAATACTTAAAAAGAACAGCAGACAAATAAAAAATCTTGTATTCAGGGCAAAGGGCGCTCTTAAAGAAGTTATGATAAAGGAGGGATTTCACTATGAGGAACTATAAAGAACAATCAGAAAAAATTCTTGAACTCGCCGGGCAAAAGAAAAAAGCCGCAGAAAAAAGAAAAAATATTCTTGTTACAGCTTCATCACTTGCCGCCTGCGCAGTAATAGCAGTGTTCTGCACCTCTTTGTTTTCTGACAGTCAGCAATCCGAGCTTCCGGTTTCATATGCAACCGCAGCGTCTGAAACCAATATTGAAACCTCTGAAAAAGGAACTGATTCTAAAGCTTCAACCGCTAATAAAAACAAAACAACAGCGACAATCGCTTCCCGTACCACCGCCAAAGCAAAAACTACCGCCGCTAAAACTACGGAAGTAGTAATAACCCCGACAAAACCTACTGTTAAGAACACAACCGATTTTGAAAAATACCTATCCCTCAACGGCTTAATAGAAAATACCGACGACGTAATAATTTACAATGGAAATTCCTATGTCAATACCTGCTCTGTAGACGCAGACGCAAACTCAAAGCAAACGCTTCTTAATCAGTTTCTAGAAAAAACAAACGGCTCTCTTGATACGGAAGCTACCGATGAAATCACCTCGAATGTAAGCGGAAAGGTTTATTCCGTAAACGGTTATTCTGAGGACTTCAGGCTTTGCATATACGCAAAAGACAAATCGGCAGGAACAAGCAGTATCTTGATTTTTGATAATCTTCACAGCCTGAAAACTTCAGATATTAAATACGGTTCAGAGCTTTTTAACGATACCCTGCACATTGATACTAACCTGAACTTTATAAATTATTACAGCGGAAGCAATTTAAACATCGCGCCGTTTAATCAGGTAAATATTCTGAAAAAGATAGATGAAAAGGCTCAGAACACTTTGCTGCAAACTATAAACGACTCATATTTAATAGACAGCGATGAATATATATATGATGACGAAAGCAAAAGCGTAGTGCTTTATTTAACTATGACAGACCAAACCACGACTGAAATATATTTAACCGAAGGAGGATATATATTCTGCAGCGGATTATATTTTAAGACGGACAGCAGCGCATTTTCTGAAATTTACAATATTCTGACCGGGGAATGAAACTAAAGCAAATATTACTGCCGTACTAATGATAGTGCGGCTTTGTTTTTTAATATATGAGCTTTTTCTGCTAATAATAAATAATACAATATTATTTATACGGAGGATTATTATGAACTCTATATGGCACGAAGGCGTAAACTTTTCATCGTTTCCGACCCTTCAGGGTAACGAAAAAACAGACGTCCTTGTTATCGGCGGAGGTCTTGCGGGAATTTTATGCGCATATTTTCTAAAACAAAAGGGAATAAACTGTATTCTTGCAGAAGGTTCGGAAATATGCTCCGGAACTACAGCTAACACCACGGCGAAAATAACCTCTCAGCACAGTCTGATTTATAACAGGATTTATAAAAAGTACGGCGCAGAAAAAGCCTCTATGTATCTTAAAGCGAATCAGAAAGCTTTGCGGGAATATAAAAAGCTCTGCGAAAACATCGACTGCGATTATGAAACAAAGAATAACTATGTCTATTCTCTTGACGACGGAGCCGCTTTGGAAAAAGAAATCAAAACGCTCTTTCGTCTGGGGTTTAAAGCAGATTTTGTACGGGAGCTTCCGCTTCCGTTTAAAACGGCCGGAGCGGTTGAATTTAAAAATCAGGCTCAGTTTAACCCTTTAAAATTCACAGCAGAGCTTTGCAAATACCTTAAAATATACAAAAACACCTTTATCCGTGAGATAAAGGACAACCGTGCAATTACAGACAAAGGTGAAATAACCGCCGATAATATAATTGTCGCCACGCATTTTCCTTTTATGAATAAGCACGGAAGCTATTTTCTCAAGCTATATCAGCACCGCTCTTATGTTCTGGCGCTCGACAACGCTCCTCAGCTTAACGGAATGTACGTCGATGAAAACAAAACGGGTATGTCTTTCAGAAACTATAAGAATTTTCTTATATTGGGCGGCGGTTCTCACCGCACGGGAAAAAAGGGCGGAAACCGGACAGAGCTTAGAAAAGCCGCTTCAAAATTTTATCCTGAAGCAAGAGAAAAATTTCACTGGGCGGCTCAGGATTGCATGAGCTTAGATGGGATTCCTTATATCGGACATTATTCAAGCCGTCTGAAAAACATATACGTTGCTTCGGGCTTCAATAAATGGGGAATATCCTCCTCTATGGTTTCCGCAATGCTTTTAAGCGAAATGATTTCAGGAAGAAAGCCCGATTACGCCGAGGTTTTTTCTCCGTCAAGGAATATCATAACCCCTCAGCTTGCAGTAAACGGATTTGAAGCTGTAACAAACCTGCTTACGCCGTCTACCAAACGCTGTCCTCACCTCGGCTGTGCGCTGAAATGGAATCAGGTTGAACATTCCTGGGACTGTCCCTGTCACGGTTCAAGATTTTCAGAAAACGGGAAACTATATGAAAACCCCTCGACAGGAAATATAAAAATAAAAAAAAGAAGATAACAAAAAGCCATACAACCCTCAACAGGGAAAGTATGGCTTAAGTTTTTATTAAATTTTCTGAGAAGCTTTTCTTTTCTGCTTCTGAGTTTTTTTATTCAGCTTAAACTCTTCATATTGCCTTTTCAACTCCATCAACGCTTCATGATGCTTTTTAGAACCGGCGTTCGGATTTCTTTTAAGCATTGCGAAATCCTTAGCTTTTAAATTAATCAACCTCTGACGGCGGCGGCGTTTTCTTTCATCAGCTCTTTCTTCAAGCACAAAAATTTTTTCACCGACGGCTTTTTTAGCATTTTCCCTCGCCTTATCGATTGCCTGAATAACCTGCGCCATATTGACTGCGTCGCGGACGGAAATAACCGTATCTGATATAAATAAAACGGTTAATAAAATTACAATTACAATAAAAAGAGTATAATGTTTATTCTCAAAAGCTAAAACATATTTAGAAACAAACGGATCGACAAACTTAACCAAAAGAACCGTGAGCAATCCCCAGAACAAAGAAGAACTCAAACAGATAACTCCTTTGAAATTAAGCTTTTGCTTGCTGTAATCCCAATATCTGACCTTAAAGAGTTTTTCCATCAAAAGCCCGGTTAAAAGCTCCAGCAGTGTAGCAGAAACCGAACCTGCAATAAACGTCAGGATTATACTGTACTGAAACGGAAGTGAAGAATGAAGCATAATCACAGCACCGAAACCGTATATCGGCAGAAGCGGCATATGTAAAAATCCTCTGTTTACAAGTTTTCTTTTAGTAATTCCTACATAAAATACTTCCCAGCACCAACCGATAAAACAATAGGCAAAGAAAAATGCCGTCCATTCTATAAAAGAATAAGAATACATTATTATTTTTACCCCTTAAAGGACTAAGAATTTATTTTCTCAAGCGTCTTTTCCAACGTCTTAATATTTTCAACATTTGCAAACTCAACGCCGTTTAAAGTCTTTCTGACAAGTCCCGTCAAAACCCTGTTAGGTCCGAGTTCTATGTATGTATCAAATCCTGCTTCCTTAAGCGAATGAAGCTCGGAAGTGAACTTAACGGGAGAAACTATATGCTTTGACAAAAGTTCCGGCATATCTGAAAATTCATCAAGCTTTCCGCCGAGAACATTGCTGTAAAAATCAACTGACGGAGCTTTGAATTCAACGTCTTTTATCGCTTCTTTGAATTCATCTGCGGCAGGCTGCATAAGCTTTGAGTGAAAAGCTGATACAACGTTAAGCTTCATTGCTCTCGCTTTCTTTTCGGTGAACGCCTCAATAGCCTTGTCAACCGCTTCGGCTTCACCTGCGATTACAGTCTGAACTGAAGAATTATAATTTACGGGAACAACATATCCCTCAATCGTTTCGCATACCTCTTCAACCTCCTGCGCCGTAGGTCCTATAATTGCGCACATTGCCCCGTCCGAGCTTTCAGCCGCCTTCTGCATTGCTTCGGCTCTTGCCTTAATCACTTTAAAGCCGTCCTCCATGCTCAGCATACCCGAGCATACCATAGCGGCGTATTCGCCGAGAGAATGTCCCGCAACAGCTTCACAGCTTATGCCGTTTGCTTTCATCGCCTCTAAAGCGCAAAGCGAAGCCGCCATAATCGCAGGCTGCGAAACCGAGGTTCTGTTAAGCTCCGATTCAGGACCTTCAAAAACCGTCTTTGCCAAGTCGTAGCCCAAAACCCTCTGAGCAGTTTCAAAAACAGCACGTGCACCTTCATAATTGTCGCAAAGCTCTTTCGCCATACCTACATACTGCGAACCCTGTCCCGAAAACATAAATACATTTTTAGACATAATATTACTCCTTATCTCAATATAAAATAATCAATGCGCTTGTTATCAATAAATAAATGTTGACCTTTTAAATCAAAAATAGTATAATATAAATGTTATACAAACAGAATTATATCATTTTTTTATAAATTTTTCAATATGAAAGAGAGAGGAATTTTTATGACCGGTGTGAAAATCCTTGGCGCAGGAAAGTATGTTCCCGAGCTTGTTGTAACAAACGAAATGATGTCTGAAATAGTTGAAACAAACGATGAATGGATAAGAACAAGAACAGGCATTAAAACAAGACATATCACAAACGGCGAACCAACGTATCACTTAGGAGCTATGGCGGCTGAAGAAGCTTTAAAAAACTCCGGAATAAAGCCTGAGGACATAGGACTTATAATAGTATCAACCATAACGAACGATTTTACAACTCCGTCTGCTTCCTGCCTTATTCAGAGAGAGATCGGGGCAATCGGTTCAATGGCGATAGACGTCAACTGCGCCTGCTCAGGATTCGTTTATTCCTTTGATATGGCTAAAAGATACCTTCAGACTGATGATGATTTAAAATACGCTTTAGTTATCTCCGCTGAAGAGCTTTCTAAAATCACCGACTATACCGACCGTTCTACCTGCGTTCTGTTCGGTGACGGCGCTGCCGCAATTGTTTTGGAAAAATGCGAAGATTCTATATACGCAGAATATCTCGGAGCGGACGGCTCCGGAGCGGAATACCTTCTCGCAAGAAGCTATGTTTCCGACACTCCTTTCACAACCAATCATGATAAGTTCGATGATAAAATGCCCGATGGGGTAAGTCATTATCTGTATCAAAACGGCAAAGAGGTTTATAAATTTGCAACTAAAACCCTGCCTGCCGCTGTAAATAAAGCCTGTGAAAAAGCCGGAATCTCACCTGACGAGCTTAAGGTTATTATTCCTCATCAGGCAAATGTGAGAATCATTGAAACCGCCGCTAAAAACTTAGGGCTTTCCATGGACAAGTTTTATCTTAATCTTGACAGCCACGGAAACACATCCAGCGCTTCTATTCCTCTTGCTCTTTACGACGCAATTAAAGAAGGCAAGCTGAACAGAGGGGATAAAGCCTGCTTTGTCGGTTTCGGAGCAGGGCTTACCTACGGCGGAGTGGTTTTTGAATATTAATAACCTGATATAAGACAGAAAGGAGGACATATTTCCTTGGGATAGGAATATGGTCGCAGTATGAAAACTGAAATTACAGAGCTTTTAGGAATTGAATATCCTATATTTCAAGGCGGTATGGCTTGGGTTGCCGAGTCAACACTGGCTTCCGCAGTAACAAACGCAGGAGGCTTAGGGCTTATTGCAGGCGGTTCAGCTCCGATAGAATATTTAAGGGATCAGATAAGAAAAACCAAAGCCGCAGTCGGCGGCAAGCCGTTCGGCGTGAACATTATGCTTATGTCGCCGAACGCTGAAGATCTGGCTAAGCTTGTTATCGAGGAGGAAGTTCCTGTAGTAACGACAGGAGCCGGAAATCCGGGCAAGTTCATGGAAGCTTGGAAAGAAGCCGGAATTAAGGTTATTCCGGTTGTGCCGTCGGTCGCTTTAGCCAGAAGAATGGAGCGTATGGGCGCTGCCGCAGTCATAGCCGAGGGTACCGAATCGGGCGGTCACATAGGTGAAAACACTACCATGTGCCTTGTTCCGCAGGTTGTCGACGCTGTAGACATTCCTGTTATCGCCGCAGGCGGAATAGCGGACGGCAGAGGAATTGCAGCTTCAATGATGCTTGGCGCTCAAGGCGTTCAGCTGGGAACTCGTTTCCTCGCTTCTGAAGAATGTCAGATTCATCAAACCTATAAAGAACTCGTGATAAAAGCAAAGGATACGGACAGTATTGTTACGGGACGTACAACGGGACATCCTTGCAGAAACGTTAAAACAAAGTTTTCTAAAAAGCTTGTATCCGGCGAAAAGGACGGAAGCCTGACTCCTGACAAGTTTGAAGAAATCACCTTAGGCTCGCTTAGAAAAGCCGTTCAGGACGGGAACATAGAAGAAGGCTCTTTCCTCTGCGGAGCGATAGCGGGCATGATAAAAGATATAAAGCCCTGCAAGGATATAATAAAAGAAATGTTTGATCAGGCTGAAAAGCTTTTAAGTATATAAGCTTTATAAAAAAGACAGAAGGGAAGAATGAAAATGGCGGCTGCAATAGTTACAGGGGCGTCTCAGGGAATAGGCGCCTGTATTATAAAAAGACTTGCAAAGGACGGTTTCGATTGCATTATTAACTGTTATCCGAGCGAAAACGACAAGGCGAATGCAGAAGCGGTAAAATCAGAATGTGAAAGCTTCGGTGTAAAAGCGGTTGTTTATCCGTGCGACGTATCAAAATTCGACGACTGCGAAAATATGGTCAAGGACATCAAAGCCGAGTTCGGGACAATAGACGTATTGGTAAATAACGCAGGTATTACAAAGGACGGGCTTCTTGCAAGAATGAGTGAAGAACAGTACGACGCTGTTATCGCAGTGAATCAGAAAAGCGTCTTTAATATGACAAAGCACGCAGGCACCGTCATGATGCGCCAGCGGCACGGAAAAATCGTAAATCTCGCTTCGGTAGCAGGAGTTTACGGAAATCCCGGTCAGTTTAATTATTCCGCTTCTAAGGCGGCTATTATCGGAATGACAAAAACAGCCGCTAAAGAGCTTGGTTCAAGAGGAATAAACGTGAACGCAGTTGCTCCGGGATTTATTAAAACCCCTATGACCGACGCTTTAACAGATGAACAGCGCAGCGCAATGCTTTCCGTTATCGCTATGAAAAGATACGGAACTGTTGAAGAAATAGCGGGCGTTGTGTCTTTCCTTGTATCCGAGGACGCAAGCTATGTAACAGGGCAGGTTATTGAAATCAGCGGCGGACTTTCAATGTAATTTTTAAAATAACATTTCCGAAGTTGTAAGTTTACAGTCTTTGAAGACTTGTTTAAACCGCAGTGTTAAAAGAAAGGATATTATCTATGAAAAGAGTAGTTATAACAGGAATGGGAACTAAAAACCCGTTAGGGCTGAGCGTTGAAGAATTCTGGAACAATATAAAAGACAACAAGCTTGGGTTTTCTTTTGTCGACCAGTTTGACGCACCTGATTTTCCTATTAAGATCGTCGGCGCAGTTAAAAATTTCGAGCCGCTTGACTATTTTGAGAAAAAAGACGTAAGAAAAATGTGCAGATTTACTCAGTTTGCCGTTGCTTCTGCAAAGGACGCATTAAAAGACGCAGGAACAGATTTCAAAGACTTAGATCCTTTCAGAATAGGCGTTATAATAGGCGCAGGTATCGGCGGACTTGAAGAAACCGAGCTTCAGCATCAAAGATTTTTAGAAAAAGGCTCGGACAGGATTTCCGTTTTCTATGTTCCGATGATGATCGGGAATATGGCGGCGGGAGAGGTTGCTATGCGTACCGGCTTCAAGGGCGACAACTACTGTACAACCACAGCCTGCGCTTCCTCTACCCATGCAGTAGGCGAAGCCTTCAGAAAGATAAAAGACGGCTATCTTGACGCTTGCATATGCGGCGGAACAGAAGCCTGCGTTACTCACTTTTCACTTTCCGGCTTCAACAACATGAAAGCTCTTTCAAAAGCGACCGAGCTTGACAAGGCTTCCACTCCTTTCTCTGCAGACAGACAGGGATTTATTTTAGGCGAAGGCTGCGGAATTTTAGTTCTTGAAGAGCTTGAACACGCAAAGGCAAGAGGCGCTGAAATTTATGCTGAGATAGCCGGCTACGGCGCAACCGGCGATGCTTATCATATGACAAGCCCCGACCCTGAGGGAGAAGCTGCTGCAAGAGCTATGGTAAACAGCTTTGAAGAAGCCGGACTTAAAGCTTGCGACATAGATTATATTAACGCTCACGGAACGTCAACAGGTCTTAACGATAAATATGAAACCAAAGCCATAAAAAAAGCTTTGGGCGAAAGTGCGGAAAAAGTCGTAATCAACTCGACAAAATCCATGATAGGACATCTCCTCGGAGCGGCAGGCGCCGTTGAAGCGATTGTTACGGCTTTATCCGTTCGTGATAATTTTGTTCATAAAACCATGGGATATACCACCCCCGATCCCGAATGTGATTTGGATTACGCTGTCGAATCGAACAGGGAAATAACCGTTGACGCAGCGTTATCAAACTCACTCGGCTTCGGCGGACATAACGCAACAATTTGCTTAAAAAAATATAAAGACAGATAAATCGGGAAACAGAAAGGAGCAGAACTTATGAGTAAAGAACTTAACGGTTTTGACTTAGAAAGTTTAAACGCTATAGCAGGAATCATTAAGGAAAACAACCTAGGCAAAGTAAAGATTAAAAACGGCGACTTTGAATTATGCGTTGAGGCTAAGCACTGTCCGCCGCCCCCTCCGATGAACGGAGCAGCGCCTGCAGCTGTTTCTGTCGCTGTTTCCGACGGCGCTAAAACGGAAACCGAATGCGCTCCCGCCGTCAGCGGAAACGTATGCGCTTCGCCTATTGTAGGAACGTTCTATGCGGCTTCAGCTCCTGATAAAGAACCTTTCGTCACTGTCGGAAAAGAGGTTCATAAGGGGGACGTTATTTATATAATTGAATCTATGAAGGTCATGAGCGAAATAACCAGCGAATTTGACGGCAGAGTAAAAGAAATCTGCGTAAATAACGGCGACGCGGTTGAATACGGTCAGTCTATAATGATTATCGAATAGCTCCGGCTTGAATTTGACTTTTAGAAAGCGAGATTATAAAAATGGCGATAGTGCTTAATAAAGAACAGATAAAAGAAATTATTCCTCACAGAGATCCGTTTTTGTTGATCGATGAGGTAAACGAGCTTGAAATCGGGAAGAAAGTTAAAGCAACAAAATATATTAAAGAGAATGATTTTTGGTTTAAGGGACATTTTCCCGAATACCCTGTTACACCGGGCGTTTTAATGGTTGAAATGCTCGCCCAGGCAGGGGCGGTTGCTCTTTTATCAATGCCCGAAAATAAAGGCAAAATAGGTCTTTTCGGCGGAATAAACAACTGCAAGTTCCGTTCTCAGGTCGTGCCGGGAGACGTTCTCGAGCTTGAAGTTGAAATCATCAAGTTAAGAGGGCCTATAGGAGTAGGAAAGGGCTTGGCAACAGTAAACGGCAAAAAAGCCGTGTCTTGTGAAATTACTTTTGCAATAAAATAATCTGATTAGCGGAGAAATAATATGATTAAAAAAGTTTTAATTGCAAACAGAGGCGAAATCGCCGTCAGAATTATAAGAGCCTGCCGTGAGTTGGGCATTGCAACAGTTGCGGTTTACTCAACGGGGGATTCAAACGCTCTTCACGCAAAAATTGCAGACGAAGCGGTATGTATCGGCCCTGCTTCAAGCGCCGAAAGCTATCTGAATATGCGTTCTATTATAGCCGCTTGTGAAATCACCGGCGCAGACGCCATTCACCCGGGCTTCGGTTTTTTGTCCGAAAACGCACATTTTGCAAGAACCTGTGAAAAATGCGGTATTACCTTTATCGGTCCGAAGCCTGAATCTATCGAAATGCTGGGTGATAAGGCGAAGGCTAAGGAAACTATGAAAAATGCTGGAGTTCCGGTTATTCTCGGCTCGGACGGAGCGGTGAAGGACGCTGAAAACGCCCTTCGCATTGCAAAAGAAATAGGCTATCCCGTTATGGTTAAAGCTTCCGCCGGAGGAGGAGGAAAAGGAATTCGCATAGTTCGGGAAGAATCGGAGCTTGAAAAACAAATCACCGCAGCTAAAACCGAGTCTATGGTTAACTTCGGAAACGATGAGATTTATATTGAAAAGTTTATTGAAAATCCCAAACATATAGAAATTCAGATTCTTGCGGATAATTACGGCAACGTTATTCATCTGTGCGAGAGAGATTGCTCTATGCAGCGAAGAAATCAAAAGGTTCTGGAGGAAGCTCCTTCGCCGATTATGACTGAAGAGCTTCGTGAAAAAATGGGCGCTTCGGCTGTTGCCGCCGCAAAGGTATGCAGCTACAGAAACGCAGGGACTATCGAGTTCCTTGTCGATAAGGATCTGAACTATTATTTTATGGAAATGAATACCCGTATTCAGGTTGAACACCCTATCACCGAAGCCGTTACGGGAATTGATTTGGTAAAGCAACAGCTTCTTATCGCTTCGGGAGAAAAACTCAATATAAAACAAGAGGATATACACTTGACAGGTCATGCAATAGAGTGTAGAATTAATGCAGAAAATCCTGAGCAGAACTTTCGTCCGTCACCGGGTATAATAAACTCGTTACATATTCCGGGGGGACCCGGAATAAGAGTAGACAGTTCAGTATATCAGGGGTATGAAATACCTCCGTATTACGACTCTATGATAGCAAAGCTTATCTGCTTTGCGCCTGACAGAGAGAGCGCTATAGCAAAAATGAAATGGGCGCTTTCAGAATTTATTGTGGACGGAGTTTCTACGAATATTGACTTTCAGCTAAGGCTTATCCGCCGGGAAGAATTTTTAGACGGCGGATATGACAACGGCTTTTTGGGAAGGGTCGACATTTTAAACGATTAATAAAACACAGAAAGGAGAGCCTTTATGCTAGAAGATTTGTTTTCGGTTGTTAAAACAAGATTTAACGGCGCTGATCAAAATACGTCCAACCCTAAAAAAGACATTAAGAAAACAGATATTCCGAAGGATTTGCTTTTTAAATGTCCAAGATGCTCAAACGTGGCGTTTACGGACGATTTTATAGGCAATGCAAAGGTTTGTCCTAAATGTAACTATCACTCAAGAATATCTTCAAGCGAGCGTCTTGAAATTACTATAGACAAGGGCAGTTTAATAGAATTTGATAAGGACATGATTTCTAAAAATCCTATTGAATTTGAAGACTACGAAAAGAAGCAGGAAATTATCCGTGAAAAAACAGGTCTTAAAGATGCGATAATCACAGGAGAAGCAACCATCCGAGGGGACAGGATTGTAATCGCCGTTATGGATTCAAGGTATATGATGGCTTCCATGGGAAGCGTCGTAGGCGAAAAGCTGACAAGAGCCTTTGAATTTGCAACGGAAAATAAGCTTCCTATAATAGTGTTTACAGCTTCGGGAGGAGCAAGAATGCAGGAGGGTACGGTTTCCCTTATGCAAATGGCGAAAACCAGCGGAGCTGTCGCGAAGCACAACAAAGCAGGTCTTTTATATATAACAGTTATGACCGATCCTACTACCGGCGGGGTAACGGCGTCGTTTGCTTCGCTCGGCGACATTATTATCGCAGAACCTAAGGTTCTTATAGGTTTTGCAGGGCGGCGTGTTATTGAAGGAACAATAAAGCAAAGGCTTCCCGATGACTTTCAGTCGGCTGAGTTTCTTATGGAAAAGGGCTTTGTTGACATGATAGTCGAGAGAAAAAAAATAAGAAGAACGCTTTCACACTTGCTGAAGCTCCACCAAAATAAAGGAGGTTCGGCTAATGAATAAATTACTTGCCAGCGAACGTCTTGACATAGTGAGAAACAAATACCGCCCTACCGTCAGAGATTATATACCTATGATTTTCGACGATTTCTTTGAAATGCACGGCGACAGATTATACGGCGACGACGGAGCAATTATCGGCGGAATAGGTTATTTTAACGGAACTCCTGTTACCGTTATCGCTCAGGTCAAGGGACGAAATATTGAAGAAAACAAAGCTTCAAACTTTTCCATGCCTCATCCTGAGGGATACAGAAAAGCTTTAAGGCTTGCCCGTCAGGCTGAAAAATTTCATCGTCCTATAATTTGTCTTATCGACACTCCGGGGGCTTTCTGCGGTGTAGAAGCCGAGGAAAGAGGTCAGGGTGAAGCTATAGCTCGAAACCTTATGGAATTCATGACTCTTAAAACGCCTGTATTCTCCATAGTTCTCGGCGAGGGCGGAAGCGGAGGAGCTTTAGCTCTCGGCGTATGCGACGAATTGGCTATGCTTTCTAATGCGCTTTATTCTGTTATTTCGCCAAGGGGATTCGCTTCAATCCTTTGGAAAGACGCTTCCCGAGAACGTGAAGCGTGCGACATCATGAAAATAACCGCAGAGAACCTTAAAGCGTTAGATATATGTGATTATATAATAGATGAACCTGAGGGAGGCGCTCATAACAATCCCGATCTCACAGGAGAAAATATAAGCCGATACCTGACTCAGGCTTTTGAAAGAAAATTAAACAAACCTATTGACGAATTGCTCAATGATAGGTATACTAAGTTTAGAAAAATCGGAGATTTTGACAACGCCGAGAATTAATCTGAATTTGTCGGTTTTTAATTTTTCTGATAAGGGAACATCTTTTCAATAAGGGCTTGCCCATTATTCAATAAGGGCTTGCCCGTTATTCAACACGGCAAGGGTCGGCAATGCCGACCGGCCGTTCAGTAGGGGATCGTATCCCGCTACTGAACGGGTAATGGAACCCGCAGCCTATAGAGGCGGGGGACATCTTGCCTAAGTTATAAGTTATAACGGGTTTTGTTTGCATAAACAAACGCTCCCGATGTAATAATAGACATATCTTTAAAAAGGAGGTTGTTTCAGCATGGTATTTGATAAGGTAAAGGATATTATCGTTGACCAGCTTGATGTTGAAGAAGAAGCAATTACAATGGAGGCTTCTATTACTGATGATTTAGGTGCGGATTCTCTTGACGTTGTTGACTTAATTATGTCGCTTGAAGAAGAATTTGACATTAAAATTCCTGATGAAGAAGTTGAAAATGTAAAAACTGTTGGCGATATAGTTAAATTTATTGAAGAAGCAAATAATTAATTTCCATATAAAAAGCCCCGGCATAAGCGTCGGGGTTTTTTATTTTTTTTCGTTATTTAAAAAATATTATAAAACTAAAGACAAATAAACTTTTTTGTGTTATAATGTATTTAATATATACTAAATTAAAGAAAGGGTAATAATCATGATAGATGAAAAATCCTGCGGGGCTATCGTTTATCGTAAATATCACGGGAATACTGAAATTCTTCTGATAAAGCATATAAACAGCGGTCACTGGTCTTTTCCGAAAGGTCATGTTGAAGCCGGCGAGAGCGAAGTTGAAACCGCACATCGTGAGATTCTTGAAGAAACAAGCATAGACACAATTATCGACCCTACCTTTAGAGAAACTGTTTCATACTCTCCAAAAAAGGATACGCAAAAAATTGTCGTATACTTTATCGCCAAAGCGAAAAACACAAACTTTACGCCTCAGGAGGAGGAAATCGCAGACATACGCTGGATAGAAATCGATCGTGCGTGTTCGGTTCTCACCTATGATAACGATAAGGGTATTGTCAACAAAGCTAAAAGCTTCCTAAACTGACCTTTCAAAACTCAAGCTTAATTGCTTGGGTTATTTTTTTCTATTCCCGGGATTGTTCGCTACTTTGTTCTTCAAGAGCTTTCCGATACGCTTCAAGTATCTGCGATTCAAGTTCGTTTCTCAGCTCGCTGTTTATCGGGTGAACTACATCTCTGAACGTTCCCTTTTCATCACGCCTGCTAGGCATTGCAATAAACAACCTGTTTTCCCCCTGAATAACCTTTATGTCATGCACTGCAAAAGCTTCGTCCAGGGTAATGCTCACTACTCCTCTTAATTTTCCTGTGTCCAGTAATTTTCTTACCTTAATGTCTGTTATTTTCATATGTCCTTGACCTTTCCTGTGCTTTATAATTTTGCCGGTTTCTGATGCGTTCAATAAGGGCTTACCCGTCATTCAACGTGGCAAGGGTCGGCAACGCCGACCGGCCGGTCAATTGGGGTTTGTATACCGCTAATGACCGGGTAACGGAACCCGCCGCCTACAGAGAATGGGGGACATCTTACCTAAGTTATATCAAAAAATAAATAAGCACAATTTTATTTATAAATATTTTTGACTAAACAGGTATTTTTATTCAAAAAGGCTTTATTTTTCATAGAAATTGTTATATAATATATTAAAGAATATATGTTCATTATGAAAGGGCGCTTTCTCATGCAAAATGCAGATAAAAAAACAGATTCAAATATTTTAAAAGGGAAAAAGCATATCCACTTCATCGGCATAGGCGGAAGCGGTATGTATCCTCTTGCTCAGATACTTCACACCCAGGGGTACTACCTTACAGGCTCTGATAATAACGAAACAGAAACGCTTGATGCCGTAAGGAAGCTGGGTATACCTGTTTTCATGGGACAAAGAGCTGAAAATATAAAGGGCGCAGACCTTATTGTTCACACCGCCGCTATTATGTCTGATAACCCCGAACTTATAGCCTCGCTTCAAAGCGGAGTGCCCGTGCTTGAGAGAAGCGAGCTTTTAGGCATTGTTACCGAATGGTACAGTAACGCAGTCTGCATTTCAGGAACACACGGCAAAACCACCGCCAGCTCTATGCTGACGCAGATTTTCATTGAAGAGGGCGTCGACCTTTCCTGCGTTATAGGCGGTAAGCTTCCTGCTATCGGAGGCAGCGGAAGATCCGGGAAAAGCGACGTCATGGTATGTGAAGCGTGCGAATTTGTCGATACCTTTTTAAAGCTCTCGCCTGATATTGCCGTTATATTGAATGTAGACGCCGACCATTTAGATTATTTCGGAACGCTTGACAATATAAAAAAATCTTTTAACAAATTTGCTTCAAAGGCAAGTAAAGCCCTTATCATAAACGGAGACGATGAGAATACTCTCGATTCGGTAAAAGGCATAGATAAGGAAACTATAACCTTTGGTTTCGACAGAAAAAACGACTATTCTGCTGAAATTATTGAAACAAAGGGACTTAAAACAACCTTTAATTTATATCATAAAGGCGAAAGGGAATGTACTCTTTCAATACACGTTCCGGGAATTCACAATGTCTTAAATGCTCTTGCGGCAATAGCTTCGGCAAGATATTTGGGAGCGTCATACAACGGCATCGCTATGGGGCTTCAAACATTCAGGGGAGCAATAAGACGATTTGAAAAAATTGATGAAATTAACGGCATAACAATAGTTGACGACTACGCCCACCATCCCGCTGAAATAACAGTTACTCTCAATGCTGCAAAAGGACTTGACTTCAACAGAGTCTGGGCGGTTTTTCAGCCTTTCACCTATTCAAGAACATCAATGCTTGCGGACGATTTTGTCAAAGCTCTTCAAATAGCCGATATTACCGTTCTGACCGATATAATGGGCAGCCGCGAAAAAAACACTATCGGCATTTACTCAAAGGATTTGGGAGAAAAAATCCCGGGTTGTGTTTGGTTTGATTCTGACAAGGAAGCTCAGGACGCTCAAACCGCCGAGCAGAAAAACAAAAACTTCGATCAGGTTGTTGAATATATTTGCAAAAATGCCAAAGCCGGTGATCTTATTATAACCCTAGGCTGCGGCGATGTATATAAGGTTGCGAAAAAATTAGCTGAAAAATTAAAATAAAATGATAACGGCCAATAATAATCAGATTTAAAGCCGAAAGGAGAATATCATGAAAAATCTTAGCGACAGAGATAAGCAGGTATATAAATATATCAAAGAACGCATTGAAGACGGATACGCCCCAACCGTCAGGGAAATCTGCGCCGAATTCGGTTTTAAATCGTCCTCAACAGGCTTTCGATGTATTGAAACCTTGAAAGAAGCGGGTCTTCTTGAGAAAGGAACTAACCAGAACCGCGCTATAAAGCTTACGGGCAAAAAAGGCATGAGCGTTCCGCTTGTAGGTACGGTTACAGCCGGTACTCCCATAACCGCAATTCAGGACATCACCGACTACATAAGCTTTCAGCCTGAAAAAAATTATTCCAATCCGCTGTTTGCTCTTAAAGTTCGCGGTGAAAGCATGATAAACGCCGCTATTTTAGACGGCGATATCGTCATAGTCGAGCAGGTTCCTGTTGCTCAAAACGGTGAAATTGTAGTCGCACTGGTTGAAAACGAGGACGCAACCGTAAAAAGATTCTATAAAGAAAACGGTCATTTCAGACTTCAGCCTGAAAACAACGCTATGGAACCTATAATTGTAGACGAAGTGAAAATTCTCGGAAAGGTTGTAGCGGTCGTAAGATATTATTAATGCTACGCAGCGTTGCCTGAATGATATGAAACTATTCTTGTTTGTTTTTTATTTAATCATAATATAAAATCACTCACAAGCAATGAATTCTATTTGGTCAATCAGGGAAACAAATAATTTTTTGTGACAGCAGCAAACGAATTTATTGAAAGCCGTCAAATGTCTGAAAAACTTAACACAAGAAGAAATGATAAATTCGTGATAGGTGATATTAAATTTACAGATTGCGTTCCTACAAAATCCGAATAGCTAACAGAATTCAACAGCTTTATTGATTCGTATTAAATTGTTAAATGCAAACCGCCGTTATGGTTAATTCCACAACGACGGTTTTTCTGTTCAATAAGGGCTTGCCCGTTATTCAACGCGGCAAGGGTCGGCATTGCCGACCGGCCGTTCGGTAGAGGATTGTATCCCGTTACTGAACGGGTAATGGAACCCGCCGCCTATAGAGG
>CAZTXS010000012.1:0-42207 GCA_964617585.1 uncultured Ruminococcus sp.
ACTTAATTTTTTTTTCAGGTACAATTGTTCAAATCGGCGATTTTTTTGAAGCAGATGAATTTACAGCTAAATACCAAGCAAAAATAGAAGTTATAGACAATGGAGATTTATCGACATATCACAATTTACTAAATATAGACGGAGAAACAATTAATGTAGTAGTTGAAAAAAAAGAAAGCACTTAAAAAATAAATTCAATTGAATATAAAAATTATGTTTTAATTTGTGATTCAGTCGAATATAAAAAGGACAAAATAAATAAAGATTTATATTTTTCACCAATAGAAATATATAGAGATGGTAAAAATTGCACGCCTTATGATGAAGATACAGGCTATTATGATAAACTCCCTACATTTAAAATGGCATTGTCAGATGTATTGGTAGAAAAATTATCTGGTAGTGATGATTATGATGAATATGCAATAACTCTTATTTCCTACATTTCATTTATGTGCCTACTTGTATTTTTTTTGACACGTATTGTTTATAAAACAACAAAATTAAAAACAAAAACTATAATAGTATTTATCATATCTCTAGTAATATCTGTTCTCCTTGTTGTTCTCCCATTAAACTATACTATTTCAAATGTTTATAACAATGTTTCAGAAAACTCTGATTCTTCGCCTTATAAATATACTATAGCATCTCAAAACCATTCTGCATCATCTAACACTTATAAGGATAACGATAGCGAATATGAAACTTCACATACTATCAAACTTAATGGTGCATATTTATTAAATCCTGACAGCATGAAAATACACACTTGTTATTGTCATACTATAAAACATAAAGAAAACTTCATTAAAACTACTGATTATGAAAAAGCTATAAGTGATGGATACGAGCCTTGTAAGGTTTGTAACCCAGAAAACATGGGGAGGTAATAACAATGGCAACAGCTAAAAAATTGCCAAGCGGTAATTGGAGAGTAAGAGCTTACGACAAGAAGACAAAAAAATATAAATCATTTACATCAACCAGTAAATCAAAAGCCGAGCATATGGCTACGGAGTATCTAAACGGTTTTCAAAAAATAAAAAGTCCGCAAGCGGCGTAAACGCGTTGCTTGCGGACTTTTATTCTGGTGACCCGTACGGGAATTGAACCCATGATTCCGCCGTGAAAGGGCGGCGTCTTAACCTCTTGACCAACGGGCCGTATGGTGGCTGTAACTGGATTCGAACCAGTGACACTCCGGGTATGAACCGAATGCTCTAGCCAACTGAGCTATACAGCCTACTGCTAAATAGCGACTAATTTATTATACAGTAGGTTTTTTTATTTGTCAAGGCTTTTTTGCAATTTTTTCAATTAAAAGCACCTGATAATGATTATTATGTCAGCACATACAAGCTTCCGCTGAAAAGGCGTTATTTCTATGTTACTTCCATGTGATAACCGTGCTTTTCCAAAATGGATAACGCCTGTTTAATCGGGAAGTTTTTAACCTTATGGCATTTTACCTTTTCGGAATAAGTGTAAATTCTAAGGCTGCAGTTTTTGCTCCATTTTTGCAGTATTGACTGATAATAGTCGATTCTGGTTATTTGATCTTCAGGAATAGTAACGGTATGAAACTGATACAGCTTGCAATAATTTAAAACAACATAACCGTTTTTAAACCCTATGCCTGTAGTGAAGATGGACGAAAATTTTACTACAAACAGCCAGAATGCAGGTATTTCGGCAATGAATGCAACAAATTTTATAATGTCCAGCCATTCGGGGAATATACGCCACATAACATGAGCCAAGATAGGAATACTTATTCCAAGAAGGAAAGGCGGAGTTGTAAATCCGATAAAATCTCTGAATCTGCTTTTAAGCTTGTTGTGCGGGTTGACATGGTTGGGCATAAGAATTTTAAGAGAGTTGTTAACCTCTTTGTTAGTGGTGATAGGAAGCAAGACAGCTATCTGACGCATACCCTTTCCGTAACCGGCGCAGTCTATGTTTACCGAGCATATTTGAAACATTCTCATAAAAAAGTTCTGACGCTTATCTATGGAATATATTTTATTACGCATTATAACGTTTTCCCTGTTAGTTATAAAGCCGGATTTGATAATTATGCTGTCGCCTTGTCTGACAGTTGTAAAGTTCCAATGTCTGAGAAGATTTACGGCAAGCGAATACAGCCAGCCTATAATTATAACAGAAGCTACGGCTATTGCAATAGGCGGCAGGTTTATAGTAAGAAAGTTTTGTATTCTGTCATTTACTATTGTGAGGTACTTTTGCTCAAGCTGTCTGCCGATTATTCTGCTGACCTGAATCATTAAAGTGGCAAGAAGAATAACCCCCGAAAGAGTGGAGGAAAAAAGGAAAGAAAATATAATCAAGTGAACCTTTTTCGGAGTATAACTATATTTTACCTTGCCTACATTCTTTTCTTTAAGTATGTTTGTAAGAAGTATAAAATCAGATTTTTTTAATGTGAGCGTTATATCATGTCCGTTAATAAAGTCGGCGTTTGTGTCAATGCATACCTTATAGCATCCGAAAAAGCGGTAAAAAGCTCCCTGGCTGCAAGTTACCGAGGTTATTATGTTATAGTCAATCTTGGATTTTATCAGTCCGAAATAGCTTGTACCGGTTTTTATGCAATCTTCCTCTATTGAAAAAGTAATGAAAAACCATCTTAAAAAGGCGAACAACAAAATAATCGAAATGATTGTAATATCAAGCCATCCGCCCTTGAACCATTCCGCAACATTAAAGCTGAGCATATACAGCTTTCTTGCCAGAGGAATAAGCAAAAGCCAAAAGCTGCTTGTAGTATATGTGAGCATCTTTATAGGATGCTGTCTTGATTTAAAAATATATGAAAATATATGTTTTTCAAGCATTTTAATCACCGGGCTTTTAAAAGCTTCCTTTCAGCATAAGAGTGTGTTTTTCCATATCGGATTCCTTTAGCTTCAGTTGATTCTATGAATTTAATCAAAAATTATTTCTTGCCACTTCTTCTAAGTGCGAAGCAATCTCCAGAGCTTCGTCACGATTTAAAAAACAAAATATCATTCTCCCCCCCCAGGCGTTTACTATAATGAAGTTTAATCCTGTGAATCTTGAAAACGGGGTTATAATTGTTGAAATATATTGAATTGAACGCATTTTCATATATTGCTTTGAAAAGAAAACCATACCTGTTTTTTTTCTTAAATCTGAATCGGAAATATTATAAGCGGTGTTTCTGAAATATATGGGCAGAAAAAAAACTCCGTACAAAACAACCAGTTCCCAGCATACGAGAATAATTATCCACATAATTATAATATAGTTTCTTAAAAATATATAGCTTATTACAGTAACTGCTATTGCCAATATAATCATTATAAGGCGAATAGAATTTAAAGCCTTTCTGGCAGGAACATATCTTTTCATAGAATCATGCTCTGTTTAAGAGCATACCTCCTTCCGTTTTGGAGTGTATTAACTTAGGCAAGATGTTCCCCGCCTCTATAGGCGGAGGATTGCAGTTTGCTTTCAGGGAGAAATGAATATGAATATAATAAACAGCCTGAATGATAAAATTAATTCTTTTGTCTGGGGACCGTTTACTCTGAGCTTGTTTTTGCTTGCCGGTATATATTTCACGCTGAGATTAAAGGGTATTCAAATTAAAAAAGGAAAATTAATCATAAAGAAAACCTTGTTGTCGCTTTTTAAAAAACAGACAAGAGTCTCAGGAGGAAAACACAGCTTATCTCAGTTCGGAAGTCTTTCGACCGCTCTAGCGGCAACGATAGGCACAGGCAGTATTGTCGGAGTTGCAACCGCTCTTGCAATAGGCGGAAGCGGCTCAATTTTTTGGATGTGGATTTCAGCTTTTCTCGGAATGGGAACAGCCTATGCGGAAAACGTTTTGGGAATCCTTTACCGTAAAAAGGACGAAAGCGGGAAAACTATAGGCGGCGCATATTCCTACATAGAGAAGGGACTGAACGCTAAATGGCTTGCGAAATTATTTGCGCTGTTCTGCGTCCTTGCCTCGTTTGGAATGGGAAATATGGCTCAGGGAAATTCAATTTCCGCTTCGCTTTATCAAAGCTTTAATATACCCAAAGCATACTGCGCAACGGCGCTGTTTATATTTATCGCTTTGATTATGATAGGAGGGATAAAACGCACGCAGAGTGTGTGCGAGCTTATAGTTCCCTTTATGACGGTGTTTTTTTTGGCGGGAGCGGTCATTATACTTATTTTAAAAAGAGAAAGACTTCTCCCGGAAATTATCGCTATATTTAAAAACGCTTTTTGTTTTAAGTCTGCCGCGGGCGGAATTGCCGGAGCAGGCGTTAAAAAAGCTGTTTCAATCGGAATACGCAGAGGTGTGTTTTCAAATGAAGCAGGTCTTGGCTCAACTGTAAGCGTTCACGCTTCTTCAAATATAAAGGAACCTGTAGAACAGGGATTTTGGGGGATATTTGAAGTTTTCGTTGACACCATGTTGTTCTGCACAATAACGGCGCTTGTGATTTTGGTGAGCGGCGCTCCGCTTGTCAAAGAGGAGGGTGCGGAAATAGTAGTGAAAGCGTTTGAAAGCGGATTCGGAAGAATGGGAGGGCATTTTGTTTCTGTTTCAATAGTGCTGTTCGCACTGGCAACCCTGATAGGCTGGTCGTTTATAGGCAGAAATGCATTTTCCTATCTATTCCCGAATTCAAAAGACAGAACATATAAAATTATATTTTGTATATTTGTATATTTGGGAGCCGTTTCAAGCCTGGAGTTTGTCTGGCAGATATCCGACACCTTCAACGGACTTATGGCAATCCCGAATCTGATAGCTTTGCTTATACTTTCAAAAGAGGTCGTGAACGAAACCAACAGGTATTTCAAAAAAATAAATTAAATCAGATTACCCCTCTGAAATAAAGACCTCGTGTGTAATGTCCGCTTTGAGGAATTTTATTCTTGTAAGCCCTTATGATCCGATTTATTTCATCGGAGGTTTCATTATCAAAGCAAAGCGTATGAAATGAAATTGTTTTGAATTCATTTAGCTTATCCGCCAGATAGAGAATATCTGAATTCAAAACTTCATAATATCCGAGACTTTTGTTACAGCGTATTTTAAATCTGCGTCCTGTACGGTCGGTAAGATAACCCCGGCAGTTTTTACAGCCACGCTGCGCCTTTATAGGACAATTTACGCAAAGCATAAGAGGAAGCCTTCCGTATGAAATAAGCCCAAGCTGTATTTCGTTTTTCAAACGGTTGATTTCATTTGCTTTAAGCTCAAATGAAACAACAGAGTCTTTTACGTTATACTCGGACAGAACGTCGAGAGCAAGCGAATTAGTTATATTAAACCCGAATCCCGTGTGAATTTCCAACCCCAAGTCGTTTAAAAGCTTTAGGTGAGCGGGGTTTGCGGCTTCAAACTTATAAAACCCGCTGTTTTTCAAGCGCTTTACATTCTCCGTTACCTTTTGCTCATCAAGCATATACCTGGGAAGCGATATGCATATTTTTTCACGTATGCTTTTATCGTATTCGTTTATATGCTCCGAAATTTCATACATCGGTATTGTTACAAGC
This sequence comes from uncultured Ruminococcus sp., assembly GCA_964617585.1. GTDB lineage: Bacteria > Bacillota > Clostridia > Oscillospirales > Ruminococcaceae > UMGS1601. The sequence goes on from CAZTXS010000012.1 coordinate 5,557, forward strand.
TCAACATTCGATAAATCTATGCTTTTGAGAACGTCAATTCTACTTAGCGAAATCCTGATTTCCGGTTCTTTTATAAGCCTGACAGGACGGCTCGCATTATTCTTTATTATATCTTCTGCTTTTTTATTGTCAAACTCAGCTTTTTTTGTGTTTTTCTTTTCAATCAGCCTGTCAAGCTCTGATACTGCCTCTCTTCTGAGCCTGTTTAAGACGGAAGCAGAAATCATAACCGATTCTTCTATATTGCAGCGTACGGAGCCGGCTTTGTAAATACTGCCGCCCAGCTTCAAAAGCTGTTTGGATACATATTCAGAATCTGACGGACGATTGATCGCTTTCTGCGGAGGCTCGCCTTTTATGATAGCTTTGCAGCCGCCGGCCTCGGCGGTAAGCGTTATAGGCCGGTCAAGATGAATGTCTATGTCAAAATAAATCTTATGCTTCTTTACTTCATTCTTGTACATATTGCGTATATCGGGAAGAACATAAGGAGCTGAAACAACGTCCTCTTTTTGCCTTATGCCGAACATTTCTCCGCCGAGTTTTTTATTCAAATACCCGTCGGTAAATCCGCTTCTTGAAAAAACGGACTTCAAAAGCTCCATATTCGGAGTATCTCCGTCTAAGGCTTTTTTACATTCGTATACGCTTGCGGCCGTATATTCGGGACGTTTCATGCGCCCTTCTATTTTAAAGGAGAAAACGCCTATTTGGTCAAGCTCACGTAAATAAGGAATGTATGACATATCCTTAAGAGAAAGAGCGTGCTCGCCGTTATCCCGCCCGGAAGTAAAGGGCAGACGGCAGGCGCCTGCGCAAAGTCCTCTGTTTGCACTGCGTGAACCTATCATTGCGCTTAGATAGCACTCTCCCGATACCGACATACAAAGCGCGCCGTGAACAAAAGCTTCTATTTCTATTCCTAAGCCGCAAAGCTTCTTTAAAACCTCTTTTGATACCTCTCTTGATACAACGGCTCTGCTAAAGCCCGCTTCTTTTGCAAAAAGAACCCCGTTTTTTGTGTGAAGCGTCATCTGAGTAGACGCATGAACAGGCATTTCGGGGCAGATTTCCTTGACAAGCCTGATAAGACAGAAATCCTGAATAATAAGTCCGTCTATTCCGATTTCGCAGGCATATTTAAGCTCGTCTATAAGCTCTGAAAGCTGTGAATCAAGAATAACCGTATTAATTGCCTGATATATTTTAACTCCGTGTCTGTGACATTCCTCTGCGGCGGACTTAAGCTCGTCCCTGCCGAAGTTTTTAGCGTTCTGCCTTGCAGAAAAGGCTTTAGAGCCTACATAAACTGCGTCCGCTCCGCTTCGCACGGCAGCGATCAAAGATTCATAACCGCCGCACGGGGCAAGTATTTCTGCCATATTACTTGTTAAAGAATGATGTCTGACCGTTCTTTGTAGGAACGAATGTTGTTTTATCGCCCTTAGGCTCGTTTACATTTTTGGTATATCTGTCATAGTCGGGATTGGGCTTTGGCTTGTTTGCCTGACGTGAAGAATTCTGACGGTTTAACTGTCTGTTCGCTTCGTTTAGCTTATCCTCAAGCTTAGCGATTTTAGCGGTCAGCTTGGAAACCTCTTCTTCGGCTTCTTTGAGCTTTTCGGCAGATTCAGCCGCTTCGTCTACATAGTCTTTAATCTGACCTCTTATTTTGTCGATTCCCGCTTCGGCTTTTATAGATCTGTCAAGACAGTCGAGAGCGACTAAAACCGCTCCGTCAACAGGAGTCATCTGCGACATACCCTGAACTATTTCAGACAGTTTTTTGTTAAGCGTGGAAGCAAGATTTTTTGTGTATTCCTCTGTTTCCTCCGTTTGTATGCTGTATTCCTTATTAAAAATTTTAATTTTATAAATATCAGCCATTTTATTTTCCTTTCTTAAACTTTAAAGATTCGGTTTCAATAAGGGCTTGCCCGTCATTCAATAAAGGATTGCCCGTCATTCAATGCGGCAAGGGTCGGCAATGCCGACCGGCCGTTCGGTAGAGGATTGTATCCCGCTGCTGAACGGGTAATGGAACCCGCCGCCCTATAGAGGCGGGGGGGGGACATCTTGCCTTAGTTATATTTCATATTATTATACTATAAACAACTTAAAAACGCAAGCAAAAAAACCGACGCCCTACATACGCATAGCGTCGGTTTTTTGTATTCTATATGTAGTATCAGTCGTCAAAGTCGTCTATTTGAGATGAGCTTGATTCCAAGACAACTCCCCAGTCGCCGTTTACTTTAGCGACTATAAGATAAGCTTTATCTTTGTTTTTGGTATCAGAGCCTTTTATCTTTGTTGTAATTCTAACCTTAACCTCATAAGCCTTTGATACTTTGATATTCTTATCTACATAATCTTCATATTCGTCCTGAAGGCTGTCCTCCAGGTCGTCAAGCTGATCGCTGCTAAACTTTTCGGCGTCTGATATTTCATAGTCTATATCTTTGATATAAGAAGAAATCGTATCCCAGTTGTTCTCCATATCGTCTTCCATATCGTCCTCGTCGCCGTTGTATTCGCTTTCAAGAATTGCGTCGTAAATAATATTGGGAGTAGCTTCGACAAAGCTGTCGTAATCGCCCTTGGCATAATACTTCATATAGTCTTTTACAACGCCCTTATATCCGCCGCTGAAAATAATCGAAAGAGCAACTATAATAATAACTATCGCTACAATTCCAATAGCAGCGAAGCCTATGTATTTATCACGGTTGGGACTTGTCTTAAACGCCTCGTATTTATCTCCTACCTTATCTTTGGCAAAAGCTATTCCTTTATCAAGCGGCGTTGAATCTGACGTCGGTTCTTGGGCAGGAGCAGTATTCTCAACAGGTTGAGAAGTTTGTTCCTTTTCCTCAACAGAAGCTTCTGCCGGTTTCACTTCGGGATTTGCATTTTCAGTTTCAACTGTTGTTTCAGCCTTAACCTCAGTTACTTCTTCTGAAATGGGTGTATTTTCAACTGTCTTTTCTTCAACACTTCCGACCTTAGCTCCGCAGGAATTGCAAAAAGCTGCGTCATCGCTTAAAGGAGACCCGCACTGTGTACAAAATTTAGGCATTTTAAATCCTCCAATATGTTTTAGTTCTTCTTATATATTATACTATTATTAAGAAAATGTCAATAGAATGTTATGACGGCACTTTAATATTTTAATATATTTATTTGCTTTCCGTTTTCATAAACCACCCTGGGAACACGTTTTGAAATATTGCAGATAACCTCATATCCGATAGTCGAGCCTATATCGGCAATATCATCGGCTGTTATAGTTTCATTTCCGTCTGTTCCTATAAGTGTGGCGGTATCGCCGACCTTTACGTCAATATCCGTAACGTCGCACATTATCTGATCCATACATACCCGACCCACTATTTTAGCTCGTTTTCCGTGAATCAGAACTTCTCCCTTATTTGAAAGATACCTGGGATAACCGTCTGCATATCCGACTGTTATTGTGGCGATTTTAGCGGGACTTTTTGTTTTATAGGTTCGTCCGTAGCTGATGTAAACCCCGTCGTTAACCTCTTTTACCATTGATACGCCGGCTTTGAAATCAAGAACAGGCTCAAGCTTAAAAGGAACCTCCAGCTTGGAGTTGGGCTTCAGACCGTACATAATAATTCCCAGTCTTGCTAAAGAGCTTCTTTCGTCCGAGTGATAAATTCCGCCTGCCGAGTTTAAAAAGTGGATGTGCTTCAACTCTATATTTCGTTTTTTAAGCTCATCATCCGCTGCTGAAATAAATGCGGCTTGTCTTTCGGTATAGCGTATGTCGTCCTCATCGCTGCTGTCAGCGCAGGCAAAGTGGGTAAACATTCCTTCAAGTGAAATGCCTTTAAGCTTTGAAATTCTTTCGATAGCATTGCAGGTCTGTTCTACAGTTCCCTGATGTACGCCTATTCTTGTCATGCCGGTATCAAGAGCACAATGCACCCTTATCCTTTTGCCGCAGAAAAACTCCGACAAGCTTACCGCATGGCTTTCGTCCGTCGCCGTTTGAATTATATTATACTTAATTAGCTCGTCTGCATATTCGGGGGGAGTATAGCCGAGAATAAGAATCTCACCCGATATGCCCATTTCCCTAAGGCGAATCGCTTCTTCTATATTTGAAACCGCAAACCATTTCACCCCCAGCTTTTCCTGAAGATAAGGAACAACGGCGCTGTCGCCGCTTCCGTAGCAGTTTGCCTTCACAACGCACATAAGCTCCGTTTCAGGCTTTAAAAAGCGTCTGAAATTTTCCGTATTGGTTTTTATTCGGTCGAGATGGGTTTCGGCCCATGCTCTTTTAAGATAAGATTCTTTCACAATAATCCCTTTCTTAATTATAATTTCTTTTCAATAAGGGCTTGCCCGTCATTCAACGTGGCAAGAGTCGGCATTGCCGACCGGCCGTTCAGTTGGGGATTGTATCCCGCTACTGGACGGATAATGTCCCCCTTCGCCTATAGAGGCGGGGAACATCTTGCCTTAGTTTTATTTTAACTATTGATAATTTGCTGAAATTGTGATATGCTATAAAAGAAAATGAAATAAAAATCAGCAAATATGGCAATTAAAATGCAAGAGGGGAAGAGTTTTGACATTTAATTTATTATCAAACGACGGTTTCGATTTAAAACACACCTGTTGTTTTTCAGGACACAGACCTGAAAAGCTTTTCCAGGGCGGCGATATAAATTCCCCGCAGATAAGACGGCTTATAAGTATTCTTTATATGGAAATAGAAAACGCCATAGAACAGGGGTATACTAACTTTATAACCGGCATGGCGAGAGGCGTGGATCTATGGGCGGCGGGCTATATCTATGAAAAGCGTGCAAAAAACCCGAACCTTAAGCTGATATGTGCAATTCCCTATAAAGGCCACGGTAAATATCTTAAAAACTCTGATAAATGGGAATATGACAACATAACGGCTTCCGCAGACAAGGTTTATGTATTAGAGCATAAATACACCAAAGACTGTATGCAGAAAAGAAACACCTTTATGGTTGACAATTCTTCCAGAATTATTGCAGTTGTAGATAACTACAGAAGCGGAACAGGGCAGACTATACGATATGCAAAAAACAAAGGGATTGAAGTCCGTATAATTGACATAAATAAAAACGCTCCGCTTTTAAAATAAAGCTTTATGACTTTAATTAGTTTACACCTTTATAAAGAAACTTTCAAGTGGGAAGCGGTATTTTTATTCTTGATTCTGATTATAATGACGGGTAAGCCTTTATTGAAAGGTTTTGTCGGGACATTTTTAATATTTTTAAAGAGTTTAACGTGAACTGAGCTTTCACACCGAAAAGGAATTATTTTTACCGAAGGCATGGTGATTTTATGGCAAAGGATAAGAAAAAAAGAAAATCGCAGGCACCTATTGCGCTTGTCTATTTCTCGACGATGGTTGTTTTTATTGTTATTCTCGGAGCGATAGCGCTTGTATTGATGAACAACCTTGTAGACGAAACTGAAAAGACTTCGTCTGTTTCAGTGTCTGACGACAAGCCGACCGATGAAAACAATCAGACCTTTTTTTACATGGTCAAGGACGGCGACAACAATCTGGAAACGGCTATGCTTGCAAGAATTTTGCCTGCCGACGGTAAGATTATGCTTGTTCCGCTTTCGCCGTATACTATGACGTCGGCAAACGGAGCGGAAAATACGCTGGCTGAGGTTTTTGAATCAGGCGGAGCTTCGGACGCTACTTCGGCAATATCCGAAACATTAGGCATAAGCATAGACAGATATATGTCTATGAGTGAAGAATGTTTTGAAAACGTATGTGATAATATTGGAAGTATTACATACGAGGTCTTTGAGGATATGTATTATGTAGATAAAAATTCAGACGATGTTACAAATTATACAAAGGGTGATAAAATATCTCTCCAAGGTTCTGAAATGAGATTGTTTATAACGTATCCCAAGTACAGCAACGGCTATTCTCAGAACGTTATGGTTGCAGGAGAATTTATGCAGAGCCTGATAAACAACGGCTTTAAGCTTCAGACGACGAGGGATAACCTTGAGTCTATATATTCTTCTCTTCTTAAAGAATCTTCTGAAAAGAATTTTAATTCTGGCGATTTCAGCGATAACAAAGAGTATTACTATTATATAATTGACAATTTCGACAATCCCGCATATTTCCTTACCCCTACGGGAACCTGGTCTGAAAAGGGCTATCAGTTCACTGCCGATGAAAGCTTTAAAGCACAGATCAAATCAGCGTTTAAGCTGTCGTAACAAAGCTTTAGATTATTTTTGGAGGAATGGCTTTATGAAGCTTATGGCTTTAATACTTAACAAAACAGAAGCTCTTGAATATTTGCTTGAGGGTTTGTCATCCGCCGGCATAAGCGGAGCGACGATTATAGATTCGGCAGGGCTTGTTATGACTCTTTCTAAAATGGAATCAAGCTTTATAAGCTCGTCTATAAGGGCGCTTTTTACTAGCGACGGAGCGGACGCTGACAATAAAACTATAATCTCGGTTATAAAAGACGATCAGCTTGACATAGCAAGAAGGGTTATATACAGCACTGTAGGAGATCTTTCAAATCCGAACACCGGAATTTTGTTTACAGTTCCTATAGATTTTGTTGAGGGCACAAAGAAAAACAGAAATTTAAATTCTGATTATAACTAAGGCAAGATGTCCCCCGCCTCTATAGGCGGCGGGTTCCATTACCCGTTCGGTAGCGGGATACAATCCCCTACTGAACGGTCGGTCGGCAATGCCGACCCTTGCTACGTTGAATGACAGGCAAGCCCTTATTGAAGAATTCAGATAACTGATCATTAAGCAAAAAAATGAACGCTGCAGTTTTCAGATTGCGGCGTTTTTGTAATATTACACAAAAATTATTAGTAATTTTCTATATATAAGCAACGGTGTTTTAATAGACATTCATTTCAAAATAAAGTATAATATAACTTAAGCAATATGTTTTCTATGATTAAAAGCGGCGGAAACATTATAACTAAGGCAAGATGTCCCCCGCCTCTATAGGGCGGCGGGGTCCATTACCCGTTCAGCAGCGGGATACAATCCCCTACTGAACAGTCGGTCGGCAATGCCGACACTTGCCACGTTGAATGACGGGCAAGCCCTTATTGAAAATGTATATTCAGCGCTGAAAGGACGTAATATTATGTACGAAGATATTAAAGAGCAAATGGTCGACGTCTGTCATAAGATGTGGCAGCAGGGATGGGTTGCCGCAAACGACGGCAACGTAACCGTTAAAGTGGGTGAAGGAAAATATTTAGCAACTCAGACAGGTGTTTCAAAGGCTTTTATAACTCCTGACAAAATCGGTCTTATTGACGATGAGTTCAATATTTTAGAAGCCGCTGAGGGCTGGAAGCCTTCGTCCGAGGTTAAAATGCACTTGAAATGCTATCACGACAGACCTGATGTAGGAGCGGTTGTTCACGCTCACCCTCCCACGGCAACCGGATTTGCCTGCGCACAGCTTCCTATGGACGATTACTGCATGATAGAAACGGTTATAGCAGTGGGTTCTGTTCCTCTTACTCCTTACGGAACTCCTTCTACATATGAAGTGCCCGACGCTATCGAACCATATTTGCAGGAGCATGACGTAATGCTTCTCGAGAATCACGGAGCTTTAACGGTAGGCGCAGACCTTATAACGGCTTATTACAGAATGGAAACTCTTGAGCTTCAGGCCAAGATTTCACTGACGGCAAGGCTATTAGGCGGAGTTAAGGATATTTCAAGAGAAAATATAGACAGACTTATCGGAATGCGGCCTCAGTACGGCGTTACCGGAAAGCATCCGGGATATAAAAAATACTCGAAATAAGCCGGTGAAAGTAATATGCAGAAAATTAAAAGAATTTTAGCGTTTGATTTCGGAGCTTCAAGCGGGCGTGCAATGCTGGGCGTTTTTGATGGGAATAGGATTGAGCTGTCTGAAATCCACAGGTTTTCAAACGACCCCGTATTGCTGGGCGGAACGCTCTACTGGGATACGCTGAGATTATTTCACGAAATCAAGCAGGGGCTTGTAAAGGCTAAGCTTGCGGGAGGTTTCGACAGCGTAGGGATAAATACCTGGGGAGTCGATTTCGGGCTTCTTGATAAAGACGGAGTTCTTTTGGAAAATGGAGTGAATTATCGTGACAAAAGAACCGAGGGAATGATAAACAGCGCTTCAAAGCTTATTGATCTTGACGAGCTTTATAAAAAAACGGGCAATCAGATAATGGAGATAAATACGGCTTTTCAGCTTTTATCGCTCAAGGAGCAAAGACCTGAGCTTTTGGACCGTGCCGACGCCATGCTGATGACTCCCGATTTGTTTAATTTTTTTCTTACCGGGGTTAAGAAAACGGAGTATTCAATAGCTTCGACCACCCAGCTTGCCGACCCGGATAAAAGGGACTGGAACAGAGAAGTAATAGACGAATTGGGATTAAATCGAAGCCTGTTCGGAGAAATTGTTCCGAGCGGAACTGTTATCGGAAAGCTTTCAGACGATTTATGTCAAGAGCTTGGGCTTTCTAAGGTTCCTGTGGTTGCGGTTTGCGGACATGATACTCAGAACGCAGTTGTTTCTGTTCCGACTGGTGAAAAGGACTTTATTTTCGTATCCTGCGGAACATGGTCGCTTTTCGGAACGGAAACCGATAAGCCTATTATCAATGATAAAGCCTATGAGCTTAATCTGACCAATGAAGGCGGCTTCGGCGGAACGACAAATATACTTAAAAACATAATCGGTCTGTGGCTGATTCAGGAAAGCAGAAGACAATGGCAGAGAGAGGGCAAGGATTATTCCTTTGCCGATTTGGAAAAGCTGGCTCTTGACAGCGAGCCGTTTAAATGCTTTATCGATCCTGACTATCCTACGCTTACGCCGCCGGGCGATTTGCCGAAAAGGATTCAGGAGTTTTGCAGAGAAACCGGTCAGTATGTTCCGCAGACGGTGGGCGAGATTGTTCGGTGCATATATGAAAGCTTAAGCCTTAAATACCGTTACGCCTTTGACCAAATAAGAGAGCTGACTGAAAAGGAATATAAAATTATAAACATAGTCGGCGGCGGAACAAAAGACGGGCTTTTATGTCAAATGACTGCGAATTCTTGCGGCACGCCTGTTACGGCAGGTCCTGTTGAAGCTACGGTTTACGGAAACATCGCAGTTCAGCTTATGTCGGACGGATCAATACCTGATGTGAAAACCGCAAGGAGCATAATTGCAAGGTCGGATAAGGTTAAGCGTTTTGAGCCGCAAAGCGGACAAATTGAGTCCTTTGACAAGGCATATAAGGATTTTAAGAAAATAATAAAAATAAAATAGACGGAGGTATGCTAAATGTATTGTAAAATAGGAATAAGACCTATAATCGACGGAAGAAGAAAGGGTATTCGTGAGGGACTTGAAGACCAGACAATGGATATGGCCAAGATTGCCGCTGATTTGATTTCTTCAAAGGTAAGATATTCTGACGGAACGCCTGTTCAGTGCGTTATCGCCGACACGACAATAGGCGGCGGATACGAGGCTGCTTTGTGTGAGGAAAAATTTTCAAAGGAAAATGTCGTTGCGACTCTTTCGGTTACACCTTGCTGGTGTTACGGAACGGAAACCACCGACAACAACCCGACTACCATTAAGGCAATCTGGGGCTTTAACGGAACAGAACGTCCGGGAGCAGTATATTTAGCGGCTGCAATGGCGGCTTATGCTCAGAACGGTCAGCCCTGTTTTGCGATATACGGTCATGACGTTAAGGATATAGGCGATAAGGAAGTTCCCGCAGACGTTGAGGAGAAAATTCTTCGTTTTGCAAGATGCGCTGTTGCAGTCGGCGAGATGAAGAACAAAGCATACTGTAATATCGGAGCTGTTGCAATGGGTATTGCAGGCTCATACTGCAATGTGGATTTCTTTGCGAAATATCTGGGACTTCGTGCCGAATGGGTTGACGAGGTTGAGATCTTAAGACGTATGGAGCTTGGAATTTATGACGAGAAGGAGTTTGAAAAGGCTCTTGCATGGACTAAGGAGCATTGTCCTCAGGGCGATGATAATGTAAACGAGCCTCCGATAGTTCAGGGTGATGACAGAAGCGAGAAGGACTGGGAGTTTACCGTTAAGATGACTCTTATAATCCGTGATATAATGCTCGGAAATCCAAAGCTTGCCGAGATGGGCTGGATAGAAGAATCATGCGGAAGAAACGCAGTTTTAGGAGGCTTTCAGGGTCAAAGACAGTGGACCGACTATAAGCCTAACGCAGACTTCTGCGAGGCTATGCTCAATTCGACGTTCGACTGGAACGGAAAGAGAAAGCCTGTTTTGCTTGCAACGGAAAACGACGGTTTAAACGGAGTTTCAATGATGCTCGGTCATCTGATTTCACATACTGCAAGTATATTTGCAGACGTAAGAACATATTGGAGTCCCGAAGCTGTAGAAAGAGTATGCGGAATGAAGCCTGAAGGCAAGGCGGCTAACGGATTCATTCATCTTATCAATTCAGGAGCAGCTGCGCTTGACGGTACAGGCGCTGCGGACGGTATGATGAAAAAGTGGTGGGATATGACGGACCGGGATATAGACGCTTGCTTAAAGGCAACAGACTGGCGTCCGGCTAATCTCGGATATTTCAGAGGGGGCGGATTCTCCTCCCACTGGAAAACTCTTGCGGAAATGCCTGTTACAATGATAAGAGTAAATATAATAGACGGTTTGGGTCCTGTGTTGCAGATTGCAGAAGGATACACCTGTGTTCTTCCCGACCGGATTCATAATACTATTGATAAGAGAACAGACCCGACATGGCCTACGACATGGTTCGCTCCAAGGCTAACCGGCGAGGGAGCGTTCAAGGACGTATACAGCGTTATGGCAAATTGGGGAGCAAATCACGGTTCGCTTTCATACGGTCATATAGGAGCAGACCTTATTACGCTTGCTTCCATGTTAAGAATCCCTGTTGCAATGCATAATGTTCCTGACGAAAATATTTATCGTCCTCATTGCTGGAGTTCATTCGGAACTAAGGATTTAGAAAGTGCGGACTACAGAGCTTGTCAGAATTACGGACCGCTGTATAAATAACAATCAATAGACCGAAGGGGCGTTTGATATGCAGCGCCCCTTTAAATTGATTCTCTGCGGAAGCTTTTTTACGCACATTGTCGTCAAGGAGGGTCTTTAAAATGATAAAAAGGTGCTTATCGGCGTGCTTTGCGGCTGTTGTTTCTTTGTCTGTTTTCAGCGGGTGCTATTTTCTTCCCGATGAAGAAGAGGTCTTAGAAGCTCCTAATGTAAAGGCAAGCGAGGTAAAGTATACCACCGTAACCGCCAAAAGAGGAGATATTGTCAAGCAGATTGTACATTCGGGAAAAATTGCGTCGCTCAATACGATTGAAGCGGCTTATGAAGGTCAGGGCGGAAAAATAAAAGAAATTTATGTTTCGGCGGGCGACGAGGTATCAGAGGGAGATCTGATATGCGAGCTTGATGTGGGCGATCTGGACTATCAGATTAAAGACAAGGAGCTTCGCATAAAAAAAGCGCAGCTTCAGAAAAAGATATTAAAAAAGAATAAAGCCTATCAAGCTGAAATAGATAATGCTCAGGTTGAGATTGATATTTTGAAAAACGAGCTTAACGAGCTGAATGAACAGCAGGAAAACGCTTTTCTTTATGCTGAAACTTCGGGTACGGTTTCATCGGTAACTGACCTTTCCGCCGGAGATGAGATTTCATCAGGTGAAGCTGTGGCGTCTATAGTAGACGCAGGAAGCTTATATATCGCTATAGAACCCAGCGACAGCGATGTCGGAAGATATAAGATGAATCAGAAAATCAAGATAAAATATAATAAAAAATACTATTCCGGAAAGGTGTATATGATTCCTTCTCAAGTGCCGGAGAAAAGCGAGCAGAAGTTTGAAGCAGGCTTTGTATACATAAAATTCACAGGGAGCAAAATGCCGTCGGATGCAATAGGAAATATCGCCGACGCAATTCTGATACTTGCAGAGGCAAAGGACGTTGTAAACGTTCCGTCGAGGCTTATAAAAACCGTGAACGGTCAGAGCATTGTTTATGTTCTTAACGAAAACGGGGAAAAGGAAGCCAGAGAAGTGGAAGTAGGTCTTGAAACTTCAACCTCATCAGAGATAAAGTCAGGGCTTTCAGAGGGCGAAGAGGTAGTTGTCAGATAGCTGAAAATAGGCTTGCCAGTCATTCAACGTAATTTAGAAAGGGAAAATGGTTTTATGTTCACCCTGTTGATAAGAAAAATGTATAATACCAAATGGATGGTTATATGCCTTGCATTGGGTTTTATAATGGCGTCTGCAATGATGAGTACTATTCCGCTTTATATGAACGCTTCGCTTCAAAGAATGTTTGTCAAGGATATGGAGTCATATCAGGAGGAAAATGATGAGAACCCGGGCTTGTATTCAGTGAAGTATAATCTTCCGCTTGATATTGACGCTGAAAGTCAGGCGAAGATAGTCGATGATATGACAGATTCTTTTGAGAGTAATTATAACAGCTTGGGATTTTCCTCAAAAAGCCGCAAAAAAACAATAACAGATACATATTTATATGCTAAAAATTCTGATGATAATTCAAATCAGGAGCCTGCAAGATTTTATCTTACGGGCATGACGGATATATATGAGCATATAAAGATAAAAAACGGAAGAATGCCCGAAACGGACAGAGCAGACGGAGTTTATGAATGTATAATGACCGAGGACGCTCTTCAAAACACAGGCCTTGACTTGAATCAGGAGTATATTATCGCAAGTGCGTTTAATCAGGATGTTACGGCTAAAGTTGTGATAGTCGGAATGTTCGATGTAAAAGACGAAAACGACGCTTACTGGTCTGAGGGTCTGGACGACGCATATATTAGCACTATGTTTGTCGAATATGACGTTATGCTGTCCGATTTAATATACACTAATGCAGTTTCAGCGGTGAGTATGTCTGAGCATTACTCTATAGATTATCAGAATATAGATATGACAAGTCTGTCGGGAGTTATAGACAAGCTTTCCGAACAGGATAAGGTCTATTTGTCAGCAGGCGTAACTCTTACGGTTCCTGCGCTTGATATTTTTAAAACATATGCCGACAGGTCGTCGCAGCTTAAGCTTATTTTATGGCTTATTCAGATTCCTGTTATGCTTATGATACTGTTTTATTTGTTTATGGTTTCACAGCTCAATGTTGAATCCGAAAAAAATGAGATAGCCGTATTCAAAAGCAGAGGTGCGTCCCGCCTTCAGATAATGTTGATTTATGCTCTTGAATCGTTGCTGCTCGGCGTCATTTCAGCGGCGGCAGGTCCGTTTTTAGGCTTGGGTCTTTGCAATATTTTAGGGGCTTCAAACGGTTTTCTGGAGTTCGTAAACCGAACCGCTTTGCCTGTAAGAATGTCGGCGGAAGCGTTTCTTTACGCTTTGCTGAGCGTTTGCGTATTCTTTTTTACAACTCTTATTCCGACCTATCCTGCGGCTAATACTACAATAGTTGAGCATAAGGCTTCAAAATCGGCTAAGAAAAAAATCGCTTTATGGAAAAAGCTCGGCATTGACATAATTTTAATGGCGGGTTCTGTGGTCTGGCTGTATTTTTACAACAGCGCTCAGCAGAAGCTTGTAAGTCAGGGAGTTACAGATACAACGGCAACGGTCAATCCTATGCTTTTTGTTGCGTCAACTGCATTTATACTTGGAGCGGGATTGTTCGTCGTAAGGATTTATCCGCTTATTATAAGGCTTGTTTATATGATAGGAAAAAGGTTCTGGTCGCCTGCACAGTATGTATCCCTGAACAATATAGGGCGTTCCTCAACCGGACGTGAAGGCTTTATAATGGTATTTTTGATTCTGACAATATCGTTAGGACTGTTCTTTGCAAATACCGCAAGGGCTTTAAACAGAAACGCCGAGGAAAAGATATATTACTCTGTCGGCTGCGACGCAGTTATAGCGGAGGATTGGTACAACAGCTCTGACGATTCTTCCGTAACTCAGGAACAGGCGTCGTCTATGAGTTCGTCCTCAGACGATTCTGATGATTCTGAGGAAAGCGAGGAGCAGGACGCTTCTTCGCTCACATATATCGAGCCTTCCTTTGAAAGATTTGAAAGCTTAAGCGGAGTTAAAACTGCCGCAAGAGTGTATATTAACGATTCGATAAATATAACCAGTTCGAGAAAAGTAACACTTGAAAGCAATGAGAATTCAGAAAAAGAAAGATTTCGGGGCGATTCAGGTAATACCTATACTACCGATACTCTTTCGGACGTAAGACTTATGACGGTAAATCCAAGCGAATTTGCAGAGGTCTGCTGGTTCAAGGATGAGCTTCTGCCGCTTCATATTAATTCTTATCTTAATGCTTTGAGCGAATGTAATTACGGAGTGATTTTATCCTCCTCCTTCAAAGACAGCTACGGATATGAGAAGGGCGATAAGATACAGGTTTCATGGGGAAGCAATTCAAAGTTCGATGCAACGGTTTTAGCGTTTGTAGATTACTGGCCGTCGCTCAATCCGCTTGAAGAAACGGACGATGGAAGAGTTAAGGACTTCGCTGTTATGAACTTTGATTACGTTCAGATAAAAACAGCCGTTGAGCCTTACGAGGTATGGATAGATTTAGAGGACGGCGCTTCTGTTTCAAATTTTTACGATTCAATTGAGAAGTCGGATATAGAACCGACAAAGCTTAACGTTGCTTCTCAGGAGGTAGTTTCAGAGAAAAACGATCCTATGCTTCAGGGTATGAACGGAGCGTTGACTCTAGGATTTATAATTATTATGATAATGTGCATCATAGGATTCCTTATTTATTGGATTTTGTCAATAAAGGCTAGAACCCTCCAGTTCGGAATCCTAAGGGCGATGGGAATGACCTTCAGAGAGATTATCGGAATGCTGTTTTATGAGCAGCTTCTTGTGTCGGGAGCGGCTGTTGCAGCTTCGGTGTTTATAGGCGGAATAGCAAGCGATTTGTTTGTTCCTCTGTTCCAGTCACTGTTTAATTCTTATGATACGGTTCCTCCGTTCAGTGTTGCCCCGCTGAGGAGCGATTACATAAAGGTTTATGTAATAATAGGGGTAATGCTCATAATATGTTTTGCAATTCTGGGAAGAATAATATCTAAAATCAAGGTTTCACAGGCTCTTAAACTCGGAGAGGATTAAGCTTGAAAGCTTTGAGAGCTTTTGATAAGAAAGGTATCGGAAAGGAGAACATTCCCTTTGCGGGAACAGATTATAATGAACACGTTTGAAAGAATTTACGAGGTTGTAAAGAAGATTCCTAAGGGGAAGGTTGCGACTTACGGTCAGATAGCCGCTTTGGCAGGAAACAGACATCTCTCGCAGATAGTGGGATATGCTCTTCATGTGAATCCCGACCCTGAAAATATTCCATGCTTTCGTGTGGTAAACCGCTTCGGAAATGTGTCGAAAGCGTTTGCATTCGGAGGGGATAATATGCAGATACATCTTCTCAGAGAGGACGGAGTTGAAGTTTCAGACGACGGAAAGGTTGACTTAAATGATTATCTCTGGGACGGAAATTAAATTTATATGATTGTAAAGGAGGCTTTTTTCATAAAGCTTTCTTTTTGTTTCCCGGACCGGAATCTAAAAAATGTCAAAATGCTTTAAAGTAAGACGTTCCAGTTCATAAATTGTTTACAAGACGCCTTGCTTTAATGCGATTTTCTTTAGCCTTTTTTTAGGCAGCATGGCTATAATGTATTTAAAACACAGGGAAAGGAGAAGGTTAAATGAAGTTTCGTCATGAATGGAAGCATATAATTACTCCCTCGGATATGATTGTTCTCCGTTCAAGGCTTAAAGCCGTTGCAAAGCCGGACGCTAATGCGAAAAGCGGAAAATATCAGATACGAAGTCTGTATTTTGACGATTCATCAGACACTGCGCTTCGTGAAAAGATAAACGGTGTAAATAAGCGTGAAAAGTTCAGGCTGCGCTATTATAACGGAGATACGTCTTTTATACGTTTAGAAAAAAAGAGCAAGATAAACGGTCTGTGCAATAAAGTGAGCGAAAGGGTTACGGCTGACGAGTGCCAAAAGATTATAAACGTAGATATTAACTGGATGCGCGAAGATAAAAGGCCGCTCTTGAGAGAGCTTTATACAAAGATGAAAAACCGATGTATCAAGCCTAAAACTATTGTAGAATACATCAGAGAGCCTTTTGTGTTTCCGGCAGGCAATGTGCGGGTGACAATAGATTATAATATCCGAACAGGCTTAATGTGTACGGACTTTTTGAATTCTGATTGCGTTACGGTATCCGCCGGAGAAGCTCCCATTATTTTAGAAGTTAAGTGGGACGAGTATTTGCCGGATATTATAAGGGACGCTGTAACGCTTGAAGGGATTCGTTCAGCTGCTTTTTCTAAATATCAAGTATGCCGTATTTACGGTTAAAAAGAAAGGAATTATTAATTATGACATTTAATGACATTTTTAAATCAAGTTTTCTCGAAAACGTTACAGGCGTGAGCATCCTTGACATGGCGGTTGCTCTTATTCTCGCCTTTGGAATAGGTCTTTTTATTTTTTTGGTTTATAAGAAAACGTATACCGGCGTAATGTATTCATCCTCATTCGGCGTAACGCTGATAGCTCTTACTATGATAACTACTGTGGTTATTCTGGCAGTAACCTCTAACGTAGTGCTTTCTTTAGGTATGGTAGGTGCGCTGTCTATCGTTCGTTTCCGAACGGCAATAAAAGAGCCTTTGGACATTGCATTTTTGTTCTGGTCGATTGCAGTCGGTATAGTTCTTGCAGCGGGATTAATCCCTCTTGCGGTTATCGGAAGCGTAATAATAGGATTGATTTTAATTCTCTTTGTAAATAAAAAATCGCACTTCAATCCTTTTATTTTAGTTATAACCTGCGACGGTCATGAAAGCGAACTAAGGGCTAAAGAATTTATAGATAATCAGACCCGCCGCTGTGTTGTAAAAAGCAAAACCGCACAAAAGGGATCTGTTGAGCTTAATTTGGAAATAAGGCTCAAGGACGACAACACTGACTTTATAAACGCTCTCTCCGATATGGAAGGCGTCAGCAGTGCAGTTTTGGTAAGCTATAACGGCGAATATATGGGTTAAGGAGGCAAGTTATGTCGACGCATAAGTGGTTTGATAAAATCTGCTGCGTTGTGTTCGCTTTCGTCATTGCCATAACTGTAATATTTATGAATGCTGAAAGCTTGGGAATTCAGAAATCAGAAACTGTTATGGGTTATGAGAACCGTTTATTCAGTACAGATAAGGTGCATGAGATTGACATAGTTATGGACGATTGGGACGGATTTCTTGAAACCTGCACAGATGAGGAGTATACTGATTGTACCGTAGTAATCGACGGAGAATCCTACAAGAACGTCGCTATACGGGCAAAGGGAAACACGTCTTTATCTCAGGTTAAAAGCTATGAAAACAATAGGTACAGCTTTAAGATAGAGTTCGATCATTATGACAGCGTAAACAGCTATTACGGACTTGACAAGCTCTGTCTTAATAATATAATTCAGGATTATACCTATATGAAGGATTATCTGACGTACCGTCTTATGAATCAGTTCGGTTTGGCGTCGCCGCTTTGCAGTTATGCAAATATAACCGTCAACGGTGACGTCTGGGGACTGTATCTTGCGGTTGAGGGCATAGAAGAATCATTCCTTAAAAGAAATTACGGTAATGATTACGGTGAGCTTTATAAGCCGGACAGCATGAGCATGGGCGGCGGACGTGGCAACGGAAAAGATTTTGAAATGGACTTTTCAGACGATTCGGAAAATGAAGAAAAAACCAATAATTCGCCTGAAAACGAATCGACAGAAAACGAGTCGGACTCAAACGAGAATTCAGAGCAGACGGATACGGCTTCTTCGGATAACGGCGGTCAGTCTTTGCGTGGAAATATGGGAGGAAGAGCAAATAATTCTTTCGGGAATATTGATTATGAAAAGGTTCAGTCGATACTTGAAGAAGCGGGATTGCTAAAAGACGGCGAATTGACAGACGACGCTACTATTGAAAAGATACAGGAAATTTTAAATGAAAATGATATGAGCGAAACTGCGGATATGCTGAGCAATATAACTTTAGACCAGCTGAAGAATATGATTTCATCTCCGGGAAATGGTAACGCTTTTGAAAAAATGGGCGGTTCAAACGGCGGCGGCTTCGGCGGAGGTTCAAGAGGAAGCGACGACGTTTGCCTGATTTATTCTGACGACGATTATGACAGCTATTCAAATATATTTGATAATGCTAAAACCGACGTTACTGACTCCGACAAAGCTCGTCTGATAGCAGCTCTTAAAAATATTAATGAGAATACGGATATAGAATCCTCGGTAGATGTTGAACAGGTTATTCGTTACTTTGTAGTACACAACTATGTTTTGAATTTCGACAGCTATACGGGTTCTATGATACACAACTATTATCTTTATGAGAAAAGCGGAAAGCTGACTATGCTGCCGTGGGATTACAATCTTGCGTTCGGAGGCTTCCAATCGGGAAGCGAAGCCGAAAGTCTTGTAAATTATCCTATAGATTCTCCTGTTTCGGGCGGAACTGTAGATTCAAGACCTATGCTTGCATGGATTTTGAATAACGAGGAATATACAGAGCTATATCACGAGCTTTTCTCGGAGTTTATTTCAGAAATATTCGACAGCGGAAAATTCACAGAAATGATTGATTCTGTTAAAGAGATGATTTCGCCTTATGTTGAACAAGACCCGACTAAGTTCTGTACCTATGAGCAATTTGAAACGGGTATAGACACCTTGAAGGAATTTTGTCTGCTTCGTGCGGAAAGTATAAGCGGTCAGCTTGACGGAACTATCGGTTCGACTTCGGAGGCTCAGACGGATAAAACCGGATTTATTTCAGCCGAAGGTATTTCAATTTCTGATATGGGTTCGCAGGGAATGGGTCAGGAAAACGGATTTAACAAGATAAGAAGTTCTTCTAATCAGCAAAGTACAAATGATACCGATGAAGAAACGGATACTAAGTCAGCTGATTCTGAAGCTTCCGATTCCGCAGAGAGGAAAGTCCAAGGCGAAGCTGCCGCAAATCAATCGGATATGTCCCGGCAGCCGCCGGAACTTCCGGACGGCGCTGACGGAAATGCTGACTTCGGTCAGGCGGGCGGAACTCCTCCCGATATGCAAAATGCAGATAATCAAAATGCAAATCCCGGTCAGGGTGAAGCGGCAACAGCTCAGGCAGATGATTCAACACAGAAGAATACCCAAACTGAATCGACGACCGCTCAGACGGAGGTATCGCAACAGACGGAATCTCAGACGAGCGGAGCTGACGGAGGCTTCGGTCAGGCAGAGGGAAATCAGGTAAATAATAACAGTGACAGGGATAATAAGCAGTCGGACGGATCGCCCTCGGGGGATAAAGCCCCGGAGCAGTCCTCTTCGGCAGAAAACTGGATATTGTCAGGCGTTTCATTTGCAGTATTAATAGCGGGAATTGTTTTTGCTTCGTTATTTAAGAGAAGAAGATAAATTCAGCGCATAAATAAAAACGGTGCGAAGCCACATTATTGGCTTGCACCGTTTTTTATATTTATCTGTTTTTTAATACATTCCGCCCATTCCGCCGTCAGGCATTGCAGGAGCAGCAGGAGTTTCCTCCTTTATGTCTGTAACAAGGCTTTCTGTTGTCAGAACCATTGAAGCTACGGAAGATGCATTTTGAAGCGCTGAACGTGTAACCTTTGTAGGATCAACGATTCCGGCTGAAATCATATCAACATATTCTTCGTCATATGCGTTGAAGCCGTAGCCGAGCTTTCCTGAGGTTTTAATCTTGTCAATTATAACTGAACCCTCAAGTCCTGCATTTTCGGCAATCTGGCGAACAGGAGCTTCCAAAGCCTTAAGAACAATCTGTGCGCCGGTCTTTTCATCGCCGTCAAGAGAGTCGATAAGCTCTGAAACAGCAGGCATAGCGTTGATGAGAACTGTTCCTCCTCCTGCTACTATGCCCTCCTCAACAGCGGCTTTAGTAGCTGCAAGAGAGTCCTCAATTCTCAGCTTCTTTTCTTTCATCTCTATTTCGGTTGCAGCGCCGACCTTTATAACTGCAACTCCGCCTGACAGTTTAGCAAGTCTTTCTTCAAGCTTTTCTCTGTCAAAGTCAGAGGTTGTATTCTCAATCTGTGATTTAATCTGACCTATTCTGTCCTTGATAGCGGTTGTATCCCCTGCTCCGTCAACGATAATTGTGTTTTCTTTCTGAACAACTATCTGCTTTGCACGTCCGAGCTGATCTATAGTTGTGTTTGCAAGCTCCAGTCCGATTTCTTCTGAAATAACCTGACCGCCTGTCAGAATTGCAATATCCTGAAGCATTTCCTTTCTTCTGTCGCCGAAGCCCGGAGCTTTAACTCCTACGCACTGGAAGGTTCCCCTCAGCTTGTTGAGAATAAGCGTTGAAAGAGCTTCGCCCTCAATATCTTCAGCAATGATAACAAGCTTCTTTCCTGCTTTTACGATTTGTTCAAGAAGAGGAAGAATTTCCTGAATATTAGTAATCTTCTTGTCTGTAATAAGAACATAAGCGTCGTCCATGACAGCTTCCATTTTCTCGGTATCTGTAACCATATAAGGCGTGATGTAGCCTCTGTCAAACTGCATACCCTCTACTACTTCGCTGTAGGTTTCAGCAGTCTTGCTTTCTTCAATGGTTATAACTCCGTCTGAAGTTACCTTTTCCATAGCCTCTGCTATGAGCTTTCCGACGTTTTCATCAGCAGATGAAACTGTTGCTACTCTTGCAATGTCGTCAGAGCCGTTTACCTGCTTTGAATTCTTTGCAATCTCGCTTACGGCGGTATCAACAGCCTTAGCCATTCCTTTCTTTACAATCATAGGATTAGCTCCGGCAGCTATGTTTTTCATACCCTCGCATACTAAAGCCTGAGCAAGCAGGGTAGCGGTTGTCGTGCCGTCGCCGGCAGCGTCGTTTGTCTTTGTCGCAACCTCTTTAACAAGCTGTGCGCCCATGTTCTCAAAAGCGTCCTCAAGCTCGATTTCCTTAGCTATTGTAACACCGTCGTTTGTTATGAGCGGAGCGCCGAACTTTTTGTCAAGAACAACGTTTCTGCCCTTAGGACCGAGTGTGATTTTAACTGTATCAGCAAGCTGGTCGATACCTGCCTGCAATGATTTTCTTGCGTCCTCTCCGTATATTATCTGTTTTGCCATTGTAATCTCTCCTTAAATAATATTTGTCGTTATGTTTAGCTTTCATCAGGTTTAGATGTATTACCCAACAATGCCGAGTATGTCTTCCATCTTTAATATGGTGTATTCCTCGTCGTCAATTTTAACTTCTGTTCCGGAATACTTGCTTGTCAAAACCTTATCGCCGATTTTCACTTCCATTTTGACATCTTCTTTTCCCGGACCGACTGCAACGACTTCAGCAATCTGGGGCTTTTCCTTTGAAGCTGCCGTCAGGATTATTCCTCCCTTAGTTGTTTCCTCCGCTTCTAGCATCTTGATAACAACTCTGTCTTGTAATGGTTTAATGTTCATAGTGCATCCTCCTAAACATAGTATTGATTAATTAAATGTTTAGCACTCTCGCTTTTTGAGTGCTAAATACATTTTAACATTTATTTTTAAATAATCAAGGGATTAAGGGTAAGTTTTTGAAATTTTGTTATTTTAACTAAATTTTTTTATGCAATTTATATAATTATAGTTATGATTTACATAAAGTTTATTATTTTTATCCATTTTCTTCATAAAGTTCATATTTACGTGTTATTAAATCAAAAACTTATAAACACTTATGAATAAAAATTTAATGGAATCTGACAATACTATAAAGTTTACACAATATACATAATTAATGCAAAGAACGTACACTTTTGAGGGCCATGTATTTGATATAATAAAAACATAAAATTTATGATTTGTTTTGAATCTGTTTATTTTTAAGGGTTGTTTTTCCATGTTGTATAGATTTTGTGTAAATCCTTGGTTTATATAACTTAGGTAAGATGTCCCCTGCCTCTATAGGCGGCGGGTTTCATTACTCGGTCGGCTTTGCCGACCCTTGCCACGTTGAATGACGGGCAAGCCATTATGAAATCAAATAAATTTTTTTATTTGTAACAGAAACATTAAAATTAGGAGGAATAGTTATGTCGCTTGGAAAGGTACTGGTTGTTGACGACGACAAAAATATTTGTGAACTGCTTAGACTATATCTTGAAAAGGAAGGTTATAACGCAATTATTTCGCATGACGGCGAAGAAGCCGTTGTGAAATTTAATGCGCTGAAGCCTGACATTATTCTGCTTGACGTAATGCTTCCGGGACTTGACGGCTGGCAGGTTTGCCGTGAGATAAGAAAAAAATCCAATGTTCCGATAATAATGATTACAGCTAAAGGCGAAACCTTTGACAAGGTTTTGGGACTTGAACTCGGAGCTGACGACTATGTGGTCAAGCCCTTTGATACTAAAGAAGTAATCGCCCGTATAAAAGCCGTTTACAGAAGAGTAGGACAGACTTCTACAAAGTCCGAGGTTAAAGAGGTCAAATATGATAAGCTTTCTGTCAATATGACCAGATACGAGCTTAAAGTAAACGGCGTTATTCTTGACACGCCGCCTAAAGAGCTTGAACTTCTCTTCCATTTAGCTTCTAACCCTAACAGAGTTTATACACGCGACCAGCTTCTTGACGAAGTTTGGGGATTTGAATATTACGGTGATTCCAGAACTATCGACGTTCACGTTAAAAGGCTTCGTGAAAAGCTTGAGGGCGTTTCAGATAAGTGGGAGCTTAAAACTGTATGGGGCGTTGGATATAAGTTTGAAGTTGATGAGGACTAATGACTAAAAAAAGCAGTTTGTTTAAAAAATATATAAGTATTTCAGCGGCGGCAATACTCCTGAACGCATTAATCGTTCTGGGAGTGTTGCGCCTTTTTTCTTTCGGCACAGGCGCTGATTTTCACAAGGCTTTCGACAGCCCTGTTCGTATTATTATGCTGATAATTGCGGTGATATTATTGCTTGCCGTAAATATTGTTATTGTGTTTTTTTCTGCAAAGCTGGTTTCTGATCCTATCAAAGAAATCACAAAGTCGTTAGAAAGCGTATCGGAGGGAGAGCTTAAGCTTTCAGACGCCGATATTGAAGAAATTTATCGGCTCGAGTGCGCATTGAAAAGCCTGTACGAATCGATTGAGGAAAACGACAAATCAAAAAGCCGGTTTGTTTCAAACGTTTCTCACGAGCTCAGAACTCCGCTGACGTCGATAAGCGGTTTTATTGACGGGATTATTGACGGTACTATTCCAAAAGAACGGCAACCGTATTATTTAAATCTTGTTTCGCAGGAAATAAAAAGATTGGCAAGGCTCACTCGGCTTATGCTGAGTCTTGAACGCCTTGAATCAGGCGAGGTTAAGCCGGATATGAACAATATTAACGTAATTAACATAATTGTTGATGTTCTGAACAGCTTTGAATCGGCAATAACCAAAAATAATCTTGACATACGAGGCTTGGATTCAGATAAGGTTTTAATTTTTGCAGACGGAGATTTGATTCATCAGGCGATTTATAATTTAGTTGAAAACGCTGTGAAATTCACTCCGAAAAACGGATATATAGAGTTTTGCTTCAAGGATGACGCAGATTATAATTATATATCTGTAAAAAACAGCGGAGAGGGACTTAACGACCAAGAAAAAGAAAAGGTGTTTAATCGCTTTTACAAGACAGACTCGTCTAATAAAAACGATTCTGTCGGAGCGGGGTTAGGGCTTAACATTGTTCGTTCGATTTTAAGAATTCATAATGGAGATATTTTCGCAGAAAGCGTTCAGGGTGAATATACGGAGTTTGTGTTTTCCATCCCTAAAAATAATAACTAAAACAGCTATTTCAACATATTGAGCATAGCTGTATAACTAAGGCAAGATATTCCCTGTCTCTATAGGCGGCGGGTTCCATTACCCGTTCAGTAGCGGGATACAATCCCCTACTGAACGGCCGGTCGGCAATGCAGACCCTTGCCATGTTGAATGACGGGCAAACCCTTATTGAATCTGTGCGCCGATGAAATTCAGGTGTACTTGTAAATAGTTTATTTGTACAAATAAATAAAAAAATTATGTGTAAAACAGCTTAAAATCATCGGTGAATTTGTTCATAAATTATTAAAAAATAGATGAAAAAACTCAGAACAAAAACGCTTAATTGTTGAAAAGCCTGTTAAAAGTGTTGGAAACTCCCCATTTTAGGCAGTGTATTAAGCGCAAACTTTTAAAGTTTTCAACATTAGTACAAAAAACGACACCTTTATTATTTTGAGCAAATATTATGGATTTTTTGCAAAAAAGCCTGAAAAGAGTTTAGATCTTCTCAGGCTTTTTTTATTTAACCGTTATCACTCCGAACCTGCAGGCTTCTGCGCAAGCCTTGCAGTTTATGCATTTTCCGTAATCTATCTGAGCCAGATTATCTTTCACTTCTATTGCTCCGACAGGGCAAACTTTTATGCACATTTTGCAGCCTAAGCAGCCGTTTGTACAGACGGCTCTGGTATCTTTTCCTGAAGCTTTGCTGTTGCAGGAAACATCTGTTTTCTGATCTTTCCGCCTTAATGCAATTAGATTTTTAGGGCAGATTTCAGCGCACATATTGCACCCGGTGCATAAATCTTCGTCAATTACCGCAACGCCGTCTAGGATTTTTATAGCGTTATTAGAGCAGACCGAAACACAGTCGCCAAGTCCCAGACAGCCGTATTCGCAAAGCTTTGAACCGCCGTAGAATCTGTTCGCCGCTTCACAGGAGCTTACTCCGTCGAATTCGTATTTTTCCGGCGAGGAGCTGCAGTTCCCCCGGCAGTGAACAAAGGCTGAAACAGGCTCGAAATCTACAGCGTCCAAACCGAGAATCTTATTGATTTTGTCGGAGGTGTCTTTTCCTCCGGGATTGCATTTATTTGTTTTTTCACCTTTGTTTACAATAGCGTCGGCATAATCGTTACAGCCGGAAAATCCACAGGCCCCGCAGTTTGCCTGTGGAAGCGCATTTTGCACAGCCTCAAGCTTTTCATCTGTCTTTACTGCGAAAATTTTGGAGATTAAGGTCAGAAGTATGCCTGCCAAAAGTCCCAGCCCTGCGAAAAGCAGTAACGGAAGTATGTAATTCATAGTTTTCTCCTTTTTGCATCTAGTTTATCCGAAAAGACCGCCAAAGCCCATAAAGCTTACGGCAACTATAGAAGCCGCTATAAGGGTTGAGGGAACGCCCCTGAAGGCTTCGGGTATTCCCGTTGCCGAGTCTATTTTTGAACGCACGCCTGAAAAAAGCAGAATAGCGGCGGTAAAGCCGATTCCTGTTCCCAAAGCGTTTGTAATTGATTGTATGAAGTTATACTGCTCGTCTATGTTTGTGATAGTCACGCCGAGAACTGCGCAGTTTGTGGTTATAAGCGGAAGATAAACGCCGAGAGCCTTATAAAGCGTCGGCATAACTTTCTTTAGAACAATTTCAACAAGCTGTACAAACATTGCTATAAGAAGTATAAAGGCAACTGTTTTGAGGTATTCGATTTCAAGCGGAACAAGAATGAATTTATAAACGGGATAAGTAACGGCAGTTGCGCACAGCATAACGAAAATAACCGCAGCTCCCATGCCAAGGCTGTTTTTTATAACCTTTGAAACGCCAAGAAATGAGCATATACCCATAAACTGCGAAAGCACGATGTTGTTTACTAAAACAGCCGAAACCATGATAACAACCAGCTTAACCATTGTTTTCACAGCCTCCTTCTTCATTTTTTAAGGAGCATGAGCTTGCGTTCGGGCAGCTTTTGCAGCTTATATCCTTAGGAGGTTTTTTCTTCTTTAATCTATTGACAGCCGCAATAATTACACCCAAGGTAAAAAAGCCTCCCGCAGGCATAATAAATATGCTCATTGGGTTTTGAGAAATAAAAGGAATTTCTATCCCGAAAATCGATCCCGTACCGAAAATTTCACGTACAGCTCCCATAATGAATAACGCAAGAGTAAAGCCAAGACCCATACCCAGACCGTCGAGAATGGAGGGTATAAGCTTATTTTTTGAGGCGAATATCTCAGCTCTTCCGAGTATAATACAGTTTACCGTTATTAGAGAAAGAAAAATTCCAAGGCTGTCGTAAAGAGCCGGAATATAACCTTTTAAAAGAAATTCAATCAGAGTAACAAAGCCCGCTATTATTACTATGTAGCAGGGAAGTCTTACAGCGTCGGGTATAATCTTTTTCAGCAGGGAAATTACAATGTTGGATCCGACAAGAACAAAGGTAGTGGCAAGTCCCATGCCTATTCCGTTAGAAGCCATTGTTGTCACCGCCAGAGCCGGGCACATTCCAAGCAGGGTGACAAGCACGGGGTTTTCTTTAACAAAGCCTTTAGTGAATTCTTTAAAATTACTCACCTAAGATCGCCTCCTTGTTATTGACGTATATTTCAAGAGCGGTTTTTACCGCTGTTTTCATTCCTTTTGAAGAGTATGTAGCGCCTGTAACATTGTCTATACCGTCAATGTTATCTTTGTTTGTAAATCCGGTTAATTTATCGATAAAAAGCTCTTTCTTGTCACGCAGTTTTGTACCCAGACCGGGGGTTTCTCCGCAGCTTATAAACTCGATTCCCTCAATCTCGTCATTCTGATTTATACCGACCAGGATATGTATTCCGTCCTTTGAGTAACCGTCGGCTGTAACTTCTATAAGACATCTGTCCTTAGCCTTATTAACAATAACAGAGTTTACGCTTTCATTATTAAAGGTAAGAGGGGTTTTTTCAGCTTGAGTTTCGTCCAACAGTATTTCATAGTCGTTGCCGTTTGAGCCGATAAAAATCGCCTCGCAGGCAGTTTTTAAATCCTCAGTCATAACGCCTGTCGTATCCTTATAGGTCAGCCTATACGCTCCGACCAAAAGTCCGCACACGACAACGCATATAAGCATAAGAACAAGAGGAGGATAGATATACTTTTTCATTTATGAATCCTCCTTTTTGCTTTTTGCTCCCACAGGCTTTTCCCTTGTAATCATATCAATGTAAGGAGTTAAAATATTCATAATGAGTATTGAAAAGGATACGCCCTCCGCCATTGAAGCGTAGAAGCGAATCACACAGGTAATAATTCCACAGCCGATTCCGAAGATAACCTTTCCCCACATAGTAACCGGCGTTGTGACATAATCGGTAGCCATGAAAATCGCACCCAGCATTATTCCTCCTGAAAGAAGCTGATAAAGAGGATCTTTTCCGATTATAATTGAAAACACTTCAACGGTGAAAAGGAAAAAGAGAGGAGTAATAGGCGAGATTATACGCTTTGCAGTCAGGTATATTCCTCCTATTATAAGAGCAAGCGCACAGGTTTCACCTAAGCAGCCGCTTGTTCTTCCGAGAAAAAGATCTATGTATGAAACGTTTCCGCTGACTAATGGGGTAGCTCCCGTAACTGCGTCGGATGAGTTAATGATTGGTTCAGTCCAGTTGGTCATTGCGCTTGTAAAAGAAAGCATAAGAACAATTCTTCCGACTATGGCAGGGTTCGCAAAGTTCTGACCAAGACCTCCGAAAAGGCATTTAACAATTACTATAGCTACAAAAGTTCCGACAGCCGCCATCCAAAAAGGAAGTGTAGGCGGAAGATTAAACGCCAGAAGTATGCCTGTAACAACTGCGGAAAGGTCGTCTATTGTGTTCGGCTTTTTAGTTATCAGATTAAATAAAGCTTCCCATACGACAGCGGTTGATACGCAAATAAGAATCAAAAATAAAGCCCGCAGTCCGAAAATAAAACCTGAGGCTATCACAGCCGGACAAAGAGCGATAATAACGTTCAGCATTATTTTCCGGGTTGTCATATCGCTGCGAATATGAGGTGAGGGAGAAACAGTTAGCTTTTGCATTTGTTATTCCTACTTTCTGTTATTTCTTCAGGATGAGAGATTTTGAAAGCTGATTTGTTTGAGCCAGATTTCTTTTTGCGGGACAAACGAACGAACAGCTTCCGCAGTTCATGCACAGATTGACCTTAAGAGATTTGAGAAGTTCGGTGTTTTTGTTTATGTAGGCTTTTTCAAGCTCTGTCGGCATAAGCTTCATCGGGCAGGCGTCTATGCATCTTCCGCATCTTATACAATTTGTCTGTCGAGGTTTTTTATTAGCTTTTTTCAGTGCGATTACAGCGTTGTTTGTTTTTATTATGGGAGTGTCCGTATCATATATGCACATTCCCATCATAAGTCCGCCGGTAAGAACTTTCTTAACCTTTTCTTCATCACATTCGGCGAACTTTAAAAGCTCGGAGATTGAAGTTCCGATAGGAACCTTTATATTGCACGGCGATTTAACTGCGTCGCCGTCAACCGTTATACGACGTCTTGTTAGGGGCATTCCCGTTTTGAAATACCTGTTTAAAAACGCTGCGGTGGATACGTTCATCACTATGATTCCCTGATCGGACGGAAGCTCGCCCTCTTTGATAATTCTTCCCGTGGCATTGTATGCGATAACCTTTTCAGCGCCCTGAGGATAAAGCGATGAAAGCTCAACTACTTTTACAGAGCTGTCAAGCGAAGTCATTTTATCCAAAAGCTCGATAGCTTTCGATTTATTGCATTCAATGCATATATATACGTTTTTAATCTTTAAAATGTTCTGAATGGTTTTAATCCCGTTTATAACTCCTTCGGGACTTTCCATCATCTCACGGTAGTCGCTTGTAATATAAGGCTCGCACTCGGCGGCGTTGATAACAAGACTGTCTATCGGAGTTTTATTATCATCGAAATTAAGCTTTATATGAGTCGGGAAGCCTGCCCCTCCGAGTCCGCAGCAGCCGCTTTCCCTTACTGCTTTTATCAGCGAAGTCTTATCCGTTATAACAGGAGGCTTCAGACCTTCGTAGGGTGTTTGTTTCCCGTCGCATAGGATGGTTATTTTTTTGCACTTTCTGCCGTTTGCGGAAATATAATCATTGATTTCAGTTACCTTACCCGAAACGCTTGAATGAACGGGAGCGGACATAAATGCGCTGCTGTCGCCGATTTTTTGACCTACCTTTACTTCATCTCCTACGCTGACCAAAGGCTCGCACGGAGCGCCCATATGCTGCAGCATAGGTATAGAAACGGTTTCAGGCACGGGAAATCTGACCGTTTTGCAGTTGTTTGTATTTTTCTTATGCGGAATTTTTATACAGTTAAGCGGCAATTATATCATCCTTTCTGCTTAAACGAAAAATTTTGGTCGGTGATTTCAAAATCATCCTTTATAATGTCCGATATATATATTTTATGATTTTCGTCTGCGGCTATTATACTGTATTCGCCGCTGTTCAAATAATTCTCTATATTTTTCGTTCCGCCGATATAAATTTCAGTTGACAAAAAGTCGGTCAG
Organism: uncultured Ruminococcus sp.; assembly: GCA_964617585.1. Taxonomy (GTDB): domain Bacteria; phylum Bacillota; class Clostridia; order Oscillospirales; family Ruminococcaceae; genus UMGS1601. The sequence goes on from CAZTXS010000012.1 coordinate 35,135, forward strand.
AAGTCCGTTTTGAGATATAACGGTCACCGAAGTCAAATCTGTTTCAGCGGGATATCCGGTTTCTAAGTCGAGTATATGAGTATATATTTTTCCGTCCTTTTCAAAATACCGCTCATATCCTCCTGAGCTTGATATAACACAGCTTTTTGTTTTAAGCGTTCCTATATATCCGCCGCTATTATCAGGTGATCTGACCGCTACGGTAAAAGCTTCATCGTTCGGCTTCTCACCGTAGAATAGCGTAGACGAACCGAAAGAAATTATTGCGCAGGAAGCTTTGCTTTTATCAAGCTGTTCCTTTATCAAATCGCAGGTATAACCCTTAGCGCAGGAGCTTAAATCTATCTTTGCTCCGTTTTTAAGCGAAACGGTGTTGTTTTCTATTTGGATATTGTCCGAGCCGATAGTTCCGATTGCGGATTTAATGTCCTCTGCCGCCGGAATGTCAGGGTTTTCAGACTGAAAGTCCCAAAGGGAAATAAGCTTTCCTGAGGTTATATTTACGTTTTTATATTTTTTTTGCAAAGTCAGCGTCTTTGACAAAATATCTAAAGCTTCAGGCGAACATTCAAGCTTTATTTCTTGATTAAGCTTATAAATCTGTCCGTTGGCGTTATATGCGTCAAAGGTTTCACTGAGCGTTTCTATTCTGCTTTTTATATCAGTGTAAAGCTCGTTGTTAAACTGCGATCCCCAAATAGATACGCTTACCGCAGTATCCATAGAAGTAAAGGTTTTCGTTACAAACGAGTCTTTACTGCGCTTAATATTGATAATTGCCAAAGCTGTAACAGCGATTATAATAACGCTGAACAAAACTGCGGTTATTTTTGCCTTCAAGATAATTCCCCTTATTTTCCGGTATTGTTTTTTTAAAATAAAGATGTTACAATAAATAAAAATCGAAACTTATATGTTAAAATTCCTCAAATAATTTTCACTGTAGTTAATTATTTCATCAAGTGATTTATATTCAAGAGGAAACTCATTATATAACCTCATGGGCGAAGTTTTTGACGTTGTGATATTTATATTCGCCAAATCCTTTTCAAATGAAGAAAGCAGTATAGCGAACGCCGGAGTTATATAATCTTTATTTACTCTGAAATAGTTTTTATCGTTGTTCGGATTTGCAAGAAAAGCGCTTCGGAGCATTGAATATATAGAAATAGAGAGCAGGTTTTCAGAATCCTTTATTATTTCAGGCGATTTGTAGCCGTCAATAATAGAATAATATATTTTCAATGCATTGTTTATTTTTTCCTTTTGGCTGTCTAAAGCTTTTGAACCGCTTACCTTTTTCTCGGTATTCTTGATTTTTCTTCTGTTTGGCTTCGGCATGGTTGTTCTGCCTAAAAGATAATCGCATGAAACGTCGTAATAATCCGCAATTTTTGTGAGTAAATCAAAATTACATTCCAACCGTCCTTTTTCGTAGTGTGATAAGAGAGATTGAGATATTCCAAGAGCGTTTGCGACTTTTTTCTGGCTTAGTCCGTTTTCAATTCTGAGAAGCGTAAGTATTTTTGGAAAATCCGTATTCATTTTATAACTGCCTTTCTTCTGCTTTTTGTTTTGAGCTGTTAAAAACGTATCCTTATGCTTTTGAGGGTTCAGAAAAATAAACGACAAAAATTTGTATTATTTTGCGTTTTATTTGTTCTTTATGTATATTATATTACTTTTATTACATAATGTAAAGTTTAAATTATATAACTTAGGCAAGATATCCCCGCCTCTATAGGCGGCGGGAGTAGCGGGATACAATCCCCGACTGAACGGCAAGTCGGCAATGCCGACCCTTGCCGCATTAAATGACGGGTAAGCCTTTATTGAAAATAAATCAATATTCAGGAGGGAGAACATTATGAGAGGTTATAGGTTAAAGCTGATTCGCCACGGTATAACGCAGGGGAATCTCGACGGAAAGTATATAGGAGTGACCGACCTTCCTCTTTGCTCTGAGGGGGCGAAGGAGCTTTACAAGAAGCTGGAGGAAAATGATTACGGCAGCGTTCAGAAGGTGTTTGTCAGCCCTCTTAAGAGATGCCGTGAAACTGCCGCTGTTCTTTATCCCGAAGCAGTGACGTTTGAAATTCCCGAGCTTATTGAAATGAACTTCGGGGACTTTGAAAATAAAAAAGCCGAGGATATAATGAATACCCCGGAATATAAACAGTTTTTAAAAGGCGGTCTTGATAATCCTCCGCCTAACGGCGAGAGCATGAGGACTGTTGTTGAAAGATGCGTTGCCGCTATGGAGAAGATAGTTTCCTCAATGATTCAGGAGGGGCTTACAAACTGCGCTGTTGTAACTCACGGCGGAATTATTATGAACATACTTTCCTGCTTCGGTATTCCTAAATACAACCCAAATGATTTGGTATGCGATTTCGGAGAGGGTTATGAGGTGATGATTTCCGCCGCAATGTGGCAGAGATCTACTGCATTTGAGATATTGAGCAGATTTCCTTATGACTAAGGCAAGATGTTCCCCATCTCTATAGGCGGCGGGATCCATTACCCGTTCAGTAACGGTATACAATTCCCTAATGAACGACCGGTCATGCCGACTCTTGCTGCGTTGAATGACGGGACAAGCCCTTATTGAAAGAAAAAAATAAAGTCGGGATTGCATTTTGAAATCCCGACTTTTATACTATGATGTTTAATAATAAGTTCTGTACAGCTTCAGTACGCTGCTATACTTGCCGTAAACCTTTTTACCGTTTACTTTCTTATATGCTCTTACCTTTATATAATACCTATTTTTAGTAAGCTTCTTTAAAGTAATTTTATTTTTCTTTGATGTTTTTGTTTTTGTCTTTGATTTCTTGAACTTCTTGCTTGTTGAATATTTAATCTGATAGCCTTTAGCGCCCTTTACTTTCTTCCAAGCAAGCTTAGCTGTTTTCTTTCCGCCCTTTTTAAGCTTTAGTTTGGTAACCTGTGCAGGCTTGCTTGACTTAGTTGTTGTGCTTGCAGGAGCGTTAGCAACTCGTAATGAGTAAGCAGCATTTTCATATAGTGTATAAGCTGATACGCTGATATAATATGTTCCTGCTGTGAGGTATTTATTGATATAACCTGTTCCGTTTGCAGGTGATGTAATTATAGTAGTGTTTGCAACGTTATATTTATATACAGAAGAGTTGTAATCCGATGAACCGCGGTAGTTTGTTATGCTTGTTTCATATGAATCAGTAGATTTGAACAAGCAGAAATATGTTTTTGCGCTTATGTTTGAATAATTTCCAATGTAGATTCTTACTTTTTTTGCAGATGAAAGGGTGAATTTATAATAGTCGTAAGATGAACCGTCAGGCTCGATAAAACCTGTGTATGTTTTGTCATAAGTCATTGATGTGGCTGTTGCGATACCATCGTTAGGCTCAACTTCGCAGTAGTTGTTTGCTGTGAAGCCAACCCTGTAAGATGTTGAAACCGATTCGGCATTTCCGTTACCAAAAAAGCGACTTTGAAAGTTAATATAATATGTACCCTTACTTAAACCAACTCTGAAAGTAAGTGAGGTTGCAGCTTCAGCGTTAGTGTCTTGTCGTGTGATTTCAACCCCTTTTGAGTTATAGACAATTATAGCCATATCATTATAAGACTGATTATATATAGGTCTGTTGACTAAAGCGGTGATATATCCGCTGCTTGGCAGAGTGACCTTTACATAGTAATTCTGACCATAGGAAATGTCTGTACCGTAATCAATTGTATAGGTTGTGTTAAGGCTGATTGCTTTTGCAGCGTCAATAGTGGTATTTTCAACCGTTGCTGACGCTGTTGCCGGCAGAACAGCCAAAATACTTGCGCCCATAATAAGCGACGTAAACAAGCTCAATAATTTTTTCATTATTTTTTCCTCCTTATATTTTGTTATACCAAAATAACAAAATATTGACAAATAATTTTATACTTAAATTATATAACTAAAAAATTTTCCTGTCAATTGTGAGGTTTTCCAAAAAAAATAATAAAAATAAATTTAAATTTGTATGATAATTATAATGACGGGCAAGCCCTTATTGAACAATTAATATAAAGCAGTATAAACTTGCAAACATAGGTAAATTTATATATAATAAAAACAATATAGGAAATAATATAGTGAGCTGTTTTGCTTTCAGGACAGCGGAATATAAGTCAGGAGAGAATGTAAAATGAAAGACGGATTTTTAAAAGCGGCGGCAATAACTCCCGAAATAAAGGTAGCTGATGTTGATTTCAATACCGAAAGTATAATCGCAGGAATAAATAGAGCCTGTAAAGCGGGCGTTAAGCTTTGTGTTTTTCCCGAGCTTTGCATAACCTCATATACCTGTCAGGATCTTTTTAATCAAAGCTTGCTTATCGAAAAGGCTTTGGAGGGACTGAAAAAAATCGTTAAATCCACCGAGAGGAAAGAGATTGTATGCACGGTAGGTTGTCCTCTTATAAAAAACGGTAAGCTTTATAACTGTGGAGTTGTAATATATAACGGAGAAGTTCTGGGAGCAGTTCCGAAAACATCAATTCCGAATTACAATGAATTCTATGAGTTTCGACATTTTACCTCTGCGCCGGTGGAAAATCAGGAAATAGAGCTTTTCGGTAAAAGCTGTCCGTTCGGCGTTAAGCTTTTATTTAAAGCAAAGGAAATGGGCGAGTTTGTATACGCTGTTGAAATCTGCGAGGACTTGTGGACGCCGTGCCCTGTTTCAAACAATCACGCTCTTGCAGGAGCAACGGTTATAGGAAATCTTTCTGCTTCCGATGAGGTTATAGGAAAGGACGCATACAGGAGAGAGCTTGTTAAAAATCAGTCGGCAAGGCTTGTTTCGGGTTATATTTACTGCTCGGCGGGAGAGGGCGAGTCAACTCAGGACATGGTATTCTCAGGTCATAATATTATTGCTGAAAACGGAGCAATACTTAAAGAAAGCAAGCTTTTTGAAAACGAGATGACCGTTTCCGAAATTGATTTACAAAAGCTTGCAGGCGAGAGGAGAAAGCTTTCTACTTTTCCTGAAAATGATGAAAACGGCTATCAGACCGTTGAATTTTCCATGAAGCTTCAGGAAACAGAGCTTACAAGGGCTTATTCGCAAACGCCGTTTATTCCGTATGACGAGGATGAGAAAAACAACCGCTGCAGACTGATACTCAGAATGCAGTCGGAGGGATTGAAAAAGAGAATCAAGCATACAAAATCAAAAGCTGTTGTAATTGGTATTTCGGGCGGGCTTGACAGCGCTCTTGCTTTGATTGTCTGTGTAAACGCTATGGATTTGCTTGGCAGAAGCCGAAAAGATATAGTTGCCGTAACTATGCCCTGCTTTGGTACTACAAAACGCACCCGTTCTAACGCCGAGATTCTGTGCGACGCCTTAGGAGTGACATTCAGGGAGGTTGACATAACAAAATCGGTTCTTCAGCACTTTGAGGATATTGGGCATGACGAGAATGAGCATAACGTTGTCTTTGAAAACGGACAGGCAAGAGAACGTACTAAGGTTCTTATGAACATTGCCAATCGAACGGGAGGCTTAGTTGTCGGAACAGGCGATTTGTCCGAGCTTGCTCTCGGCTGGGCGACTTATAACGGAGATCATATGTCTATGTACGGCGTAAACGCTTCCGTGCCGAAAACTCTGGTCAGACATATAATCAGATATTATGCTGATGTGTGCGGAAGCGAAGCGGTAAGAGAAGTTCTTTATGATGTGCTTGATACCCCCGTATCGCCCGAGCTTTTGCCGACAGATGAAAGCAAGGAGAGCATCACTCAAAAAACGGAGGATATTGTAGGACCTTATGAGCTTCACGATTTCTTTTTATATTATGCGGTAAGGTGGGGATTCCCGCCTAAAAAGGTTCTTAGGCTGGCGGATTATGCTTTTTACGGAAAATACAATAAAATGACTATTATAAAGTGGCTTGAGAAGTTTTATTCCAGGTTCTTTTCACAGCAGTTTAAACGCTCCTGTCTGCCCGACGGTGCGAAGATAGGTACAGTGACCTTATCTCCGAGAGGCGATTGGAGAATGCCGAGCGATGCAGTTTCAAAGCTTTGGCTTGACGAGCTGGAGCAAAACAAAAATAACGATCTTCCGTTTTTATATTTTACTAAATAAAAAAGCGGAGCAATTAACTCCGCTTTTAAATCACTTCACATTCTTATAAATCAAAGTTTTACCGATATAAATTTTAGCCTTTTTAACTCCGCTTCCTTTGAGCTGTTTTTTGAGACTCTTGGCAACTTTTTTGTTTTTGACATAGAATTTTATGCCTTTTTTGGTGTATTTGAAAGCGTCTGCTTTTATTTTAGGGGATTTCTTTTTGTTGCCGATTTTTACTTTAGATAGATTTTTACAATAACTGAATGAATAATTTTTTATATTTTTAACGGAAGCAGGTATAGTCACCTTTTTAACATATTTATTACTGATATATTTAACCTTAGTAACTGAACTGCATATAGTTACATTACTTTTTTTACCGATTATGCCGTATAATACTTTCCCGTTATTTAAAAGTATTTGATTATCCTTTACTTTTAAATATTTATTGCCTTTCGCCACTTTTATCTTTAATTGAGGTGCGTCTTCACCAATGGATAAACTTTTTAGATTTTTAGGTATTAACAATTTTTTTAATTTAGGACACCCCGAAATATGTAAGTATGTTAATGCTGAATCCGTTGGTATGTTAATTTTTTTAAGCTTAGGACAATACGGTAAGGCTAATTCAGCAAGCTTTGCTCCTGACGGTATGTTTATTGTTTTCAAAGAATTAAAATCGGAATACGGATCAATATTAATTATTATGCTTTCAATATTTTTACTTACATTTATTGTTTCCAAACGCTCGTAAAAGAAAGAATATACATCATGATATTCTATATATATTGCTGTCACAGGATATGATGCATCATTGCATATAATAGTTTCCGGAATATCTAACTTTTTAATGCCGTCATTGATATTAATTATTATTGCTTCTTTTTTTTCTTCGTCAATACGATATGTACAAAGGCTGTCATAATAGAAAGTTCCATCTTCATAAGTAACACATTCAGCACC
>CAZTXS010000013.1:0-41964 GCA_964617585.1 uncultured Ruminococcus sp.
AGTCGAGCGAAGCTTTGCTTCGCTTCAGCTCATACCGACTGAGCTACAGAGGCGTTATAAAATTAATGGCGACCTGGATGGGAGTCGAACCCACGACCTCTAGCGTGACAGGCTAGCGTTCTAACCAGCTGAACTACCAGGCCTCAAGCCCTCGCTCTTGCAAGGACTATTATGGTGGGAACAACAGGGCTCGAACCTGTGACCCTCTGCTTGTAAGGCAGATGCTCTCCCAGCTGAGCTATGCTCCCACTGCTTTGTCGCCCTTTTCAGCGACTTACATATTATACACCATCATCTTTTACTTGTCAACACTTTTTAAAAGATTTTTTAGTTGCTCAGAGGAAAAGTTATATTTTTTATCACAGAAGTGACAACAAACCTCTGTGTTTTCATCATTCGACATACTTTCAAGCTCGGTTTTACCCAAGCTTATCAGCGCTCTTTCCACTCTCTGCCTGCTGCAATCACATTTATATGAAACCTTAAAATCGTCCAAAACATTCGGATTCAAGCCGTTTAAAGCCATCAAAGAAATATCTTTTGCGGTTTTTCCGCTTTTAAGCATTTGAGTGACCGAACTCATTTCTTTAATATTTTTTTCAATAACGTCAATAGCTTCGTCAGACGCAAAAGGCAAAACCTGAATTAAAAATCCCCCGGCGCATTTAACCGAAAGATCGGTATCAACCAAAACGCCTAAAGCGCAAACGCTGGGAGTCTGCTCGCTGATTGCCAAGTAATTCGTAATATCCTCAGCAATTTCTCCCGAAACAATAGGCACCTGACCCGAATAAGGTTCTTTCAAGCCAAAATCTTTGACAACGCTTAAAAATCCGTCCTTGCCGACCGCTCCGGCAACATCCAGCTTACCCTTGCTGTTAAGCGGAATCTCAACTATCGGGTTTGCAACATATGCCTTGACATTTCCGTAACTGTCTGATACAGCTATGAGATTGCCGGCAGGGCCTTTTCCGTTTATTCTTAAGGTCAATGTATCGCTCTGTCCCTTCAATCCGAATCCTAAGAGCGAAGCTCCCATTGAAAGTCTTCCCAAAGCCGCTGTTACAACAGCAGAAGTTTTATGAATTCTTTCAATCTCAGAAACTATATCTTTTCCGTCTATCGCACTGCACACTACAGAAGCGTCGGCGGTTATTGCCCTAACTATTCTACTCATTTCAAACCTCAATTATTACTGTTTAAATAAAGTTATTTTTTAAAAACGTACAGTATACGCTCGCTTTTCTCATCAGGCTTATTGACCGAAAAATCATCAAAACTCTCTATATATTTGAATCCGCAGCCTTTTGCAAGCTCTTTTACAGCATAGCTCTCGCAGGCAATTTCCGAAAACTCTTCACAGAACCTGTTATACCTGTTATCGCTAATGCTTTCAAAAAAGTCCAGATAAATATCAACCCTGTTATCCTTTTCTTTGTATTCATTTTGCCACACACAGTAAACCTCATTCTCTTCAAATACAAATGCATTGTCGGAAAGAATATTCTTATGCTTATACGGCGTATTCATATCAAAAATAAATAGTCCGCCGTCTGTCAAGCTTAAATGAATATTTCTGAAAGTCCTTTTAATATCGCCGAAGCCGCTTAAATGATTCAGGCTGTCAAGCATACATACTATAACGTCCGCCTTGTTTTCCGAAAGCGACCATTTAATCATATCACCGTAAGTATACTGAGTCTTTAGTCCTGATCGTATTCTTTTGTCCTCGGCTATAGACAGCATCTCCTGCGAAATATCAACGCCGAGAACATTAAACCCCAGCTTTGTCAGCTCCATACTGAGAGAACCTGTTCCGCAGGCAAGATCAACCATAAAATCAGCCTCGGGAAAATTCTCGCTTACTATATTATTTATCCTTAATGCAATTTCCGGATAATTAACATCGGACATAAGTATATCATAAAACTTTGCAAACACCGTGTAATTATTCGTTGCCATTTTTCTTTTCCAGTCTTTCAAATACGACCTTATAACCATCGCTTCCGTAGTTTATTGAGCGATTAACCCTGCTGATAGTCGCCGTAGAAGCCCCCGTTTCGCTAACTATATCGCTGTATACATAATGCTCGTTGAGCATCTTGGCAACCTGAAAACGCTGAGATAAAGACTTAAGCTCAAGAATAGTACACAAATCTTCAAAGAAAGCAAAACACTCGTCTTGATTTTCAAGACACAAAATCGCCTCGAATAAATCGTTCATATTTTTATCTCTTATGCTGTCCTTCATTAAAATCCTCCGTTCAAGCGTAAATCAAGCTTTACGCAATTACCAAATCTCTTTAACATTTAATTTCACACTTTACAGCGTGAATAAACTATATTCATATATTAACACATTAAAACATAAAAGTAAAGTCTTTTTTTAAGCAAAAAACCGACTGAAAATAACAGCCGGCTGAAAATATCACTATGCTTTGCTTATATACTCAATAATTTCTTTTATTTTTTCAATCCCCTCTCCCGTCTGCGACGAACAGGGTATGACTTCTAACTGATTGAAATAAGGTATCTCATTTTCAAAAGCCTCCATTCTAAGCTTCCTTGCAGTAGGCTTAAGCTTATCAGCTTTAGTAAGGATAATAACAAACGGCATCTCGTTTTCCACCATAAAATCTATCATCTGAAGATCGTCCTGCGACGGCGCATGGCGGATATCAATAAGCTGAAAGATTAGATTAAGCATTCTTGACTTATCGTTAAGATAGCCCTCTATAAGGCTTGCCCATCTGTTTTTTTCACCCTTTGAAACCTTTGCATATCCGTACCCCGGAAGATCAACAATATAAACATTCTCAAAATCAAAAAAGTTTATCGTTACCGTTTTTCCGGGCATTGAGCTTACCTTGGCAAGCTGTTTTCTATTGAATATTTTATTTATAAGCGAGGACTTCCCGACATTAGAACGCCCTGAAAACGCAATTTCAATACGCTCAGCTTTCGGTATTTGGTCAATACGTCCGAACGACGTTTTAAATTCCACGTTGTTAAAATTCATAACCGTCCCTCTTAAAATGATTTTTGTTAAACAGTAGCTGTAATGCTCTTTTTATCCGAAGCTCTTACCATCAGTCCCAGCGGAATACTGTTCCTGCTCTTTTCAATATCAAGCGCCGATTCGAGAACGTCGTCAATATTTCCAGCCAAAACTATTTCAACCGAAGCCTTTACCGCTTCATCTATTTCCTGAATATCCGCCTTGTTATCGTATGGTATTATTATTGTTTTTATTCCGGCTTTATAAGCCGCCATTGATTTTTCTTTCAATCCTCCGATAGCAAGCACCTTGCCCTTAAGAGTGATTTCACCCGTCATAGCTACGGAGCTTTTAACAGGCGTTCCGGATAACGCTGAAATCATAGCGGTAACCATAGTAACTCCTGCCGAAGGTCCGTCCTTAGGCACGGCGCCTTCGGGAGCGTGAATGTGAATGTCCTTGGTTTTATAAAACTCCTTGTCAATATTAAATCTTTCAGCAACGCTTCTGCAATAGCTTACTGCAATCTTAGCGCTTTCCTTCATCACATCGCCTAATGAACCCGTGAGCGTTATCTCGCCCTTGCCATCGAGAACCAAAACCTCCAAAGGCATAGTTACTCCGCCGACAGACGTCCACGCCAAACCGTTGACAAGACCTATTTCACTATGACTTGAAACTAAGTCTGGAAGATACTTCTTAACTCCCAAATAGCTCTCAATATTGCGCTCGGTAAACGTAACCCGCTTAACATCCTTTTCTACAATATTCTTAGCAGCTTTTCTGCATAAAGACGCCGCACATCTTTCAAGCTTTCTTACACCCGCTTCTTTAGTATAGCTGTCAATCAGAGAGTAAATACATCCGTCGGTTATTCTAATCTGAGAGCCTTTCATGCCGTTCGCCTTAATCTGCTTCGGAATAAGATGGCGTTTAGCTATGTTGAACTTTTCTTCTCTTGTATAGCTAGAAAGCTCAATGACCTCCATCCTGTCCAAAAGAGGATCCTGAACATTTCCCGTATTATTAGCGGTAGTGATAAACAATACGTTTGACAAATCAAACGGAACCTCTATGTAGTGATCTCTGAATTCCTTATTCTGTTCGCTGTCTAAAACCTCTAGCATTGCGGAGGACGGATCTCCTCTGAAATCGTTGCTCATCTTATCAATTTCGTCCAGAAGCATAACCGGGTTATTAGTACCCGCCTGTTTAATAGCGCTGATAATTCTTCCCGGCATTGCTCCGACATATGTTTTCCTGTGACCTCTTATGTCAGATTCGTCCTTAATTCCGCCGAGCGAAACCCTGACATACCGTCTGCCCAAAGCCCTCGCTATCGACCGCCCTATAGAAGTTTTACCAGTTCCCGGAGGTCCTGAAAGACAAATAATCTGTCCCTTTACATCAGGATTCAAAGCTTTAACCGACAGTATTTCCAAAATCCTTTCCTTAACCTTTTTAAGACCGTAATGATCCTCGTCCAGGATTTTTGCCGCCCTTTTAATATCAGACGTGTCTTGGGTAGATTTGTTCCACGGAAGCTCAAGACAAGCGTCAAGATAATTTCTAATAACAACCGCTTCCTGAGAGCTTGAAGGAGTTTTAGAAAGCCTTTTCACCTCATCGTTCAGCTTATCCCTTACCTGTTCGGAAAGCTCAAGACCGGCGATTTTTTGATAATATTCTTCAACCTCGTTATCGTCATCAGGATTCTCGCCAAGCTCCGAGCGTATAACCTTAAGCTGTTCTCTAAGATAATACTCTCTCTGGTTCTGATCAAGGTTTTGGGAAACCTGATCCTGAATCGCTTTTTCGATAATAATGACTTCAAGCTCGCTTGACAAAATGCCTATAAGATTCGACAGCTTCTCGCCTACAGTTTTGCTTTCAAGAAGAATCTGCTTATACTCGGTTGAAATTGAAATATTAAACGCAATAGCTTCAAACAAGTCACGGGGAGTATGTGCGGAATAAACTGCGGCAAAAATCTCTTTAGGCATTCTGGGAACATTATCGGCATACTCTTTAAAAGTACGCTTAACCTCACGCATGACCGCCTGAAGCTCAAATTCATCCATGCGCTCACGAGAATAAACAGGAAGTCTTTTTACAGCAGCCTCCAAGTATTTTTCATCATTCATAAAGACATCCTGAGCCTTTGCTTTATAACGTCCCTCTGCCAAAACCCTTGAAAAGCCATCGTGAGTTTTTATGATCTGTTTTATCTCGGCTATAACGCCTATTTTATAAAGATCTTTAAATTCAGGCTTATCAACAGCCAAGTCCTTCTGAGTTACCAAAAAAACCAATCTGTCAGCTTCAAGCGCAGCTTTAAGAGCAAGAACCGAGCAGGATCTTGCAACGTCAAAATGCATAACCATATTTGGAAACATAACGACATCTCTCATTGCAACGCACGGAAGTATCTCAACATTTTTACTTCTTATAAATTTAACCTGATCACTCATATATATTATTTCCTTTCCGGGGCGAAGTGTTTCAAAATTTATCGGTAAAGCTATTATAACAGCAAATATCCTTTTTTGCAACAGGAATTATATTCATCGAAAACAGCTTAAATATGTATTAAACAAGCTGTAAAAAAGCTCAGAGCGTAAACCCTGAGCTTTCAAAATCCGATTGTATAACTTATTCAGCAGTATAAGGAAGCAACGCAACGTGACGCGCTCTCTTAATAGCGGAAGTAAGCTCTCTTTGGTGACAAGCGCAAGTACCTGTAACACGGCGGGGAAGAATTTTTGCTCTTTCCGTCATGCACTTTCTTAACTTCGCAACATCTTTATAATCAATTTTCTCGGCTCTGTCAACACAGAACATACAAACCTTTTTACGATTTCTCTTACCCGGTCTGATGTTTTTTTCCATAACCTTTTCCTCCTTTTCAATGATTTAATTTCACATTAGTCAGGTATTAATTTAGAACGGAACTCCGTCATCTGAAATAACGACCTCAAAGTCGTCTATATCTCCTATAGCTATCGATTCATTAGACGGAGTGTTGCTGTAATTATCATTATTCTGAGCAGGCGTGCTGAAGGAAGCTCCTGATGAAGCGCCCTGCTGTTTAGGTTCTCCGGTGAACGAAACATTGTCTACAACGACCTCGGTAACATAGTGCCTTACACCGTTTTTGTCATCGTAGGTCCTTGTCTGTAAATTACCTTCAATAGCTATCATTCTGCCCTTTGCAAAATAGTTGTTTATGAACTCAGCCCTTTGGCGCCATGCCACACAGTTAATGAAATCAGTCTGTCTTTCTTCTCCCTGCTTTACATAACCTCTGTCAACTGCTACAGTGAAAGATAAAACGCTGATACCGCTTTGTGTTGATTTAAGCTCCAAGTCCTGGGTTATTCTTCCCATCAAAATAACTCTGTTTAACATAACGCAAGTTCCTTTCCTTAAAATTAGTCAACCGTAACTAAAAATCTCAGAACGCCGTCAGTAATCTTCAGTACACGTTCGAGTTCAGCCGGGAAGCCTGGCTTAGACGTAAAGTTCCAAAGAACATAGTAGCCTTCGTTTTCATAATTGATGGGGTAGGCAAGCTTTCTCTTTCCCCACTCATCAAGTGAAACCTCTCCCTCAGCATTAGCTGAAATTAAGTCGCCGAATTTTTGCATAAGAGCCTTTATTTCCTCTTCGCTGAGCTTCGTGCTGAATACGACCATAGCTTCGTATTTTTCTGTAACCTTTGCCATTACATTTGCACCTCCTTATAGATTTCGCCTATGCCTTAGCACAAGCAAGGATAACTTGTAAAGTATAGCACAGAAAAGAATTTTTGTCAACTTTTAAATTTTCTGCGCCAACTGCTTTATCAATTTTATCAAATCGTCCTTAACCTCAGGATGATTCAAACCTATTTCTACAGAAGCTTTAAGAATCCCGAATTTGCTTCCCATATCGTATCTGTCTCCCAAAAAGTCTATGCCAATCATTCCGTTCTTACGGGCGAGAACCGCCATTGCGTCGGTAAGCTGATACTCTCCTCCCTGACCTTTCGGAATAACGTCGAGTATATCAAAAATTTCATGCGGAAGAACGCATCTTCCCAATATAGAGAAGTTTGAAAACTTATCTTTAAGTTCAGGCTTCTCAATCATATCGGATATTGAATACACATTTCCGCCTATGTTTTCGCATTTCATAGACGAATATTTAACTATAAAGTCATCTGAAACCTCTTTTATTGCCACAGTACCCAAGCCGTATTTTTCATAAGCGTCGCAAACCTGCTTACAGCACGGAACATCTCCGACAATAACATCGTCGCCGTAAAGAACCGCAAACGATTCGTTTCCGACAAAATCCCTTGTCAGCGAAACTGCGTGACCCAAGCCTTCGGCTTCCTCCTGAACTATATAGCTTATATCCGCCATACGGGAAATCTTCTGAACCTCGTTTAAAATGCGCTCGTACCTTTCACCGCCGTTTTTCAAATGCCTTTCAAGCTTTTCATTGGTTGAAAAGTGATTTTTCACTATGTCCTTTCCCGGACTTAATATAATACATATGTCGGTTATACCGCTGTTTACAGCCTCTTCAACGTTATATTGAATTGCAGGCTTGTCCACTATAGGCAAAAGCTCTTTAGGCATGGCTTTGGTTGCGGGCAGAACTCTCGTTCCCCATCCGCCTGCAGGAATAACAGCCTTTTTAACCTTCATAAAACGCCCTCCCCGGACTTATGCTATAAGCATTACTACTACTCTTATTATAAGATAATACGCAGCGATTGCGGCTATCGCAATTCCAAAAGAAGTTCCGCCCTTTTTCGCAATAATTTCTCTTCTCTGATCCACAGACTGAACCTCTTGATCTATAGCCTTAATATCATGCTTCGTCTTTTTAAAATACCAGAAGTTTGAAAACAAACCGCTTAAAATATAAAGCATCAAAGTGAGAAACGACAATCCCATAAACACTACCGACCAAACAGGAGAAGCCGAAAGATTTTCAACAATATCGGCAGTCGTAGCCTCAGAAGACATTCCGAACTTTAAAATAATTCCTTCCATAAAAACCGTTACGAAAATTCTGAAGGTCAGATAGAAGAATCCATGTCCTATCATTTTTCTGTAAAAATAATAAAACTCGGGAAAAACAAACGCACAGAAATTAAAAGACTTCTTTATCTTCAGCTTTGCAAATTTCATAAACTGCGAAAGAAAATATACTTTATTGCTGCCTACATAATCTGCAATATCCTTAGCGCTTACGCCGTCGATGTCGGTGTTGTCATCCACAGTCACAAAGCCTGAAAACGGATTGAAAGGCTGTCCGTTTTGAAAAGATCCGTTTTGATTAGAGCCGCCCTGCCCCATCGGTCCGAAATTAGGGTATCCGTTTTGAAAGCCGCCCTCGTTAAAATGCTGTGAATCCTCTCCGCTGTTCAACGGCAAACCGCACCTTGAACAAAAGTTCTGACCGGCGTCGTTTGAATATCCGCACCTTGGACATATTATATTTTCAGCTTTTTCAGCTTCTTTTAAAACCTTTTCTTCCTCCAGCTTTTTACGTCCCCATGAAACGCCTTCATTATGAAGCTCGATATTAATACATTCTCCGACCTGCTTATAACAATCCCTGTGATACGGCGTGCCGCATTCAGGACAAACAACTATGTCGTCCGACTCATCAAAAACCTTGTTGCAAACTATACATTTAGAGCCTTCGTAATTTGCCATATTTACATCCTCTCTTACTACAAAACGAAATGTTCTTACTGTTGTATTTAACAGCTTTGAAATTGATTATAACATATATATTTTAAAAAATAAAGTTATTTCTTAAAATTCTTTACTTTTGAGAAAAAAGTAAGTATAATAGATTCTGACAGCGAACTTTTCCCCGTCAGCCGACAAGGTTCGGATCCGTACGCTGAATCTTATCTGAAATGCATTTTAATCTGTAACAGGAGAACTTATGATTATTATAGACGAATTAAAACAGGAACTATCCGGCTACGCTCCAAAGCTTTCCGAGCTTTACGGCGTATTGGAAATTGAAAGTAAAAAAGAAAAGCTTAAAAAGCTTCAGGATAAAACGCTTGAAGCGGATTTCTGGAGCGATTCTAACGCTTCTCAGCACACGCTAAAGGAAATAAAAACTCTGGAGGACGTTATAAACTCTTACAGCGAAATAAGTGAAAAATACGATGAGATTTCACTTATGCTTGAGCTTGCCGAAGAGGACGGCGACGAATCACTTGCCGCAAGCGCAAAAACCGAACTCAGAATGTTTCAAAAAGGCATAGAAGCTTTAACTGTAACCACTCTGCTGAACGGCGAATATGATAAAAACAACGCTATTGTTTCGTTCCACCCCGGAGCAGGGGGAACAGAGGCTCAGGACTGGGCGGAAATGCTCCTTAGAATGTATACAAGATACGCTGAAAAACACGAGTTCAAGGTTACAATGCTCGATTATCTTGAGGGCGGAGAAGCTGGAATAAAAAGTGCGACTATTCTTATTGAGGGAAAAAACGCTTACGGCTTTTTAAAGAGCGAGGCAGGTATCCACCGTCTTGTCAGAATATCTCCGTTTGACAGCTCGGGAAGCCGGCATACATCATTCGCCGCTATCGATATAATGCCTGAAATTGACGACAGCACTCCTGTTGAGATAAAGCCCGAAGATATAAAGATGGACACTTACCGTGCCAGCGGTGCAGGCGGTCAGCATATTAACAAAACCGATTCCGCCGTAAGAATAACTCACATTCCGACCGGAATAGTCTGCTCTTGTCAAACGCAAAGATCACAGCATCAGAACAGAGATTACGCAATGAAAATGCTCAAAGCAAAGCTTATTGAAATCAAAGAACGTGAGCATTTAGAAAAGATTGAAGATATTAAGGGCGAGCATAAGGAAATCGCTTGGGGAGCACAAATCCGCTCTTATGTGTTTATGCCTTATACTCTTGTCAAAGACCACAGAACAAACTGCGAAGTAAAAAACGTTGAATCTGTTATGGACGGAAATATAGATCCGTTTATTGACGCATATTTAAAAGCTCTTTCAAAAGGTGAGATATAATTTTAAAATAACCGAATTATAACTTAGGCAAGATGTCCCCGGTCAGTAGCGGGCTGCAATTCCCTGCTGACCGGTCGGTCGGTATTGTCAATCCTTGCCACGTTGAACGACGGGCAAGCCCTTGTTGAATAATATATAATTTTCGAAAATGAAAATCCCCGATTTTTTAACCGGGGATTTTTTGTATTACTTAATTTTCCTTTTTCTTTGTTTCTTTATTGGCGCTTCCGTACCGCCCTTGTCCTCAAAAACAGTTTTTCCCTCGTCTTTTAAATAATCAAACTCAGGACTCTCCTCTCCTCTCGCTTTATAATAAGGCTGAATTACATATTTTCTTATTAACGGGAAGCAGTTGAAGCATATTAAAAAACATCCCAAGCTCAGCGGCAAAAACGGAATTATAAAGAACGAATACGGATAGAAGAATAAAATCAGAAATACTATCAGTACAATTACAACAATATTAAACAGACATCTTTTGACGCTGACGCCAACAAGTAAAAATGAATTCTTAATAATCTGCATAAGAGTCAGATTTGTAGAAACGATAAGCTGATAAATGTAAAAGTGCATCATTATAAACATCAACATACAGCTAAGACATATGATAAACGGAAGATACATAACAGAATTCTCCTGCGCCCATGCGCTGTATGAAACTACAGCCACAACAAATCCGACAGAAAAAATTATATCAATTATCCCCATTATCACCGACTGTTTGTAGCATTTTTTAAATGTGTCAAAAAAATCAGAAAAGACAAATGCGTTTCTCTCCTGAGAATAATTCCTTATAACTTTTGTAAATCCGGCAGTCGCAGGTCCTATTGTAGCAATAAAAATAATTGCCAATGCGCCTATTCCAACAACCTTGATATTAAGGCTGAAATCATTTCTGAACAAAAGCGTCATTCCCAAAAACAGCGGAACAAAGAAAATAAAATACAGAAGGTTTACTTCCATAAGTTTCCAAAAGTGTCTGCCGTATATCTCAAAGAACTTAAAGAAATCCGTCTTTTCCTGAGGGTTCTTCGGAACTCCGGGCCCTGCGTTTTCATAATTGCTGAAAAGTCCCACTTTTACACATCCTCAACTGAATTATTTTATCATATTATACACCAAAGAGCTTAAGCAGTCAACAGCCGCAGAAACCGCAGTAACGGCTTCCAGAACCAAAAACTTCACCGCATAGAGCTTGACATATTCGTTTAAGCTGTCGCTCTCGCTTCTTCTGTTTAAAAAAGCCTGTGAAAAGAAGCGGTTGGACAGACGCATAGACTCCCTGACTCCTATAAACAAAGCATATGAGGAAACCAGCGCACACGGCAGAATTAAAACTAAAGCCGCAAAAAAGCCGTGAAATCCGTTTTCTGAATATATTTTGGCTATTGTCGCCCCAAAGCCAAGTCCCTTATAAACCGGAACAATAAGCGATACCGGCTGAGCTATTGCACAGAATCCCAGTATAAAAAGAACAATTATCAAAAGCGATGAATTTAACAGCGAGCTGTATAGAATTTTTATATATCCGCCATTTTCTCTCATAGTCAGATAATCGTTTTCAACCAGCTTTAAATCGCTTAAAGTGCTTGTCTTTATAAAAGAAAAAGCCAATGTTCCTATTAACACTCCGGCAAGCATAAGGAGCATTATTTTGAAAATAACATTTGGCTTTGTATTTCTTTCAGTCATATAATCAACTCCTGAATATTTGTTAGTTGATTATATGCTTCAGGACAAACATATATTACTCGCCTGAAAGCTCATACGCTCTTTTTGTACAAGCTTCGCAGGCTTTATTAACCGTACTCTCTAAATTGCCCTCTCTCAGCTTTTCAAGACCTGCAATGGTCGTTCCGCCCTTTGACGAAACCATCTCTATAAGCTCGTCTATGGTATTTCCGCTGTCGGTTATCATCTTAGCCGAGCCTATAAGCGTTTTTGCAAAAAGCTTTTCAGCGGCAGCTTCATCAATACCCTGCGATTTCGCATAATCAATAAACGCCTTGGCGTAAAGATAAATAAACGCAGGCGACGAGCCGTTTATCGCAATAATTTCTTTCATTTTATCCTGTGGAATCACAGCTATTTCTCCGCAGGAAGAAAAAATCCTGCAAACGAGTTCAAACTCCTCATCCGAAATAGGTTCAACCCTTGCCAATGCCGAAGCTCCCTCGCCCAGCAGAAGCGGAGTATTAGGCATAACGGGAATTACCTTTGCTTCAGGTATGGTTCTCAGTCTTACGTATTCCGCAGTAATGCCTGCACAGATAGAAATTATAACGCTTTCTTCTGTAATCGAAGCTTTGATTTGTTCCAAAACGCCGTCAAGCTGCTGAGGCTTTATTGCCAGAAATATATATTTACACCTTTCAGCCAGTTCCTGAACTGACGAACACGGATAAACGTTATATTCATCTAACCTTTCCAGCTTTTTACTGTCGGTATCAAACGCCGAAAGCTGTATGCCCGTTTCGTTATTATCACATAAACCGCTTTTCGCTATTCCCTTTATAATAGCAAAGCCCATATTTCCAGTTCCGATAAAACCTATATTGGTCACAGTAAACAAACCCTTCAAAATTAAATTAATTTAAGTAACGGCTTTAAAAGATTAACTCGGTCTATACAGAAATCCTTCCCTTGAAAACTTTTTTATATGCCTGCAGTGCAGCCGGAAGAATAAACGAGGAGAGTAAAACCTCTGTCGGAAGCATTACTGCATTTTTCACAAGTCTGGGCAAAAACCATATCCCGAAAGCCGTCCATTCGGACGAGGACATAAACGGGAAGTTTTTATTTGTATAGCAATAATACAATACGCAGGAATTTAAAATAAGCTGACATACAATAACCACTATAGTTCTTGAAACAACCGTATTAACGATTATCTGCTTATTTGTCGTTTTTTTATAAAGAAGTATTCCGTATATCAAAGCGGAAATAAGCTTAATTACAAGCAAGGCGATATTGTAATCCCTCGCCTTAAAGCCGTCAAGCAGATAGCCTATTATATCTACCCCTGCCATTCCCATCATTGAAACTACGGGTCCGAACAGCATAGCGATAATCATTACTCCCAAAAAAGCAAAGTTTATACGCAAATCCTGAGTAATGTTAATCGTCAGGTTTCTAAGCACTATAGAAATCGCCATTAGCATACTTGTTACGGTAATACACCTTAAAGCTCTATGGCTTCCCTTTAATTCCGTTGCCGAATCTTTGAATAAATAAAAAAAGCTTTTCATAATAAAACCTCCATTCAAAATATGCTTTGTGCATAATGGAGCATGAAAAGCTTCGTTATGCATTCAGCGGGATGCGAAAACCAAACCGCAAGCTTAAAGCTCTTCGTTTAAACAGCAACTCCCCGTCTGTCTAACACTTTACGCCTGATTTCCTACTCTGTCTGCTTTTTTATTTTATTAAAATGCCGTGTCGTTCAAAATCTGATACAGCTTGCTGTCAAAAGGCTTGGTCATAGACAACGCCTGTTGAATATCAACGTCATAAACCTTGTTATCCTTTAAGCCTACCACTCTGTTTCCGATGCCCTTTTCCAAAAGCTCAACGGCATAATAACCCATTTCTGTCGCTACTACTCTGTCGCGCAGAGTCGGAGAACCTCCCCTTTGAACGTGACCTAAGATAGTAGCTCTTGATTCTATACCTGTTTTTTCTTCTATATCCATAGCAATCTGTTCTGAATTTCCGATACCCTCGGAAACGATAATTACAGAATGTGATTTGCCCGACGCTTTGTTTGCAAGAATCTTTTCAATAATCTCGTCGAGGTTATATCCCTGTTCAACGGTTATAGCACATTCAGCTCCGACTGCCACAGCAACGTTAACCGCAATATAACCCGCTCTTCTTCCCATTACCTCAACAACAGAGCATCTGTCATGCGACTGGGTGGTGTCCTTTAACTTGTCAACCATCTCCACAGCCGTATTCATGGCGGTATCATAGCCTATAGTATACTCTGTGCAGGCAATATCATTGTCAATCGTTCCCGGAAGCCCTATACACGGAACACCGTGAGCCGAAAGATCCGCAGCCCCTCTGAACGAGCCGTCGCCGCCTATTACAACGATGCCGTCCAGTCCCAGCTTGCAGCACATATCCTTTGCCTTTAAAATGCCTTCTTCGGTTTTGAACTCATGACATCTTGCCGTATATAAAACCGTTCCTCCTCTTTGAATTATTCCCGAAACAGTTCTTGAATTCATTTCAATTACATCGCCGTTTATCAAGCCGTTATATCCTCTGAGGATTCCAAGCACCTTCATGCCCTTGTTCAGAGCTGCCCTTGTTACCGCTCTGACAGCGGCGTTCATTCCCGGAGCATCTCCTCCGCTTGTTAAAACTCCAATAGTTTTTGCCATGATTATTTTGCCTCCATAAATAAGTTGATAATTTCATTTCAACAATTATACTAACACAGCCAAACTGCTTAGTCAAGAATCTGAGTCAATCATTTACATAAGTTTAATTTTTCTTAACTTTACAATAATATTTTTGCACTTTAAAACCCCGACTGAACGTTATATCAATCGGGGTTACTTAAACCTATGAGCTGTTTATGTCTTATAAACAAGCTTGAATTCTATTGCGCAACCGTAACGGTCAGGACATCTCCGGCAGAAGTGTCAAACTCCTGTCCTACCGCCGTACTGGTAGCTATAACGCTGCCCGATTCAACACCCTCTCCTGCAACATATGAAAATGCATAGGTTATACCCAATTCGGATAAAACCTCGCCGTAGCTTGTCGCCGTATATCCTGTATAGTCGGGTATAACAGGCTTATCGGTGTAAGAAGAATCAGAATCTGAGGCGGTTTCAGCATTGTAGGAAGAATCAGAGCTGCCGTCCTCGCCGCCGCTTCCCGTAGAAACGGTAAGCTTCAAAACATTTTTTCTTGCGGGATCATACTCGGTATCGGCAGGAATACTCTGCTTAATAATAATTCCTGCGTCGTATTTTTTACTCTTTTTTTCTTTTATTTCAACAGTAAAATCGCTTTCTATGGAATCCTTTACATTATCATATTCAAGACCCTTCAAATCAGGCATGACCGCTCCTGTTCCATAGTCTTTTTTAGTTGTAGCGTCAGCGCTTTCCTCACTGCTTGAAGATTCAGACGTCTGTTCGGAAACATTGACCGACGCCACACTGCTTGAAACAGTATTTGAAGAACTGTCGTCGCTTCCGCCCATAAACATCTGAGCCAGGAAAAATAATCCAATTCCTACCAGCAAAGCCAAGGCAATTGACCCGATAACAGTCGGAAGAAGACTCTTTTTCTCCTTCTCGTTCTCATACTCTTCATCGTCATCATCGTTAAAACTGTTTCTGAGCTGATCGGTAGTTTCAACGTGAATCGTCTGAGTCGCTCCCTTTTTATGCTCGACAACATACTCCGGCTGTTCAAAAAGCTTTGTAACAAGCTCGGTTATTGTCTGAACCCTCGTTTCGGGATTCACCCTAAGCGACTGCATAATTATCCTCGAAACATTCTGAGGAACATTTATGTTCATCCGGCTTAAATCTATAATATTATCAGCTTGTTTTCTTGAAACTCCGTTCGGGGGCTGCACCCCGGTCAGCATTTTATAAAGCACAGCAGCGATAGAATAAACGTCCGTCCAGGTTCCCAGCCAGTCGAGTGAATTATATTGTTCCGGAGCGGCATAGCCGGGATAAAGCTCAGCCGAAAGGTCGGAATTTTCAACTCTTGTTGCGCTGATGCTGAACCCGATAAGCTTTAACTCGCCCTTAGGCGTAACTAAAATATTATCAGGACAAATTCCGCCGTGGATTATCCCGGAATTATGAATAAGACTAAGAGTTGTGAAAATAGGCGGGAATATTTTTTTGATCTGTTCCCAGCTTAATTTTTCGCCGTTGCCCTGCAAAAACTTTCTGAGGGAAATACCCTCCACATATTTTGATATGGAGTACATGGTGTTATTCTCGGCAAACATATCAATAGCCGGAACAAGATTAGAAAGAGTCCTCATTCTGGATAAAGATTTATTAAGCTCGGCAAACTCGGACATATACGTCTTATATTTATTCAGAGAATCGGTTCTCACCATAATTTTCGGGCTTTGCTTTGTCCTTGAACACAGTGCGTCCGGCATATATTCATGAATAACGACCTTTGATGAGGTCACC
Source organism: uncultured Ruminococcus sp. (assembly GCA_964617585.1). Classification (GTDB taxonomy): domain Bacteria; phylum Bacillota; class Clostridia; order Oscillospirales; family Ruminococcaceae; genus UMGS1601. The sequence continues at coordinate 16,246 of CAZTXS010000013.1, forward strand.
GTATCAAAACCGATATATGAAGCTCCCTCGCCGTTATAGGACAAAACCTTTCCGACGATATATCTGTCGTCAAGCAAAAACTTCGGCGGCAAATATGACTGAAGGTACGGTGAATCGTCCCTGTAGCCGCAGTAGCTGCACGTCCCGTCCTGTTCCAGTTCATTCATACATCCCATACAGAGATTTTGAATTCTTTCCATAAAAATTTCCATGCCCTTGTGTATAAAGGCTTCCTTCCTTTTGGAATACCAGTAAGTTTCGGACTGCTAAAATTGCCGCCGCCCTTATTGCGGCAAAGGCTGAATAAAGACATACGAAAAACTAATTTTCCGCATTAGGTTCCGTAAACATACTTTTTATCGTAACTTATGATAACAACATTATTTCTCAAAGTCAACAAGTTTAAACTAATTGTAGACATTATGAAACAATTTGTATCTATTCTGTAATAATTGATTGACGCTTGAAAATCTTGTCGAAACAAAACAAAAAATTTTGAAAAATCTTATTCCTTTTATTTAAAAATTCTATATTAAAACCCTTGTCATCAAGCATTTCACATAAAACAGCATAAATTCTTATTTGGGCATAATAAACAAAAAATCTGTCCGATTTTTTAACCGAACAGATTATTAAAATTTTAAATTTGTAACCGTTTTGTATCAGAGCGTTAACTGCATTTGGTCAGGATCCTCCATATCCTTAGCGAAGCTTCCGGCGGCAGGAATGTTCTTAATTCTGTATTTTGACATACTCTTCAAAGTATCTTCATCTATTATAAACGCTTTATCGAGGAGGTTTTTTGATTTCAGCGTCAACGCCTGAACGCCTATGGTGTCCCTTGAAGCCTTAGGAAGAAGCATTCCCGTGTTAAAGATAATAACTCGGTTATTAGAAGATTTAAGCATAAGGTGAACGTCGTCTGCTATAAAGAAAATCTCAGCAAGCTTAGACTTAGCTCCGTAAGCTTTTGAAAGCTTTTTGCGGTTGGTTTTTGTTTCATAAGCCTTTAGAGGAACCTTTGAAACCTTTCCGTTTTCAAAGACAAAAATCATATATCCGTCATAATCGATTGTAGGAACCATATACCTTACATTTTCCTCGTCTTCAAAGCTCAATGCCGCAGGAATATAATCGCCCAGCGCACTTGCCTTAGTATCGTCGAACTGAGAAGCCTTAGCTTTATAGACGGTTGCCTTATCTGTGAAAAAAAGAATATCCGACTTATTGGTTATCTCAATTTCCTGTTTCATAATGTCGCCGTCTTTAAGCTTCTGAGCGTTCGCCATTCTAAGCGACTGAGGAGTGATTTTCTTGAAATACCCGCTCTTTGAAAGAAAAACGGTGCATTTATAATCCTGTATCTCGTCTGATTCAACATACTCCTCAACGTCATCGGCATAGTAAAACAGAGTTTTTCTGGGCTTTCCGTACTTCTTTGAAATCTCGCTAAGCTCATCTGTTATAATCTTTCTGATACGCCGTTCGCTGTCAAGAATATCAGTCATATCGGCTATGTCAGCCTCAAGCTGTTCAATATCCTGCAATCTTTTGAGAATGTATTCCCTGTTCAAATGACGAAGCTTGATTTCCGCTACATATTCCGCCTGAATCTCGTCTATTGAAAAACCTATCATAAGATTCGGAACAACCTCCGCTTCTTCCTCGGTTTCACGAATTATTGTAATAGCCCTGTCTATATCAAGCAGAATCTTTGACAGCCCTTTTAAAAGGTGTAGCCTGTCCTTCTTTTTTTTCAAATCAAACGACACGCGTCTTTTAACGCAGGAGGTTCTGAACCTTATCCACTCGTTCAGAATTTCATAAACTCCCATTACCTTAGGATAACCGTTTACCAATATATTAAAGTTCGCAGAATATGAGTCCTGAAGCGGAGTAAGCTTATAGAGCTTCTGCATAAGCTTATCCGGATCGACTCCTCTTTTAAGATCGATAGTGATTTTAAGTCCGCTCAAATCCGTTTCGTCACGAATATACTGCACTTCTTTTATCTTGCCAAGCTTCATCAGTGACACAATCTTGTCTATAATGGCTTCAATAGTAGTTGTCGGAGGGATTTCAGTTATCTCAATACAGTTGTCGCTCTTATCGTAATTATATTTTGCTCTGACCTTTACCGAACCTCTTCCCGTTTCATAAATCTTTTTGAGTTCGTCCTCGTCATAAAGCATAAACGCTCCCGAAGAAAAATCAGGACCTTTTAAGGTTTCTAAGATATTAAAGTCCTTGTTTTTCATCAAAGCTATAGTCGTTTCGCATATCTCGGAAAGATTAAAAGAGCAGACCGAGCTTGCCATAGAAACGCCTATACCGACATTAGCATTTACCAGTATCGTCGGAAATGCAGCAGGCAGAAGCGTAGGCTCCTGCATTGTGTTGTCATAGTTCGGTACAAAGTCTACAGTGTCCTTGTCAATGTCCCTGAACAGCTCGTTGCAAATGGGGTCAAGCTTGACCTCTGTATAACGGGAAGCCGCATACGCCATATTTTTTGAATAAGCCTTACCGAAGTTTCCCTTTGAGTCAACATAAGGATGAAGCAGAGTTTCGTTTCCACGTGAAAGCCTGACCATGGTTTCATAGATTGCCGCATCGCCGTGAGGATTAAGTCGCATGGTCTGTCCCACAACGTTTGCCGACTTTGTTCTTCCGCCCGTAAGCAGTCCCATTTTATACATAGTGTATAAAAGCTTCCTGTGCGACGGCTTGAATCCGTCTATTTCAGGAAACGCACGGGAAACTATAACGCTCATTGCATAAGGCATATAGTTTTTTTCAAGAGTTTCTGTTATTCTTTCTTCAACAACCTGACCTGCTCCCTCGATAAAAGCGTTCACCTCGGGAGTTTTTTTCTTTTCCTCTTCTGATTTCTTTTTCCTTGCCATTAATTATTTTGCTCCTTTACGATATATCCGCCATCTCTAAATAGTCGTGTCCGTTTATTGAAATAAAATCCTTTCTGCCCTGAAGGTTATCGCCGAGCAGCATATCAAACATATAGCTTGTATGTTCTGTTTCTTCATGAGGAAGCACCTGTATAAGCCTTCTGGTTTCAGGATTCATAGTAGTCAGATTCATCATTTCAGGCTCGTTTTCTCCAAGTCCTTTTGAACGCTGAAGGGTATATTTTTTATCTCCTATGATTGAAAGGATTTCCGTCTTTTCCCTTTCATCATAAGCAAAATAGGTCTTGTCCTTAGTCGTTATTTCAAAAAGCGGAGATTCGGCAATAAACACATAACCCTTATCAATGAGTGTAGGCGTAAGCCGATAAAGCATAGTGAGAATCAGCGTTCTTATCTGGAAGCCGTCGACGTCGGCATCGGTGCAGATAACTATTTTATTGAACCTCAAGGCGTCCAGATTAAAAAGCGATATATCCTTATTCGCCTTAGTTTTTACCTCAACTCCGCAGCCCAGTATCTTTATTAAATCGGTTATGATTTCATTTTTGAATATCTTGTCGTAGTCGGCTTTAAGACAGTTTAAAATCTTACCCCTTACAGGAATAACCGCCTGGAACTCCGCATCTCTTGCAAGCTTAACCGCTCCTAAAGCCGAATCTCCCTCAACTATATAAAGCTCCCGCCTTGTTACGTCCTTGGTACGGCAGTCAACAAACTTTTCCACCATATTTGCCAAATCCATAGACTGTGAAAGCGTTTTCTTCAAATTCAGTCTTGTCTTTTCAGACTTTTCACGACTCCGCTTGTTTATAAGAACCTGTTCTGCAATTTTAACCGCTTCATCAGGGTTCTCTATGAAATAAATCTCAAGCTGACGCTTTAAAAATTCGGTCATACAATCGTATATGAATTTGTTGGTTATAGCCTTTTTAGTCTGGTTCTCATAAGAGGTCTGAGTTGAAAACGAGCTTGATACAAGAACCAAACAATCCTCAACGTCCTCGAAAGTAATTGGCTTTTCATTTTTGTTGTATTTGTTGTTCTGCTTCAGATAGCTGTCTATCTGCGAGCGAAAAGCCTGCCTTACCGCTTTTTCCGGAGAGCCGCCATGTTCAAGAAAGCTTGAATTGTGATAATATTCGCAGAATTTTACTTTATTTGAAAAGGTAAACGCCACTCCGAGCTTGACCTTGTATTCCTCCTTATCATCCCTGTCCTTACCTTTCCTGTCGGCATAACAGGTCTGTACGGAGGTAAGATTTTCACCTCCGGCTATTTCTGAAACATAATCTGAAATTCCGTTCTCATAATAATATATTTTCTCATCGAAGGAACCCTTGTCGTTTTGAGTCCTTAAAACAAACTTAACATTGGGATTGACTACCGCCTGCTTCTTTAATGTATCCTCAAAATATTCGTTTTCAACGGCTATATCGGTAAAGACGTCCAGGTCAGCTCTCCATCTGGTTTTTGTTCCCGTCTTTTTTCTCGTTGTAGGTTCTTTTTTTAAGCCTCCTACATTCTCGCCTTTTTCAAAATGCAGATTATACTTATATCCGTCACGGTAAACCTCCACGTCCATAAATTCTGACGCATACTGAGTAGCGCACGCTCCCAAGCCGTTAAGACCGAGCGAGAACTCGTAGTTATCACCGCTGTTGTTATTGTATTTTCCGCCTGCATAAAGCTCGCAGTAAACAAGCTCCCAGTTATAGCAGTTTTCACTTTTGTTGAAATCCACGGGACAGCCGCGCCCGAAGTCCTCAACCTCAATAATATTATCCCTATACTTGGTGAGTATTATTTTATTTCCGTTTCCGTCCCTTGCCTCGTCTATTGAGTTTGACAAAATTTCAAAAACCGAATGCTTACAGCCTTCAAGCCCGTCAGAACCGAATATAACAGCCGGACGTTTTCTTACACGCTCTGCGCCTTTTAAGGACGTAATCGCTTCATTGTCATAGTTATTACTTTTTTTCGCCATAATAACCTTTTCCTCTCTTCTTATGCATTTATTTATCTGAAATTAATCCGAATTTATACATATATAATTTAGGCAAGATGTCCCCCCGGCGGGTTCCATTACCCGGTCTACACTGCCGATCCTTGCCGCATTGAATGACGGACAAGCCTTTAATGAATGTAGTATACCACAAGATATATGGTTTTGTAAATAGCCGTATACAAGATTTGTTTAAAATGCTGACTCAAATATAAATATCATCTATTATATGAATATATCAAAAATGTGTGAATATAATTCTAAAGGAAGAAGCTACAATATTCCAAAAGGAGGACGACATTTATATGGATCTGATTTTAAATCACGAAAGCTTTATATCCAATGAAATTGTATTTGACGGAAGCTGTGAACAGCCTGTTGAACTGGACTACATACTTCCCGATTATTTCCCCGATATTTTCAGGATATTAAAATGCACATTTATTCCGAAAATAATTTCGCACAGTATGAACGGTGAAAAGTTGACCTTTGACCTTACTCTCTGCATTAAAATTTTATACTTGTCGAACAATTCGTCAAGCATAAACTGCATTGAGCAAAAGCAAAACTACTCTAAAACGGTAGATTTATCCTGCACGCCGGAAAATCCAAGCTTTAAAATAACTCCGTGCGTAGACTATGTAAACTGCAGAGTAGTGAACTCAAGACGGCTTGACATCAGAGGCGCAATATCCGCAAAAATTATTCTTGAGTGCGAGAAAACCACAAAGGCGGTTTCAAATGCAAAAGGACTTAACGTTCAGCTTAAAAAAGACTTTGTAACTTTCCCTGCAAAGCGGCTGACCGCAGCAAAGCGCATAACCATAACCGAAGAGGTTGAGCTTGGTCAGACAAAAGGAAGAATAAACTCTATTATTCACTCCGACTGCATAATAAACAGCTTTGAGAAAAAAATAATTGCAAACAAATTGATTATCAAGGGAGAAGCAAAGGTTTCTCTGATTTATAACTGCGATATTGAAAACGATGAACCTCAGGTTATAGAAACAGTAAGATTCTCCGTTCCGTTCAGTCAGATTATAGACATTGACGGAATAACCGAAAATTACGAAGCAATGACTGATATTTCCGTGGCTTCGCTTGAGCTTATACCTAATAAATCAGGCGATAAAAACGGCATTGAATGTGAGGTAATACTTTTCATAAACTGCACGGCCTTCAGATATGACACCTTAGAACTGGCTTCGGACGCATATTCCACAAAGTACATATGCAATTTCGACTGTGCAGACATAAAGCTCGAAAAAAAACCTATGGAAATCAAAGAAAACCAGACAATAAAAGCCGAGCTTACCTGTTCCGACGCTGAAATAACCACTGCCGCAGACGTATGGGCAAAGCCTTATAACATTCAGTGCAAATATAACGCTGATAAAAGAAGCTTTGTCGTTTTCGGCAATATTGATATATGCGCTATCGTCAGAGATGAAAACGGCTGTCCTTTATATCTTGAAAACACGATTTCTTTTGAGCATTGCTTAAATATAAACACCGGAGAAGACTCCACGGCGGATATTAACGTTCACATTGACAACTGCACATTTACAATAACTTCATCCGATGCTATCGAAATCAAAGCCGAGATGTTCATATGCGGTTATGTAAAAGAAATCAGCGTTCAGAAGCTCATCACTGATATCAATATATGCGAGGACAATGTTAAAGAAAGAGAAAACCGCTGTGCAATCAAGCTTTATTACGCCGATAAGGACGAAGATATATGGGAGATAGCAAAGAAGTTTTCAACATCCGTTGCGGCTATAGCTCAGGAAAACGAGCTTACAGACAGCTCAAGGCTTCAAAGGGGAATGCTTCTCATTCCTATACTTGACTAAAGGAGGTATATAAAATGAACAGCGATAAAATATATTCCGATATTGCTATGCGAACGGACGGAGATATTTATATAGGGGTAGTCGGTCCTGTTAGAACGGGAAAGTCTACATTCATTCAAAAATTTATGGAAACCCTGGTTATTCCGAACATTGATAACGAGTATGTAAGAGAACGCGCAGTCGACGAGCTTCCGCAATCGGCGGGCGGAAAAACCATTATGACGACCGAGCCTAAGTTTATTCCCGAGGACGCCGTTGAACTGACCTTAGAGGACGGGGCAAAATTTTCGGTACGAATGATAGACTGCGTAGGCTATGTGATTCCCAGCTCCGTAGGATATTTTGAGAACGAAGCTCCCAGAATGGTAAACACGCCGTGGTTTGACAAGGAAGTTCCCTTTAATATGGCTGCCGAAATAGGTACGCAAAAGGTAATTTCAGAACACTCTACTATCGGTCTTGTAGTTACAACGGACGGAAGCATAACCGATCTCCCCCGTGACGAATATGAAGAAAGCGAACAGAGAGTTATAAAAGAGCTTACCGAAATCAATAAGCCGTTCGTGGTTCTTTTAAACTGCCTTAATCCGGAATCCGAAGCTTCTCAAAACCTGTGCGATGAGCTGAGAGAAAAATATAAAACCACGGTTATGGCGGTTAACTGCCTTGACCTTACAGAATCAGACATCAAGGAAATCATTTCACAGATTTTATTTGAGTTCCCGATAAAAGAAATCAATATAAATATGCCGAAGTGGATAAACACTCTTGATAAATCTCACTGGCTCAAGGAAAACATTTTCACCTCAATAAAAGAAGCTACAAAAAATCTTGAACATATAAGAGAAGTAAAGAGCTGTATTGATTCTATCGGCTCAAATGAAAACATAACCGACTGTTTTATAGAAAAAATGAATCTGGGAACAGGCTCTGTAGTAATGAATATAACTTTAAACAGCAATCTGTTCTTTAAAATAATAGGAGAAGCCACCCGCCTTGACATCAATGATGAAAGCGATCTTCTTCCTCAGATATTGAAGCTTATAAAGATTAAGGACGAATATAAGAAGTTTGAAAGCGCTTTGAACGAGGTGGAATCAACCGGCTACGGAATAGTTATGCCTGCTACCGAAGAGCTTTCCCTTGACGAACCTGAAATCATAAAACAGGGCGGTCAATACGGCATAAAGCTTAAAGCTACCGCTCCGTCCATTCACATGATGAAAGCCAACATTACTACCGAAATCAATCCGATAGTCGGAAGCGAAAAGCAATCTGAAGAACTTGTTATGTATATGCTCAACGACTTTGAAGAATCTCCCGAAAAAATATGGGAATCCAATATCTTCGGCAAATCGCTTAACGAGCTGGTAAACGAGGGACTTCATAACAAGCTGCACAAGCTCCCCCCGGACGCAAGGCAAAAGCTTAGCGAGGCGGTAGAAAGGATTATCAACGAGGGCTGCTCAGGACTTATATGCTTCTTAATTTAACAGCAAAAGCAAAACCCAAAGGATTTTTCCTTTGGGTTTATTGTTTATTAATTTAATTCGGTTTTTGTTATCGCTCCGGAAGAAACAGCCGCAGCGATTTTATCATATGTATCGTAAACGCCGTCAATCTTCTGACCTTTATCAGACGTACTCAGAACATACCATCCGGGGCTTGTTTTATCAGGATAATAAACCAGATTAGCATAGCTTATAAATTCGTCAGCATTCTCTCCGATATCTATGTAATTAATGACGCCCGGCCACCAATTAGCATCAATAAAATACTTGCTATCATTATATGCAAATATAATTATATCATCTAAATTAACCAGATTTCCGTCAGAGTCAACCTCAAGAATATTTTTAGTCGACATATCTTTAAAATAGAAAAAAGGTCTGTATGTACCGTAATCGGGAACAGTAAACGAATTTGATATTCCCAGTGAATCGTACTTATATAAATAAATACTAATCATAGTCAAAACAGCAAAATTATTAATTTTTGTATCATTAAATGAGCCATCATCGTTAGTAAAATATGATGTTTTATATGCAATGTTAGCATAATATCTATAAGCGTTCCAATCGATATTCCAATCTTGTAATTTTTGTGTAATGCTGGATTGCAAATTATTACATTTATCATCTGTTGAATATGTGGTGTCTAAAACACTTTTTATCGAAGAATTTAGTGTATCACCGTCGAAAAACAACCACTTTATATAATCCGATACGCTTTCCATATCAACATCAATATCACCGGACGGCGTTGGAGTAGGATCAGGATCAGGGTCAGGGTCGGGATCAGGATCAGGATCAGGGTCGGACGAATCCGAATCATCAGGATTTTCGGCGTCCTGTCTTATTGCCGGATCAAAGGTTCTCGTAACGGAAATCGCTCCGCATTCAGCCTTCAAAATAACATTATAAATATCGCTGTCCTTTTCGATTGATATTGTAAGCTTAATATCCTGACTGTCGCCGTTAATGATAGTCTGCTCTTCAAGCTTTGTTATGATTCCGTCTGTTTGTTCGGAATTCGTTATACTTATAGCGTCAACTGCATAATCAACCGGCATTGCATTATTTAAAGCCTGTTCTATATCGTCAGACAAGACTTCAGCAGTCTTGTATCTTTTATAAGAGCAGCTTGTTTCAACACTGTCAAGTATGATTTCTATAGACTTTCTGTTAGACTTATCTCTTGAATTATCTATGTAGCCTATGAAACTCGGTATGGTAACAGACGCTATTAAAGAAATTATAGCTATTACAATTATGACCTCAACCAAAGTAAAGCCATAGTGATTTTTTAACCCCTTAAGCATCTTATCGCTTCCCTTTTATCTTATAGTTTGGGCTTAATCCTCTTTCAAGCCCTCGAAAAAAGTAACAGGTATACCCAAAAGTATCCCCGAATTAGGTATTGAAAGATCTCCGAATACTTTATTTACAGCCTTTCTGGCTTCCTCAACCTTTGAATCCTTAACGGCAAACAGAATAGTTTTGCTTGACATTCCCTTTTCACCTTTAAGCATTGTTGCGAGGACGCTGAACATTGGAAGCTCTTCCATATTCTTTATTGAATTTGCCATACCTGTGCTTGATAAAACAGTAGCTCCTCTGATATCCGACAGAGCAAGTTCTTTCATAAGCTGATCAATCTTCTCTTCTTTTTTTGTTACGAACATTAATAATTGCATTTTTTAGTCCTCCATTCTCGCATTGTTGATCCTGCCGTTATTTATCTAACAAAAAAGATACGCATACCCAATCTTCGCTTTCGATTATTCTTTCCTTTTTAAAACCGCATTTTTCTATTGCGTTAACAACGTCATCTTTTCCGAGCCTTATTATTCCCGAAACAATAAGCGTACCGTTTTCTTTCAAAAAGTCCTTGAAATATCCGCTCATAGAAATAAGCACGTCAGAAACTATATTTGCTGCAACTATGTCAAAGCCCCCTCCGATTCTTTTTCTTAATTCGGAATCGGACGTTATGTCGCCGCAAAATGTAATGAAGCTGCTTCTTGAAATCCCGTTTTTTAAGATGTTTTCTTCGGACGTTTTTACAGCGTTTTCTTCAATATCAACCGCTGTCAGCCATGACGCTCCCAAAAGCATACCTGCTATTCCGAGTATTCCGCTTCCGCATCCTATGTCTAAAAGCCTTTCACCGGTTTTAATGTGCTTCTCCAGATTTTCCAGACATAGCTGAGTAGTGTCATGTTGCCCCGTCCCGAAGCTTGAAGCCGGATCTATTTCAACAACGGTTCTTTTTTCCGTTTCGTTTACATCTTCCCATGACGGCTTAATTATGAGCTTATCACCGACAGTGAGAGGCTTAAAGTATTTACGCCAATTATTCGCCCAATCCTCTTCGGCAATGTTTTTAAGCTCAATGTCCAGCTCGCCGTATTCTCCGTCGGCGTCGGTTTCTTTAAGAATTCTGAGCTGTGATTTCACGGCGTTTATGTTTTCACCGCTTCGGCTGTCGTCTGGAATATAAACAATGACCGTTGTGCCGCAGTCCTTGAGCTTCATAAGATTTTCATCAACATAATCCCATTTGCCGTTTTTATCGTTTAAAAACTCTTCGAAATCCTGCGCATCCTCAATAACAAAACCGTTTATGCCTATATCCGTCAAGCGGCTGCAAACATATTCGATTCCGGCTGTTGAGGTTTTAATATGTATTTCTATCCACTCAGATGAAAGTTCAGACTTCAAGGAAATTCCACTCCAAACGAAAAAAGGTATACTATTCAAATTATAGTATACCATGTTTCACCGAAAAAGTAAAGCGAATAATCTCGCATTTAGTATTATTTTTTCACTGACAAAGCCCTCAGAGAATTAAGTATTGCAACCGCTGCAACACCGACGTCTGCAAAAACCGCTTCCCACATATCTGCCACTCCGAATACTCCAAGTATCATCACAAGAAGCTTTATACCAATGGAGAAAATTATATTCTCTCTGACTATACGCATAGTCTTTGCAGATACGGAAACCGAAACAGGTATACTCATGGGATCATCATTCATCAAAACAACGTCTGCCGCTTCTATCGCTATATCCGAGCCTAAACCGCCCATTGCAAAACCCACGTCTGCTCTTGCAATAACAGGAGCGTCGTTAATTCCGTCCCCGACAAAACCGACTTTGTTTTCGGAACCGGCTTCTATAAGCTCTTCAACTTTTCTTACCTTATCTTCCGGAAGAAGCTCGCTATATACGATATCTATTCCCAGCTCGTTTGCCGCTTTATTTGCCGAAGCTTCTTTATCACCCGTAAGCAACGCCGCTGAAACCCCCATAGCTTTCAGCTTTTCTACAGCGGCTTTTGATTTTTTCTTTACAGTATCGCCGAGCAAAATCGCTCCTAAGCATTGTTTATCCAACGCAACGTATACGCAGGTGCTGTCGTCATATTTAAAGCCGGCTTCTACAAAGTTGCGTTCCAGAAGCTTTTTGGTTCCGCACAAAACCTCGTGACCGTTAACAACTGCTTTTACGCCGCTTCCCGCTTCTTCATTAACTTCAGAAACAGCTTGTGCGTCAATATGTTCGCCGTATTTCTCAACTATCGATTTAGCTATCGGATGGGTTGACATTGATTCTGCATACGCCGCAAGCTTAAGTATATATTCTTCCGCCGCACCGTTTTCAGATATTACATCAGTAACCTTAAACCTTCCCTCGGTCAGCGTTCCTGTTTTGTCAAAGGCAACTGTTTTCAGCTTACTGAGAACTTCAATATTTTTTGCTCCTTTAATTAAAACGCCCTTTTTAGAAGCTCCTCCTATTCCTGCAAAAAAGCTCAGAGGAACAGAAATAACCAATGCGCAGGGACATGAAATAACCAAAAACAGCAGTCCTCTGTAAAGCCATGTTCCAAAATCCGAAAAGCCTGTTATAATCGGCGGAACCAGAGCAACCAAAACTGCGGCGGCAACTACGGCAGGAGTATAAACTCTTGCAAACTTAGTGATGAATTTTTCCGCATCAGCCTTTTTTTCCGAAGCGTTTTCCACCATTTCAAGAATCTTTGAAATTGTAGAATCGCTGTATTTTTTAACTGCCTTTATTTCAACAACCGAGCTGAGGTTTACGCTTCCGCTTAAAACTTCGCTTCCCTCTTCGGCTTCAACAGGAACGGCTTCTCCCGTAAGCGCCGATGAATCGAAAGCCGCAGAGCCTTTTACTATAACGCCGTCTATAGGAACTCTCTCGCCCGCTCGGACAACCATAACATCCCCGACCTTTACGCTCTCGGTTTTGACTTCTTTTATCTCTTTTCCGACTTTGATATTTACAGTATCGCTTTTAAGGCTGAGCAGACTCGTTATAGATTTTCTCGATCTCTCAACGGCAATATCCTGAAAAAGTTCTCCCACGCAGAAGAAAATCATTACGGCCGCTCCCTCTCTGAAGTCGCCTATACAAATAGCTCCTACAGAAGCTATTGTCATAAGAAGCGTTTCGTCAAAAGCCTCGCCTTTTATAAGATTTCTTACTGCGGAGATAACAACCTCATAACCTGCAGCAACAAAAGCCAAAAGTGAAAAGATAATTTCCGCAGTTTGGTTCTTAATAATAAAGGATATTATAAAAAGCAAAAGAGAAAGTATAATTTTGAGTATGTCGGCAGTTCTGCTTTTATTCTCATAATCGCCGCCGCCCCTTTTAAACGGCTTTACCTCAACATTGGGCTCCAGCTCATGAACTATGCTTTTTACATCTTCTATGACCGAATCGTCTTCAGCCGTCACAGTAAGCTTTTTGTTTAAAAAATCCATATTTGATTCGCTCACAACCGAAAGCTTAATAACTCTTTGATTTATTTTCTGAGCGCAGTTGGGACAATCAAGTCCCGCAAGCTCAAGCACAAGCTTCTTCATTAAAACACCAAGCCTTTCTATAAAATTCCCTATTCCGAAATATGTTCCATTCCCATATTCAAAATAGTATAAACATGATCATCTGAAATTGAATAAATTGCAGATTTACCCTCACGTCTGTATTTGACAAGCCGAGCCTGCTTCAATAATCTTAACTGATGAGAAACCGCAGACTGAGTGACGTCAAGCAGTTCGACTATATCGCACACGCACATTTCGCCCTGCGACAAAGCATAAAGTATCTTAACTCTTGTTGAATCGCCAAGCATTTTAAAAAGTTCGGACAAATCGTAGAACTCTTCTTCGCACGGCATATTCTCATTTATTTTATTCACCATGTCGGCAAACTTTCCTCCGCATTCAATATGCTTTTCAGCTTCAACTAATTTTTCCGTATATGTATCTGACATTTGAATTCTCCTTTCATATGAATGAATGTTCATATGTTTATTATATCATATGTTTTTTACTTGTCAAGGGTTAATCTTAAAATATTTAACTGATGCAAAATGTCCCCCACCTATAGAGGCGGGGGACATTTTGCCTTAGTTATACTTTATAGCCTAAAACATTCTTCCGTATCTTGCGTCAGGACCGAGTTCCTTTTCAATTTCTAAAAGTCTGTTATATTTTTCGCATCTCTCGCTTCTGCAAGGAGCTCCGGTTTTAATCTGACCTGCAGAAAGACCGACTGCAAGATCGGCAATAAAGCTGTCTGCGGTTTCACCGCTTCTGTGCGAAATGATAGTGTTGTAACCGTTGTCATACGCAAGTCTTATAGCTTTTATCGCGTCGCTAAGAGTTCCTATCTGATTTACCTTTATCAATATAGCGTTGGCAGCCTTACTTGAAATTCCTTTCTGAAGCCGGTCGGGGTTGGTTACAAACAAGTCGTCGCCGACTATCTGAACCTTATCGCCGATTTCTCCGGTAAGCTTTTCAAACCCTGCGAAATCGCTCTCGCCTAACGGATCTTCAACCGAACGGATAGGATAGCTGCTGCAAAGTTCTTTAATATAGTCTATCATGCCGTTCGTGTCAAGCACTCTCCCTCTTTTGGGAAGCTTATACCCACCGTCGCAAACCCATTCGGTCGCTGCAACGTCAAGAGCAAGCTTAAATTTGTTATCGTCAAAGCCCGCCTGAAAAACAGCTTCAAGTATAAGATCCAGAGCTTCCTCATCACTGCTGATATTAGGAGCGAAGCCTCCCTCATCTCCTACTCCGGTTGACAAGCCCTTTTTCTTCAGAATTTTTCCCAGAGTATGATAAACCTCGCAGGAGGCTCTAAGCCCCTCGCTGAAATGCGAAAAACCCAATGGCATAATCATAAATTCCTGAATATCTATATTGTTCGTCGAATGCGCTCCCCCGTTTAAAATATTAAGCATAGGGATAGGAAGTATTTTTTCATCGTCAAGGCTGAGAGATTTATAAAGCGGAACCTTTTTCGCCTTTGCGGCGGCCCTGGCAAATGCAAGCGATACCGAAAGTACGGCGTTAGCTCCCAGAGCCTTCAGATTCGGCGTGCCGTCTATTGCTTTAAGCGTATCGTCCAGTTCCTGCTGATCCAAATCCCCTTTTGTAATAAGAGCAGGCTTAATAATATCCGTAATATTTGAAACAGCTTTTATAACGCCCTTTCCGAAATACCTTTCATCATTTCCGTCACGAAGCTCATAAGCTTCAAAGCTTCCTGTTGACGCTCCCGACGGAACGCAGGCGGCGGCGTTTGTTCCATCCTCAAGCGTAATGATGGCTTTAACTGTAGGATTTCCTCTTGAATCCAGTATTTCTATTCCATCTACATTTTTAATCTTCATAAGCGTTTTCCTTTCACAAATAAATTACACCGCAAGCGTTCCTGTTTCAGATTCAACTAAAAGAAGTATTTGCTCCTCCTCGCCGTTGTCGCAGTTTATATAAACCAAAACATTATGATTGTCATTCGTCTTGCATTTTAACTCATAGCATAAGATTTCCACATCTCCGTCAGACGGAATTAAAGCCTTTCGCACGCTGTTAATACTCAACCTGCTTGAAGCTGCGTCCTTAGCGTCGTCAATAGTTATTTTCGGATTTTCAAGCGTTCTCTCCTTGTGATTTACCAGATACCCTCTTGCGTCAAAACCCAAAACCTCGCCGTTATCCATAGCGACTTTTACTTTAATCAAATCTGTATAGTATATAACGTCGTTTTCTTCAAACGCAAAATTTACAGTACATACATTGCCTATAGTTTCATAATAGGTCGGCTCCATTTCATAAATTCCCAGTTCGCTTAGATAACCGTTTGCATAATCTACAGCTTCTTCATTTTGAATATTGCTCTGCGTTACATCACGGTTTCTGATCATATATGAACAATAACCGCCGTTTTTTGTTACCGCAACCGTTGTATTTTCTCCTTCTATATCGCTCTCAAAAATATATGAAGGCATTTTTCCGTCCTCGCTATTTGTAAGGCTTAAATTTTCCTCCTGAACAACCGAAACCTCAGCTGCGTGCTTTTTAGCTTTTTCCTCAGTTATTTCTTTTTTGTCTTTCAGCATTTCGGGTTCTTTTTCAAGTATATGATCGGAATAAGGTCCGTCATATATCAAGGTAGGATAATCCTCAAAATTCTCCTCAATGGTCGCAAGGCTTATGCTAGAAGCGCTCTCACTGCTGTTATCGCTCTTTATTTCGTCCTCGGATACGTTGTTAATTCTAGACACAGTTTGATATGAAAGCTTCTCGCCGTTTCCTCTTATGCTCTGCTCTATCTCCCAAAGCTTGTTTTTAAACTCGTTTGAATAATCATAAAGCTTCTCCAGCGTCTGATATTCCTCATCGGAAATCTTTTCCCCTTTTTCAAGCTTTTCACTCAAGCTCTGAGCGTAATTACCCACCTGAGATAAAAACTTATTAGCTCCCTCCAGGCTTTGCTCCGCCGTCGAAAGCTGAGAAAGAGAAGCCTTGGCGCTTGTTGAATCCAAAAGCAAATCGTTTGAGATTGAAGCCAGCATACCGGAGGTTCCTGAATACAAACCCTTTTGCAGCGATGTATTAATATTATCAGCCGCCATAGACAGATCCTCAATAGCCTTTAAATAACTGTACTCAAGCGCAAGCTCCGCTTTTTTGGTTCTTATGCCGAAGGACAGTATAACAGCAAACAACAATAAAAATAATGCCGTTATAAAGGTTACTATACGGACAAAAGCCCGTCTGCTCATATGTGAAGTCATAATAATTTTCTCCCTTTTATAAGTTATTTAAAACTATTATTTCCTCACTATATAAATTTATACACTTATAACTTAGGCAAGATGTCCCCCGCCTCTATAGGCGGCGGGTTCCATTACCCGGTCAGTAGCGGGATACAATCCCCTACTGACCGACTGGTCGGCACTGCCGACCCTTGCCGCATTGAATGACGGGCAAGCCCTTATTGAAAAAAGCCTGATTAAAATAATAATTTCAGGCGTTAAGCTTTAAACGGCTTTCATTTTCAACGCTGAATTCACCTCCGCAAACGGAAATTTTCAACTTTTTACATTCGATTTCCGAAAGAAATTCATCGGTAATCAGGTTCTCTATTTTTCTTCTTATTATTCTGGGAATTTCTCTTGCTCCGTATTCTTTTGAACAGCCGTCACGACTGAGCTTTTCAGCAACCATCGGCGTATATGAAAGCCTAACTCCCAGCTCCATACACCTATCTGCAAGCTTTTTAAGCTCCAATTCAGCTATTTTAATAAGATCCTCGTCTGTGAGAATATCAAAGGTAATTATTTCATCAATTCGATTAATCAGCTCGGGAGAAAAGATTTTTTTAAGTTCTGTTTTCATTTCCCTGTCGTTGAAGCTGTTTGACTTAACCGCCTGAGAAAAACCCAAGGAGTTATCATTTGTTATCTTTCTTGCTCCTATATTCGACGTCATTATTATAATTGTGTTCTTAAACGATACCTTTCTTCCCGTAGAATCGGTGAGAAAACCGTCGTCGAGAATCTGCAAAAGCAGATTTAATATATCAGGATGAGCCTTTTCTATTTCGTCAAACAGTATAAGCGAATAAGGGTTTCTTCTGACCCTTTCGGTCAGTAGGTTTCCGTTCGGAGAATCATAGCCTACATATCCGGGAGGAGAACCTATAAGCTTAGAAACGCTGTGCCGTTCCATAAACTCCGACATATCAAACCTTATCAGATTATTATCACCTCCGAAAACCTCGTTTGCAAGCTCTTTCGCCAAGGCTGTTTTCCCTACTCCGCTTGCTCCGAGAAAAACAAACGACCCTATCGGTCTTGAAGCCTCCTTTAATCCTACTCTTCCCCTTTTAATCGCCTGAGACACCGCTTTCACCGCATTATGCTGACCGATTATTTTTTCGGATAGGTTTTTCTCAAGCGAGCATAGCTTTAAAAGCTCGCTCTTTTTTATTGACTCCAACGGAACGGAAGTGATACTTGAAATTCTTTTATCTATATCGATCTTTAAAACGCATTTTGTTTTGCTTTCATCAAAAGAATTATTGTAGGTCTGCGAAAGCTTATCTAAATAGTCGTTCTTAGTTATTTTTCCCAGAACATAATCGTTAAAAACCTCATACATTTCCCCCGTGCTAATATCGCTTTCGTCATTACTTTCAAGGTGAACATAAGCGCAGGCTTCGTCAATAAGGTCTATAGCCTTATCGGGAAAATGCCTGTCGGTCATATATCTTCCCGAAAGCTTAACCGCTTCAAAAATCGCTTCGTCTGTAATTTTCAAACCGTGAAAAGCCTCATATTTAGGAATCAGACCTCTTAAAATTCTTATTGTTGCAGCCTCGTCAGGCTCTTCAACCTTAATAGTCTGAAACCGCCTTTCAAATGCGGAATCTTTCTCAATGTGCGTTCTGTATTCGTCGTACGTTGTAGCGCCTATTATGCTTATTTCTCCCCTTGCCAGCGCAGGCTTCAGAATGTTGGCGGCGTCTATAGCTCCCTCCGCCGCACCTGCTCCTATAATAGTATGAATTTCATCTATAAAGAGTATTATCCCTCTTGACCTTTTTGCTTCTTTAATACATGACTTCAAACGCTCTTCAAAATCTCCCCTATACTTTGCTCCTGCTAAAAGCTCCGTTATATCAAGCGCAAATATTCTCTTTCCCTGAAGCGCTCCCGGAACGTTCTTTTCATATATTCTGCGTGCAAGAGCTTCCACTATAGCTGTTTTACCCACACCCGCTTCGCCTACTAAGCAGGGATTGTTTTTCTGACGTCTTGATAATATCGCTATAACCTGATTGATTTCATCATCACGTTCCAGCACAGGATCAAAGTTTTCTGCGGCTTCTTTCCCGGTCAGCTCTCTCGCATACTTGGAAAGATATTTAAGCCTTTCATTGTTCGGTTTAAAAAAAGCAACGTCCGCTTTGCCTATTGTTGAACAATCGTTATACAACTTGGAAACAGGTATCTCAAGCTCTTCTAAAATCTGCATGGCCTGCGAATCACCCTGCCTTAGCATAAGCATCAGCATATGCTCCGTTCCGCACTGCTTTGAACCTAAGCTCTTTGAAAGCGAAATCGCTCCGTTTACTATTTTTTCGGCGCAGGGAGTCATACAATTTTCATTCTCATCAAGCCTGCACGGAGTTCCTATTCCTATCGTCTCCTCAAGCTTTTCAAGGACGTCTTCTTTATTAACTCCGTTTCTCGACAGCACAACCGACGCCGTACAGCTTCCGCTTTCCAAAAAAGAAAGTAAAATATGCTCGCTTCCAACATATGTGTGACCGAGCCTGCCTGCGATAATTTTGGCATTATCTAAAATCTCTCTGCATTTTTTAGTCATTTCATCTGAATTATAACTTTTCATATTGCAATCTCCTTTATGATATACATAAGTTTTGGCAAAACATTCAGAATTATTCTCTATATATTTTATGCAGCTTATATTTGTCTGTAACACTTTTTTTAAAATGCCATACACTATATTATAAAGCAAAATTATTCGGCAGAAAACAAGAAATTCTGCTTGTGCAGACGGCTGCCCGGCAGCCTTGCGTATGTTGCTTTATAAAATTTTATACATTGTAAAGGAGTGCGTATTATGAACGGTTTCGGATGCGGAGGATGTACATGGATTATCATTTTAATCCTTATCCTGTTCTGCTGCTGCGGCAACAACAACGGCTGCTGCGACAACGGCTGCGGCTGCGGCTGCTAGTTTCTTAATTAGAACTGGTCAGCACTTAAATTAAAGGACCTGAGGGAAATCTCTCGGGTCCTTTTGCCGCTTTAAGCTAAATATTCATGTTGACAGGCTATGTTAATCGTTGTATAATAAAATTATTAAATTTAAATAACAAATATAACTAAGGCAAGATGTCCCCCCGCCTCTATAGGCGGCGGGTTCCATTACCCGTTCAGTAGCGGGATACAATCCCCTACTGAATGACCGGTCGGCAACGCCGACCCTTGCCACGTTGAATGACGGGCAAGCCCTTATTGAAAAATAACAAGACTATATGACAAAAGAAAGGCGGTAAAACTATGGATAACAAATCAGAAGGCAGAGGCTTTTGGATTATTTTAAGTGCGCTTGTCATTATTGCGGCTTCATCGGTTTATTTTGTATACAAACTAATGAGTGATAAGGCTTATAACGAAAAATGGCGTGATTATGACGAATGCGGAATAATGTAGTCGGTTAAAAATATTTAGCGGAACATTTCTGTTCCGCTCATTTTACCAATTCCTCTATCATTTTCTTTGCCTATCGAAGGACAGGCAACCCTTTTGGCGACAAGTCTTCCCAACTTTGTTTTAGAGCGTTTTTGGTATTCATCAACAGCCTCCTAACCTCTTTTTTCAGCTTATCAGCGATTTTTTCTTTTTTCCCTAAATATCAAAAACCGATTATCACAGGAACAGATAATCGGTTTTTTTCAGTATGGTGAGCCGCTTAAAGCGGCTCACCAGCTTTATTATTCTTTGTATTTATTATCAGGGTCGTTTTCTATTTCAGGGGATTCAAGCTCTATTTCATTTTCGTCTGAATCAAAAATCTCTATATTTTCAGAAAGCCTTTCTTCATCAAGCTTTAAATCTTGAACTTCTTCAATGACATCTTTATCAGGGCTTTTTTCTGTTAAAGTATCGGGACTCTCTTCTGTTGAAGCGTATAAATCATCTTCTTCAAGTAGTTCAATCAGCTCAGCTTTTTTACTTGCCTTTTCAAGCTTTTTAAGCTTATGATCTTCCTCCAGAACGTCTAATGACTCGAAGCGTTTTGGTTTGAGCTTTCTGACTAAGATACTCAATAGTATTAAAGCGGCAAGACCCGAAACCGATATGATTATTCCGCTGATAAATCCGGGAGGGGTATATTTAAGCTCAACTGTATGCTTACCCTTTTCAAGCTTAACGCCTAATACCGCATCGCAAAGCTTGTAAGTTTCAGCTTTTTCTCCGTCTACATAAGCTGTCCAGCCCTCGGCGGGAATAGCCGTATACATAATACCGTCTTTTTCAGCTTCTATCTCGCCTTTGAAGTAAGTATCGCTGTGCTCGGAAATATCATAGCTTCCGTTTGATTTCAGCTTTTCAAGACCCTCTTGAAGCACGTCGTCGTTTATCTGATATACAAGACAGCTCAGGCTTCCTCCTGAGGTCAACGGTTCAGTAGTGGTTCCCGAAACTGAAGCTGTTTCACCTGCTTTTGCATAACCGACAGGAAAAACGTATTCAAGATCATTTTCAACGGTGTATGAGTATGTTTCATCACTTGAACTGATTTTAGTTTCTATACTTTCAATATCTGTACTGTCAAAGAAGCAGTAAAGCATTGCGTCTGAATCAACCTTATAGTTAAATGTCAGAGTTGCGTTTTCATTTGAGGAATCAGAAGAAACGTCCTCATCGTCAACTATTGATACCTCAGTCAATACAACTCCGAATCCTTCGATAACAAGTCCTCTTTCTTTAATATCGTCTGTAACATCGATTGTGAATTCAAGGGGCTGACCGGCTTCAAAAGTATCTTCTACGCCCATAAGCTCAGGCTCTTCGTCTTCGCTTTCAGCGGGTGTGTAGAAGAAAAAGTCAGAATCCTCCTCCCATATATCGGCGTCATCTTGATATTTGAAAGATACATAAAGCGTCTTGTTTTCCAGTTCATCGCTTATTTCTTCGTCTTCATTCAAGCCGATTGCTTCCTTAATATCATCGGGAGTAAGCTGATAATAAGTATTTGCTTCTACGCCGTCAACATCGTCTTCTGAATTGTTGAGAGCTTTTTCACCTTTGAACAGAGATTCTCTTAATTCATAATAATAAACGCCGGTTGCGTCGTCCTCGTTGGTGATTGTTGCTTTTTCACCCTCGCCTTTAGTCATAGTTACATATGAATATAAGTCCTTATCTATACCCGTCATGCTTCTAAACAGAGCGTTCAGGTAATAAAACGGATTGTTAGGGTTACTAAGCTTGAAATCTTTTAAGCCGCTTTCAGTCACAAATCCAAACGGAAGATACGCAGTGTTTTCATAAAGCTTAGCTCCGTCCGCTTCTGCGACTTCCTTTAAATATACGTCTGAATTTGTACCTGTTTTTGAAATTATATATTTCAGATTCAGCAATGCGTTTGTGAAGGGGCTTGTAGCTCCGTAATAATATCTGTTTCCGCCCGGCTGAGAAACTACTCCTATATTCTCCATATAATTTGAAACCGAAACATCGGACATTGAACTGAACTGTGAAACTCCGTAATATCGGTACAGACACGGGTCGTTGATGGTATACCATTTTGACATTTCAGTACGGTAGAAGTCATCGTCCTCCGGCTCTGCTTTATCCAAAAGCTCCTGAACCTCTTCATTATCTGCATAATAACTGCTGTATGAGGATGTTCCTACCGCTTTAACTCCGCTTGAAGCGCAGGCGTATGTTTCAATCACCATGGGGATAATCATAAGTATCGATATGGTTTTAGTGTTTACATATTTTGATTTCATTAGCAGTATTGTAATCATCGCCAGATATGCAAGAGCAAGCGAGATGTTGTTTCTCAGTTCTGAATTGCTCACTTCAGAGGACAAAAATCCTATCAGAATTATTCCTGCCGCAGCGGCGACAGCTCCGATAACGTGAATAACCGAAATATTTTCAAGCTGAGTAAACGCACGATACGCAACAACTATGAGAACAAATGCAAATGTAAATGAAAATCTGAAAGGTATCTGGTTTGTAAAATGGAAGCCGTGCCAGATGTAGTCTAAAATATTATTGTTGCAGCTTATAATCAAAAATGTCAGAAGCAAAAGAACTACGATTTTTTCTCTGACAGAGATTTTTTTGGACAGCGCATGAACACCTATCATTATAACCGCCAACAGAGAACAATATAGGTTAGGCAGTCCTTCTAAGTGTGTAGGCGTCTGGAAAGCAAGCAGGTTCCCAAGCACTTCCTTAAAGTTTTTATAGAAAGTCATTTCCTCAGGGAAGCTTGAATTTCCTCCGGAATATGTTGATTTCAACGCAAGATACGCAGGGAGTACAAGTATTGCAGTTAAAGCAATACCTATCAGTGAGAAGACAAGAATCTGCCAAAGCCTTGTTAAAATATTCTTGAAGCTTAGCTTTTGGCAGATAACCTCAGTTATAAAATACAGCGCGATAAATACGCAAAGAAAAAATCCTATATAGAAATTTGAAAAGAATGCAACCGCAAGCGATATTGCATAAAGCTTGAATTTTCCGTTTGTTATCAGATAGTGCGCTCCTAAAGCAACAAGAGGCATTAACGCAACGGTATCCAGCCACATAATGTTCCAGTAATATCCCATGATATATGCGCACAAAGCATAAGGAATTGCGAACAGCACTATTGAAAAATCATTTCTCTTGAAAACGTTTTTCAGGTACATACCCATAAACAAGCCTGCGCAGCCAACCTTAATACACACAAACAGAGCCAGGCTTTCTCTCAAATAAGCTTCGGGAATAAGCAAAGCCAAAAAATTAAGCGGACTTGCCGTGTAATAAGAAATTATGCCAAGGAAGTTCTGCCCCCAGCCTGACCTGAGCGAGTATAAAAGGGAGCCTCCGCTTTGAAGCTTGTCCTGAAGCTCAGATGTAAAGGGAAAATACTGATGCCAAAAGTCGATAACCATAATTTGATTATCGCCGGCAGGGTGAATTCCATTCTTTATAAACACTATAAGCATGATAAAAAAAGGTATCAGAAAGGACAGCAAAACAAAAATATGTCTTACTGCAAACTGAGTTCCTTTCATATTATAAAGCTTATATAACGCTGAATCGTGTCTGATAAGATAGTCTGAATCAGGATTATATACGTTTTGTTTTTGCTTCATAGTTCCGGATTTTTTATTAGACATTGATAAACCTCACTTTAACGAAATTTTTTTTAATTTATCTAAAGTATATCACAGGATAGTTTAAAAGTAAATAATAAGATTAAATTGTAATCAAAATTCTCTGAAATAGTTTTTTTATATCGGTTAAATTATACTGTTGAAAAAAATGTGTTTATGTAGTAAAATGATAAAGAATTATCAGAAATTTCAGTATAAAAACAGAAAGGAGTACATATTCCGCTTCGGAAATATGATTGAATATATGACTAAGAAAGAAAAAGCGCTGATTATCTGCGAAGAGCTTGAAAAGCTTTATCCCGACGCTTTGTGCTCTCTTGTTTATTCCAAGCCTCATGAGCTTATGATTGCGGGAAGACTTTCGGCGCAGTGTACCGACGCACGGGTTAATATAGTTACAAAAAAGCTTTTTGAAAAATATAAGTCGATAGACGATTTTGCCGACGCCGATTTGAGCGAAGTCGAACGAATTGTAAAGCCTTGCGGACTTTTTAAGACAAAGGCTAAATCAATAGTTGAAATGTGCAGGCAGATTAGAGATGACTTCGGCGGAGAAATTCCTCAGACGATTGAGGAACTCACAACCCTTTCGGGCATTGGAAGAAAGACCGCCAACTTAATAATGGGAGATGTTTTTCACAAGCCTGCTATTGTGACCGATACCCACTGCATAAGAATCTGCGGAAGGCTGGGACTTACGAAAAATAAAGAGCCTTTTAAGGTTGAGCAGGATTTGAGAAAAATCATTCCTCCTGAAAAAGGCTCGGATTTCTGTCATAGACTGGTTCTTTTCGGCAGGGACATCTGCAAGGCGAGAGGGGAGAAATGTGACGAATGCCGCTTAACGCATTTGTGTGATTATAACTTAGGCAAGAAGTCCCCCGTCTCTTAGGCGACGGATTCCGTTACCCGTTCAGTAGCGGGATACAATACCCTACTGAACGACCGGTCGGCATTGCCGACCCTTGCAGCGTTGAATGACGGGCAAGCCCTTCAAGCCCTTATTTAATAAAAAGAAATAAAGCAGATAAAAAACCGCCTGAAGTTTTGCCCGGCAGGCATAAGGCAGTATTTGATGCAGGGATGTTCCTCGCCGTCATCGAACAGCGGACAGCTACCGCTGGACAAAGGGCATCTGTTGCTATCAGAAAAGTGTCGTAAAATATTCTATAAATTTTCAAAAAACATTGTAAAAAATATTTTAAAAAATATTGTATTTGTAGTTGATATGTGTTATACTATTATAATAATCTTATATAGATATATAGGCAACAGACATTTGAAGGCAACAATGGCTTAAACCCGGAGGAAGAAAAATCAAACACAAGAATATTCTTTGGGCTATCAATAAAACAAGAAAGGAAATTTTTTATGCAAGAAAAACTCAAAAACCACTTTGGAAAAGTCAGACAGTCAAAAAGCAGACGCTTGTCTATAATGTTAATAATATGTATAACATTTTCACTGTGTTCTGTGATGGGGATAACGGCATTTGCGGCAACCCGCCCTTCGGATATAGCGGATAATACCAAATATCACGAAATGCTGACAGACGGTATTTTTTCCAGTCAAACCAGTTGGAAGGGTATTGACAGACTAAATAATCCTATTAGTAAAGTTGAAGTAGATAAATATTCAAATTATGTTAGCACCGCACCGACAAAGCCTACATATTATCAAACAACAAGCAACAACGTATTGGAGCTTAACGGTTATTCGGGAAATTATCCTGAAACCATTTATCAGAAAGTAAAGGTAATTCCGGGTAGTAAGGTTTATATTTCTTATCAGTACACGAAAAGAACTAATTCAACGGCTTCCAGTATAGTACAAAGTATGCTGCTTTCTGCAGTTCCTGCGTCTTCTTTTAACGGAACCACAACTGTTTATGCAGAAGCAAATCTTACACGAGACATTTTTGCAAACAACAAGCTCACTGATGTAACCGTGCTTAGCGGGAATGCCACTGTTTCAAACGGTACTATTACCGCCGGTAGCAGTTGGTCTGAAATATATGCGGAGTATCAGGTGCCCAGCGATGTGTACGAAGTATATGTCGCCTTTCATGGGGTTTCACCGAGTGGTAGTACAACTGCTACTAATGACACTACAGTTGCCGTCGGAAACATCCTTGCTTATGCTTCTGCCAGAACGGCAACGAT
>CAZTXS010000014.1:0-37303 GCA_964617585.1 uncultured Ruminococcus sp.
GTAACCGTTACTTTTGACAAAAACAGCTATGAAGCTGAAAACCAAAACGGAAAATGGTCTGTTTATTTGCCTGAAACCGAAGCCCGTGATAATTCTAAGCTTACTGTTTCCTGCTCAAACGGCGATAAGGTAACCATAAAAAACATATCGTTCGGCGAAGTATGGCTTGCAGGCGGACAGTCTAATATGGAGTTCTTCCTTTCAAATTCCAAAGACGGCGAAGAACATATGAAAGAAGCAAAAAACTCAAACGTCAGATTCTATAATGTGCCGAGGGTCGGAACTATAGGAGAGGAGCTTTTCAAAGCTGAAGAAGCTTCCCGTTGGGAACTTACCGACTCCGAAACCTTGGGGTCGTGGTCTGCCGTTGGCTTTCATTTTGCTAAAAATCTTTCAGAAAAACTCGGCTGTACGGTCGGAATAGTCGGCTGTAATCTGGGCGGGACTTCAGCCTCAGTATGGGTTGACGAAGAAACATTAAGTAGCGACGATGACACTAACGCATATTTAGAAGCGTATAATAAAGCCTGTGGAAATATGACAGAGGAAGAACAGACAAAAATCTATAACGAATATCTTGATTATGAAAAAAAATGGAACGAAGACCTGCTCATTATTCAAAAAGAACGCCCCTCTCTTTCCTGGGAGGATACCTTAAAGGAAATAGGCGAATGTAAATGGCCGGGACCTATGTGCTTTAAAAACCCATACCGTCCCTGCGGACTTTATAAAACAATGATTAAGCGAATCGCTCCGTACACCTTTAAAGGAATCATTTATTATCAGGGCGAAGAGGACGCCTCCCGCTGCAATACATATTACAAGCTTTTCACCAAGCTTATAAACAGGTGGCGCAAAGACTTTGAAGATGACGATATGCCGTTTTTATGCGTTCAGCTTCCTATGTTCGGATATGAAAACGCTCCCGATGACAAGACGTGGCCGGTTATCCGAGAAGCTCAGATGAAAGCAAGCGAAAACCTGAAAAACGTTTGCACCGCAGTGGCTCTTGACTGCGGAGAGCTTAACAATATTCACCCTATTGATAAAAAACCGGTGGGCGACAGACTCAGTTTGCTCGCTTTGAAAAACGTTTACGGTATCAAGTGCGACGCCTACGGTCCTGTTATTAAAGCTATTGACAAAAAGCCTAATGGATATGAGCTTAAATTCAGCAATGCTGAAAACGGATTTGAAATTAAAGGCGAAGCGGACGGCTTTGAAATTTCCTATAACGGAGAAGCTTTTAAAAGGGTAATCCCTGAAGTAAACGAAGATACAATGTTTATAAGCTCTGATAAAGCTGCAAGCGAAATACGTTATCAGTGGTTTAATTATAACGAGGTTTCGATTTTCGGAAAGAACGGAATACCGCTTGCGCCGTTCAGAAAAAAGCTTTAAGCTAAAAATAAAAATGCGGAGGTGTTTTAGTAACATCTCCGCTTAGTTATTCAATAAGGGCTTGCCCGTCATTCAATGCGGCAAGGGTCGGCATTGCCGACCGATTGTAACTGCTACTGAACGGGTAATGTAACCCGCCGTCTATAGAGGCGGACATCTTACCTTATTTATATGTATTTTATCCTCCGCAGTAAACTATTTCGCCCGTCTGATCGCATGAAGCTCCTACTGCGTTTGATTCATCGGTATCAATATGCATAGCTCTTGCATATGAATCGGAAACCCTGCATACCGTGTCGCATAAAATCGCTGTTCTTTCAGCCGTTTCAATCTTAACGCAAACTATCTGCTTGTCCTTAACGCCAAGCTCTTCGGCGTCGGCAGGAGTAAGGTGAATGTGCCTTTTAGCAATTATAACTCCCTCGGTTATTTCAAGCTCGCCGCAGGGACCGATAATCTTGCACGCTCCGCTTCCCTCAATATCTCCCGACTCTCTTACAGGAGCCGAAATACCTATTGACCTTGCGTCGGTAGCTGAAAGCTCAACCTGCGTCTGAGATCTTGTAGGTCCGAGAATTGAAACGTTCGGAAGCTCCTTTTTAGGTCCGACTATCGTAACTCTTTCCTCACAGGCATATTGTCCCGGCTGTGACAAATCCTTTTTCTTGGTAAGCTTAGCTCCCTTTCCAAAAAGAATTTCCAACGCCTCGTCCGTAACATGAACGTGCCTTGCTGAAGTTTCCACAATGAATTTTGACATTTATTTATTCCTCCAATATGTAGATTTATATAAGCATAAATTAATAATATACATTAACAGCGCTGTACAATAAAACAGCAAAAAAGATAAAAAGGAAATACGCTCCGCTTATTGCAATGCCTGAAATCGCAAGTCCCTTGCCCTTGCTCTTCATTTCGTTTTTTGAAGCGATACCTATTATTGAAAATATCAGTCCCAAAACTGCGCAAATCAAAGCCGACATACCTAATCCCGTTAAAACCCATGCACATAAGGATAATATAAATCCGGCTACGGACATTCCGTTAAACTTGTTTTGCCGACTAACAGGAAACTGAGAAACATACTGCTGAGGACCTGTGTAAGGCTGCTGATTCCACTGCTGAGAAAATGACAGCTCTGCATTATGTTCAGCAGGAACGGTATTGCTGATATCGGAAGAAGAATCCGACTTAGTCAGTTCACTTCCGCAATTTGAACAATAAACGTGTTCATCGGAATTTTTAGCTCCGCATTTTGTACAATACATTAATTTACTCCTTAAAACCAGTTATTAAAAGAAAACCGATAAAAGCGCTTTAGCAGCAGTTGTTCCGTAACCGTAATAGCCATAATCATTATAATCGAAAAACATTCTGCGAAGCTCATACGGGCTTAGACTAAACAGATAAATAATAAACAGAATCATCGTTGCTATTGATAAGCACCCTATTATTATGCCTGCAACGGCAAAGCCTCTTCCCTTTTCGTTCTTGACGCCCGTCTGATGAAAGCCGATAAGAGAAAGAATAAGACCTACGATTCCTGCAATTCCCCAGAAAAAAATACTTCCGCAGGAGGTTATAAACCCTGCAAGCGCCATTGTATTAACACGGGGAACAGAAGAGTTATTATACTGATTAAAGCTTCCGCTCTGAGTAGCGCTATAAGTATTTGTATTTTGACCATATTGATTGTTTATATCAGACGCTGAGTATTCAGAGTTGTTTTGACCCGACTTTACAAGAGGGGTACCGCAAACTCCGCAGAAGTTGCTGTTATCATCGTTTTGGCTGCCGCATTTAGTACAGAACATTATTAATCACCCTTACCCTTTTTACATTATTCATCTTTTATCTTTATGTTATATTATACATCAATTACTGCAATAAGTCAATGATTCCTGAATTCTTTATTACGGTTGACTTGAACGCTATATATGATATACTATTAATAGTTTTTTGTTCGTAAATAATTTCACCGAAAGGAAACCCTTGCAATGCAAAGGAATATAGTGTTATGTTAAAGCCTGAAGAATTTTTATCGCTTGAGTCGTGCTGGGAAAGACTTGAAAAAACGGATAATCCTATCTTTATTTACGGTATGGGCGACGGATGTCTGAAGCTTCTGAGAGAGCTTGACAGGCGAAGCATACCCATTTGCGGAATCTTTGCAAGCGATGAATTTGTAAGAGGTCATTATTTTGAAGGCCATTTGGTTCATAAGCTTTCTGAAATAGAAAAAGCCGCCGAACAAAACGGCTATGAAATAATTATACTGCTTGCTTTTGCGGCGGGATACCCCGAGCTTATTGAAAAAATAGATATGCTTAATAAAAAACACACTCTTTTTATGCCCGACACAGCGGTAATAGGCGGAGAGCCTTTTTTTAAGCGTCATATCACCGAACGACTTGAAGACATAAAAAAAGTATACGATATGCTTTCCGACGATATTTCACGGGAGGTTTTCAAAAACACGTTAAAATATAAAATCACGGGAAAGCTTGAATTTTTGAGAAAATGCACAACCGAACCTGACGAGGCGTTTTCAAATATAATAAAATTAAAGGAAAACGAAGTTTATGTTGATCTCGGTGCCTTTAACGGAGATACCGTACTTGATTTTGCAAATCGAACCAACTGCCGGTATGAAGCTATATATGCTTTCGAGCCTAATAAAAGAAATTTCAAAAAGCTAAAACGTTCTGCCGAAAGGCTTGAACACATCACGCTTTTGAATTCCGCTGCATGGTCTGAAAATACAACGCTTATATTCAACACGGGAGGCGGACGCCAATCGCAGGTTTCAAAAAAAGGAATTGAAACCGACGCTAAAAGCGTTGACAGCGTTCTAAACGGACAAAAGGCAACCTATATTAAATATGACGTTGAGGGTTCGGAAAAGGAAGCAATAGAAGGCTCAAAAAACACTATAAAAAAATACTCTCCCAAGCTTTGCGTAGCTGTTTATCACAGATTGTTCGATATGTTTGATATTCCGCTTCAGATTAAAAGTATTAATCCTGATTATAAATTCTTTTTAAGACATTATCCTTATTATCCTGCATGGGAAACAAACCTTTTCTGCGTTAAAGAATAAAATTCAAGTATAAATTTCACGCCGATATATATTTTTGTAAAAAATATTAAAAAATATATCGTGATAGCTATAATAATTTTTGTTAATTACGCCCATAGTTTTTTGGGTTGATTTATGATAAAATATATTTACAATTTTGAATAAGGGCTTGCCCGTCATTCAACGTGGCAAGGGTCGGCAATGCCGACCGATCGGTCAGTATGGGATTGTACCCGCTACCGACCGAGTAATGAAATCCGCCGCCTATAGAGGCGGGGGACATCTTGCCTAAGTTATAAAACAGCAACGAGTAATGTTAATCATGTAAATCCGGTTGATTGGCATTGCCCGTTATTTTTTTGTATTTTTAGAAAGGTGATAACTTATGAAAAAAACAACTAACAATAAAATGGGAACAGCGCCTGTTCCTAAGCTTATGCTTTCCATGGGAATACCCATGATACTGTCAATGATGCTTCAGGCAGTGTACAATATTGTTGACAGCGCTTTCGTTTCAAATATGCCGAATAACGGTGAAGCCGCTCTTAATGCGCTTACTCTTGCCTTCCCTGTTCAGATACTGATGATTGCAATAGGTATCGGCACAGGCGTCGGGGCTAATGCTCTTACATCTAAAAGTCTCGGTCAGGGCGACAGAGAGAAAGCGGGAAAAACCGCCGGAAACGCAATTTTTCTATCTTTTATTATTTATATTTTCTTTCTTTTGTTCGGTATCTTCGGAGTAAAGCTTTATATTTCCTCACAGACCTCCAACGCTCTTATTCAAAGCATGGCGGAGAATTATCTTAGAATCTGCTGCGTAGTTTCTTTCGGAACTGCTTTTTATACAATTTTTGAAAAGCTTCTTCAATCAACGGGTCATTCAACATATTCGACAATAGCTCAAGTTTCAGGAGCTGTAACAAACATAATTCTAGATCCTATTATGATTTACGGTCTTTTGGGCTGCCCGGAATTCGGAGTCAGCGGCGCCGCATTTGCAACAGTTATAGGTCAGTGCGTTTCACTTACTCTCGCCTTGATTTTCCACTTTAAGGTCAACAAGGATATTCCTAAAGGCATTAAATATATAAAACCGTCAGCAAGAATAATAAAACAGATATACTCTATCGGACTTCCGGCAATTATCGCTCAGGCTCTTATGTCAGTCATGACCTACGGACTGAACTTAATTCTCGGAACTGTAAGCGAAGCTATGGTAACAGCTTACGGACTGTACTATAAAATACAGCAGTTTATACTGTTCGCCGCATTCGGACTGCGTGACGCTATAACTCCTATTGTTTCATTCAGCCACGGCATGGGAAGCAAACCCCGAATCCGTCAGGGCATTAAATTCGGTATGCTATATACATTTATTATCATGGTCGTCGGCACTGCTGTGGTTGAAGTTTTTGCAGTTCCGTTCTCTAAGCTGTTCGGCCTTTCGGGAGAAACTCAAAATCTCTGCGTTGACGCTATGAGAATCATCTCTGCCAGCTTTATCTTTGCCGGAATAAACATAGCTTTTCAGGGCACATTTCAGGCTTTAGAAGGAGGAGTCGAATCGCTTGTCGTTTCTTTATGCCGACAGCTTGTTTTCGTGATTCCCGTTGCATGGGCTTTTGTAAAAATCATTGAAAGCGCTTCCTGCTCGTCACGGCTTGTCTGGGTAACCTTCCCGATTGCGGAAATCGTATCGGCGGTCATAGCTTTCCTGCTGATGAAACGGATAAATAAAAAACTTTGTTTAAATTAGGTATAAAAGGAGCGCCCTCCGTAAGGAAGGCGCCCCATCTCAAATTATATGCTTTTGGCGAGCTTGTTGAAACGAATACGGAAATTGTTAAGAATACTAAATATACGGCTGTGTATTGTAAAAAAATCAATGAAAAATTATCAAGTATGGGTTATCAAGAATCTAACATGAAAAAAGAAAAGTCTGAAACCCCGTTTGCCCTAAATGCGGAAAAGAAATGAAAAACATTTAAAGCTCCGCTCCGGCTGCGGCGCCGCTCTTAAATAACTTAACAAATAATATTAAAGCAGGCAAAACCGCTCCGCATAGCAGTGAAACGGTTTTTTAATCCAAAACTAAAATTGTGTTAGGTTCGGAAAAGCTGCTGCTCATAGATTTGTTCAGCCTTGCCGCCGAAACACTGAGCAGGCTTCGACCTCCTCCCGAGCTGTAAAACGGATCGGCATAATAAAAATACAGCTTACCGTTAATATACTTGTAACCGCAGATTACAACGAAGTGGGCCGCTCCGTTTTCGCACTGAATCCCCCCACTGTATTTAACCAAGGCTATAACCCGCTTTCCTGAGTTTATCTGCTTTTTTATAACGGTGGAAGGCTTTGAAGAGCTTTTATACACATTGCTTGCATTATAACCGTATGCTTTAATGAGCTTAATCAGATTAGACGAGGTGATTCCGCCCGTTTTTGAAGTCAGCGAGCCTTGGTCGTTAAGCTTATGCTTATTTGTATATTTTATTAATTCGTCCTTATTAATATTAGTGTTCTTTTCACAATTCAGCAAAATTGCAACAGCAGTAGGTCCGCAGGCGGAATATCCGGCGTATTTGCCGTTTATCTGCGATACGGCCGCCGTAGAAAGCACGACGGCTCCCTTAACTGCCGATACACTTGCTTTCTTTACAAGATATATGTTGTAATTATAATTAATTACAACATAACCCTTGTATTTATTACTTTCATAACCTGTGTATAAACCTGAAACATTCTTTCTCTTAACTTTCTTTTTATTGTTAAATAGCTTAGCATTATTAAGCCTGTAAAGCTTTGTTACATTGGTCTTAAACTCTAAATTCTCAGAAAAATAACTGTAATCAACGACCTGATCGGTATTATAGACCGCCCTCACCCGAACATAGTACGTTCTGCCGTTTTCAAGATTTTTCAGCGTACAGCTTAAAGCAGATGTTGTTTTTACCTTTTTCCACTTATTGTTGTTGTATAAAAACACATCATACTTTTCAGCGCCGCTAAGCTTTTTCCACTTAACTGTAGCAGTGAGCTTCTTAACCTTAACGCTTTTGATTTTCACACTTTTTCGGGTCGTTGCAGCTTGCGTAACAGAAGTCGTCTGCGTTGAAGCCTGCAAATCGTCGGCTGAAACAGAATTAAAGCCGGACAATAAAAGCGTAAAAATTAAAATTCCGATAATATATAAAAAACAGATATAGAATTTCCTGATAAAGGTCAAACCTGCGGCTCCTTTCTTTAAAATGTTTAATAAGCTAATATTATAATAACTCGTTTTAGCTTTTATACAATCTTTATTTTGAAAAATAGACAAATAACTCCGCAGAAAATATACCCTGCGGAGTTAATTTTATCTGTGTTCTTCAAAATAAACTTCAAACTCGTCCACCGGAAGGGGTTTTGAGAAGAAGAATCCCTGGATCATGTCGCAACCGACGCTCTTTAAAAATTCAACTTCATTTTCTTTTTCAACGCCTTCGGTAACATTTCTCGCTCCGAGTGATTTAACAAGCTGGATTACATTGGCAATTATCTGATGACCCCTATCCTCATTATTCTGACTGAATTTGAGGAACGCTCTGTCCAGCTTGATAACGTCGACTCGCATATCCTTGAGCATATTCAGCGAAGAATAACCGCTTCCGAAATCATCAATCGAGCAGGAGAATCCCGCCTTATGAATCTTATTAATTATATCAATCAAGAGATCCACATTGTTGAAAACAATAGACTCGGTTACTTCTATTTCAAAATACTTAGCCGGAACATCATACTTTTCAAGAGTCTGAACGTATTTTTCCAAGAAGTTTATATTATTAAACTGAACCCTCGAAAGATTTACCGAGATGGTAATAGGTTCGATTCCCCTGTCAAGCCAGCTTCTGACTAATTTAACCGCCTGTTCAAAAATATACAAATCAACTTTTCTGACGAAGCCGTTTTCCTCAAATATCGGAATAAACTCTCCCGGAGGAACTAAACCGAACTGAGGATCGTTCCATCTGACCAAGGCCTCCGCTCCGCCGACCTTATTGCTTGAAAGATCAATCTTAGGCTGAAGATACATAACAAACTCGCCGTTTGCCAAAGCCTGCTCCATATGATTGTCGATATATCTTTCCCTAAATTGTCTTACTCTTTGATTTTCCTCATAAATAACATAGCTGTAAAGGTCTGTCGTACGCTTTTCACGAGCCTGTTTTCTTGCTTCATTTGAACAATATTCCATATTTACAAAGTCAAGCGTAGTATCCTCAATATAATAAACGCCTGCATAATACTGCAAATAATATTTATTTATCAAATTTTCATTAAATCTGTTTATCTCCTCAGAAACATCGTCTAAAAATTTCTTTATTTTATATACATCGGTCGTCTTTTTAAGAATATTAAAAACATCGCCGGAAACCCTTGAGATTTCTTCATTCTTTTCAAGATGCTTCTTTATACAATTATAAACATACGCTAAAACTTCATCGCCTTGTTTGCTTCCGAAGGAATCGTTTATAATGCTGAATTTATATATATCAATAGATATAAGAGAATAGGTTTTTGAAGGATTATTTGCAATCAGTTCAGCGACGTCTACCTGGAACTTAGCTTTTGTACTTCCCTTTGTTATCGGATCAACATAAGCGCTTTTTTCAATTTCTCTTTTCTTTTTGACATTGCTAAACAATACATAAAAGAGAATAACTGTAAACATAACGATTATCAGCAGACTTATTATAATCGATTTCATCACTGTATTAGTAATCTCTTTAGTAGCGTATTCAGTCGGAACTACCGTTAAAATGTACCAGCCGTTTCTTTTAAGAGGTCGGTACGCCGCCATTTTATCAACATCGTCATTAGTGAAATAAACCAGTCCGCTGTTTCCTGCTTTAAACTCTTGTTTTAAATCGTTGACAGTAATATTTGAAAATTTCCCGCTGCTTTCGATTTTGTTGAAAAAATTAAAAAAGTATTCAGCAGATTTTGACAATACAACGGAATTTCCCTCGTTGGTAAGAATGTGAATATATCCCTTTCCGTCGAAAAAGTTTAAGTTAATTTCATTCTCTATTCCCTCTATACTGGAGTTAGCCATAAGCATAGCTGTAACATTTTCACCATTATAAATAGGAACATAAAGTATCAGTCCCGGCTGATTTTCGCCGTTTTCTATGTAATAAGACTTTTCTTCATATTCGCCCAGTTCTGTGCCGTTTTCAAAAGCGGCTTTTAACTCTCCCGTTATATTTACCTCAAAATCTTCTCCTTTAGACGGGTGAGCTACGCCGTCGGAGGTTATATAACTAATCCTTCTAAAGCCCATTTTTTCGTTCGTATCTTTGAGATATTCGGTAATTTCATTAATATTCTCCATACGGGAACATCCGTTGGCGGCAATATATAAATTATTGAAATAATCATCAAACTTGTTGTCAACTGCTACAGAAACTATTTCAGATAAGGAGTTTATAGACGTTTCAAGCTCATCAACGGAATGATTATATAACTGCTTGACAAATACAGTAAGTAAAACTATGAGAGCTGCTAAAATTAATACTACGCCGATAATAGTAACACTTAATGAATTAATTTTCTTCTTTATTTTTTTCATTATATAACCTCCTTCCGTGAATATAGCTTATATTCTTCTCAAGCTTTTAAAAAAATCCTTAATAACAGCGGAACACTCATCGCCTAAAACTCCGCTTATGATTTCAGGCTTGTGATTAAGCCCCATGCTGAATAGGTCAAGCTTTGACCCTACAGCCCCGAATCTGTGATCAAAAGCACCGAAAACAACTCTGTCAATTCTGCTGTTTACAATAGCCCCGGCGCACATTGAGCAAGGCTCAAGAGTAACGTAAAGGCTGCAATCTATAAGCCGCCATCCTCCCAAAGCTGTCGCAGCTTCATTTATAGCGATTATTTCTGCGTGGGCAAGCGGAGATTTGTCCGTTTCACGTCTGTTATATCCCTCGCCTATTATCTCGCCCGAAGTATTATTGACTATTAACGCTCCTACCGGCACCTCTCCGACCGAAGCCGCTTTATCAGCCAAGTACAAAGCTTTTTTCATATAAAAAACATCATTATCCATTTAATTCCTCAGACGCATAATAATTCAAATTCAAGTAATTATAACATATTAATTTTAATTTGTAAATAAAAAAACCATCGGAAATTAATCCGATGGTTAATTTTTTTGAATATTTACTTAATTATAGCAGTAACTACTCCAGAACCTACTGTTCTGCCGCCCTCACGGATAGCAAAACGAAGTCCTTCTTCAATAGCAATTGGAGTGATAAGCTCAACGCCGATTTCTACGTTATCGCCGGGCATACACATTTCCTTATCAGCAGGAAGTGTAATAACGCCTGTAACGTCTGTTGTTCTGAAATAGAACTGAGGTCTGTAGTTGTTGAAGAAAGGAGTATGACGTCCGCCTTCATCCTTCTTTAAAACGTAAACCTGACCCTTGAACTTTGTTTCAGGGTGAATTGAGTTAGGTGCGCAGAGTACCTGACCTCTTTCAATGTCCTCTCTCTGAACTCCACGGAGAAGAGCACCGATGTTATCTCCTGCCTCAGCGTAATCAAGAATCTTTCTGAACATCTCGATACCTGTTACAACAGTCTTAGCTCTTTCCTCTGTCAAACCGATGATTTCAACTTCATCACCTGTTGTCAGCTTTCCTCTTTCTACTCTGCCGGTAGCAACTGTTCCACGACCTGTGATTGTGAATACGTCCTCAACAGGCATCAGGAACGGCTGGTCGGAAGCTCTTTCAGGAGTTGGGATATACTCGTCAACTGCATCCATAAGCTCAAGAATAGGAGCATATGCAGGATTTGAAATATCGTTAGGAGCCTCTAAAGCCTGAAGCGCTGAACCCTTGATGATAGGTGTATCATCGCCCGGGAACTCATACTCGTTAAGAGTTTCTCTGATGTCCATTTCAACTAATTCAAGAAGCTCCGGGTCGTCAACCTGGTCAGCCTTGTTCATAAATACAACGATATATGGAACTCCAACCTGACGAGCAAGAAGCAAATGCTCTTTAGTCTGAGCCATAGGACCGTCTGATGAAGCTACAACAAGGATAGCTCCGTCCATCTGAGCAGCGCCTGTGATCATGTTCTTTACATAGTCAGCGTGTCCCGGACAGTCAACGTGCGCATAGTGACGCTTGTCTGTTTCATACTCAACGTGAGCTGTGTTGATTGTGATTCCACGCTCTCTCTCCTCCGGAGCGCCATCAATCTGGTCATAAGCTTCATACTGTGCAAGTCCCTTGAGAGCAAGAGTCTTTGTGATTGCAGCCGTCAAAGTTGTTTTACCATGGTCAACGTGACCTATTGTACCAATGTTGACATGGGGTTTTGTTCTTTCAAATTTTTCCTTAGCCATTGGAATATCCTCCCTTAAAATTGAATAAATATTTTTTACTTTTTAAAGTTACAAAAACATTATACATTACTTCACCAAGAATTTCAAGTGTTTTTGCGTATTTTTTTACACAAACAAAAATAATTTTAGCCGTTGTTCTTATTTCTGTTTGACATAATTTTTTCAGCGATTGATTTCGGAACCTCAATATAGCTGTCTGGCTCCATTGAATACTGACCGCGTCCCTGTGTTCTTGAACGCAGTTCGTTTGAATATCCGAACATCTCAGACAGCGGAACAAGAGCGTTAATCTGCTGCGCTCCCGGTCTTGCGTCCATACCCTGAATCTGTCCGCGGCGAGAGTTCAAATCGCCGATAACGTCGCCCATATATTCTTCGGGAACGATAACTACAACCTTCATGATAGGCTCGAGAATAACAGGATCCGCCTTCTTCATAGCCTCTTTGAACGCCATAGAGCCGGCAATCTTAAACGCCATTTCGGACGAGTCAACCTCGTGGTAAGAACCGTCGTAAAGAGTAACCTTAACGTCAACTACCGGATAGCCTGCAAGGATACCGCTCTGCATAGCGCCCTGGATACCCTGGTCAACGGCAGGAATATACTCCTTAGGAATAGCTCCTCCGACAATCTTGTTAATAAACTCATAGCCCTTGCCTGAAACGTTAGGCTCAACTAAAATCTTAACGTGTCCGTACTGACCTTTACCACCCGACTGCCTTGCGTACTTGTGGTCAACGTCAGCGTTGGTTCTGATAGTTTCCTTATAAGCTACCTGAGGAGCGCCGACATTAGCTTCAACCTTAAATTCACGAAGCAGACGGTCGACAATGATTTCAAGGTGAAGCTCACCCATTCCTGAAATAATAGTCTGTCCCGTTTCATCGTCAGTGTGAGTTCTGAACGTCGGGTCTTCTTCAGCAAGCTTTGATAAAGCTATACCCATTTTCTCCTGTCCTGCTTTTGTCTTTGGCTCGATAGCCAAGTCGATAACAGGGTCGGGGAATTCCATAGACTCGAGTACGATAGGATGCTTTTCATCGCACAATGTGTCGCCCGTACCTGTATTTTTAAGTCCTACAGCGGCTGCTATATCTCCTGCATAAACCTCGTCAATGTCTTTTCTGTTGTTCGAGTGCATCTGAAGGATTCTTCCGATTCTCTCGTTGTCGTCCTTAGAAGCGTTATAAACGGTCGAGCCTTTCATAAGAACTCCCGAATAAACTCTGAAGAAGCAGAGCTTTCCTACAAACGGGTCTGTAGCAATCTTGAACGCCAATGCCGCAAACGGTTCTTCATCTGATGAAGGTCTTTCCTCCTCAACGTCTGTATCAGGGTTTACACCCTTGATAGCAGGAACGTCGATAGGCGACGGCATATAGTCAACTATAGCGTCGAGAAGCTTCTGAACTCCCTTGTTTTTATATGAAGTACCGCATACGACAGGAACCATGTGATTAGCCAGCGTAGCCTTTCTGATGCAGAGCTTAATCTCATCAATAGTAAGCTCTTCGCCGTCTAAATATTTCATCATGATTTCTTCGTCCTGCTCAGCAACGTGTTCTATCATATCATCGTGATACTGCTGAGCCTTTTCCTTCATATCCTCAGGAATTTCCTCTACTCTTATATCCTTTCCAAGATCATCGTAATAAACATACGCTTTCATTTCAAGCAGGTCGATAACGCCCTTGAAAGTATCTTCAGCGCCGATAGGAAGCTGAATAGGCACAGCGTTTGTTTTCAATCTTGTCTTAAGCATATCGACAACATTATAGAAATCAGCTCCCATAATGTCCATCTTGTTTACATAAACCATACGGGGAACACTGTATTTGTCAGCCTGTCTCCATACTGTTTCTGTCTGCGGCTCAACTCCGCCCTTTGCACAAAGAACTGTTACAGATCCGTCAAGAACTCTCAAAGAACGCTCAACCTCAACCGTAAAGTCAACGTGTCCGGGAGTGTCGATGATATTGATTCTATGGTTCTTCCAGAAAGCTGTAGTTGCAGCCGAGGTTATTGTAATACCTCTCTCCTGCTCCTGCTCCATCCAGTCCATAGTAGCGGCGCCCTCGTGAACCTCACCTATCTTATGTGTAATACCGGTATAAAACAGGATACGCTCAGTTGTAGTTGTCTTGCCGGCGTCGATATGAGCCATGATACCAATATTTCTGGTATCCTGTAATGAACAATCTCTTGCCATAAAATCCTCCTATAAATATTACCAACGATAGTGAGCGAAAGCCTTGTTTGCTTCTGCCATCTTGTGCGTATCGTCTTTCTTCTTGCAAGCTCCGCCGACGCCGTTTACTGCGTCAAGAATCTCTGCCGCAAGCTTTTCTTTCATTGTTTTTTCATGTCTTGCTCTTGAGTAGGTGGTCAGCCATCTGAGTCCTAAGGTCTGACGTCTTTCCGGACGTACTTCCATAGGTACCTGATATGTTGAACCGCCGACGCGGCGAGCCTTAACTTCCAAGCTAGGCATAATGTTCTCCATAGCCTGTTCAAAAGCCTCTAATGCAGGCTTTCCTGATTTTTCTTCTACGATTTCAAATGCTCCGTATACAATCTTCTGGGCAACACCCTTCTTACCATCGAGCATTACGTTGTTGATAAGACGTGTTACCAGCTTTGATTTGTATATTGGGTCCTGCAAAACATCTCTTTTTGCAACTTTACCTCTTCTTGGCACTAGAATTCCCTCCTTCATAAAATGATATCATAGGTACTCGCTCTGCAGCCGCAGCCGCAGCCCCGTCAGTCCAATGCAGAGGTACTTTAATATATATAAAATACTCCACATGGCCGTGGTATATGAGTTCTACCTTAAATAATTGCAGGTTTTACTTTCCTGCCTTTGGTCTTTTTGCACCGTACTTTGAACGTGACTGCATTCTTCCCGAAACACCCTGAGCGTCAAGCGTTCCTCTTATAATGTGATAACGCACACCGGGGAGGTCTTTAACTCTTCCGCCTCTGATCATTACAACGCTGTGTTCCTGAAGATTGTGTCCAACGCCCGGAATATAAGCGGTAACTTCCTGTCCGTTTGTAAGCTTTACTCTGGCAATCTTTCTCATAGCTGAGTTAGGTTTCTTTGGAGTAGCTGTTTTAACGGCTGTGCAAACGCCTCGCTTCTGAGGACAGCTCTGATCGATAACTGCTTTCTTCTGAGCGTTAAAACCCTTTTGAAGAGCCGGCGCAGTTGACTTTGAAGTCGATACTTTTCTTCCGTTTCTGACTAACTGGTTAAATGTAGGCATACTTTCTCTCCTTTCATAAAATCTTTCGCAGACCGCACGAGGTCAGCATAAAAGTTATTATATACTTTATAAATTCTTTTGTCAAGCGCTTTTAGAAAGCTTTTCTAAGATTTTTTGAAATTTTTATATATAAACTCTTGACAAGGGAATTTTACAGTGCTATAATATGCCTTGCATTCGTATCTAAAGACAGCAGGAGGCGTTAAGCCGTAAGCCCTGCCGAGGAAAGAATAGCAAAGTTCAATTATGCTTATATAACGACTTTGTTCCTCTTTTGTCTTTATGATTAAAGAGGATTTTTATTTGCTTTTTAAATTTTGATACGGAAATATATTTAAAGAGGTGAAATCTACTATGCCAAGCGAAAAGGTATTGCTTCAGAAGCAGGAAAAGGTAAAATCGCTTACCGAGCTTCTCAAAAACGCTGTATCAG
Organism: uncultured Ruminococcus sp.; assembly: GCA_964617585.1. Classification (GTDB taxonomy): domain Bacteria; phylum Bacillota; class Clostridia; order Oscillospirales; family Ruminococcaceae; genus UMGS1601. The sequence continues at coordinate 15,597 of CAZTXS010000014.1, forward strand.
GCGTTCTTGTAGACTATAAGGGTATCACTGTTGAAGAGGATACAAAGCTAAGACAAGAGCTTAGAGAAGCGGGCGTTACCTATTCTGTTGAGAAAAACACTATGCTCCGTTTTGCTATGAAAAACTGCGGTAAGGAAGATCTTACCGGCGTTCTTGAAGGCACGACGGCTATCGCTGTTTCAAACGACGACCAGACTGCTCCGGCAAGAGTTCTGGGTAAGTTTGCAAGCGAGCATGACGACAAGTTCACTCTTAAAGCAGGATTTATCGGCGAGGACATTTATGATGAGGCAGGAGTCATGGCTCTTTCAAAAATTCCCTCAAGAGATGTATTGCTTGCTCAGCTTGTCGGTTCATTACAAGGACCTATTCAGGGACTTGCCGCTATTCTCAAAGCTGTTGCTGACAGCAAAAACGAGGGCGGCGACGCTGCTTAATTAAGCGCATTCAGAAAAATCAGAATTCACAGGGTAAAGCCCTAGGACAAAATTATATTTAAAAAGGAGAAAATTATCATGGCTTCAGAGAAGATTTTAAAATTTGTAGAAGATATTAAAGAGCTTTCAGTTCTTGAGCTTTCAGAGCTTGTTGACGCAATTCAGGAAGAGTTCGGCGTAACTGCTGCTGTTGCAGCTGCTGCTCCTGCTGCAGACGTTGCTGCTGAGGCGGAAAAGACAGAGTTCGACGTTGTTCTCGCTTCATTCGGCGACGCTAAGATGGCTGTTATCAAGGCCGTTAAGGAAATCACAGGTCTTGGACTTAAAGAGTCTAAAGAGCTTGTTGAGTCAGCTCCTAAGGCTATCAAGGAAGGCATTGCTAAGGCAGAAGCTGAAGAAATCAAGACTAAGCTTGAAGATGCAGGCGCTACTGTTGAACTCAAGTAAGCAACGTGACGTTGCATCCTGTCTGCCTATTATAAGTTTGTATGACGTACAAGTTCGATAAACGGCAAGCTTACACTATAATATTATAACTAAAACACAGTATTCAATAAGGGCTTGCCCGTCATTATAAAACACAAATTCCGACTGACCTTTTTGGTTAGTCGGTTTTTTTGCAATAAAATGAAAATATCATATTGCAAAACGAAGCTTCAGCCCTTGCGTTTATAATTAAAATAGTGTATAATAATGTTTTAGTATTGGGAAAGTATACCCAAAACAGGCAGGCCTAAAAATCATGCCAAAAGTCTATGAAAGGATAGTTTTGATTATGGATCTTGAAATGGTAAAATATTTAGCGGAACTGGGAAAGCTCGACTTTACTGACGAAGAGCTTACAAAGGCTTCAAGCGATATGACCAGCATTATTGAGCTTATGGATAAGGTAAAGGAAATCGACATCACCTATGATGCGGTTGCAGATAATAAAAACATATATCTAAACGACCTCAGAGAGGATGAAAACGCTCCCTCAATGCCGACCGAAAAGGTTATCGCCAACGCAAAAAACAGGGATAACTGCTTTGTTGTGCCAAAGGTGGTAGAATAAATTTTATTTAACGCAAATAAATTTCGGCAGAAAGGAAGATATATTTTTTATGGAACTAAAAAACAGCAGTATTAAAAGCATAAGAAAGGCTCTCGATGAAAAGGAAATTTCCGTTCGTGAGCTGACGGATGAATATTACAACCGTATCGAATCGGCTGACAAAAAGCTTGACTGCTTTATCACACTATCTAAGGAAGAAGCTTACAAAGCCTGTGAAAATTCACAGGACAAAATAAATAAAGGCGAAGCCGGTACGCTTACGGGAATACCCATGGCTATCAAGGACAATATCTGCACCGAGGGCGTTAAAACCACCTGCGCTTCTAAAATGTTAGAGAGCTTTATCCCGCCTTATAACTCTACGGTTATGGATAAGCTTGAACGTGAAGGAATCGTAATGCTCGGCAAGGTTTCCATGGATGAATTCGCAATGGGCGGTTCGACTCAGACTGCGGCGGTTAAGAAAACTAAAAATCCGTACGACATTAACAGAGTACCGGGAGGTTCTTCAGGCGGCTCTGCTTCTGCCGTTTCAGCCGACCTTTGCACAGCGGCTCTCGGCTCGGATACGGGAGGCTCTATACGTCAGCCGTCCTCATTCTGCGGAGTAACAGGCATGAAGCCTACCTACGGACGTGTTTCAAGATACGGACTTGTAGCGTTCGCTTCTTCGCTCGACCAAATAGGTCCTGTCGCTAAAAATGCCGATGACTGCGGAACAATCTTAAACGCAATCTGCGGTTTTGATATTCACGACGGAACCTCCTCTAAAAAAGATGTTCCCGACTTTAACGCTAAAATCGGCAAGGATATAAAGGGAATTAAAATCGCCCTGCCAAAAGAATTTTTCGCCCAGGGAATAGACAATGTTATTAAAACGGCAGTTTTAAAGGCTGCTGACGAGTACAAAGCTATGGGAGCTGAAATAGTTGAATGCTCAATGCCTTCGCTTAAGTATGCTATTCCGGCTTATTATCTGATTTCCTCCGCTGAAGCCGCTTCAAATCTTTCACGCTACGACGGAATAAAGTACGGTCACAGAACAGACAAGAAATGTGAATCCTATGACGAGCTTATAAAGGCTTCAAGACGCGAGGGCTTCGGCGACGAGGTAAAGAGAAGAATACTTCTTGGCAACTATGCGCTTTCAAGCGGATATTACGACGCTTATTACGGAAAGGCAATGGCTCTTCGCCAGCTTATCAGAAAAGAGTACGGTGACATTTTTGAAAAGTGCGACGTTATTTTGACTCCTACAACTCCTACGACGGCTTACCGCTGCGACGAAAATATCTCAGACCCTGTTAAAATGTATCAGGCGGACATCTGCACTGTAACTGTAAATATCGCAGGACTTCCTGCCGTTTCGACTCCGTGCGGATATGACGAAAAAGGACTGCCTATAGGTATGTCTGTTATCGGCAGACCGTTCGACGAACAGACGGTTATCCAAACAGCGGACGCTTTTGAAAAGAACTTCACAAGAATTTTGCCGAATATAGATTAGAAACGGAGGATAAGACAAATGGAAAATAAATATATTACAGTCATCGGTCTTGAAATTCACTCCGAACTGCTTACAAAATCAAAGGTTTTCTGTACCTGCAACGCTGAGTTCGGCGGAGAACAAAATACACGTTGCTGCCCTGTTTGCACAGGTATGCCGGGTACGCTTCCCGTAATAAATCAAACCGCTGTCGAATATGCTGTCAAGGCAGGCTTTGCTCTTGGCTGCAATATCAGCAAGTTTTCGGTGTTTGACAGAAAAAACTACTTCTACCCCGATCTGCCTAAAGCTTATCAGATTTCACAGCTTCAAAGACCTCTTTGCTTAGACGGTCTTGTTCCCATTGAAGTGAACGGCAAAATGAAGAATATAAGAATAAACAGAATACATCTTGAAGAGGACGCCGGAAAGCTTATTCATGACGACTTTAACGGTGTATCTCTCGCCGATTATAACAGATGCGGAATACCGCTTATCGAGATAGTTACCGAGCCTGATATTTCGTCGGCAGAGGAAGCGCAGGCTTTTGTATCGCAGATTGCGCTGCTTTTGAAATACGCAGGAGTCAGCGACTGTAAAATGGAACAGGGTTCTCTCAGATGCGATGTAAATATCTCGCTTATGAGTCCGGGAGATACGGAGTTCGGTACGCGTGCGGAAATCAAAAACCTAAACTCCATCAAAGCAATAGGCAGAGCCATTAAGTACGAGGAAAGACGTCAGGCTCTTTTGCTTGACGCAGGCAAGAGAGTTGTTCAGGAAACAAGAAGATACAACGACAACCGTGACGTCACAACTTCAATGAGAAGCAAGGAAAACGCTCACGACTACAGATATTTCCCAGAGCCTGATATTTTGCAGGTTAATTTCACTGATGAAATGCTTGATGAAATAAAAGCAAAGCTTCCGGAAATGCCCGATAAAAGAATAAAGAGATATGTTTCAGAATTCGGACTGAGCGAAACAGACGCTAAAATTCTTATTCAGTCCAAAGTTGTTTCGGACTTTTTTGACAATGCGGTAAAGGCATATAATAGTCCAAAAAGCATAGCTTCATTTATTCTCCGTGAATTTATGAGAAGACTAAACTTAGGCGAGATTGATTTGGATAATCTCAACTTTACGGCTGAAGATTTTGCGCAGCTTGTTAAGCTTTCGGACGAGGAAAAGGTTTCTTTAAGCAACGCTAACAAAACCTTCAGAGAGATGGTTGAAACGGGAAAAACAAGCGAAGAAATCATCAAAGCCAACGGTTATCTAATCGAGCTTGACAGTTCAAAGGTCGAAGCAGGAATTGACGAGATTTTAAATGCAAATCCTGCTCAGGTTGCACAATATCGAAACGGCGAAACCAAGGTTTTCGGTTTCTTTATGGGAAAATGTACAAAGGCTCTTAAAGGGGTGGGAACTCCGAAAGTTATAAAAGAGATTCTTGAACAGAAGCTCAATTCAGATAAAGCTGAACAAAAGACTGAAAATTCAAATGAGGAATCAAAACAGGAAAAAATCCAAAAGCTTGGTACTTCAAGGCTTTCAAAATTTGAAAATCCGAAAAAATTCACCCCCGAAAGGGAAACCGATAACGATAAGCTGCTTATCATAAGCGGAAATAACGTAATGAAAGAGTTCTGCGTGGAAACCGCACAGGAAAACCTCGGAAAGGAAGTTGAGTTCTCAGGCTGCGTTCATAAGGTAAAATCTATGGGAAGCATCTCGTTTGTAGTTATCAGAACGGCGAGGGACGTTATCCAGACGGTTTATAATAAAGAAAACTGCAAGGACAGCATAGACGGACTTCACGAGGGCTATTTCGTTCACGTAAAAGGAACGGCAAACGAAAACAAACGTGATATGAACGGCGTTGAAATAATTTTAAGCGAGATTAAGCTTATTTCAGTTCCTAAGGAGGAATATCCTCTTAAAATTTCACAAGGCAAGCTTAAATGCACCCTTGACGTGAATCTTGACAACAGAAGCGTTTCATTGAGAAACCATTATCAAAGAGCGATATTCAAGCTTCAGGAGGGTCTTGTGCAGGGTATGCATGAATTTATGAGAATGAACGACTTCACTGAAATTCACACGCCGAAAATCGTTGCGCAGGGGGCAGAGGGCGGAGCTAACATCTTTAAGATAGACTACTTCGGACATCCCGCTTTCTTAAATCAATCTCCGCAGTTTTATAAACAGGCGGCTGTCGCTTTCTACAACAGGGTTTATGAGATAGCTCCTGTTTACAGAGCAGAAAAGCACGCAACCTCACGTCACATAAACGAATATATCGGTCTTGACTTCGAGATGGGCTATATAGACAGTATGTATGACGTTATGAATATGGAAATAGCGATGCTTAAGCACATTTTCAAATATCTTGAGGAAAACTATCATAAAGAAATTAAGCTTCTCGGCGCCGACATACCTCACATCAAGGATATTCCGTCTATCAGATTTTCTGACGCTATAGAGCTTTTGAGAGGTAAAAGCGTTTCAACGAAATTTGATTTAGATCCCGAGGACGAGGTAAATCTCTGTAAGTACGCCAAAGAGAAATATGACAGCGACTTTATATTTATAACTCACTTTCCAAGCTCAAAGCCTCCTTTCTATGCTATGGACGACAAAGACGATCCAAAGGCGGCTTATAAGTTCGATTTGATTTTCAGAGGTCTTGAAATAACCTCGGGAGGTCAGAGAATTCACGACTATGACGAACAGGTAGCCAAAATGAAGCGTCAGGGACTTGACCCTGCCGACTTTGAAAATTATCTGGAATCTCACAAATACGGACTTCCGCCACACGGAGGTCTGGGAATCGGCCTTGAAAGACTTCTTATGAAACTTCTTAACTACTCAAATATACGCGAAACTTCTATGTTTCCGAGAGATTTGAACAGGCTTCTTCCTTAAATTAAACGCTATCACATTATTGTCACAATCTTGTGATACGCTTTAAGAAAATGATAATAAGAAACGGAGAAAGAACTATGGACGAAAATAAAAAAAATGAAGATATTCAAAACGAAGATTTAAATTTTGAATATTCAGAAAACGAAAAAACGGCTGAAGATATATCAAATATCGAAACAACCGACAGTAAAGAAAACGAAGATATTGTTTTTGCACCAAGTCTTGAGGAAATCGATATTGAAGATGAAGAAAGATTAAAATATATCGAAGAAATTCCTGCCGGAAGAAAACCTCTTCCGCTGAAGATAATTATTCCGATAATCGTGGTTTTTGCAGCTCTCATTGTCACAATAGTTCTTCTTGTCGTTAATAAGATAAATAAAAATGATTCATCTTCCGAAACTGCATTGGCGTCATCGGAAACGGATATTCCTGAACCGTCCTTTAAAATCGACGGTAAAGAGGTTGACACCAAAGACCTTGTATTTCTGAAAATAAACGGCGAGGAAGTCGGTTTTGACGAACTTAGGAACTGTTACTATCAGTTCTTATATAACTACGGTTCTTATTACGGAATATCAGAGGAAAACTTTGAAAATGCATCCGACGATGAGCTGGTTACTATGTTCGACTCGTTTAAGGAAACTCTTGCAGAATACATTAAGGGCGGATATGTTCATTTAAGCTACGCTAAGGATAACAATATCACCTATGATGAGGAGGACGCAAAAACGGCTGAAGAGAATATTCAGGCGATAAAAGACGAGCAGGGCGACGACTATGATTCTTATCTGAAACAGAATTATATGACCGAAGAGTATCTTGAAATCGCTATGAAAAACAACGTTATTGCCGACAAAGTAGAAAAGGCTCTTTCTATTGATGAGAGTGATATTTACAAAACCGCTAAAAAAGAGCTTTATCAGATAAAACAGATATATATACCGTTCGGTTCGGAAGAAACAATCTCCGACGACGTTTTATCATCTAACGGAGTTGAGGATTACGACTCTCTTACAAAATCTGAACAGGCTTCGTTGATTCTTTCTAATTACAGCTCTTTGGACGAAACTCAGCAGAAAAAGGCAAAGAACGCTTCTAAGAAGGTTGCCAATAAGCTTTATAAACAGCTTAAATCGGGAGCTGACTTCGACAAGCTTGCTGAAAAGAACACTTATGACTCTCTTTATGAAAACTATCCAAAAGGTATTTTAATCGGCGAGGATTATGAGTATGACGAGGACTTCCTTGCCGCAGCTCTTAAATTGGATGAAAACCAAATGAGTAAGGTCGTTGAGTCAAGCTCAGGCTATCACATTATTTTACGAGTGCCTTTGAATAAAAAATATATAAAAAAGAACGCCTCATACTTTACTGAAACCTATAACAGCGCCGCTATTAATAAGGTTCTGTATGAGGTTTACGCCAATCTTAAGGTTGAACAGACCGATACCTATAAAAACTTTCAATACGGTGATTTAACCTAAAATCTTTTACAGCATTTTAAGCAGAAGCATAAAAATTGCTTCTGCTTTTTTTATTGCCTTTTTTTAAAAAATAAACATTTGTTCTTGACATATCAAAACAAATGTTCTATAATATAAGAGAACTAATGTTCTTGATAATATTTATTCCGAAGAAAGGCATGATTATTAAAATGGAAAGAGTAATACTTCATATAGACATGAACAACTGCTATGCTTCTATAGAGTGCAAACTGAATCCCGAACTAAAGGACAAGTGCGTTGCCGTAGCGGGAAGCACGGAAGATCGTCACGGCATTATACTGGCTAAAAATGAAAAGGCAAAAAGCTTCGGAGTTATGACCGGAGAAGCTATATGGCAGGCAAAGAAAAAATGTCCGGAGCTTATTACGGTTCCGCCGAGGTATAACGAATATATTAAACATTCAAAAGCGGCGAGGAGGATATATTCCGACTATACGGACAAAATAGAACCATTCGGAATAGACGAATGTTGGATTGATATAACAGGTCTTTGGCGAAGGGGAAAACAGGCGGACGGCAAAGAAATAGCCGATGAAATAAGGCGGCGCATAAAAGAAAGTCTTGGAATCACGGTATCCGTTGGGGTAAGCTTTAATAAAATTTTTGCAAAGCTCGGTTCTGATATGAAAAAGCCCGACGCTGTCACAGTTATAACGCCGGAAGGTAAAGACGGCTTTAAAGAAAAGGTTTTTCCGCTCGATGTGGGAGAGCTTCTGTACGTGGGAAAAGCAACGAAGAAAAAGCTAAACTCTAAGGGGATATTTACTATAGGAGAACTTGCTCAGACCTCCCCTGCGCTGCTTAAAAGCTGGCTGGGAAAATGGGGAGAGTACCTTTGGATATATGCAAACGGGCTTGACAGAACTCCTGTAGAATCGGACGGACACAGACCTTTGGCTAAATCCGTAAGCAACGGAACGACCGCATACCGTGATCTTGAAAACGACAACGATGTAAAAATAACGGTATTCGCCTTGGCGGAAAATATAGCTTCAAGGCTTCGGGCAATTAATTCAAAGTGTGAAACTGTTTCAGTTTCAATAAAAAACAAAATGCTTTATACCTATTCAAGGCAGACAAAGCTTGCATTTCCTACCGACGACGCATATGTAATAGCCTCGGCTGCTCTTTCGTTGTATAAAAAGTCATACAACTGGGCGGCAGGAAACCCCATACGGGCAATTTCCGTCTGCGCCGCAGAGCTTGTCGACTCCGAGTCTGACTATCAGACGTCAATTTTTGAACAGTCGAACGAAAACAAAAAACACGAAGCTCTGAACAAAACGATTGACGTTTTAAGAAACAAATACGGATACCAAACTATCAGACGCGCAATAACAATATGCGACAACAGAATTTCCGGCTTTAATTCAATAACACAGGAAAATAAATCATGCAGGATTTCCGGCTTAGCTGATTCCTCAGTTTCGGCAAGATAAAAAAGCTATCCCCGGCAATCGCTGAGGATAGCTTTCATTTTAAAATATCTTACCGCCTTATGATTCTTTTTATATCTCTCGCCTTGCCGGTATGCTCGTCAAAGTCGACTACAACTCCGTTTATAAAGCATGGATTTGTACTTTCCTTAAACATGACGGGATAATGAAATTTCATTTTTGAAGTCGCAATATCGCTGTCAACCCCTAAAACAGAACGCTCGGGACCTGTCATACCTACATCGGTGATGTAAGCCGTGTGATTATCCAGAATCATTTCATCGGCAGTCTGAACATGGGTGTGCGTTCCGAAAACACCTGTTACACGTCCCGAAAGATAATGCCCCATGCACTTTTTTTCGGCGGTCGCTTCAGCATGAAAATCGATAAATATATTGGGAGTAGATATAGACGACAACGCTTTGTCAACAGCCGTAAAGGGATTGTCTATCGGCTCTAAGTATACCACGCCCATCAGATTTATAAAAGCAATCTGCGTTCTTCCCGCATCAAGAATGTAAACGCCCTTGCCTATCACTCCGTCAGGATAATTCAAAGGTCTTAGAAGATAGTCGCACTCATCAAATATATGAACCGAATCCCTTCTCTGGAACGAATGGTTTCCTGTTGTAATAACATCTGCGCCGCATTCAGTAAGCATATCAAGCGACGCTTTGGTTATTCCGTTACCGGGTGCGGAGTTCTCACCGTTTATAACTAATATATCAGCCTCGTATTCCTTTTTTAGGTCAAATATATGTCCGGCTAAAAACTTACATCCCTGCTTTGAAACAACATCGCCGATAAACATTAACTTCATATGTTCCACCCTGATCTTTAAAACTGTGTTTATTTTCTGTCACGTTTGTCTTTTTTATGCTTTTCACCGCTTTTTTCTTCAATAGCCAAAGAGTTTTTCAACGGCTTTGCTTTTGTTATTTCAAACCAGAACATAGAACCCTTGCCCTCCTCGCTTGAAACTCCAAACGGAAACCTGTGAGAATTGAGAACGCCTTTAACTATAGAAAGTCCTATACCTGTTCCCACCTTGTCGCGAGCTACCTTTTTATCACGGTAATACCTGTCAAAAACAAGCGGCATAAGCTCTTTTGAAATGCCTTTTCCGTGGTCTATTACCTCAATTCTTACGCTGTCCTTCTTGTTTATCTGACGAATGATAACCGTCTTATCATCGCCGCAGTAATTAACGGCATTATTTATGAGGTTATACAAAACCTGCTCAATTTTAGGTTCATCGGCATAGCAGATTCTGTCCTCGTCTTTATAATAAAGGATATTATATCCGTCACGCTCTATAAGAATTTTATACCTTGACAAGACGTCCTCAATTTTTTCAACTACCGAAAACTCCGTCATTGAAAGCTCAGCATTTGAACTTTCAAGCTTGGACAGCTCCAGAATATCATTAACAAGATATGCAAGCCTGTCAGACTCGTCAATTATAACCTGAATATGCTCGGCACGCTTCTTTGGATTATCCCCCGAGAGATCCCGTATCATTTCAGCATAAGCTTTTACCATTGTAAGCGGAGTTCTCAAATCATGCGATACGTTCGCAATAAGATCACGCCTTAAATCTGTTACCTTTTTAACCTCCTGCCCTGCGTGGTTCAGCACATCTGAAAGCTCCTGCGCCTCTTCATAACCATCGCCGTCAAATTTAACATCGTAATTTCCCTTGGCAAACTCCTTCGCCGATTCTGTTATTTTAATAATAGGCTTGGATATCTTCTTGGAAATAAATAAAGCTATGATAAATGCAAGCTCAAACAAGATAAAGGTTATAAGCAAAAGCTGTTCTTTAATGATTTTAGTTGAAGAATCAACCGGTTCAATCTGGCTTTCCAAGTATAGCAGCTTCTGCTGACCGAAATAGTCAACCTTAATAACATAAAACAGCTCTTTGATATCGGTTTCTTTATTTTTATATATTGTTGAAAAGCTGTCCTCGCCGCTGTTTAAAAGCTTATTTCTGAACTTATATATATATTGACCGAATTCATTCTCAATGTCTGCGTTAAAATATGAAAACCTGCCCAAATAATTTGCCTTATGCTCAACGTTGCCCAGCATATCGGTAATCAAAACCGTTGCGCTGTTTTTGAAAGCTAAATTGTTTATAAGTCCGTCCAAGTCCTCCGATTCAATATTATCTGCAATTTGCTCCGCACATTTCTTAAGATCTCTAACCTTCATAGACTGGTAGTACATCTCAATAAAAAAATACTGAAAAAGCCACAGCAGCATCAAAATTATTACTGTGAACACCATAAAGCAAATCCATACATATGTTCCCAGGCTTTTCGGCTTTTTAACGGGTGCCGAATAATTATCAGCTTTGTTTCTTTTAAATAATTTTTTCAAACTTATAACCCATTCCTCTCAGCGTAACTATAAGGCTTCTGTATTGGCCCAAACTGTTTCTGAGCATTTTAATGTGCGTATCAACAGTTCTGTCATCGCCGTAGAAGTCGTATCCCCAGACTTCCTCTAAAAGCTTGTCCCTTGACAGGGCAATGTTCATGTTTTTCACAAGATAGAACAAAAGGTCATACTCTTTCGGCGTCATAGACACTCTTTCGCCGTCTATTAAAACCTCTCTGGCTGTGAAATTGATAGTAAGACCCTTATATTTTATTACGTCTTCTTTCGTATTTACAGAGCTTACTCTGCTAATTACGGCTCTTATTCTAGCCATAAGCTCCTTAGGCGAAAATGGCTTAACGACATAATCGTCAACGCCAAGCTCGAATCCGAAAAGCTTGTCGTACTCTTCCCCTCTTGCCGAAAGCATAATAACCGGCACTGCGCTTGTTTTTCTTATCTCGCGAACGGCTGAATAACCGTCGAGCTTAGGCATCATAATATCCATAATAATGATACTTATATCTTCATTTTCAGATACCTTCTTGACAGCTTCCATTCCATCGCCTGCCTCAAGCACGTCAAAGCCCTCAAATTCAGCATATTCACGTACAACTTCCCGTATTTTCTTTTCATCGTCAACTATAAGTATTTTTGCCATAATGTTTTCACACTTCCTTTTCATATTATGTCTTTATTATTCATAGTTTTTTCCATTATTACACGACTTATGTACTCCGCCTATAAGTCGTCGGTTTGCATTTACACTTTTCACAGGGGAATTAATCCCCCGCTTAAAAGCCTAACGGCTATTTTGCTCCTTATTAAACACTATCACTTATTTGTGTAAATTAAGTGATAGGAATAAAAAACCTTTACTTCAAATCATATTGACACGAATTATTAAATTAATTATAATGTAATTATAATATAAAGACAACAATAATACAATAAAATATTTAAAAGACCGTCAAAATTAAGAAAGGGGTATATTCCGGCTAGGAATATTATAATAAAATGGCTGATAAGAAATATTATACCGTAATCAACGGCGATGTTGACAAGAAGGCTGATTTTCAAGAGGAAGAAAAAAAGTATTCTCTCGGCGAGGAAATATTCAACAGCATTTCACACGGCACAGGAAGTCTTTTGTCCATTGCAGGAACTGTTATACTAATAATCTTTGCCGCAATCAACTTAAATGTTTGGGGAATTGTTTCATCAGCGGTCTACGGAGCTTCGCTGATAATACTCTACTCAATGTCCACTCTGTATCACGCAATCACAAATAAAAGAGCCAAAAACTTTTTCAGAATAATGGATCATAATACAATATTCTTTCTTATAGCGGGTACATACACGCCGTTCACATTAGTTTCCCTTAGAGGTACTCTGGGCTGGATACTGTTCGGAATTGTATGGGGAGCTGCAATAATAGGTATAGTTTTAAACTCAATTAATCTTGAAAAGTTCAAGATTCCGTCTGTTATATGCTATATTCTTATGGGGTGGGTAATAGCTATTGCTTTCAGACCGCTTTACAATTCCGTTCCGAAAACATCGTTTATTTTCCTGATTCTCGGCGGAGTATTATATACAGTGGGAATCATCTTCTATGCGATAAAAAGGATAAAATACTTTCACTCGATATGGCATTTATTCACAATAGGCGGAAGCGTTTTTCACTATTTCTCGGTTCTTTTGATTATGATGCAGTAGCAGTTTTTCTAAAATTAAGCTTTATTACTATTCGTAACAAACCTTATAAGACAAAACCCGATGTATTCAAACATCGGGTTAATTTTATGCTCACTTAGCAGGGATGACCCCTGCACGCTCTTTGTCTGCTTTTGGGAAGTTTAATATATGTTAAAGTTCGGAAAACGTCAGCCTTTTACTTTACTTTCACCTTACGCAGCTTCTTATTCCACTTGCTGTAAACCTTTTTAGCTTTGCCGTACTTATCTTTATATGTAGCGTATGCTCTTACTCGTACATAGTAAGTCTTTTTCCTCTTAATCTTCTTGCCCTTGATAACAAGCTTCTTCTTAGCGGTAAGCTTATCATAAATAATTTTTTTCTTCTTAAACTTCTTATTTTTAGAAACCTGTACCTGATAGCCTTTAGCTTTCTTTACCTTTTTCCATGAAACCGTTATCTTTTTCTTAGCCTTGCTCTTGACCTTTAGCTTGGTTATCTTCGCTTGTTTCATGGCTTTCTTAGCGGCTTTTTTATCTTTAGCTACTTGCTTTGCGCTTCTGGTTGTTTTAGTCCGGGCTTTAGAGGCAGTTGATTTAGCAGTTGTCTTTTTAGTTGAACTTACATAACCGCATATTGTGCAGACTCCATCTTTAAAGGTATGTCCGGTTGCCGGAATCACTTCAGTATATGTATCTCCGCATAGGCTGCAGGTATACATAATTACACCGTCTTCTGTGCAGGTTGCAGGAGTTTTAATTTCATATTTATAATCATGTCTACAAATTAATTCATATTTAATTCTATTGTCAATTGCATATTGCTCTGCATAACTTCCTTCATAACATTTAAGTACTAAATTATCACAATTATAAAAAGCACGATATCCGATACTCGTTACACTTTCGGGTATTATTAAACTTGTTAGCCTTGCTAAGCCTGAAAATGCATAATCTCCAATAGTTGTTACGCTGTCAGGTATAGTTACGTTTCTCATAACCGTGCAATTTGCAAAGGCATAATCTCCAATACTTACTACGCCATCTGATATTATTACTGTTTTTAATTTATCGGAACAATTATAAAACGCATAATCTCCTATACTGGATACACTTCCGGGTATTGTCACATTTAATATGGTGCTGCAACCTTCAAACGCACAATCTCCAATAGCCGTTGCACTTTCAGGTATTACAACTTTAACGCCGGATGTTGTTCCGTCAATAAGAATTCCATTGACAATAACCAAGGAATCTTCATTTTGCTTATTTTTAAGCCAAGGTGTTCCAACAAATGCGTATCTTCCTATACTTGTTACACTATCAGGTATTGTTACACTTGTCAAAGCTTCACAGTCTTTAAATGCACCGCTTCCGATACTTATTACACTGCTTGGAAGTGATACGCTTGATAAATTTTCAAGTCCGTAAAATGCATAATCTCCAATGCTCGATACTAAATATCCGTCAATAGTTTCCGTAATATTAATATTCTCAGGATCACCATAATAACCTGATATTTTAGTTGTTCCATCTTCTAAAACTGTATATAAAAATTCGCTGCTTGACTTATTTAAAATCTCGTACTTAATGTCATTATCTATTGCATATTGTTCAGCATAACTACCCTTATAGCATTTTATTGTCACGTCGTCACTTTTATAAAATGCACTGCTTGATATATTTGTTACACTGCTTGGTATTGTTACGCTTTTTAAATTTTCACACCATGCAAATGTATCCTCTTCAATACTTGTTAAGCTGTCAGGTAATATTACGTTTATTAAGCTGTCACAGCCGTAAAACGCATCTATCCCAATGACTTTTACGCTATTTGGAATTATAATGCTGATTAAGCTTTCACAATTTACAAAAGCATAATCCCCGATACTTGTTATAGTACTCGGTAAATATATTCTTTTTACATTTTTACAGTCATAAAATACACGATTTTCAATTTCCGTAACACTGCTTGGAATTGTTATACTGGTTATCAAATCACAGCCGGAAAATGCATTTCCTGCAATGCTTGTTACCGTATCAGGTATTATAACATCACCGCTGCAAAGCGTTTCATTTACATCTATAAGTCTGTTATTAATAATAACTAAGGGTACATTAATTTCCTCGTTTTCAAGCCAAAGCGTACCCGAAAAAGCGTTCCTTCCAATGCTTATATCCCCATTAGGAATAATTACTGTTCCTAAGCTAACACAATCAACAAACGCATTATTTCCAATGCTAATTATATTTTCTCCTATTGTTACTTTTTTTAAGGATTTACAATATCCGAATGCCAGATTTCCTATGGTTTCTACATTTATTGATAATTCAGTCAAGCCATTGCAGTATGCAAAAGTACAATTACCGATGCTTTTTACGCTGTCGGGAATTACAATACTTTTTAAGCTTTCACACTCATAAAAAGCATAATTTACAATACTTGTCACACCGTCGGGTATTTCAACATCACCGCTGCATTTTGTCCCGTCTACAACAATTCCGTTAACAATAACCAAAGGATCTTCTTCTTGCTTATTTGCAAGCCAAGATGTGCCGGAAAACGCATATTCTCCAATGCTTGTCACGCTTTTTGGAATTTTAATGCTTATTAAGCTTGTACAAGAAGAAAATGTATTTTTTTCAATGCTTTTTACGCTTTCAGGGATTTCAATACTTGTTAAGCTTGTACAGGAAGCAAACACATACTCGCCAAGACTTGTTACACTATCAGGTATTGTAACACTTGTTAAGCTTGAACATTTGCTCATTGAAGATGAACCAATGCTTGATACAGTATCGGGTATTGATATGCTTGTCATTTTACTCAAACCATAAAACGCACAATTTCCTATACTCGTCACACCTGATTTTATAACAACACTTGTTACACTAACATCACACCACCACGATGTATGAGTACCCCAATAGGCATAATCATTCATATCCCCTGTTCCGGAAATTGTAAGCGTGCCGTTACTATCAATAGACCATGTTAAATCAGTACCGCAAGTACCGCTTGTCGTTTCTTCCGCTTTCGTTACAATTGGTACTGAACCTATAATACCAATTGACAACATTAACGCTGTAAGCAATGATAAAATTCTTTTTTTCATACTTTTCCCTCTTTCTAATTAACAAATTAAGCAGCGTAACGCCAACTAGAAGCTGGATATTTAGAAACTAGATGGGTTAAAATCCGCCGTTGTACAAGTTCTAATACTTATCAAACTCCCTAAAGGCAGACTGAGTGCAGGGGCGACCCCTGCACTCAGTCCGGTAGCGTAACGCTGCATTCGGTCTGCCTTTTGAGAAGTTTAATATATGTTAAAGTTCGGAAAACGTCAGCCTTTTACTTTACTTTCACCTTACGCAGCTTCTTATTCCAACTGCTATATACCTTAATTGCCTTGTTATTAGCATTCTTATATGTAGCATATGCTCTTACTCGTACATAATAGGTCTTTTTGCTCTTGAGCTTGCTGTTCTTGATTGTAAGCTTCTTCTTAGACGTAGTTTTATTAACAATGTTCTTTTTAAAGTTCTTTTTCTTGGAAACCTGTACCTGATAGCCTTTAGCTTTCTTAACTTTCTTCCATGAAACGGTTATTTTTTTCTTTGCTTTGCTTTTAACTGTTAATTTTGTTATCTTGGCTTGCTTCATGGCTTTCTTAGCCGCTGCTTTGTCCTTTGCAACCTGAGCGGCAGATCTTGTTGCTTTGGTTGTAGTTTTAGCATTGGTTTTAGAAGTTGTTTTAGCATCAACCTTTGAAGTAGCTGTTGTACTTGTTTTTGCTGCAATTTCTTCATCACTCATTGCAACAGCATTATCAATAACAAAAGTTGTAATAGAATTAGCTTTTAATGTTGCAGTAAAGCTGTTTCCGTCTGTTGAAATCGGGTCTAATGTAGCCCAATTTTCTCCTGTTTCCATATCTCCGCTTGTTCGTATAACTTTAACACTTGAGCCTACAGTCTTAAAATTTGATAAATCATATTCAACCGTTTTATTGCTTCCTGAAGTATTAGCAACAACAATTTTAAGCTGTTTTCCCTCTTTATCGAGAGCAACGGTATTTTGGTTTTCACTTGAAATAAGCATATCTCCCGGGCGGATGTATTTTGTATACTGTCCGAAGCCGTAATACTTTTTGGTGACAACAACCGTTTCTTCATTCATATCAGCATAGCATACGCCCCAGAAACCGTCTGTATCAAGCTCCTGCTGACTCAGCGTATCCGAATCAAATTCATTGTTTTCATCACAATACGAGCCTATTGCCTGCCACATTATCCATGCAGACGGCTGAAGAGAATTAAGGTCGCTTGAAATCATAGTTGCAAATTTAAGTGCCGCTCCCATTTCTCCGGCATTTGTACCTGCTGTACCGCCGTTGTCAGTTTCGCTCATCCAAAGATCTTTTCCCAACTCTGAAACCGCTGTACCTAATCTTGCACCTCCTGCACTTGAGTATGTATGCGTATTTATTCGTCCCAATGTTGCTTTTGCTTCATCAGACAATTTATTTAAACCTTTATAAGCCGTACTTGGACTTGTTTCATCACAGCCTGCTAAAGTAATATCGCTTAGTCCGTATTCCTTCATTGCACTACTCATTGCGAGTAGCATTGCAGACTGAGAATCACCTTGTGCAAATGAACAGCCCTCTTGTTTTACTCCGTAATATGAAACATTCCACCCATTATCAGGCTCGTTCATCGGCTCAACGCTCACAACATTAATTCCCTCATCTACAACATAGTGCTTTACAACAGTTGCCATATACTCGGCAAATGCCTCCATGTTTTCAGACGAAAGATTATCGCCTTTTCCGCTTTCAACTCCTGACGTACATCCGCTGTTTGTCATAAAGTACGGTGGAGAATTAGAAAACATTTCAACCAGCATATCGGGACATTCCTCAATTGATTTTAACAGAACGTTCCTCTGATTTTCATCCTGTGTAAAATCATAATCAAATGTACCGTCCTCAGAATTGTAGTTTGTCCAGTATCCGGGCATTTTTGAATCAGAACGCTGTATATGATCATGCTCGGGATTATCTCCGCCACCTATGTTATATCTTATAATATTAAGTCCAAGTCCTGTTTTTTCATTGTACAGAAGTTCAGCCGCTTCCTTAGTTGTTTTTTCTGAATATCCGATGCGGTTTCCGTACCAGCATAAGCTTGTTCCCCAGCCTTCAAATATTCCATCGTTAAAGCTTGATGTGTTACGGGGGTCTATTGTAATAATTTGGTCAACTGTCGACGCTGTCAATGATTTTACGTTTGTCATAACTCCTACGATAGAAAAAGAAGATACCATTAATGCCGCAGATATTGCAGTACAAGTAATTTTCTTTATCCTCATTTTATACCATTCCTTTCAAAGCTTTTGATAAATGACAACTCATTATCCATCATCAATTACTTAATTTTAACCTTTCTAAGTTTCTTATTCCACTTGCTGTAAACCTTTTTAGCTTTGCCGTACTTATCTTTATATGTAGCGTATGCTCTTACTCGTACATAGTAAGTCTTTTTCCTCTTAATCTTCTTGCCCTTGATAACAAGCTTCTTCTTAGCGGTAAGCTTATCATAAATAATTTTTTTCTTCTTAAACTTCTTATTTTTAGAAACCTGTACCTGATAGCCTTTAGCTTTCTTTACCTTTTTCCATGAAACCGTTATCTTTTTCTTAGCCTTGCTCTTGACCTTTAGCTTGGTTATCTTCGCTTGTTTCATGGCTTTCTTAGCGGCTTTTTTATCTTTAGCTACTTGCTTTGCGCTTCTGGTTGTTTTCTTAGAAGCAGTCGTTATCGTTTTGTTTGTTACAGATTTTGTGCTTACGCTTATATCTGCGAAGTAAGCTGTAATTGCAGCGTCACTTGTTATTCCGGTATCAGTACGGGTAGCTGTCTTAACTCCATCGCTCCACTGTACAAATTTTTTGCCATTGTCTGCAACTGCGGTAAGCGTCATAGTTCCCTCACCTGAGCGAGAATAATATGCTTTTTTCCATTTCACCAGATTTCCCGATTCGTCCTTAAGCGTACCTCCGCCGGACGTATTGTACTCAATCGAATAACCTGCATAGACTTCATCCTGAATTCCCGACAAAGTTGGCTTGATAGGAATAATATATCCGTCCTCATCAAAAGAAACCTTATCTATACAAACCTCTCGGTGAGTTCCTTTAACCCGACTGTCACCCTCATAGTCAGACAGAGGTGTGCCAAATCTGGCATAAGCAATATACCATTCATCCGTTCCCGGAAGCTGAAGCATACAATGATGTCCTGTTCCGAGAATATCATTATCCACATCCTTAACTAAAATTTTTCCTCTATCCTCAGCTGTGAATGTTCCCCAATTCCCATCTTTATCTTTTTCAGGATAAAGAGAATCCGCCACAGCATAACCAATGGAATAATCTTCGCTTCCCGTATCGTCGCATGACCATGTAAAGTGATATTTTCCGCCCTTTTTAAATACATGAATTGATTCACGAAAATCAGGGAATACCTTACTTGGATAATGATAAATCGTTCCCTCTTTATAGCTTATCATGTCGCTGTTTAACTCTACAATATTATATCCATTGTCACCATTTCCAAAAAGCATATATGATACGCCTGTATCCTCATCCGTATAAATTGACGGATCTATTACCTGACTAGTCGAACCCTTTCCCGCCCTGCAAAGCTTAAGAGTCATAAGCGGCTCTTTTTCTGCGACAAACGGTCCTGTAGGCGAATCTGATACGGCAACTCCTATCGCCTGTCTATTAGTGGATTTATCACGACCGCAAAAATAGAAATAATACTTTCCGTTTTTCCGCTCGATTGCCGGTGCCCAAGCATAGCAATTTTCAGTGTCAACCCACTCAACATCTCCTGATGACAAGTCCAAAATTACCCCTTCATCTTTCCAGTCAACCAAATTATCCGATGAAAATACATGAAACTCTTTTGTGTTCCAGCCCGTATATCCATCAGTTGTCGGATAAATATAGTATTTTCCATCGAACACATCAATATCCGGGTCAGCATAAAGCCCCCCAAGAGCCGGGTTGTTACAGCTTACAGCCTTTATGGTCCATTCATCATAATCACTGCTGTCTGTAAGAGAGGTTACTGTAACCTTCGCACCCTGCGTCAAATCATAAATTCCTTTCAAGCCGCTGATTTTGTAGCCTGAAAGAACTTCAAACTCCAATCCTGCCTTTGTCAAATTTACATGAGTGCTGTTATTCCTGCTGATATACTTTGTAATCACATGATTTTCGCTGTCTATATCCTCTCTAATTTCCGTAGCGTCCAAAACAGCAACACTCTGTATTATATTATCATTGCCCTCAGTCATTTCTGCCGTTCCTTCGGACTCAGTACCTTCCCATTTCGCCCACAGAGCATTGTACTGGTCACGGGTAATTTTAATAACCGCACCGTGTTTAGGATTACCGTCGCCTTCGGAAAAATTAATTCTGCAATCGTCCACATCTGTCCAGTTTATTAAATCCTCAGAAACCGACATACCATAATAACCGCTCCAGTTATGGTCAGAAATCAAAATCCATTTTTCTTCTCCGTCGAGCTGATATACATCTCCGCCCTCTACATAAGCGGAACCGCACAAATTACCTGCGCTCTGCGTTTGCGTTGCAGTAAGGCTTTCATCATAATTTACGGGTAGATAATTGCCTTTAAGACTGTCGGCAACAGCCACCTGAATTCCTGCCTTAGTACCCGAGCTCCATTTATAGTACAGATAATATTTTCCGTCATTTTCAACAATATTTGCGTCTATACAATCAGTGTTATTTTTAGTAACCGGCGTAAGATTTAAACCTGTCGGACTTGGGTTAAACAAAACCTTTGGCTCTGAGGTGAGCGTCTGGAAATCCTTTGTATACGCATACCAAATCATAAGACTGCTTCCATATTCAGAGCCGCCCTCCATAGACCAGTAAATCATATACTCTTTCTTTTCCTCATCATAAATGGCTTCAGGCGCCCATACCTTCTTCTGGTTTTCATCCTTAGTCTGGTCATAAACCCCAAGAATATCTATCTTTGTTTCCCGATCCCACTCAACCAAGTCGGTGGAGTGCCATGTAACAATACTTGTATTTGCTCCCCATGTATATGTATTATCGCTGTTTACCTTAAGCTCTTCCTCAGTATTACCGCCCTCTAAGTCGGTGGCAAGCATATAATAATCGCCGTCTTGACCCTTAATAATATAAGGATCTCTTGAAGCCTGTCTTCCTACAGTCGGCGTCACAACCGCTTCGTTTCCATTTAAAGCGGTGTAATAATATCCGTCTGTACTTACCGCAAAATGAATAGCCTTACTGCTGTCTGTAAAATAAGCAAACAAATATCCTGCATATTCCTCTTTAGACTCCGCTGTATTATTTTCATACAAAGCCTGCACCTCTCTGCCTCCTTCAATCTGGACACTTCCTAAAAAAGTCACGGCAGCAAGTACCGAAGATAGAATACAGGAAAGAAAACGTCTGATTTTCCTACTGTTGAATTTTGAAATTTCCATTTCAATTTCACCTCCAAGATTCCCACACATATGCTTTTACATTTAAGATTTAACAACATAATGTGTTAAATTGAATGTTTTTGCTGAAAAAATTTATGCATAGGCTATAATTAAATTATATCATTAATTTTTCTCTTATCGTATTTAAAACTTGCTAAAATATATAGAAAATTTGCTCTAATTTTAATAAATATTAATATAAATTTTTATATATTTA
>CAZTXS010000015.1:0-36076 GCA_964617585.1 uncultured Ruminococcus sp.
AAAATTAAATAAGCTTTCTTCTAAAATATCCATATTACCCGCAAGGGAACAAAAATCCTGATGTGCATATGCACATCAGGGTTTTTGTTAGTGCAGGAATGCTTGGTGAGGGGATAAAAATAACAAAAATATAAGACCTCCTTTGATTTTATTAAATCATAGGAGGTTTTGCTAATTTTATGGGGAATTAAATATTCTATAATTCGACATTATTCTATGACTAATATAAACATATGATATTAAATTCGATTTAAAAAAATAAATTTATTCAATTTATGACAAAATACTGCGTTATATTACTGTTAAAAATAATTATATCATTTGTGGCGGTTGAAAAATTGACCGTTGACATAATAAGTTGAATTAAAGTATAATCAAGCTAGTAAAATATGTTATAATGACGGGCAAGCCCTTATTAACAGGAGTGATAATAATGAAATCGTTAGAAATATTAAGATCGCTTGACAGTGTAGGAAGAATAGTTCTTCCTATTGATCTGAGAAAAAAGTTCAATTTAGCAAGCGGAGATATGATTGAGATATTTGTGGAAAATGAAGTTATTGTACTTAAAAAATGCGTTGATAAATGCAGCTTTTGCGAAAGCACAGAAAACCTGACAAAGCTTAAAGAAAAATTCATTTGCAGCGAGTGCAGGGAGCAGTTTAAAAACAAGTTAAAATAATAGTATAATGACGGGCAAGCTCTTATTGAAGCAAAAAAATTACTTTCACAACATTTATATAAAAATAACGCAGCTTAATTGACAAATAAAAGAGTAAGTGGTATAATATACAAAGTATTTTGGGGAAAAGTGTTATAATGTTTTCGATTAAGGGGAGATAACTTTGAAAACGGTGGAGAAACTAAGAAAAAATGTATATTTGTTATATACGTTGCTGTTTTTAATAACGGCTTTTTTTGCGTTTTTTTGGTTTATATTTTATGGAAAAACTTTCATATATAAAGTAGATGCGTATTTGCAGCATTACAGTTTTTTAGTTAAGCTCAGAAGATTCATTACTGATATTTTTGGTGGCAATGGAGTTTCGCTTTGGTCATGGGATTCAGGTCTTGGTTCAGACACCATAGGTAATTTTGCAATAGTATTCTGCGATCCTTTTGCATATATTGCCGCTGCTTTTAAGCCGAAGTATATTGATATAGGATATACTATATCAGTTATTTTACGTCTTTATTTTGCCGGAATTACCATGATGGCGTTCTTGCGCTATAGGGAAAAAAGTTCTTTTCAAACCCTTGTCGGAGGTATTGCATACGCTTTTTCGGCATGGGCTGTCGGTTGTATAAGGCACGCTTTTTTTCTAAATCCATTGTTGATTTTTCCGCTGTTGATTTTGGGCGTTGACAAGATTGATAAGGAAAAGAAACCGCTGATTTTCATACTATCAATAGTTTTCTCTATAATAACCAGTTTTTATTTTTCATATATGTCGGCGATTCTTGTAATTGTTTATATTGTTGCAAAATACTTTTTGGAAAATGAAAACCGAAAGTCCCTTAGAGATTTTTTCAAAAGATTTTTTAAATTTGTACTTTATGCGATTATTGCGTTGTTTATATCTGCGCCGATTTTGATTCCTGTGTTCTATACTTTGATTAATGCTAATAAAACTTCAGGGGTACAGATAAATGTGTTTTATGTCCTTAAAGATGCTTTAAGGTACGTTCCAAGCTATATTTCTAACATGGAAATCAATGAGAACTATTCATATACATCCTTGTCAATGATATGTCTTGCTATGATTCCTGCCATGATATTGGATTTTAAGAAAAAGATAAACCGCCTTCCGTCTGTTATGGCTTTAATATGCGCTGTAATGGCGGCTTTTCCGGTGTTCGGAAGTATTTTCAACGGCTTCAGCTACTCGGTGGGAAGATGGTGTTATATGTTTGCTTTCTTCTTGGTATGGGCAAGCGTCAGCGCACTTGATTTTGAAAAGTTTAAGGAGGCTTCATATAAAAAGTCATTCAAAACTATTTTATCTGTTATGATTGTTATTTTTGCAGTGTCACTTATTCTGGGTAAAATGGTATTTAATGTTTTCCCTAATGAAAATTTATACACAGCGATGTTAAATCTTATTTTCCTTGTTGTTTTTGCGAATCTAGTATGCAGTGAAATGGAAAATCGAAGAATATCAAAAACAACAGTTATAATTACTCTGATGGTTGCAAATATCGGACTTGTATATTTAATTGATTATTCACCCAATTTGTCTAATGAGCTTTCTAATTATTTGGATGTAGGAAAAGCATATAATCAGTATTCGGATTCGGCTCAGAGAGTGGGAACAGAAATAGAAGATGATGATTTCTACAGAATAGATCAGGTTGAAAATTCTACATCTAATGGCTATATTATTTATACACATACTCCTGCTAATGATAATATGTTTTTTGGAACACGTTCTATATATAGTTATATATCCACTATTGATAACAGAATATTTGATTATAATAAAGCTTTGTGTAATAGCGCAGGATATTACAGAAGAATTTGTACTAATTCCAACGATAACCGAAGCAGAATAAATTTTCTTCAAGGAGTGAAGTATTTTATAGGTGATGATCCTGAGAAAAACATTAAGGTTTCGCAGTATGCCGGATATGGTTTTAAAAAATATAAAAATATTGAAGGTATAGAGGTTTTAAAAAGTCGCTATAAGGCGTCTTTAGGATATGTGTTTGAAAACACAATAAGTGAAAAAGAATTTATGAAGTACGATTTTCTTGACCGTGAACAAATTATGATGCAGGCTTGTCTTGCAGATGAAAAGGATACATCTGTGTCGAATATTGACGCAGAAGATATTTCTTTAGATTCTAAAAAAATCAGTTATACGGTTAATTCAGAAAGCGGTCTTAAATTCAGAGATGGTAATATTGACGTAACCTCCGAGGATTCGCGACTTACAATAATTACAGATGAAATAAAAAACAGTGAAGTTTGTGTCGTATTTAAAAATCTAAAGAAAAAGCCGGCTACTTATGATGAGTTTAAAAACGAGATGGCGGAAGAAAATATAAATTCAAAAATAGAAGAGGACAAGTTTGATGCTGAAAATATTTCATATTATTCATATGAAAACTTTGTTGTATATGTCAATAAGCCCGGCATTACAAAGCGGCTTTTAAATGCAGACGGCGATAACCAAGGCTTCAGTGATGTTGAAAACTATATTGCCAATATGGGTTATTATGAATCTACAGACGGAATCATAAATATTGACTTTAAAACAATCGGCGAATATACCTTTGATTCTATAGAAGTTATCGCCGTATCACAGAAGAATTTTGACGAGCAGGCAAAAAAGCTGGAGGATAACAGATTAAATGTTACCGAGTTTTATGATAACTATGTAAAGGGTACTGTTGATTCTGATTACGACGGAGTTCTTTATTTGAACATACCTTATAATGACGGATGGAAGGTTTATATTGACGGTGAAGAACAGGAAACCTACATTGCGGATATTGCTTTTATAGGAACCGATATTAAAAAGGGAAAGCATATAGTAGAGCTTAAATACAGACCTGTAGGGTTTAAGATAAGCCTGATAATGGGCGCTGCGGGTGTTGCAGCTCTGTCGGTTGTATTAATATTCAGGAAGAAGAAAAATAAAAGTAAGAAAAACTAAGGAATGAGGCGTTATAGGATTATGAAAAAGGTTTCTGTTGTTATACCGCTTTATAATTCGTCAAACACAATAGGAGAAGTAATCGACGAAGTAACTAAAGAATTTGACAGGCTTGAAAAATATGAGCTTGAAATGGTTCTCGTTAATGATTGCAGTCCTGATAATGTTTTTGAATTAGTTAGCAGCATAGCAAAAGAACGCAACGATATTAAGGTTCTTGACCTGGCAAAGAACTCCGGACAGACTAATGCAATGTTTGCAGGCTATAAGTATGCAACCGGTGATTATATAGTTAATATGGATGATGATTTGCAGATGCCGGGATATGAAATCGGAAACATGATTGAAGCTCTTGAAACCCGTGAACTGGACGTTGTTTTTGCCAAATACGAGAAGCAGAAAGAAAGCTCATTCAGGCTTTTCGGAAGCAGAATAAATACTTTTATGACCGAAAAAATGATAGGAAAGCCGAAAAACCTCAAAATTAACAACTTTTTTGTTATGAGAAGGTTTGTAAAAGACGCTATTATTCAGTATTCAAATAACTATCCTTATGTTTATGGGATAATTTTTAAGGTAACAAGCAGGGTAGGAAATGTTCTGTGCGAGCATAGAGAACGTACAAACGGTAAATCAAATTATACGTTAAAAAAGCTTATAAATCTATGGCTGAACGGCTTTTTAAACTTTTCGGTGAAGCCTCTAAGAATGGCAACTTCTATCGGAATATTAATAACATTTATAAGCTTTATCATTGGACTGATACTTATAATACAGCACTTAATCAATCCGAGCGGAGTTGCCGGCTGGACTTCGACTATAGTTACCGTTATTTTTCTTTCGGGCATTCAGCTTTTTTCAATCGGTATAGTCGGGGAGTATCTGGGAAGGCTATATATATCTTCCAGTAAGTTGCCGACATATGTTATCAGGCAGAAAATTAACTGCGATGAAGAGAAAAACGAAAGCAATGCGACAGAAGGCGAAGTAAATAATGAAAATTAATAAACCTATTTTAGTGACGCGTCCATTTATGCCTCCCAAGGAAACTGTTATGAAGTATATGGATAGTATGTGGGAAACAAGATGGCTTACAAATAACGGACCTTTGGTAAAACAGCTTGAAGCTTCTCTTGTCAATAAGCTGTCGGTAGAAGAAGTGGTGGTTTTTGCGAACGGGCATTTAGCTCTTGACAGCATATTTCGTGTTTTTGATTTTCCTGAGGGAAGCGAGGTAATCACAACGCCTTATACGTTTGTATCTACTACAAACGCTATTGAAATGAATGGATTAAGACCTGTTTTTTGCGATATTAAGGAAAGCGACTGTACAATTGATGAAAGTAAAATTGAAAATCTTATAACGGATAAAACGGTGGCTGTCTGCCCGGTACACGTTTATGGATTTCCGTGTAATACTGATGTAATTGAAAAAATTGCAAATCGGCATAATCTTAAAGTAATTTATGACAGCGCTCATGCTTTTGGCGTCCGGTTAAACGGAAAAGGTATAGCTTCATATGGGGATGTATCTATGTTTTCCATGCACGCTACAAAGGTTTTTCATACTGTTGAGGGGGGAGCTGCGGCTTTTTCCGATTATTCATTAAGAGAAAAGCTGATGAATAAGAAAAATTTCGGATTAAAAGATAAAGAAGATGTTTATGAGGCTTCTTTTAATGCTAAAATGTCCGATATGCACGCTGCGGTCGGTCTTGCCAATTTAGAAAGCTTCGACAGGCAGGTTGAAAAGAGAAAAGCTTTGGTCGAACGGTACATTTTAAATATCGGAAAAATAAACGGAGAGAAAAAGAATTCAAAGATAAGGTTATTTAGTTTCGACAGGAAAGACGTTTTGTATAACTATGCATATTTTCCTGTAATAATTAACGATGAGTTCGGCATTTCAAGGGACGAGCTTGCGGATAGACTTTGGAGTAAAAAGAAAATTAACGCCAGAAAATACTTTTCTCCGCTGACAAGCAATATGACATATTACAGAAATAAATACGGCAAGAGCAATACTCCGACAGCCGAAAAAATATCTGAGCGTATTTTAACACTGCCGTTATATTATGAGCTTACTCTTGAAGATGTAGACTATATTACTGATTCTATCTCAGAGCTTTCAGTGCAGTAATACGAATTTCAATAAGGGCTTGCCCGTCATTCAATGCGGCAAGGGTCGGCATTGACGACAGAGTAATGAAACCCGCCGTCTATAGGAGGAGGGGGACATCTTGCCTTAGTTATAAGAAGAAAGACAGGCATTTTAATGGTAGAAAAAATAAAAAAAATTAAAGAGATTTTTTTTACAAAGCAGTTTATATGTTTTGTGCTGGTTGGCTGTGTAAATACTTTCAACGGTATGTTGTTTCCGTTTTTATTTTCGTATATTATGAATGCAAATATAGCGTATGCCTTAAGTTATATACCATCTCTTACAGTATCTTATTTTCTTAACAGCGTAGTTACTTTTTCCGATAAAAGCTTTTCATTTCTTAAATATATAAAATTCTGTTTGTCATATGTTCCTAACTTCATTATTCAGAACATTTCTTTCTTTTTGGTTTATAATCTTGCCGGTCTGCCGAAGGTTTTTGCAATCCTGCTGGCTTCCGTCATAGGTATACCGCTTACTTTTCTTATAATGAAATTTTTTACCTTTAAAAAGGGAAAAGGGGAAAATAATGAGTAAAAGAATTTTAGTTATCGGAGCAGGGGGTCATGCGAAATCTGTTCTCGACGCTTTAACAAGTTGCGGTGAGTATGACGAAATAGCTGTTTTAGAAGATTTCGGCGTAAAAGAAGTGTTGGGATTTAAAGTTATAGGGAAAGTAAGTGAAGCTGAAATTTTCTTAAAAGACTATGATTATGCGGTTGTTGCCGTAGGAAACAATGACTACAGATTAAAAACTATGAACGAGCTGAAGAAAAAAGGCTTTAAGCTACCTTGTGTAATACACAAAACTGCATATTTAAGCGAATATTCAACAGTCGGCGAGGGAAGCGTTTTGCTTGCTGATTCTGTTGTAAATGCAAACTCGAAAATAGGCAGCGGAGTTATTATAAACACCGCCGCAACCGTTGATCATGATTGCGAGATTGACGACGGTGTTCATTTATCGCCGAATTGCGCCTTGTGCGGCTCTGTTCATATAGGAAAAGAAACGTGGATAGGAGCAGGAGCTACGGTAATTGACCACATAAATATCGGTGAAAAATGTATAGTAGGAGCGGGAGCCGTAGTTGTTGAAAATTTCGGAAACAATATAAAAGCCTATGGCAATCCTGCGGTAAGGCATTAAATTTGTAATATGAGAGGAGGGTATGCTCTGCTAAAGAGCATAGACATCATATGAAAGGTATAATTCTTGCAGGCGGAAGCGGAACAAGGCTTTATCCTATAACTAAGGTTGTTTCTAAGCAGCTTTTGCCGGTTTATGATAAACCGTTAATTTATTATCCTTTGTCGGTGCTGCTATTAGCGAAAATAAAGGAAATACTGATTATTTCCACGCCGGAAGACACTCCGCTTTACAAAAAGCTTTTAGGCGACGGCTCAAGAATAGGGATTTCTATTCAGTATAAGGTACAGCCTGAGCCTAAGGGACTGGCTCAAGCGTTTGTTTTAGGAGAGGAATTTATAGGCGGCGACAGCGTATGCCTGATTCTCGGAGATAATGTGTTCTTCGGACAGGATTTTTCACGCCTTCTGTCCCGGGCGGTAAACCAAAATTGCGGTGCTACTGTTTTCGGGTATCCTGTAAAGAACCCTAAGGCGTTCGGAGTGGTGGAATTCGACGAAAACAACAAGGTTGTATCGATTGAAGAAAAACCTCAGAATCCTAAATCAAATTTCGCTGTTCCCGGACTGTATTTTTATGATAACAATGTTGTTGAAATTGCAAAGAATGTCCGGCCGTCTGAAAGGGGAGAGCTGGAGATAACTTCTGTGAATAACGCTTATCTTGAAAAAGGAAAACTGTCTGTTGTAACTCTGGGACGGGGAATGGCTTGGCTTGATACAGGCACGCCTCAGGGATTATTAAAAGCGGCTGAATATGTTGAGGCTGTTCAGTCACGTCAGGGATTTTATATAAGCTGTATAGAAGAAGTTGCCTGGCGAAGAGGTTTTATATCAAAAGAACAGCTTTTTAAACTGGGTGAAGAGCTCAAAAACACAGATTACGGTAAGTATCTGATTTCGCTGACCGAAGAAACCTAAAAAGTATAAGAAGGAGGAAGGTTCCTTAAGGGACAAATGATATATGAAAAAAATAATTGTTACAGGCGGAGCAGGTTTTATTGGGGGAAACTTTGTTCACTATATGCTGAAAAAATATTCTGACTATAAAATTATCTGCCTTGATTGTCTGACTTATGCAGGTAATCTCGAAACGCTTGAAAGCGTTATGGAAAATCCGAATTTCAGATTCGTTAGGGCTGATATAACCGACCGGGAAGCCGTTTTCAGAGTTTTTGAAGAAGAAGCTCCCGACATTGTTGTAAATTTTGCCGCTGAAAGCCATGTTGACAGAAGCATTAAAGACCCCGGAATATTCTTAAACACAAATATTATCGGAACTCAGACTCTTATGGACGCTTGCATAAAGTATGGAATAGAACGGTATCATCAGGTTTCGACTGATGAGGTGTACGGTGATCTTCCGCTCGACAGACCCGACCTTTTCTTTACTGAAGAAACCCCTATTCACACGAGTTCGCCCTATTCGGCGTCTAAAGCCTCGGCCGACCTGCTTGTCGGCGCTTATTACAGAACCTATGGGCTTCCCGTTACAATAAGCAGATGCTCAAATAATTACGGACCGTATCATTTTCCTGAAAAGCTCATACCTTTGATGATTATAAATACGCTTTATAATAAGCCGCTTCCCGTATACGGCAAGGGTGAGAACGTTCGTGACTGGCTTTATGTTGAAGATCACTGCAAGGCAATAGATTTGATTATTCACAAGGGAACGACAGGAGAGGTTTATAATATAGGCGGACATAACGAGAAGTCGAATATTGATATTGTAAAGATTATTTTAAAAGAGCTTGGCAAGGGTGAAGAACTTATTACTTATGTTGCCGACCGTAAGGGACACGATTTGAGGTATGCTATAGATCCTGCCAAAATTCACAGAGAACTCGGCTGGCTGCCTGAAACAAAGTTTGAAGACGGAATTAAAAAAACCATACGGTGGTATCTTGACAACAAAGACTGGTGGGAAAATATCATAAGCGGCGAATATCAGGACTATTACAAAAGGATGTATGGTCAGGGTTAAGTTATTAATACAAAAAAGGCTCTCTTAGGTTTATGCTAAGAGAGCCTTTTATAACTTAGGCAAGACGTCCCCCGCCTCCATAGGCGGCGGGTTTCATTACCCGGTCAGTAGGGGATTATATCCCACTACTGACCGACTGGTCGGCATTGAATGACGGGCAAGCCCTTATTGAATACAATAATTTAACTTATCAGAACACCGCTGTTATGAATATGAAACTCGTGAACCTTCCAGTTTGAAAGCCCTGCGGCGTTTAGCGAAAATTCGACCTTTCCGCAGAAGAAATCATTATTATTGTCTACAATAGCCATAACAGTAGGACCTGCTCCGCTTATATAAACGCCGTATGCTCCGTGATTATAGGCGATATCAAACACCTCACGGCAGCGAGGAATAAGCTCCATTCTGTAAGGCTGATGAAGCCTGTCATGAACGGCGGTACGCAGATTTTCAAACTTACCTGTCAAAAGCGAAGCGGAAAAAAGCGCTGCTCTGGAAAGGTTATATACTGCGTCTTTATGGGAAATTTCGCTTGGAATACAAGCTCTTGCCTTGTTGGTTCTAAGCTCAAAGTCAGGGATAATTGCGACGAATTTAAGCTTGGTATAAACCTCCTGCTTGACCCAATGAACTTTTTTTCCGTCAAAAACCGCAGTTACAATGCCGCCTAAAAGCGCAGGAGCCGTATTGTCAGGATGCCCCTCGATCTGAGCCGCTATATCCACCAGATCATCGGTGGAAAGAGGGTCGCCGAGCATTTTGTTTGCTCCTGCAAGTCCTGCGACGATACAAGCCGAGGACGAGCCTAAGCCCCTTGCAATCGGTATATTGTTGGTTTGTTCCAGCTTTAAGCCTTTAAGCGTTCTGCCGCAGACTTTATATAAATCGCTTGCCGACTTAAAAATCAGATTAGATTTGTCAGCGGGGATTTTCAAACCGTCTATTGAAGAAATTTCTATACTTTCCGATTCATCCATATTTACGTAATTATAAAAGTCAAGAGCAAGTCCCAGAGAGTCATATCCTGCTCCCAGATTAGCGCTTGTAGCCGGAATTTGTATTTTTATCATTAGATCATTCCTTTAAAAAAACCGCTATTTTACTACAGTAAGCAAAATTTTAATATCCGTTACATTACCCTTATCTTGCTTATTATTTCAGCCGAATGTGAAAGTATTGTAAGCTCTGTGTCAATATCTTTTTCAATCATTGGCTGAGTTATAAATGCCAGCTCGTTTTCCGGACGGTTTTCACGTTCAATGAAAATAACCTGACCGAAAACAGTTGAAAGCGAACGCTTAAAGTTATCTGCGTCGTCGCACTTTATTCTTATATACATAGCCGTCTGAGATTCTTTATATGACGTCATAAAGCTTGAGTCGTTTTTAGAATCCTCCCATGAAAGAGCAAGAACTCTCTGCTGATGCTTTAATGCGTCAATTATATCTCCCACAACTGCCGACGCAGTAGGGAGTTTTCCTGCGCCCTGACCGTAAAATATAACGTCGCCTACTCCGTTTCCCGTAACGCAGATAGCGTTATAAACGCCGTCAACATTTGAGAGAAGATTGTCTTTAGGAACAAGCATAGGGCAAACTATAGCGACAAGCTTGCCGTCGTCGTTCGGTTTAACAGAGCCTATAAGCTTTATTGTATAGCCTGCGTTTGAAGCATATTCAGCGTCGGTCAGAGAAAGATTTTTAATTCCCGAACAATGAACCATGTCAGGATAAATGTGCTTTCCGTATGCAAGCGAACCTAAAATACATATCTTTCTGCAAGCGTCATGACCCTCAATATCCGCTGTCGGGTCGGCTTCGGCATAGCCGTTTTTCTGAGCTAGCTTCAATGCGTCCTCGAAGCTCATCTGATCCTTTATCATCTTTGTCAGAATAAAGTTGGTAGTTCCGTTTAAAATTCCTGAAATATGCTCAATTTCATTACCTGCAAGACATTTATGCAGAGGGCGAATTATAGGGATTCCTCCGCCGACTGAAGCTTCAAAAAGATAATTTGCGTTATTTTCGTTTGCAATTTTTAAAAGCTCTGCTCCTTTTTCAGCCACAAGCTCTTTATTCGAGGTTACTACGCTTTTACCTTTCTCAAGTAGCTGCTTTGTGAATTCAAAAGCAGGATGAAGTCCGCCGATAAGTTCAGCTGCAACCTCAACCTCATCGTCGTTGAGAATATCAGTGAAATCCTTTGTCATTTTGTCTTTATACGGTGAATCGGGAAAATCTCTCAGGTCAAGGATATATCCGAGTTCAATATCTCTGCCCACCTTTTCACAGATTGATCTTTTGTTGGTTTCAAACAGCTCAACAGTTCCCGAGCCTACTACTCCATAGCCTATTACCGCTATTTTACTCATTATAATTTTTCCTTTCAAATAATTTATTGATAATTAAAGGTAAGAATTTATTCTCCGCTTATAACTAAGGCAAGATGTCCCCCGCCTCTATAGGCGGCGGGTTTCATTACCCGTTCAGCAGCGGGATAAAATCTCCTACTGAACGGCCGGTCGGCAATGCCGACCCTTGCCACGTTGAATGACGGGCAAGCCCTTATTGAATTTTAACATCGACGACATATAAAAGCTTTGCAAGTTCGTTTTTTATGTCGGAAGCGCTTAAAGAATCGCTTTCCGGCTTAACTGAAATTGTCACCGTTGCAACCGAGTCGACAGGAATATTCTGATTGACGGTGAGAATGTTAGCTCCCATTTCGTAAAGACTTGTGAGAATAGAGGATAAGGCCCCCTTTTCGTCTTTCAGTACAAGATATAGTGAAACGATCTTGTTTGTCAGTTTTTCCTCATAAGCAAAAACAGAGTCCTTATATTTATAATATGCGCTTCTTGAGATACCTGTTTTTCGGCAGGCGTCGGCAGAGGATTTTACATCCCCTCTCGCTTTCAGACGTTTGGCGTCAAGCACTTTCAGTATGATATCAGGCAAAACAGATGAATTGACAACTACCGGTTTACCCGAACTGTGATGCTCCAACGAGTCCACCTCCTAAGCACATTTGTTTTTTGAATAACTACAACTATAGCATAATTACTATGAAAAGTCAAGGATAAAAGTGACAAATTAATCGCCCGGACAAAAGAAAATCCCGAATCGCCGTTTGACGGTTCGGGAAACAAAAATCCAGTCTATTCAGTGTTCTTTAGGGCTTCCTGCATAGGTATTTTTCTGATTTTTATAAACTGCAAAGCGCCGACCGCCGCATATGAAACGATTCCCAGCAGAATCATTTCGACATATATAACCGGCTTGATATAAAAACTAAGCCAACCGGAAAAGCTGCTTATAATCTGTACATAAATGAGCCTTATGAACAGATATGATATAGGAATACTTAAAACAATAGAAATAAGCACAATTGCAGCCGTGGGTACTATGTAAAGCTTTGAAACCTCGCTGTTTTGAAAGCCTAAGATTTTAACCATGGAAACGGACAAAGCGTTTTTTTCGATAATTATTTTTGAAAGAAGATATACCAAAAGCATATAAAGCAAAACTGCAAATGCAGATATAAGCGGGAACATATTACCCATAGAGTCGAAAAGCTGTTCTGAAATGATAGTTAGGTCTGACCGGGTGATTAAAGAAGATACATTATTTTCATTTATATCAAGCATTGTGTCTGAGAAATATCCGTTGTAATAATCATTCTGCTTATTAAAATAGTTACAGAAATCTGATTTGCTCATAAAAACACAGAGAGAAGCAGGATAATCATAGCTTCCGCCGATTTTAAACGAGTAGATATCCTTTCCGTATTTTGTTTTTAAGTTCAGAGTGTCGCCGACTTCAAGGCCGTATTTTTCTAAAATTCCGTTTGAAACCGTAACTCCTTCACAGTCAGAATTCAACGATATGTAATCCGACTGATTTTCTATGCCGTAAACGGTTATTTCGTCAGTTATTTTCTTATTCTCTAAGTCGGTTTCAAGAGTTGTAACCGAAAACCTTTCAGCATTTTTATCGTTTGTTTCTGCAGGTGATTTTAAAATATATTGATACTCGCATATCATATTGTTTAAAACTTCATCTTCATAATGCTCAAGCAAGGGAGTCATCATAAGTCCGAACATCAGTATAACGTTTGCAAAGAGTATGCCGATAAACATTATTAAGTAGCCGTGCTTGTTCTGTAAAATTGTGCGTATGCGGAATCTTGAGATAAACTTAAAATCGGGCAGCCGAACGGCTTTTTTGTTTTTGTTTTTCTTTAAATCACGCCGCAGGAACTTTAATGGTGATAAATTCAGTTTTCTTATCAAAACAGTCAGATTAACTATAAGCATGATTATACAAGGAATAACTGTAGTCATAACAAAGGCATAACCGCTCCACACTGTTTTATATTGAGGGAGGCTGTAGCTACCGTAATACAAATTTACAACTATGTTTTTGAATATTGTATAGCCGAGAATGTTTCCCAATGCCGCTCCTGTCAGTGTAACCGCAACGGGAAGCAGAAGATAGTGACATATCATTTCTCCTTTAGTGTAACCTGACGCACGAAGCGTTCCTATTACGGAGGCTTCCTGCTCTATTGTATTAGTTGTTGTTATTGCAAACACGAAAGCCATAATGACGATAACTATATAAAGCAGCCAGATCATCATTGCTTTGTCGTTTCCCATATCGTCGCCCGTAAAGTGTATTGCTTGATTATCAGCTTCCGAAACAAAGTCGTTTAACTGAGCAGACGAGGCAATAAGCTTCATAATGTCCTCTGATTTTTCGCTTTTTTCCTTATAGCTTAAGCTCTTATTATTGAATTTATAAGAATAGCAATATTTCAGATGTACGTCGTCTAGATTTTCAAAGGCGTCTTCAGTGACTGCGGCAACCGAAAAATTCTGTGCGTCAAACATCATATCGGTATTTTTGCGAAACAATGCGCTGTAGTCGGAAAAAGCAACCAATCCGCAGACTGTGAAATTATTATTTTGCAGATTGATTTTGTCGCCTATAGATATATTGTTATTTTCAGCAAAAAGTCTGTCTATTGCAATTTCATTGTTTGATTCTGCAAGACTGCCTTCAAGAATACTTATTCCGTTAATTCCATCTCGGTTTTTGTATATTCTGTATGTTGCAGTTTCCGTTTCGTCTTTGTAGAAGCTTTCAAAAACGGTTATATCCTCGTCACAAGACAGCTTTTCTTTAAGCTCACTGTCAATAACGCTTTCCAGAATAAAATGTCCGTCCTCAATATTGTATTTTTCAAAGCTTTTGTCATATGCCGTCTGCATACTGTTGTCTGCTACCAGAAAGCCCGAAACAAACCCTATTGTAGCAATCATAAACAGAAATATAACTGCGTATTTTCCGAAGTCTGATTTAAGCTCTCTAAGTATGCGTTTATTTAATGGATTTTTCATTTTCACCGCTCCGAAAGGAACGTTCCTCCTTTGTTATAACTTAGCCAAGATGTCCCCCGCCTCTATAGGCGGCGGGTCTCATTATCCGTTCAGTAGTGGGATACAATACAATCCCTACTGAACGGCCGGTCGGCAATGCGACCTTTGCCGCGTTGAATGATGGGTAAGCCCTTATTGAAATTATCAGGCTTTTACCATTCAAGAGCTTCGGCTGAAATTTTCCCGCTGTTTTTGTATTCTTTTCTTATAGCTCCGTCACGCAGCTTTATAATTTTGTCCGCCATGTTCTTTATTGCGTCGTTGTGCGTAACTATAATAACCGTATTGCCGTACTTTTTATTTATCTCTCCAACAAGCTTAAGTATGTCTTTTGAGGTTTTATAGTCGAGCGCTCCCGTAGGCTCGTCACAGAGGAGTATATCGGGGTTTTTAACTATAGCTCTTCCTATAGAAGTTCTCTGCTGCTGACCTCCCGAAAGCTGGTTAGGCAGTTTGTCTTTATGTTCCCATAAGCCGAGAGTATGTAAAAGCTCGTCAACGTTCAGAGCTTTATCGCTTAAATATGCTCCGACCTCTATGTTTTCTTTAACTGTCAGATTAGGGATAAGATTGTAAAACTGAAAAACATATCCCAGATGATTTCTTCGGTAGAGCGAGAGGTTCTTTTCATTCATTTTTCCAATAGCTTCTCCGTTTATTGAAATATTTCCTGCGTCCGCCGTTTCAATTCCGCCGATAATATTTAAAAGCGTTGACTTTCCCGAGCCGGAGGGTCCGAGCAAAACGCATATCTCGCCGTTTTCGATTTCGGTCGTTATACCTTTCAAAACCTGAATGCGGTTATCTCCGGTGCCGTAATACTTTTCTACATTTGAAATTTCAAGAAACATATCCTTGCTGTACTCCCAAAAGGGAATAATCCTCCTTTTTGAATAATATTCTGAATTTAAGTTTGCAATGGCTAACTCGGCTTTTTGAAAAAAATCGGCTCATGCCGAATTATTTTGAGTTTGCAATAGCTAACTGAATTAATTTTAGCATATTCAAAACATATTGTCAAGGGATTTTGTAAAATAGGAATAAAAGTTAAAAAAATCTGGTTTTTTATCTTCGTTGAATAAGGGCTTGCCCCGTCATTCAACATGGCAACGGTCAGTATGGGATTGTATTCAACTTTTGACCGGGTAATGGAACCCGCCGCCTTTGGGCGGCTAGAGGCAAGAGGTTAGAAATAAGAAGAAATAACCGCCTTTTGGAAACCCCGGAAGGCGGTTATTTTATATGTTATTTTCAGTCAGCGTTATTCATTTACACTACTATCCGAAATAAGATTTCCGTCTATATCCCATACTTTACTTGAACCGTCGCTGTAAGTAAATATTACTCGGTTGAAATCAAAATCACATGATGAAATTCCTATATAGTCTTCATCTTTTTCATAATTTGAGTAGTTTTCAGAATCAAAATAATCTATATATTCCTTTACATAGTCGGGAACTTTATCATTGCCGTTCTCCTGTTCTGTCCATATTACCTTGCCGTTGAGAGTGATTTTGTTGATATTTTCATTAACCTTTGTTTTGGAGAACCAGTCAGCAACAACTACTCTCTTTTCCGACGGATGTAATTCTAACACCGGACGTTTACAAACAATGTTATAGGTTTCATTGTTTTTTGAATCAGTATCTTCAACTCCATATGAATATCCGTATGATACCATCTGGTGATCATATAGCATGAAAAATGCACCGTTATATTTGTATACATGCATTGCAGAAATCTGTTTTTCTGACATAGTTACCAAAGGAACCTGAGTAAGCACAAAAAATGAACTTAACAGCACTGCAACACAAACAACAGCAATAGTTATACCCTTAATAAGCCCCTTGTGCTTGATAATTTTTAAAAGGTCTTTAACACCTTTTTTCTCACTCTTTAGCTTTGTTGAAAGCTCAGTAGAGAGGGTGTCATATTCTTTAGAGCAATCCTCACAGCCGTCCAAATGCTCCTCAACAGCCATTGCAGTAGTGTCGCTAACTACCTTGTCGTGATAAAGCGGAAGCAAATCTTTCACTATATCGCAATTTAAATTATTTTTATTCATAATAATCCGTCCTTTCTAAGTTTTTCTGTAATAATTCTTTTGGCACGGTGATATGTAACACGCGCCCAACTTTCGGTTTTTTGGAAAATCTCTGCAATACTTATAAAGGATAGCTGTCCGAAAACTCTAAGTGAGAAAACCTCCTTATATGGCTCGTTCAGAGTATGAAGTATCATATGTATACGCATAGCAGTATCGGAATCTGCAATACTGTCCTCAATGGAAAAAGAGTTTTCTTTGAGTTGGCTTTCATCAAAGTCAATCAATCTGCCTTGCCTTTTTATATAATCAAGCCATAGGTTTTTAGCGATTGCGCAAAGCCATGTGCTTTCTTTTGAGTTCCCCAAAAACTTTTCTTTATATTTCATAGCCTTTAGGAAAGTTTCCTGAGTAATATCCTGAGCCAGATTTTCATCTTTGCAAAGGGACAGAGTATACCTGTATACAAGTGTATAGTCTGTTTCAAGCAGACTATTTTGCAGAGATTTATCTTTTTTATTACTTCTGATAAAAGCCACCTCCTTAACCTTGCAGAGTTCAAAAGATCTTTTGCTGTCTATTAGACGAACGAAAATGAAAAACGTTACAAAAATATTTTCTATTTTATTTTAGCATATAAATATCAGCATATAAAGTTTTAATGATTGATTTTTTATATCTTTGAAAAATTTATCTATTTTGCTTGACAAAGGAAATTTGTTGTGATATATTTATCTTAAACATGACGACTGAGAGAGTAGGTTTGTATATCAAAGCTTTTCAGAGAGAGGATTGTTTGCTGAAAGTTCCTTAAGCTTAGACGGATTGAAGTTCACTCACGAGTGGTTCTGCCGAAGCGGTTTAATTGAAGCCGTTGTAAGCGGGAACGGATTTTGAAACCGTTAAATTTCGAGGGAGTGTCAGCTCTTTTACCTTTAGGTGGTATAGCAAGCTTGAAGTCTTGTCCTAAACAGGATAAGGCTTTTTTATTTAGTAAATATTTGAAATGCAATATACGAGGAGGATAATTTATGAAAGACGCACTTTTAAAAATTGAAACTCTTGCAAAAGAGGAGCTTTCAAAGGTAAACGATACAAAAGCTCTGGAAGAACTAAGAGTAAAGTTTTTAGGAAAAAAAGGCGAGCTTACTGCAATATTGAAACAGATGGGTAAGCTTTCGGCGGAGGAACGTCCTGTTATCGGGCAGCTCGCAAACAAGGTGAGATCAGAGATTGAGGAATCCTTAACCAATCGCATTAAGGAGATCAAAGCCCAAATGCTTGAGAAAAAATTAAAAGAAGAAGAGCTTGACGTAACGCTTCCCGGTAAAAAGCAGAACTTAGGAAAGCTTCATCCGCTTAATATCGTTATGAACGAGATAGAAGAGATATTCATGGGAATGGGCTTTGACGTTGCTGAAGGTCCGGAGGTTGAATATGATTATTATAATTTTGAAGCTCTGAATCTTCCGCCCGATCATCCGGCACGAGATACGCAGGATACTTTCTACATTTCGGATAATATTCTTCTAAGAACTCAGACGTCTTCGGTTCAGGTTCACGTTATGGAGGAGAAAAAGCCGCCTATCAGGATAATCTCTCCGGGAAGAGTTTATCGTTCAGACGCCGTTGACGCAACTCATTCACCGCTGTTTCACCAGATTGAAGGACTTGTTGTTGATAAGGGAATCACAATGGCGGATCTTGTCGGAACGCTTGAGCTTTTGATGAAGCGTCTTTACGGAGATGGCTGTAAAATCAGACTTCGTCCTCATCATTTTCCGTTTACCGAGCCCAGCGCAGAGGTTGACGTTATGTGCTTTAACTGCGGCGGAAAGGGCTGTTCAATGTGCAAGGACGAGGGATATATTGAGCTTTTAGGGGCAGGTATGGTTCATCCTAAGGTTTTGGCAAACTGCGGAATAGACCCCGAGGTTTACTCAGGCTTTGCATTTGGATTGGGGCTTGAAAGGGTAGTAATGAGAAGATACGGCATTAATGATATGAGATTGCTGTACGAAAATGATTTGCGCTTCTTGAACCAGTTTTAATGGAAAAATCGGTTATTGTTTTTATGTAAACGGAGGAATAATGTAAAATGGATTTATCTATGAAATGGCTGAACGATTATGTAGATGTCAGCGATAAAAATATAAAAGATTTTTGTTATGATATGACAATGTCAGGCTCTAAGGTCGAGGGGTTTGCTCCCGAGGGTAAGGATATAACAAACGTGGTAGTAGGAAAGGTTCTGTCTGTAGCGCCTCATAAGGATTCTGACCACCTTGTGGTATGTCAGATAGATGTCGGAAGCGAACAGCTTCAGATAGTAACGGGAGCGTCTAATGTGAATGAAGGGGATTATGTTCCCGTGGCGCTTAACAATTCTACTGTTCTTCATGACGGAAAGTCTGTTAAAATTAAAAACGGAAAACTCAGAGGCGTTGAAAGCAACGGAATGCTTTGCGCTTTGGAGGAGCTTGGACTTACTCTGCACGATTTCCCGTACGCTGTTGAGGACGGCATTTTTATCCTGGGCGATGACTGTGATAAAACCTTGGGAAAGAATATAAAAGAAGCAATAGGCTTTAACGATACAACGGTTGAATTTGAAATCACATCAAACAGACCCGATTGTCTTTCGGTGCTTGGTCTTGCCAGGGAAGCTGCCGCTACC
Organism: uncultured Ruminococcus sp.; assembly: GCA_964617585.1. Taxonomy (GTDB): domain Bacteria; phylum Bacillota; class Clostridia; order Oscillospirales; family Ruminococcaceae; genus UMGS1601. Next base: position 19,115 of record CAZTXS010000015.1, read on the forward strand.
TACGGCATTGAAAGAAAGCTTAAAGAGCCTGCATACAAAGGTATTGACGGAAATATAAGCGACGAACTTTCGGTTGAGGTGCATAATACCGAGCTTTGTTCAAGATATATAGCAGGTATAGTAAAGAACGTAAAGATTGAGCCGTCGCCTAGGTGGATGCGTGAAAGACTTCGTGCAAGCGGAGTTCGTCCTATTAATAATTTTGTTGATATTACTAACTATGTTATGCTTGAATACGGTCATCCTATGCACGCATTTGATTTAAGATATGTTAAGGGGAACAGTATAAACGTCAGAAACGCTGCAAACGGCGAGAAGATAGTAACTCTCGACGGTGAGGAACGCACTCTCAGCGATGAAATGCTGGTTATTGCCGATGCAGAAAAGCCTGTGGCTGTTGCCGGAGTTATGGGCGGTGAGTACAGCGGAATTATGGACGATACCACAACTGTTGTTTTTGAAGCGGCTTGCTTCGACGGAGCAAGCGTAAGAAAAACTGCAAAGAAGCTCGGTATGAGAAGCGATTCGTCCGCCAGATTTGAAAAAGGCTTAAGTCCTCAAAACTGCTATCCAGCAATTATGAGAGCGTTTGAGCTTGTCGAAAAACTCGAGGCGGGAGAGGTTTACAATACTATTATCGATAAGGATTATTCAGATAAGACCGAACATCCTGTTGATTTTGATTCTGAATGGATAAACAGCTTCCTCGGCACTGATATTCCCGAGGAAGATATGATAGAATATCTTAACAGACTTGACATTGAAGTTCGTGACGGAAAGTGCTATGCTCCCTTTGTCAGAATAGATATTGAGTGCAAGGCGGATATAGCAGAAGAAGTCGCAAGAATCTACGGATATAACAATATTCCGTCTGCTATAATTAAAGGCGTGGCTGAAGCTTCGAAAACTCCGAAGCAAAGGTTTGTGAGAAACATTCAGTCGTCAATGGCGGCTCTTGGGCTTAACGAAATTGAAACTTATTCGTTTATATCTCCTAAATACTTTGATAAAATATTTCTGCCCGACGACAGCCCTCTGCGTGACGCCGTTACCATAACAAACCCGCTGGGAGAGGACACTTCTGTTATGAGAACCACTGTTATTCCGTCAATGTGCGAAACCTTATCGAGAAACTATAACTACAGAAACATGAAAGCTTCTCTCTTTGAACTGGGAAACGAGTATATTAAAACCGAGGACGGAAAGCTCCCGAACGAGCCTGTTCGTCTTTGCGTCGGTATGTACGACTCTGACGGAAGCGTGGACTTCTATACGCTTAAGGGAATTATTGAAGAGCTTTTGGACGCTGTATGCGTGAGCGGATATGACGTTGAGCTTGCTTCATCAGACTGCTCCTTCGATGAATATTCTGCTTTCCACCCCGGAAGAGTTGCAGTGCTTAAAAAGGACGGAGCAGAGTTCGGAATTTTAGGAGAGCTTCACCCCGCCGTTTCGGAAAACTACAGCGTCGGTACGAGAACTTATATAGCAAAGCTGAATATTCCTGAAATGATGGAGCTGGCTGACGTTGAAAAAACCTACAAGCCTCTTCCTAAATATCCTGCTGTTACCAGGGATTTGTCGATTGTCTGCGATGAAAAGATTCCTGTTGCAAAGCTTGAAAAAGCTATAAAGTCAGCAGTGGGCAATACGCTTGAAAAGGTTACGCTGTTTGACGTTTATAAGGGAGAGCAGATAGAAAGCGGAAAAAAATCGGTTTCCTATTCGATTTCAATGCGCTCGCACGACGGAACTCTTACCGACGAGCAGGCGGACGCCGCTGTGAAACGTGTTTTAAAGTCGCTTAAAGAGCTCGGCGCAGAGCTGAGGCAGGGATAATCATTTTTCCCGATATAAAACTTGAACTGTAAAATCATCCTGAAACTTTCGTTGATTTTGCACAATTAAACCATTTAAATTTTCAATAAGGGCTCGCCCGTCATTCAATGTGTCAAGGGTCGGCATTGCCGACCGACCGTTCAGTAGGGGATTGTATCCCGCTACTGAACGGGTAATGGAACCCGCCGCCTATAAAGGCGGGGGACATCTTGCCTTAGTTATAACATTCTGCTATTTTTTTAAAAATTTCTTGAGTTTTTGTCGAATTGTGTTAGCAAAGTGTTGCAAAAATCTAGGGAGTGAGATTTACCATGTACATTATCACTTAACCCATTTTATGTAAATACAGGGACTTATTTAACAAGTATTGTTCATAATGTACAAATTTTGAATAAAAATAATTAATGGAGCGCAGTATGCTTTTTTTGAATACTGCGTTTTTTTGTTGCTGTTTCTTTTGTTTTTTGCATAATATTAAAAGAGAAAAGTGTCAGTTTTCGACATTGTTTAATAAAAGTTAATAAATAAAAACAATTTATTTTGCTATTTTTTTTCAAAAGCACTTGTTATTTTGAAAAATTTAGGTTATAATATAACAAGCATATGTTTAAATATGCGTCCGAGGCTTAGTTTTTGGCGTCCGTGTAAGAATTTCATAAGGAGGATAAAGCTTATGTACGATCAAACGATGACCTTTTCTGTGAAAGAAGATAAGGAAACAGAACTTAAAAAGAATCTGACAACGATATATCAGGCTCTTAAGGAAAAGGGTTATAATCCTATAAATCAAATAGTAGGTTATATTCTGTCTGAGGATCCGACCTACATAACCACTTATAACAATGCAAGAAGCTTAATCCGTCATATTGATAGAGATGAACTGCTTCAGGCATTGGTTAAGTCTTATTTAGGCGAATAAATCATACAAAAGAAAAATTGATGATTATTCAAGCTCTGTCGGCGGGAGTTTTCCTGTCGGCGGAGTTTTAATTTTCTTAAAATAATTCATTTAATTAACAGCAATGTATTTCTCAAATTCGGTTATCCTAAGTTTTAGAAAGGATGATTTTATGAAATACATTTTAAGCTTGTTAATATCGTTAGCGTTCGTTTTATCGGGCTGCGCTAATGATATTGAACCGAATACCAGAGATTATGAAGAAAGCAGCAGCGAAATATCGGCGGCGCAGAGTGAAACAACAACGATTTCTTCCCAAGGAAATACTGAAACAACAACCGAAGCTCCGTCTGAATCAGGCTCAGCCAAATCAAGTTCTGCGAGCGCCGAGCCTTTAATGGCGGAAAAGACAATGGATCTTTCATCACTTGACAATACGCTTATAGGCTATGGTCAAGGGGTAATTGTTGACAGTGAAAACAGACCTCAGGGCGCATTAGACTTCAATGAAAAGTATTCTAAGTATAATGCGATAGCTATGGCAAAAACTGAGTCTGACAAAAAAAGTGATAAAAAGACGATTTATCTGACCTTTGACCAGGGGTATGAAAACGGATATACTGAAAAAATCCTGGATACTCTGAAAGAGAAAAAGGTAAAAGCCACTTTTTTTGTTTTGCAGGATTATGCTGAAAAGAATCCTGATTTGATTAAAAGAATGATTGAAGAAGGTCATACTATCGGAAATCATTCCGTTTCGCACCCGTCAATGCCTAACATTTCCACTGAAGAGGCAAAGCAGGAGATAATGGGACTGCACAATTATATTAAAGACAATTTCGGCTACGAAATGACAGAGTTCAGACCGCCTAAGGGCGAGTTTTCGGAGAGAATCCTTCAGCTTGCCAACGAATGCGGCTATAAAACCGTTTTGTGGAGCTTTGCTTATGCCGATTGGGACGTAGACAATCAGCCTGATGAAGCCGAAGCCTTAAAAAAGGTGACCGAAGCCAAGCATGACGGAGCGATATATCTGCTTCACTCTGTATCTCAGACAAACGCAAATATACTGGGAGATGTGATAGACAACCTGAAAAATGACGGATACAAGTTCAAAAGTTAGAATTTTTTCGCCCTCGGAATTATTCCCGAGGGTTTTTTCGACGTTTTTTTCAAAGACTTTTCATTAAACCATCATTGACAATTTATTAATATATTGATATAATGAATTATTGTTAAATGATAATTATAGGAGGTTATTTAATGAAGATTAAAAACAAAATAACAAAAGCTCTTGCGGTTTTGTTGGCAGGCGCTGTGTCGGTTACTGCTTTTACAGCTTGTGAAAGCGGTAAGGACAAGGAAAAAGAATCTAATGCGTCAGTTAAGGAAATGATTGCTGATATTTTTGACAGCGTGTCTAACGCTAATACTCTTTCATCTGTATTTTCAGGTAAAGCGAATTCAGCTTCAAAAATGGAAGCCGAAATCGAGTTTGGTTCAGGGGTTACAGAAGCTTTAGGAACAGAGGTTAAGCCTTTGGAGCTTTCGTCGGAAGTTAAACTGAAGGGAAGCAAAGCAGGTGCAGATTTAGCTGTTTCTTATGACGGCACAAGTCTTGCAACGCTTAACAGTGTTTTCGACAAAGAAGGAGAAGCGGCGTACATACAGGTTCCCGAACTCAGCGACGCATATTTAGAAGTAACAGCTGATTATCTTACAAGCTTAGGCGAAGAATTTATGGACGCATATGTTAGCAGCGATGAGCTTAAATCAGCTTTATCAGCAGGTTCTTCTGCTTCTTCTGCAATCGGAGACCTTTCGGATTTAAAGGTTGACGAATGGGATGATATATTAGAAGATTATTTGGATGTAGTAATTGATTCATTACCTGAAGCAACTAACGAAGAGGATTACAAAGGCGATATAAGCGGCGTTGAATATGACTATAAGCTTAAGACGATTACATTGACTGTTGACGATGAAAAGAAAATGGTTGAGAACGTTTTTGATAAGCTCAAGACAGATGAAACCGTTAAAGATATAGTTATATCACTTTTGGGAAGCGCTTTAGAAATTACCGAAGATAACTATTCTTCAATGATTGACGATTTAAAGAGCAATGTTTTAGAAAGCTTATCAGATGAAACCTCAAGCGAAGAAATCAACCTCATATACGACGGTGACGATATAGTAGGTATTAAAGAAGATCAAGCGGTTGTTCTGGTTATTGATAAGAAGGACGCTTATGTTATCAGCGCTGCAAGCGAAGATATTAATGTTCTGTTTAAAGCAACAAAGGACGGAGATAAGCTTAACTTTGACTTTACCGTTGATACTGCGGCTCAAGATGATATGGAAGCTATGTCATTAGCTTTGGACATTGACAATTTTGAGATTACTGATAAGGATAATGGTTTTGTAAACGATGATTTTAAGCTTACTGTTAAGAGCGATAGTGAAACCATTGTTGTTGAAGGTTCAGATAAAACAACAGATAATAAGCAGAATTCAACTGCTAAGTTTACTTTAGACGATGTTGAGTATTTAACTATAAGCTCTACAAGCGAAGCTACAAATGCGTCTGACATAACAATACCGAACGGTACTGTTTATACGCTTGATAAAATATCCGAATACCAGGAGTCTATGAATATAGATGAATTTATTACTAATATTCAGACAGCTTTGGGCGATGATTTCATTGCCGCATTGACTGAGCTTTTCGGCTCTGATGATTTGAATGAAGATACAGATGCGTCGGTTTCCGAAGATGATGACGAAGACGCAATATATCTTGAAAACTATTACAATGACGACGGTTCATTTAATTACGACAAGCTTAAAGAGGATTTAGGCGAGGAAGAGTATGAAGCGTTCATGTCGCAGATAGACTTAGATGACTTTGACGTAGACGCCAGCGATATAGAGCTTTAAAGAGAATAACCGAAAGATAAAACCTACCGAAAGTCCGGTAGGTTTTTTTATGCTAAAAATTAAATTCCAAAGCAGGTTTTTGTCTAATCTATTATACGATAGCAGTCTGACGATTCTTCTTTCTTAACATAATCGTTTACGCTTAGAACTTCGGCTTTAAGCGGCTTTTGTCCCATATTTATTTCAATTATATCTCCTGCTTTTACATCATATGAAGCCCGTGCTGTTTTTCCGTTGACCGAAACCTTACCGGCGTCACAGGCTTCGTTTGCAACTGTGCGCCTTTTAATAATTCTTGTTATTTTAAGATATTTGTCTAACCTCATTTTAATTTTACCTTTCGCTGGCTGTTTAATATTAATTATTTGTCTAAAACAAAAAGCCTGTCAGAAATCTGACAGGCAACGGTTTTACCAATTACTTTGCAACTGCGTCTTTAAGAGATTTTCCGGCTTTGAAAGCTGGAACCTTTTTAGCAGGGACGTTGATTTTTTCCTTAGTCATAGGATTGATAGCAGTCTTAGCGGCTCTATCACGAACTTCAAAGGTACCGAATCCTACGAGAGAGATTTTTTCACCCTTTGTAAGTGAAGTAGTAATAGCGTCAATAACTGTTGCCAATGCTTTTTCAGCATCCTTTTTTGAGTAGTCGCCCTTATCAGCGATAAGGCTTACAAGCTCAGTCTTTGTCATTTGAATTTCCTCCTAAATAATCGGCATAAGCCAAAAGTTTATTGCTTTCCTTATGTTTATCAGGATAAGCGTGTATATGCAAAGAAATTTATCAAAATTTCTTATAGCCTTAAATTCAATAAGGGCTTGCCCGTCATTAAATGTGGTAATGGAACCCTCCGCCTATAGAGTCGGGGGACATCTTGCCTTAGTTACAAATCTTTTTTTGCAAGGTCAAAGTATTCGTTTAACTTGTTTGAAGATAAGTCCTGAATGTTTTCGTTATTTTTAACGGCAGTCTTTTCTATCTTTTCAAACATATCAATAAACCTGATGTTTGCTTGCGCTAAAATCTCTTCGGCATTAAGACCGAATTTTCTTGCCGAATTAGCTGCATAAAACAGAACATCGCCGAAACCTTCGGAAATAAGCTCTGTATCGCCTGATTCAATCAGACGGTTTAGTTCATCAACTTTACTGCAAAACGCTTTAAACGAGCTGTCAGCGTCCTTAAAATCAATATTAGCTCTTGAAGCCCTTTTTCCCAGCTTGCTTGCCCTTAAAAGGGAAGGGAATACACTCGGAACGCTTTTTAGAGTGTCGGTATAAGTTTTTTGTCCCTTGGCGTCTTTTTTGATTTTATCCCAGTTTTGCAAAACCTCGTCTGAGTTTTTAACAGAAACATCTCCGAAAACGTGAGGATGTCTGATAATGAGCTTTTTGCATATATCGTTTGTTACATCTGAAAAATCAAAAGTACCTTTTTCTCTTTCTATCTGCGAGTGGAAAACAACCTGCAAAAGTACATCGCCCAGTTCTTCTCTGAGCATTTCTTCGCTTTCAAAGTCAATCGCCTCAATAGCTTCATAAACTTCTTCAATAAAATCCATGCGTATTGATTTGTGAGTTTGTTCCTTGTCCCACGGACAACCGTTTTCGCTTCTTAAAAGTTTCACTATCTCAATCAGATCTTCAATGTCATATTCGTCTTTGAAAGTGAAATCAACCATTGTATAGAACAACTCCAAGAAGCATAATATCCGGCAATTAACTGTTTATTATTTGTTTTCATAATTACGCTAATATTAATAATAACCTAAATTTAATTTAATTTCAATAGTTTTTTAGATATTTGTATTTGAAAATAAGCTTTTTAACGTATTTTTGTTAAAAACGGACAATAAATACATAAAGAAAATGTACATAATGCTACCTATTATTATGGAAAAAAATAACGAAATCACCTGATTTTGATAGTGCAGAGCGATAACATAGCTAAAAAGTATAACCACTGATGAAAGAATTCCTGCGAAAAGAGGCTTAACAGTTGTGGTCAGATAATCGATTTTAGTTCCTGTATAACTGACAAAGGAAAGTACAGAGCAGATTCCTATAAACATATAACTTACGCTTGTGGATATTGCAGCGCCGCTTATGTTCAGATAATCTATGTTTATAAGAATTATATTTAAAATCAGTTTTATTATAAGACCTCCGATAAGAATTTTCAACGGCGCTTTTACATTTCCGACTGCCTGAAGAAGAGAGAACATGGTAACTGTGATAGATATAAAAATTATGCCGAAGCATAAATACATCAGCGGCTTGACTGAAATGGCAACCTCCAGAGGTCTGGAGCGAAAAAATAAAGTAAGAACTGGTTCGCTTAAAATTATAAGTCCCAAAGCGCAGGGCATGGCGATAAAATTAGTGGAAAACAAAGCGGCGTTTACGCTTTTTTGTAAAGCCGGTATGTCTTTTTTAGAATAGCAGGCGGCAACGTTTGCAAAGGAGCTTTTTCCGAATATTCCTGTCAGCGACGGCACAAGACCGAATATTGTCAGAGCAAGTCCCACAAACGAGCCGTATACGAAGTTTGGTATATCGTTTTTGTTGATTTGCGAACCTATTATATCAAATAACTTAGCGGAGCTGTTTCTTTCAATCAGCTTTTTAATAATAGGTGAAATTGTAGCCAGGTCTATCATTGAAATTACCGTAGTTATTACCGAACTTACTGCTATAGGGAAAGACAGCGAGAGAACGGATTTAAAAATAGTTCTCATCCTGTCGGTAACTATATCTCTTGAAATCATATTTTTTGTTATACCATCGCCAAGTATTTTAGAACGCAGCATACAGTATACGGCCGCTGCAAGAGTCGAAAGAGTAACACCGAAAAGAGAAAAAGCGGATATATAAGGCGTAGCGGCGTTTATAACTTCATCGGAATTGCTGACTGCCTGACCGAAAACCTTTCCGCTTTGTGAAAAACCTCGCTGAGCGAGATAAATAGCTAAATAAGCTCCTCCCAAACCGAAAACAACCCTTAGTATTGATTCAATTATTTCCGAAACAGCCGTAGGAAGCATATTTCTTAAGCCCTCGTAATATCCTCTGTAAACGGACATTACGCTTCCGACAAAAATACTGGGAGCTATAGCGATAACGCATAAATACGCTCTACCGTCGCCTGATATATATTTAGATATAGGGTAAGACAGTATTATCATAAGGACAGACGCTGCAAGAGATATAAAGGTAAATCCTAAAAGAGAAACGTGTTTGATTCGCTTAATGTTTTTGTACCTTTCAAAAGCATAGCTTTCAGAAACCGTCATTGACATTGCCGCAGGTATACCGCTTGCTGAAATAGCGTACAGCGGCATGAAAATCGTATATGCCGAAGAATAATATCCCATTCCCGTTCCGCCTAGAATATTTGTAAGAGGAATCTTATATATCATTCCCAAAGCTTTTGTTATAAGCATAGTGATTCCCAGAATAAAAGATCCCATTAAAAAGCCCTGTTTTTTCAAAAACATCCCTCAATTCTAAAATTGTTAATAATTAGTAAGTAAAAAATTCCCGTAAAGTTCATTGAAAGTTCTTATTTTACACCATTTACTGGTATATAATAGAGATAGTAAGCGAGCTCATAATAAAACCTACAAGATCGGCAAAAAGTGCGCAAAAAACGATTTTTTTCGTTGGTTTTACTTTACAGGCTGAATAATATACAGAAAGGGTATAGAATGTCGTTTCTGTTGATCCCATAAGAACGCTGGCTACGCGTCCGGCAAAGCTGTCGGGTGAGTTTTGTGAAAGTACGGAATCAAACATACTTAAAGCTCCGCTTCCTGAAAGGGGACGAAGTATTGCCAGCGGCACACATTCCTCCGGGAAACCGAGAAATGTTGTGACAGGTGATAAAAGCTTTGTTATGAGTTCAATACATCCTGAGGAGCTGAACATTCCGATTGTCACCATCAGCAGAAGTATCGACGGGAATATATCAGCTATTGTTTTAAGATTTTCGGTAGCTCCTTTAATAAAAGAATCCATAATGTTTACTTTTTTAATAAGTCCGTATGCAATTATGAAGGTAATTATGAGAGGGAGTATAAGATCTGTGAATTTCAGGCGTGACAGAATATCACTCATGATGTTTTCTCTTTTCGTCTTTCCAGATTACCTTTATGAGAATTACAGAGCATAAGAGCGAAGTAAATGATGAAACCAGAACGGCAGGGAGTATTTCCATAGGATTCTTTGAACCGTGCTGAAAACGTATTGCAGCGACAGTCGAGGGGATAAGCTGTAGGGAAGCAGTATTCAGCACAGTAAACAACGCCATGTTTTTTGACGGAAGATTTTTGATATTGTCTTCTTCTTTGATTCTTTTCATAGCTTCTATTCCCAGAGGCGTAGCAGCGTTTCCTAATCCTAAAAGATTAGCGGTTACGTTCATAGTGATTGCTTTGTATGCTGCGCCTTTGAAATTCAGCTTTGAAAAAATCATTTTCAATACAGGTTTTAAAAGCTTTGAAATCTTTTCATCCAGTCTTGAATCTTTTACAATATTCAACAAACCTCCCCAAAATACCATGGTTCCGGTAATCGTTAACATAAACTGTACTGATTTGTTACTATAATCCATTACATCATTTGTAATGGCATATAAATTGTTGTTATAAAATCCCACAATAAAGGATAATATAACAATGATTCCTATAATTATAGACATAAAATGTACCCCTCGTTAATACTTATAATCAATTTTGATTTTTAGCTTGACAAAAATTTGTATTATGGTAAAATTATAATTGAAGTTCAAATAAAATAATATTAGACGATTTATTGGATAATTATTATTTTATGAATATTAGGAGGAAAAGCAAATGAAATCTACAGGAATTGTAAGACCACTCGACGAACTTGGAAGAATAGTTATTCCGATTGAGTTAAGAAGAACTTATGACATCGGACCTAAGGATTCGCTTGAGATTTATGTGGACGGAGACAAGATTATTCTCAAGAAGTTCCAGCGTTCATGCACGTTCTGCGGTAACAAAGACGGCGTAACTGAGTTCAAGGGTAAATTCGTTTGTGCTGATTGTGCAAAAGAATTGACAAAATAGTAATTGACCCAATTTGAAAAAGGCAGCTTTTATAAGGCTGTCTTTTTTATTTTATTAATTATTTTTACAGTTTAGAACAAGATGAATATTTAACAGACATAAAAAAATCCCTTTAGCAATATGCTAAGGGATTAATGTTTTTCGGTTATTAAGTTCTGTACTGAAGGCTGATAAAGTCTTGTCTTGAGCCTCGGAATACGCTCATATTAACATAGTTTTTGGCATTGGAAACGCCGTTTATTTTACCTCTGGGACTGTAAGTCCAAAAGCTCCAGTTAATAGATTTAGGTTCAGACAGCAAATCGGTTATCCAAAGTGTAAAGGCTGAAAAATCGTCTTTTAAATAATCCTCGTAGAAAGAATCACCGGTAATGATAATAGGATTGAAACCGTATTCGTCTTTAACAGCGCTGCAAAATTCTTTAAGATTATTGACAATGCTGTCCTTATCAGGTGAATAAGCAAGCGAGATTCCGCTTTTTGTTATTTCTACGGCAGGAATAAGTCTGTATCCGCTGCTTGAAATTTTGCCGACTGTTTTAATAAAGTTTTCCGCCTGGGATTTTCCGTCGTCAGAGAAGCTGAATTTGTGATAAGCGCCTGTTTTGACAGTGCTTTTTTCTGAGTTTTCCCAAGAGGCTTTAAACTGATCGTCTATAAGCGAATCGCCCTCAGTAGCCTTAATATAGGCAAAGGATATGTTTTCAACCTCAAAAGCGTTGAAATTAAGCTCGCCCTGAAGTGATGAAACAATAATGCCCTGAACAGGATAATCTTTTCTGGAAGGGGAGTTGAACCATATCTTGCCCGTATACAGAAGTATAATAAGGTCGGCGGCTATAGCTATTATGCCCAAGGTTATTAACCATAAGACAACCTGTCGTCTTTTGCTTTTTCTATGTTTTTTCCTATATGACTTTTTTGAATTGTCATAATCATATTCGTCGTAATAATCAGGCTCTGACGCTTCATAATTTTTATCATAATTTTTCATTAGCATGAGCCTTTCTTGTTCAGATTAAAAAATATTATGTAGCATAAAGCCGAATACTTCTAATCTAAATAATCTTTAACTTTGTTGCTTCTGTTAGGGTGACGAAGCTTTCTTAGCGCCTTTGCTTCAATCTGACGAATACGTTCACGAGTCACATTAAACTGCTGACCGACTTCTTCAAGAGTTCTTGAGCGTCCGTCCTTAAGACCGAAACGAAGCCTTAAAACCTTTTCTTCACGATCTGTCAGCGTTGAGAGAACCTGATCAAGCTGTTCCTTGAGCAAGGTTCTGGACGCAGCTTCAGCGGGGGCAGGGGCTTCATCATCGGGTATAAAATCGCCTAAGTGAGAGTCCTCCTCTTCGCCGATAGGTGTTTCAAGCGATACCGGGTCCTGAGCTATTCTCATAATATCTCTTACACGCTCGACCGGCATTCCCAGCTCTTCAGCAATTTCTTCAGAGCTTGGGTCATGACCGTTTTTGTGAAGAAGCTGAGATGAAACCTTCTTGACCTTTGTAATCGTTTCAACCATATGAACGGGAATTCTTATAGTTCTGGCCTGATCGGCAATGGCTCTTGTTATAGCTTGTCTTATCCACCAGGTAGCATAGGTAGAGAACTTGAATCCTTTAGTATAGTCAAATTTCTCAACAGCTTTTATAAGACCCAGATTTCCTTCCTGAATTAAATCAAGAAAGCTCATGCCTCGTCCTACATATCTCTTAGCTATTGAAACAACAAGACGCAGATTAGCCTCCGCAAGCTTTTTCTTGGCTTCGGAAGCCTTTTCTTCATTTGAGCTTGCCATTTGTTCTGCGAGCTGGATTTCATCCTCTGCGGTAAGCAGAGGAACTCTTCCGATTTCCTTAAGATAAATTTTAACCGGGTCATCGATTGAAATGCCCTCGGTAGAGATAGATATATCAACGGAATCCTCAGAGCTTTCTTCATTGTTAGCCGTAATATCCAGAGTTTCGTCCGGCACAATATCGTCAATAATTTCGATGTTTAACGCAGCGCAGTTGTCATAGAAAGCGTCCATCTGTTCAACATCGTAATCAAGCTTCTCTAAAGCGTCGGTTATATCTTTAGTAGAGAGTTTACCGTTTGATTTTCCTTTTTCCATAAGGTTCTCTAAAATCAATCTTTTATCTGATAACATAATCAAATCTCCATTCAAAAAAATAATTTTCAAAAATCGGTTAAGATTTCAAATCTTTCATATGTTCGGTGAATTTAAGCAATTCATCGTCAGAATATTCCTCGTTATTTTTTTGCCGACTAATATTATTATGCGAATTTAACACGTTTATATAATCTGTCAATACTTGTTTGTCAACAGGAATTTCTCGACGTTTGCCGATAATTTTCGCTATGCTTCCCATTTCATCGGGGGAAAACTCTCCGTTAAATGATGAAAGTGAGAAATCGGCGTCGTTTTTTATCTTAAAAAGAAGGCTGAGATAAATGCGCTTATTAAGCTCGGTTACAAAGCTTTCGGCAGGAAGCCGACTGCTTATATATTCAGCCTGATCGGGATTTTGATAGAGATAATACAGGATTCCCTCTTCGCATTTTATGTTCTTGTTAAACGCTGATTCATAAGCGGTTATCTTGCTGGAATGTGAGGCGGTATCCTGATATAGCTGACGCCATTCTTTTCTTCTGCCTGAATTTTTTCTTTTCTTTATGCGTGCTTCAATTTCACGGTTGGCGATATCCCGGGATATATTCATATTTTTGCAGAAACGCTGAACATAAACCTCCCGTTCGGTTTCGCTGTCTATATCGGACAGAATATCATAACATTTTTTAAAATACTCAATCCTGTCTATGTCGTTATTTTCAATATCAAGACCGTCTTTCGCCTTATTCAGCTCAAATGCTACCGCATTGTCTGAATTATCAATAAGGAGCTTAAATCTGGTTGCTCCGAACTTTTTTATATATTCGTCCGGGTCCTTGGCGCCCTCCATTTTTATTATCTTTGTGTGAATTCCTATTTCAGAAAACAAATTTATTGCTTTTTTAGCGGCTTTCTGACCGGCGCTGTCCGAGTCATAGCAGATAACTACTTCGTTGCAATACTGCGACATCAGCCGGGCATGTTCAGGTGTAATAGCCGTTCCGCAGGTAGCTACTGTGTTTTCAAAGCCTGCCTGATTCATCGAAATTACGTCCATATTTCCCTCGCACAAAAGAAGCCTGCGTTCTTTTACCGCCGATTCCTTTGCGAAATTAAGTGAAAACAAGGTTTTATTCTTTTTAAAAACCATAGTTTCTCTTGAGTTTAAGTATTTTCTTGAATCCTCGGGATCAAGCGTTCTACCTCCGAAAGCTATAACGTTGCCTCTGAGATCGAAAAAGGGAAACATAACTCTGTTTTTAAAGAAGTCGTAAGTTCTTCCGCTCTGAGAACGCCCGAGCAGACTAGCTTCAACAAGCTCATTTTCATAATATCCTTTAGAAAGCATATAATCCTTTAAGCCTGTCCATTTATTTTCTGCAAAACCGATTCCATACTTTTGAATTGTTTCGGGTTTAAGCCCTCTGTTAATGAGGTATTTAAGTCCTGTTTTGCCGTTAGCGGAGCGAAGATTGTTGAAAAAAAACTTTGCAGCTTCACGGTTTATTTCATAAAGACGCTGCTTTTTTCTGACCGTTTCATCGCCTTTAGCTGAATCTTCGGGCATTGCAATGCCGCTTCGGTCGGAAAGAAGCTTTATCGCCTCGATATAGTCGAGGTTTTCGATTTTCATAATAAAGGTTATAACATCGCCTCCTGCTCCGCAGCCAAAGCAGTAAAAGCTCTGAGTATCGCTATATATAGTGCAGGAAGCTGTTTTTTCCGAATGAAAAGGGCACAGGCATTTTGAAACAGAGCCTGCTCTTTTAATCTGAACGTAGTCAGACATTATATCCTCAATTCTGTTAGCGTCTTTTATACGCTCGATAAATTCAGCAGGCAAAGGCATTTTTTCACTTCCGTTCTACACTGTAATAATTTTATCCGTTCCAGCCCTTAGGTATGAAAACTTCCTCAAAGGTGTTGATTGCATAGCTGTCGGTCATACCGGCAACGTAATCGCATACGGCTGTTTCCTTTGAGAAGTTGTAAGCAAGCTCTTTGAACTGATTGGTCATAACCTTATCAAAATTCTCGTAAAAATAGTAAAAAAGCGTACCTAAAAGACCTTTGACTTTTACCTCTTCAGATTTGCATACAGGATTTGTATAAACGCTTTCAAACATAAACTTATGAAGCTTGTCGTGAGCTTCCTTTATATCATCATCCATATGGATGTCTGACGCTCCGTTTTTTATAATTGAGTTGACAAGCGTTGTGATTCTTTCAGACTTAGAGTGGCCCAAAACATTAGAAATTTCTGAAGGTATATCATCTTCACTGAGTACGCCGGCTCTGATTGAATCGTCAATATCGTGGTTTATGTAGGCGATAACATCAGCCAGTCTGACAACATAGCCTTCCTTGGTTTCTGCAATTTGATTCGTATGAGCTAAAATACCGTTTCTGACCTCGTATGTAAGGTTTAACTTATCGATATAATCGACTACTCTAAGGCTTTGTTTATAGTGCTTAAAGCCCGTAGATGAAAGCTCGTTAAGCACGCGCTCGCCCTCGTGGCCGAAAGGAGTATGACCGAGGTCGTGTCCTAAGGCAATAGCTTCAATCAAATCCTCGTTAAGCCTTAAGGCTCTGCCTATCGTCCTTGCAATCTGTGAAACTTCAAGGGTGTGGGTGAGCCGTGTTCTGTAATGATCGCCGGTAGGGAAGAGGAATACCTGAGCCTTATGCTTGAGCCGTCTGAAGGAGTTAGAGTGCAGAATCCTGTCCCTGTCGCGCTGAAAATCAGTCCTGAGATCACATTTTTTTATTTCTGTCTGACGCCCCTTTGAATTCTTTGAAAGGCAAGCGTCTTTACACAGAGTTTGTTCTTCAATTAATTCTGTTTGTTCTCTTGGCAGAATAATATCACCGCCTGACTTTATGTTAATATTATATACTCAAAATTTTATGTGAAACCTTTTAAGTTAAAAATATTAATAGTTTTTTTACAAATCAACCTCTGTTGTTGCTTAAAATCAAGCAAAATCCCCATATTTCAGTTCGGATTTATTAATTACGATTTTTCCGTTTGTTATGTCAATAAGCTTTTCTTTCAGTTTTTCAAACTTCTCTTCTTTTACAAGCAATTCAATGGTCACGCTGTCGGTGAAGCTGCTTGAAAGAACTTTAACATCAAACTCGGGCAGGGAATATTCAACTTTACCGTAGAGCGTATAGTCAAATTTGAGAACTGCTTCAAAGCATTCGTGCATTTCCATTTTAACGGCGGAATCCACAGCAAGCTTGCAGGCATGGGAATAAGCTCTGACAAGCCCGCCGCCGCCCAGAAGCACGCCTCCGAAATATCTCGTAACAACAACGCACACGTCTGTCAGACCTTCCTTTTGAAGCACATCGAGAACAGGCATACCCGCCGTACCCTGAGGTTCTCCGTCGTCACTGTAGCGGGTTATATTATTATCTCTGAGTATATAGGCATATACGTTGTGTTTTGCCTTTCGGTTCTGAGATTTTATTTCATTTATAAATTCAACGGCTTCATCGTTTGTTTTAACAGGACATATATATCCGATAAATTCCGATTTCTTTTCAACAAAGCTATCTTTGGAAAAATCTTTTATAGTTGTGTAATTCATAAACAAACTGCTTTCTTAATTTTAAAATAAAAAGAGCGGATTAAAAATCCACCCTTCAGCCCGTTATTAGTCAAGATTGAAACGCTTTTTAAATCTGTCAACACGTCCGCCGGTATCCATAAGCTTCTGCTTACCTGTATAGAACGGGTGGCATTTTGAACAAATTTCAACCTTAATGTCTTTCTTAGTTGAACGAGTTTTGATTACGTTACCGCAAGCGCAGGTAATTGTAGTTTCCTCGTAAACAGGGTGAATGTCTTTTCTCATTTAAGTTCCTCCTCTCTAAACATCAATATATGACTCACATAGAAGCCCATCATTTCAGTTTAGACAGTAGTTCTATGGAATAATCATTAACGCATTACATTATAGCATAAACAATTTCAAATTGCAAGACCTTTTTATTATTTTTTACTTATTTATAAATTTTATAATTAAATGCGAAGGGTAGTAATAGTGTTTACACACTGATTCT
>CAZTXS010000016.1:0-33484 GCA_964617585.1 uncultured Ruminococcus sp.
CCGGAAGCAACAGCGCCAGCTGATACGGTCATAGCACCGGTAAGTGCCGAAGCCGCCATGGCCGCAGCGGATAAAATTGATAAAAGATTTTTAAGTTTCATATAAATTCCTCCATAATGATTTAAAATAATACAATTTTTTTAAAACTGCTTCAATTAATAAAAAAACATCGCCGAATCAAAAACAAAAAACGCAGTATACTCCTTAGAGCATACTACGCCGTTATTTCGCTGTTTGATTTATTAAAAATATTTTGTGCACAACTAACTAAAGCTGATATTTTAAGCACCTCCAATTTACAGTTAATAAAATTAGTTAATCTGCACATAGTGTGAATCTCCTTTCCCTGAAATTAAAAGTTATATAATTTAGGCAAGACGTCCCCCCGCCTCTATAGGCGGCGGGTTCCATTACCCGGTCAGTAGCGGGATACAATCCCCCTATTGTCCGACCTATCGGCGCCATTGAACGACGGGCAAGCCCTTATTAAAACTATAAAATTATAATAACACTTTCCACAAAATATGTAAAGGGGAATTTTGAAAAAAATTTGATTTTTAATAAAAAGCCAGAAGCTAGATAAATAAAATCCTGCGGAGTGAATCCAACTTCACGTTGTCCGTTCACCTCTAAACTTCTACAGGCTCAAAGCGAATCCTTATTTTAGGAAGCTTCTCAATAATAGTATATGAATTTATCAATCCGTCCTCAACCGACAAATCATTTTCACCGCTTGCCGGCGGAGCGAAAATTTTGAGCGTCATATTACATTCTTCCTCTAAAGGCTTTTCAAAAAATGCGCTCATCATATCGATAGTCTTTGCCTGTGGAGATTTATAGAACCACTTGCCGTTAATCTCAAAAATAAGATTTGATTCATCGTCCTCGTCAAACACAAGCTCACAGAAGTGCGGATTCTTTTCAAAATAAAGCGGAATCGCAATTCCATCAGCGTCCTCTGCGCCTCCCCAGCGAAGCTTGCACGGAAGCGACAGCTCCTCTCCCTGAGTCATTTCGGGGTAAAAATAATCATCGTGAATTATTTCCTTATACGTTTGCAGGCAAGGCTGTTCAATTCCCACGTCCTGATTGTTTGGATCTTCAATCTCAAGACCCAGACGTCCTCTGTCACGGAACTGATAGAAAGTAAATCCGCTAAACCACGTTGCATTTTCTCTCTTCAGCCTGTCGCAGAACTCTTTAACCATTTCAGCCTGATCGTATGGTCCCGTAACATCTCCGTCAGCGTTGAATTCGCTCATTACCATTGGTTTTTCAACACCGCCGTTTATATGCTTAAATCTTTCAAAGGACATTTTAGTCAAATCATAAGTCTGTTCCACCGTATATCTCTTATGAGAGCTTCCTCCTTTTTCGGCAACGTCATAAGGCCAGCCCCAGTGAAGAGCCATATACTTATCAACAGACCATATGTCAGTTTCTTTAACCGCCTGAGAAAACTCAGCTTCCTTTTCTATCTCGCCCTTTTCAGGATGTTCAACTCCTCCTATGCATAGAATAGTCTGAACATTAGGAGCGTGTTCCTTTATTATTTTATTGAATCTGCAATAGAAATCCGCCACTTCCTGATAAGAAGCTCTTTTGTTAAAGCTGAACCAGTCGCCGGTTGCTTCATGATTTATTCTCAAGAACATTCTTCCGAACGGCTTCAAATCCTCCGCTATTGCAATAAGGTGTTCGTCAGTTACCTTAGGATCAACCGTAAGAGTCAGCGTAACGTCCTGACCGTGACGGCGAACATCTCTCATAAAAGTAAAAGGCTCGTCGTCGGTTGTGCCGTTAAGTCCGCCTTTGTATGTAAAATAGTCGTCATATGAATAATCCCACTGGAATGAAATATCAGCGTCCTTCATAACCTCTGAAATTCTTCCCGGCCATTCCTTGTCAAAAGGATAATAGCAATACATTAAGCTGATGCTTCTGTGAGGTCTGCCCATTTTATTGAGAATATAATCCTGATTGACATATTCTCCTCTTTCCGAGCCGTCCCCCAAATCAACCGCACACTTTGCCTCCCCCATGTGAAGTGAATACATTTTAATTTTGTCCATCAGATAACCTCCTAATTATTTTCAATAAGGGCTTGCCCGTCATTCAACATGGCAATGGTCGGCATTGCCGACCGACCGTTAAGTAGGGGGTTGTATCCCACTACTGAACGGGTATGGAACCCGCCGCCTATAGAAGCGGGGACATATTGCCTAAGTTATATATATAACATTATTGATTCTGTCAATAACGTCGGCAATCTTGTTGAATATCTTATCGCTCTGTTCCGTTTCGGGATACTGGTTTGTAAAAATACAAAGCACAAAAGGCGAATCGGCATACACTACGGCACAGTCATGATACTGCGTTTCACTGAATTCAGAGCCGTATTTCTGTGAAACGTCATACTTGCTGTCAAGAGCTTTTCCTATCTGTCTGTTAACGTCTGTATCACGCATAAGCTTTAACAGCCACTTTCCAAGCTTGCTCTCTTCACCGTAATTGTAAAGCTCTTTATAGCATTTAAGCATATCTTCACTTGTGCAGTAAGTGAAGATCCATGAATCTCCTATCGAGTAATTTGCGCCTATTGAGCTTAAGTCGTTATTAAAATAGGTATAACCATAATGTTTTACTAAATTATAATAAGCCGTGTTATCGCTTCGTTGAACAGTGTATTTTATAAGCTGCTTTGCTGTGAATTCAGTTCCCGCTTTAGCGCTCGCAACAATTCCGCTGTCGCCTGACCAGTTGACGGTTTTTGCAATCTTTTCATCAAGGTCTATGCCGGATTTCAGCAAGGACATAACATAAGGAACCTTTATCGTACTACAGGTTTGAAACCTCGTAGTGCCGTTATAGCTTATTGACGCTCCCGTATCCATATTCTCATAGCTTACCGCAATTTTAAAATCGCACTCGGACAAAAGCTTTTGAAGCTCGTCTGTATATCTGTAAAAGTCATCAATGCTCGTGACCGTTTCAAAGCCCTGCATATTAAAGGCGTAACCGCTGAGCTTTGAAGAATCTACAGAAGTGGGGTTGTACTCCTTAGTTCCCGTGGTGGTAGTTGTTTTTGCAGCAGTCGTAGTTTCAGACGTGCTTGCTGTTGTTTCCTTTTCTGTCGCAGAAGAAATTGTTTCCGAAGAAGCATATGTATCATCAGAAGCTTTTTCTGTCTTTATATTATCACAGCCGAACGTTGCAACGCTAATTGCAATGACTATAAATAAACTTAAAAATCGGAATTTCATTAAATTTTCCTCATTCAAAAAACTAATAAACTAACGAATAACAGCGGACGAGCATAATCCTGCGCCGAAGTTCCTGCTTTTAATAATAACGGTTATCTCTTTTTCTCCGACAAAGCCGTTTAAAGGAACATCAAGCTCACAAGGCCACTCATAATCACACTCAGCCAGCTTTATTCCGCTTATATATACCTCGCAAACGCCCCAAATCCCGTTAAAGTGCAAAACAGGCTTTTTCCCGTTAATCTCAGAGGGAATATTAACCCCGGTTCTGTAAAGCGCATATTTTCCGAAGCTGTCCTTGAATTTTTCCTGCGCGCCGTTTGCTATATTTACAGGCTCGAGAGAATTCATATCAGAAGCCGAAAAAGTAAAGTTCGGGTCCGGCTTTATTTCAGAAAGCTGAGCAGACATTCTCCAGCCTGAAACATAAATCTCTTTAATACTTTCAACGCTCGGAATACTCTCTTTTTCTATAATCTTTATATCGGTGCAAACAACATTTATTATATCAGTTCGGGCGGTCAATGTCAAGGAATCAGAACCCTCATTCAGCTTAACTATCGCCTGACAGCAGCCGCCGAAAAGCGAACGTCTTTTTGAGATGAACTCCTCGTGGCAGTTAGGGTTTCCGTTAGCCATTCCCAGAACAGTTCCCCCCCGGACGTCAAATTCGATTTCAAGGTCAGCGTCAGGAACTACCTCTCCGTTTTTGTCAACGGCATAAATATTCACGGGTATCGCGTCGCTTCCGTCGTTATACATATATTCGCGCCAGGGCTTAATTATTAAATCGGTAGTTTCTCCCGTAGTGTTCTTTATGTCTATTGCGGCAACTCTGTTTCCCATATAGCCGACAAGCTTAAGCTCTCCGCTTTCAAACGGAACGTTCCAGACAGCCTGATTTAATTTGTTAATCCGCTTCTTCCCCTTGGATTTTCCGTTTACAAAAAGCTCGGCTTCATCACAGTTTGTCATAGACATAACTTTTATTATAGTTCCCTCTTTGCCCTTCCAGTTCCAATGAGGGGCAACATAGCAGACAGGAGTTTTGGAAAATAAAGCCTTTGATAAATAATAAGCGTCTTTAGGAAAACCGCATAAGTCCATCATTCCGAAAAAGCTGGATACAGACGGCCACTCATAAGGCGTAGGCTCTCCCATATAGTCAAAGCCGGTCCACATAAAAGCTCCGCTTACAAAGTCACGGTCAAACACATACTTCCATGTTTCACGAACAGTATTCCCCCAATCGGACGCATTTTCATCATATCCCGCTATGAGGTTTTTTTCATCATCGCTTTTATAACAGCCTCGAACCGAAAACGAAGAAGTGGTTTCGCTTGCAATTATCGGAATCCTTGGGTATTTCTCGTGAAAAGCGTCATAGCTTTCAGGCTGATAATTTATACCGCAGACATCAAGTACGTTTGCAGCTCCTCTGTCCTCCAGAACTCCTCCGTGCATAGCCCCCGTAACATATCTTGTGTTGTCAAGAGCTTTTATCTCGCATTTAAGGCGTTCAGCCATCCTTTTTCCATCGGGAGCTGATTGAAGCGGTTCTTCATTGAAAATTGAATACATTATAACAGAAGGGTGATTTCTGTCCCGCCGCACCATTGTTCTTACGTTTTCCAAATTCTCCTCGCTTGTTTCAAAGCTGCGGTTTTCATCCATAACCAGCATACCAAGCCTGTCGCAGACGTCCAAAAGCTCGCTTGACGTCATTCCGTGGGAACATCTGTACGCATTAGAACCCATTTCCTTAAGCCTTTGAATACGGTATTCGTTTATGCTGTCCGGAACAGCAACGCCAATTCCCCCGTGATCCTGATGATTGCAGGTACCCAAAAGCTTCACAGACTTTCCGTTCAGGAAAAAGCCCTTGTCCGAGTCAAAATTAATCGTCCTGAATCCGAAAACAGTTTCACATTCGTCAACTTGCTCTCCGTTTATGTACACTACCGAAACGGCTTTATAGAGATTCGGCGCTTCAATATCCCAAAGCTTCGGCTCTTTAACCGAAATATTCTGCATAAATTCTCTCTTTGAATACTCATATACCGTCATATCGGTTGTTCCGCTTGCCGCTGAACCCCCAACAATATTTAAATTTTCATCAAGCTCATATATCTTTGTTTCAAGTGAAACAAATTCATTCTGATAATATCCGTTGTTTATAACAGTTTCAATTTCGATATTCCAATTCGTATCTGAAAGCTTTTTAGGATTGACAAACACACCGTTCTTATCTATATTGACCTTATTCTTAATATTCATCCAAACGTGTCGGTAGATACCGGCGCCCTCATACCACCAGCCTTCCCATTCATCAGCGTCAACAAAAACGGCCAGAGTATTCGGGTTTCCTCCGAATACAGCCCTGTCGGTAATATCTACGCTGAACGGAACGTAACCCGTGAAGCTTCTTTTGAGTATTGAGCCGTTGAAATATACAACGGCGTTTTTTGTGATTCCGTCAAAATCTATTGTTATTTGTTTTCCCTTGTATTCTGAATCAAGGTTGAAAACCTTTCTGTACCATGCCTTGCCTTTTGGCTTATATCCCCACGACGGAGAGCATGACTTGTCAAAGCTGCGTTTTATTGACCAATCGTGAGGAAGGTCAACGTGTTCCCAGCTTCCAGAGTCAAAATCACTCTGAGGAACTCCCTTTGCAGAACCTGCCTTTGACGTGTTATATATACTTCCGTGGTCAACGCCGATTTCTGGTCTTATATCTCCTAAATGAAACGACCAGTCTTTATCAAGCGACATAACAATTCTTTTTTTAATCATCTTTCCGTCCTCAAATCTTTTTTATTTCATTCTATATTTATATATAAACATAATAAGAATTCAAAGTCAAGGTATTACAAAAAACTTTCTTGATTTTGTAACAAGTATGTGTTATAGTTCAATAAGGGCTTGCCCGTTATTCAACGGGTAATGTTCCCCGCCGCCTATAGAGGCGAGGAACATCTTGCCTTAATTATAACATAATAAACAGAAAGGGTGATAATAAATGGTTGTATTTGAACTGGAAAACGGCAGGAAAATCAAAGCTGAGCTTTATCCTGAAATTGCTCCGATTACCGTTGCTAATTTTGAAAAATTGGTAAAAGAGGGCTTTTATGACGGCCTTATATTTCACAGAGTTATTCCCGGTTTTATGATTCAGGGCGGTTGCCCTGAGGGAACAGGAATGGGAGGCGCCGAAGAAAAAATCAAAGGCGAGTTTGCAGACAACGGTGTTAAAAACGATTTAAAACACACAAGGGGCGTTCTCTCAATGGCAAGAGCATCGGATTTCAATTCTGCCAGCTCTCAGTTTTTCATAATGCACGCAGACGCTCCTCATCTTGACGGACAATACGCTGCATTCGGAAAGGTTATCGAAGGAATGGAAGCAGTTGATGAAATCGCCGAAGCTCCGACCGATTTTCGGGATAAACCCATAAAAGAACAGAAAATAAAGAAAGTTACCATTGTATAAAACTAATTACAGCAAAAAAGCCGTTAAATTGCTTAAACGCATTTAACGGCTTTTATTATTCATTTTTAAATTCAGATAAACTTTGAATATTACTGATTCATACCTATCTCGATTGCCTTTAAGTTAAGCTCAATCAAGTGAGATTTTTTAGGCGGAATAGCTTTCTCAAAAGCTTTTTTGAGAGTGTCAGGAGAAATAATATGCGTTTCCTTTAAAAACTTGCCGAGCAGAATGATGTTAGCCATGCCGCTCATTTTATTATCTTCTGCAAGCTGAGAAGCAGAAACATAAAAGCAGTCAATATCCTCTCTGTCCGATTTCTTTTCAACCATTGTAGAATCAATAAAAGCCTTTCCTTTCGGCTGAACGCTTTCAATGAACTTATCGTAAGACGGCGTGTTCATTGCAATAAGATAATTAGGCGCAAGCACCAAAGGAGAACCGATAGGATCGTCGGAAATACAAACGCTGCAGTTAGCCGTTCCGCCCCTCATTTCAGGACCGTATGACGGAAGCCACGAAATCTCCTTTTCATCCATAAGACCGCCATAGGCGAGTATCTTACCTGCAAACAGTATTCCCTGTCCGCCGAAGCCGGCTAAAATAATTTCGTTAAGCATGGTTACTTCTCCTCCTTTGCATTGCAGTCCTTATAAACTCCTAGAGGATAGTAAGGAATCATTTCTTCTCTGAGTCTGTCAAGAGCTTCTATAGGCGAAAGTCCCCAGTTTGTAGGACAGGTGGAAAGTATTTCAACAATAGAAAATCCCTTTTCATCTCTTTGATTTTCAAAAGCTTTCCTGATAGCTTTTTTAGCTTCGTTAATGTGCGGTACGCTGTCAACTGCAACACGCTGCGCCAAAGCGGTACCCGAAAGAGTTGCAAGCATTTCGCATACTCTTACAGGATAGCCCTGTACCTTTGGATCGCGTCCGTAAGGCGTTGTCTGAGTAACCTGTCCCGGAAGCGTAGTAGGAGCCATCTGTCCTCCCGTCATTCCATAGGTTGTATTATTAACGAAAATAACTACGATATTTTCTCCCCTTGTAGCTGCGTGAACCGTTTCAGCAGTACCGATTGCAGCCAAGTCGCCGTCCCCCTGATATGTAAACACCATAAGGTCAGGTCTTGCTCTTTTAACACCTGTAGCTGTAGCAGGCGCTCTTCCGTGAGCCGCCTCTATCATATCGCAGTTGAAATAGTCATAAGCCATTACAGAACATCCTACAGGGCAAATACCTACAGTATTTCCCTCGATACCCATTTCATCTATTACCTCACAGACAAGCCTGTGAATTATTCCATGAGTGCAGCCGGGACAATAATGCAAATTCACATCGCAAAGCGAATGTGGTTTTTCAAATACAACTGCCATTACTCAGCACCTCCAAGCTTTTTGATTTCATCTAAGACTTCCGTGGGCTTCGGAATAACTCCTCCGGTCTTTCCGAAGAATGAAACAGGAAGCTTACATTCCAAGGCAAGCTTAACATCGTCTATCATCTGACCCATTGACATTTCAACGCTCAGAACCTTTTTTGCCGACCTGCAAGCCTCGTTTATCTCCTTAACAGGGAAAGGCCAAAGCGTCTTAGGTCTGAAAAGTCCTGCCTTAATGCCCTGCTCTCTCGCCACGTTAACAGCGCTCTTTGCAACCCTTGCGGTTGCTCCGAATGCGGTGACAACTATTTCTGCGTCGTCGCAAAGATAAATTTCAGCGTCAGTTTCCTCTGCTTTTATCTTTTCATATCTCTCATATCTTTTCTGTACAGATGACTGTAAAATTTCAGGCTGAAGATAAAGCGAGTTTATAATATTGTGTTTTCTCTTCATTTTTGTTCCGTCAGCCGCCCATGGCTTAGGCTTCTGTTCCGGGCTTATCTCAGGGAAAGTAACAGGCTCCATCATCTGACCGAGCAGACCGTCCGCTAAAATCATTGCCGGCATTCTGTACTCGTCAGCCTTATCAAAAGCCTTTACAACCATGTCAACCATTTCCTGAACCGAAGCCGGCGCATAAACCAAAAGCTGAAAATCTCCGTGTCCCAAAGCTTTTGTAGCCTGCCAATAATCTGCCTGAGAAGGTTGTATTCCCCCAAGTCCGGGACCTCCTCTTTCAACATTTATAATAACGCACGGCAAATCGGAAGCCGCTATGTAAGATATTCCTTCGCTCTTTAAAGATATTCCGGGCGACGAGCTGGACGTCATACACCTTGTTCCTGTTGAAGCAGCGCCGAGCACCATATTAATGGCTGCTATCTCACTTTCAGCCTGCAAAAAAACTCCTCCCGAAGCCTGCATTTTCTTAGCCAAATAAGCTGATATTTCCGTCTGAGGAGTTATCGGATAACCAAAAAAGCATTTACAGCCTGCCCTCATGGCAGCTTCGGCAAGAGCCTCGTTGCCCTTCATCAAATTTCTTTCCATATAATTCAACTCCAATAATAATTTTTATTTTACCTATCTCTCGACCGTTATACAGCAGTCGGGACACATAACAGCACAGCTTTTACAGCCTACGCAGGCATTATCGTCAATACATACTGCCGTAAAATAACCCTTTGAATTTCTTTTGTTTTTTTGAAGCTCTACTATCTTCTTAGGACAGGCGGTTGTACAAAGACCGCAGCCCTTACATTTTTCAAAATTTACGGTTATTTTCGCCATAACTCAATTCTCCTTCCTCTAACGGTTAGTATTTAATTCGGAAAATCCGAAAAAGTTCAAACAAGCCTGTTCTTACTCCCAGACGGCTTTCACATAACGCCTTATAACCTTGATATTTACTCCTTTCGTTTCAAACTCACACGGAGATGCGGTGAAAACTATCGGTAAGTCTGCTTTATCCGCAACGGCGTCCGCATAATCAAGCGATTCCAAAACCGTCCGCTTATCCGTTTCCTCGCCTAAATTGGAATTATTTATGATTCCTGTATGTTTAAAACGAGCGGTATACTCTATTTCCCTCATAAGCTGTAACGCTTCATCAGGCGTTTTAGTCATATATCTGTACTTATTAATGACATACAGCATATCTATGTCGTCCGTTTCAAAAAGCCCGTCAAATATCGCTTTATATCTTCCCAAAGCTGTCGAGCCGCTGTCATCGCCTCCAACGTCAATAATCAGATAGCCATCCTCATTGGAAAGTCTTTCAATGTCAAAGCTGATAGCCGGAATATCTAAATTTGTATTAGCGTAAATCGATGAGATAAGATTAATTTTTTTGCTTGAAAAAAGCTCGGAAAAATCAGCCGTTCTGAAATACGGATTAACAATATCCAAATCAACGACCGTAACCTTTTCTCCTTTATCCGCAAGTTCAAGAGCCAGATTTACGGATATATTTGTTTTCCCGCTTCCGTAATGACCTGTAATGACAGTTACCTTTTTCAAAATCACCCGTACCTCCGTGAAATTAAGCATTAAGCATTATAGCACATTTTCATAAACATTTCAATATTTATTTTAGGTCAGGGGCAGCTCTCCGTGTTAAACAACAGCTTAGAAAACAGTCCTTAGGTTTGATATTATAATAGTTTGCAAAAAACAGGAAAGCAGACGCTTCCCTGTCGTTTGAACATTATAAGTCTTTTTTGTCAATATCCTCTGAATTTTTTTCTTCGGTATCAGTCTGTTCTTCAAAATCAGCCTCAGTCAGCTTTCCGGTCATAAGAGATTCAAACTCGTCGCCGTCAATCTTCTCCTGCTTCATAAGATATTTAGCTACTAAATGAAGCTGATCAATATGATCGCTCAGAATTTTTTCAGCCTCTATAAAACAGCTTTCAATTATGTTCTTCATTTCACTGTCTATCTGATAAGCTATTTCCTCGCTGTAGCGGTTTCTGTTTGTATAATCACGTCCCAAGAATACCTCATGCTCATCGCTTCCGTAAACAACAGGACCTAACTTTTCACTGAAGCCGTATCTTGTAACCATATCTCTTGCGGTAGAGGTTGCACGCTCCAAATCATTTGAAGCGCCTGTTGAAATATCGTCGAGAATAATCTTTTCAGCCACACGCCCTCCCAGCAGAACGATAATATTTTGGTACATTTCCTTTTTAGAAACATACGCCTTATCCTTTTCAGGAAGCGAAAGCGTATATCCGCCTGCTCCTCCTCTGGGAATAATCGAAACCTGATGAACCTTATCCTGTCTGTCGCAGTAATAGGTACAAATTGCATGACCGCCCTCATGATACGCCGTAAGACGTTTTTCCGCATCGGTCACGACCTTTGAACGCTTTTCAGGTCCTGCAATCACCTTAATCGAAGCTTCCTCCAGGTCCTCACGAGTGATTGCTTTTCTGTTCTTTCTTGCAGCGAGAAGGCTCGCTTCGTTTATAAGGTTCTCAAGGTCAGCACCTGTGAATCCGACCGTAGTCTTGGCAATAGTCTTTAAATCAACATCCGGAGCTAACGGTTTGTTTCTTGAATGAACCTTTAATATTTCCTCTCTGCCTTTTACGTCAGGATATGAAACTAAAATCTGTCTGTCGAATCTTCCAGGTCTTAAAAGCGCAGGATCAAGAATGTCACGGCGGTTTGTAGCCGCCATAACTATGATTCCCTCGTTGCCTGTGAAACCGTCCATCTCAACAAGAAGCTGATTAAGCGTCTGTTCACGCTCATCGTGACCTCCGCCTAAGCCTGCGCCCCTCTGACGTCCTACGGCGTCAATCTCATCAATGAAAATGATAGCGGGAGCGTTCTTTTTGGCTTCGTTGAACAAATCCCTCACACGGGAAGCGCCCACGCCGACAAACATCTCAACAAAGTCGGAACCTGAAATCGAGAAAAACGGAACTCCCGCTTCGCCCGCAACCGCTCTGGCAAGCAAGGTTTTACCTGTTCCCGGAGGTCCCAAAAGCAGAACGCCCTTAGGCACTCTGGCGCCTATTTCGTTATATTTCTTTGAATCTTTTAAGAAGTCGACTATTTCAGCTAACTCTTCTTTTTCCTCGTCTGCGCCTGCAACATCGTCAAAAGTAGCTTTCTTGCCCGTAACCATATGCTGTTTCGCATTTGATTTTCCGAAGTTTCCTATTTTTCCGCCGCCGCCTGCTGTTTTCATCATAAGATAGACGAACACGCCCATTGCTCCAAGCAGAAGCAGAGTAGGAATAAGATTCAGCCAGAAGCTGTTATCCTTTACCTCTTTCATATTCATTACAAGAGGTTCATCGGGATGCTTTTCGTTATATTCCTTCTGATAATCATATTGATCGTTAAAAAGCCTGTTATAAAAAGCCGAAACACTGGGTACGGTATATGTTTGTTCTTCATTTGAATCTTCAAGCTTATATATAAGCTCTCCTGTTCCCAGGTCAAGAGTAAACTCTGACACTTTAAGGTCGTCGAAATACCCCGTTACGGTCGAATAATCGACCTTATCAGTGTTTGTCTTTACGCTGTTAAGCATATAAACAAGCCCGATTATTATCGCTAATGAAACCAAAATATAAATAATAATACTTTTGTTTTTATTTTGTTTCAACTTGTCAACTCCATTCTGTTTTATTTTGTTTCTTTTAAAGAAAAATATTTATCACTCTTTATATTCAGCTAAAAAAGGAAGCTCCCGATACTTTTCATCATAATCAAGACCATAACCCACAACGAATTTATCAGGAATCTTAAAGCAGCGGTAATCTGCTTTGAAATCTGCCTTTCGTCTTTCTTCTTTATCCAAAAAGACAGCGGTTTTAACGCTTTTTACTTTAAATTTTTTAATAATCTTTTGTTTTATCTTTAAAAGCGTAAGACCGGTATCTGCAATATCCTCAACAATTAAAACGTCTTTGCCCCTAAGAGATACATCGGACAAACCGCTTATTTTAACCTTGCCTGAGCTTTTGGTTCTGACATAACTGCTCGCCCTTATAAAATTAACGGAAGCCGGTATATCAATAGATCTCAAGAGATCGGACATAAACACAAACGCTCCCTTTAGCACGCAGATAACCTCAAGCCCTGAGCAGTCTTTATAATCTCGGCTTATCTCTTTTCCCAGCTCATTCACTCTTTTTTTAATCTGGCCCTCGTCAAAGAGAACCTTTAACCCGTTTCGCTCTTTATAATTTTCCATTTTACTGTCCAACCAATCCTAAAGGTCTTTTAGTCAAAACACTTACAGCAAATTCATGTGCTTTTGAAACTTTAACACTCAAATGTGATAGTTTTATGATATTTCTATCTTTAAAAATCTTTTTGTGTTTTCATTTGGACATACTCTCTCGTCGCATCCGAAACCTTCGATAAATAAAACTCCCTCATCGTCGCATAAAAGCATAAGCTTTTCTCGCTCGTCTAAAGGAACGCTCTCGTTAAAAAGCTTTTTTACCGTTTTTGTAAGCCCTCTTCCCGGAAGCCTTATTTTATCTCCGCCTCTGCGGTTCCGCAAGAAAATCCTGCCTTTAATTTTATCATAATCAATATATTTCTTTGTAAACATATTATTAAAATTAACGCCGATTTTTTCGACGTTTATCAATCTTATTTCAATTTTTTTATCATAGAAAACAGCTTTCTCAACGCCTGACTGCACATTCTCAAAATCAAGCTCTCTTGAAAATTCTCTTATCTCAGAACTCTTTGTACCTTTGCTGAAATAAAGCTTTTCCGATTCCGCAGCGGCATATAAATCTCTCTTTAAATTAATTTTCCTGCCCTCTTCACAGGCAGATTTCAAATATTCGAGCTTCGCCGCAGACACCTGAACGTTATACTTTTTTAAAAGAAGCATAAACGCTCTGTTTTTTACAGCGTCATGAGCGGATAAAATCAAATTCAAATCATACTCTCCCTCACATATTTTTGACCTTTCAAGAAGTGAGGAAGCCTGATAATTCAAATAGCTTTCATCTTCTTTTAACGACTGAAAAGTCTTATTTATGTTTTTATAAAAGCTGCCGTTTTGTTCATTTGTTATTTTTTCAATTTCAGGTATAACTCTGTGCCTGATTTTATTTCTTGTGTATTCATCACTGTTGTTTGTCGAATCGGTGACATAACCGATACCGCGATTATTCAAAAAATTTTCCACTTCTTCTCTTGTACATTCAATAAGCGGACGCACTATATTATCCCTTTTACACGGAATTCCGCACAAGCCCTTTAGCGCCGTGCCTCTCGTCAGATTAATAAGCATGGTTTCAACGCTGTCCGATAAGGTGTGAGCCGTGCATATTTTATCGGCTTCAGCTTCAAAAAAAGCTTTATACCTTAGCTCTCTCGCTCCTTCTTCCGTTCCGATTTTATTTTCCAGGCAATATTTTTTCACATCAATGCTCTTAATTATCAAAGGAACGCCCAGACTTTTGCAAAGCTCTTCACAGAACCTTTCATCTCTCAGGCTTTCATCGCCTCGGAGGTTATGATTTATATGCATAGCCGTAACTTTATATTCCAGCTCTTTTAAACATATAAGAAGCGAAATACTGTCAGCTCCTCCTGACAAACCGACAAGAACATTATCGCTTGAATCAAGCATATTAAATTTTGAAATAGTTTCCTTTACCTTTTCAATCATTTCAGCACCGCTTTCAAAATCAGCTTTTGACTCCATCCAACTATTATCAGTACAAAAAAGCCGGAAGCATAAAATCAATCGTCCTGCCTCCGGCTTAAATATCATTGCCGCTAGTTTTCATGCACTACATCTATACTTCTGAATAATGTGTATTCTCCGAGCCATGCAAGCTTTACAGTTCCCGTTTCACCGTGACGGTTCTTGGCGATTATACACTCCGAATCTCCCTGACTGGGATTTTCCTTGTCGTAATAGCCCTCCCGATAGAGAAACATTACAATGTCGGCGTCCTGCTCTATTGAACCGGACTCACGCAAATCAGCCAGCAAAGGTCTGTGATCGACTCTGTTTTCAGGTCCGCGGGCAAGCTGTGAAAGACATATCACAGGAACGTCAAGCTCTTTCGACATAAGCTTTAACTGCCTTGTTATTTCAGAAACCTCGGTAACACGGTTAGAGTGTCTGTTGGGGCTTTCCATAAGCTGAAGATAATCTACCACTACAAGTCCCAGATTTCTCATACGCCTTAGCTTAGCTTTCATCTGAGGAACCGTTATTCCCGACGTATCGTCAATATATATAGGAAGTTCCGATAACGCTCTGGCGCCCTCGGCAAGCTTTGTCCAATCATCAACCTCGAGCATACCGCTTCTGAGCGAGTTATTGTTCACAAGAGATTCGGAGGACAGCATACGGCTTACAAGCTGTTCTTTTCCCATTTCAAGTGAAAAAATTGCAACGTCCTTGTCGGAGGTACGGCACATATTCCTGGCAATATTCAAAGCAAACGAAGATTTACCCATACCCGGACGGGCTGCAATTATGATAAGATCTGAGTTATTAAGTCCTGTCGTATATCTGTCAAGAAGCGAAAAACCCGTTTTAGCTCCTAAAAACTTATCCTTGTCCGCTCCTGAAATTTTCTGAAGCCTGTCATAAGACTCAATTATGATTTCATCAATTTTTGTAAGACCGTTTGCCGCCTTGCCTTTTCTGATGTCGTATATTCTTTGTTCGGCAATGTCAAGAAGATTCTCAGCGTCAACAGTACTTCCGGCCTTGTCAATTATATCAGAAGCAGTTTCAATAAGCGATCTTAGATAGAACTTGTCCTCAATTATCTTACAATAGCTTGATATATTTGAAATGGACGGAACATTTTCCATCATTCCTTTAAGATAAGTCTTAGCCATTACGGCAGTTTCAAAAACCCCTATCTCATAAGCTTCGTTGCCTACCGTTACAATATCCACAGTTTCATTGTTGGTAAACATTCTTAGCATTATACTGAATAGCTGTTTATGCTTATCGTTATAAAAACATTCCGGCTTCAGAGCTTCTATAACTGTAGGAAGCGTTTTCTGAGAGTCTATTAAAACTCCGCCTAAAACGGTCTGTTCAGCCTCAAGACTGTACGGAAGCTCTCTTCCGGAAAAACCCGACTGATTATCAAAATCCATTAAAATCACCACATCCTTGATTTAAAGGCTATCCTTCCGGCATGAAAATATATTCTCCGGCGTAACCCGGAACAGAATTTACTCGTTCTCTACACACACTTTAACAGAAAAGGAAATACCCTGCGAAAGCTTGATATTTACTGTGTAATCTCCGTAGCTTTTAATATCGCCGTTTAAGCTTATCTTCTTCTTATCAATAACGATACCGTACAATTCCCTGATTTTATCGCTTATTGTCGACGCAGTTACAGCCCCAAACAATCTTCCGCCCTGTCCTGCTTTAGCTTTTATAAGTATCTTTTTGCCTTTAAGCTTTTCAGCAATAGCTTTATTGTCGGCCTTTTCTACATCAAGCTTGTGCTGCTTCGCTTCCTGCTTACCTTTAAGCTCGTTTAAATTCTTTGCATTGGCTTCACAGGCAAGTCCCTTTGCCAAAAGAAAGTTCCTGGCGTAACCGTCCGCAACGTTTAAAACATCTCCCGCCTTACCCGAGCCTTTTACATCTTTCAATAAAATAACCTTCATATGCTTCACATATCTCTTCCGAGAATGTACTCCTTTCTCAATTCAATAAGGGCTTGCCCGTCATTCAACGTGGCAAGTGTCGGCATTGCCGACCGACCGTTCAGTTGGGGATTGTATCCCGCTACTGAACGGGTAATGGAACCCGCCGCCTATAGAGGCGGGGAACATCTTGCCTTAGTTATATTTTTATCTTTTATTGTCTTCCAAATATTTGTCGACAGCGTTTTTCAGCTTTTCTATAACCTGCTTCATATCGTCGTCCAACTGAACGCCGGCCATCGTCTGATGTCCGCCGCCGCCTAAAGACTCCATAATCACCTGCACGTTAATTTCACCCATTGAACGTGCTGAAACAGAAATCCTGCCGTTATCGGGATATACCACAAAAGAGGCTTTTACACCGTCTATATATAAAAGCTCGTCAGCTACCTGAGGAGCCGCTATTCTTATAGTATCGCTGTCGCTATGCTCGGTTGCGGCAATAGCGCATCCGCTGTGCATATAAGCGCCCGTTATCAGGTCGGTCTTTCTTTTGTAAAGTTCAAACGACGTTGCAAACAAAGACTTAACCGCAACCGTATCCGCTCCGGCCTTTTTTAGATATGCCGCCGCCTCAAAGGTTCTGACTCCCGTTTTCATGACAAAATTCTTGGTGTCAAGCATGATTCCCGCTAAAAGGCACTCGGCAATACCCGGAGAAAGCTTTATATTATCTCCGAAATACTGAATAAGCTCCGTCACCATCTCAGATGCGGACGACGCATACGGCTCGTGATAGAATATGATCGAGTTGTCGATATGCTTAACCATTTTCCTGTGATGGTCAATTACTATCACCTTGTCAAACATTTTATAAAGCGGAACGCTGTCAATAATATCAGGATTATGCGTGTCAACTATTATAAGAGTTGACGCTTCCGTTTTCATGGACATCGCAAGCTCAGGCGGTATGAAAAAGGTATCGTTTTCATTTTTATTCACATGATCTATAAGAGCGCCCGATAGGTTTTCCTCAGGCTCTACAACAACAAACGACTTCTTTCCTGTCTGACGCATAAGAGAACACATTCCGACCGCTGAACCTACGCTGTCTAAGTCAGCCAGCCTGTGACCCATTATAAACACAATATCCGACTGCTTGACGCTTTCTTTCATAGCGTTAGCGATTATTCTTGTTTTGACCTTGGTGCGCTTTTCAACGCCCTTTGAAACTCCGCCGAAAAACTCAAATCCGTTGCCGGTTTTAACCGCCGCCTGATCTCCGCCTCTGCCTAAGCACATATCAAGCGCCTGTCTTGCAAAAACCTCACTTTCCTGAAGCGTTTTCGCTCCGTGACCTACGCCGATAGAAAGAGTGACATTCTGCCTTTCGCCGACGCTTATTTCCCTGGCTTTATCTAAAATTTCAAATCTGTTTTCAATAACCTTTAAAAGATGACGTTCTTCAAGCACGATAAAAAACTTATTATTAGCTATTTTCTTTGTAACTCCCGTTGTTGAATCAATAAAATTTTCAACAAGCTTCTCTATTTCAACCAAAACGTGAGCTTTTTCACTCTCACGGGAATTTTCAAGAAGATCCTCGTAATCGTCAACCGAAATTATCATTACCGACGGACGCGACTGCTTAAATTCATAATCCAGCTTAACAAAGTCCGTTTCATTCTTAAAATATATCAGCGTAAGAGCTGTTGTGTTTGCGTCCGGCTTTACCGCTATTGCCCTGTAATACCTGCCCTTGTATGTAACTAACGTTCCGTTTTTGGTAAAAAGCTTACCAAAATTAATATCCATCAGCTCGTCAAGACGTATTCCGAAAGCGTCTTTTTCTTTATATACCTCTTTATCAAAACGTGAGTTTATCCAGACGATTACCTTGTTTTCGTCAATTATGAAAGCAGGCGCCGGAAAATTATACAATGTTTCTCTCTGAGTAACAGAAATATCCCTTGACATTTTCGCTATATACTTTATCCTGTTTTTGAAAAAAATCACTGCTTCTACAGTCATCATAACAAAGCTTACCGCTGTAATGGCAGTGATAAATATTGCTAGATTTCTGTAGCCGGTCTTATCATAAACTAACCACGCAGAGAAGAACCCTGCAGCGCTTAATATTAAATATGACGCTATAAATATAGGAGATAGTTTATTTTTCATAGCTTATTATTCCGCTTCCTATACAGAAGCTCCCCTTTTAATTATTTTAGGTTGATATTTTATTTTATAATATCCTTCGCCTTTTGTCAACCGGCGTGACGCCGGCCGCTCTTTGCCTTTGGGAAGTTCCAAAAAAGCGAATGCAAGCAAAACGGCAGAACCAACTTTCTCTAATATAAAAAATTTGTCTTAGGCGTGACGCCGGCCGCTCTTTGCTTTTGGGAAGTTTCAAAAAAGCGAATGCAAGCAAAACGGCAGAACCAACTTTCTCTAATATAAAAAATTTGTCTTAGGCGTGACGCCGGCCGCTCTCTGCACAGACTATACCGACGGCTCTCCGCAATAAACAGAGAGCCGAAAAATCAAGCTTCCATTATTATCGGCAGAATCATCGGCGAGCGTTTCGTCTTTTGATAAATAAAGTTAGAAAGCGTATCTTTAAGCCTTATTTTAATTGCGTTCCACTCGGTTAGCTCGCTGTCAAGACACTTCTGAAGAGTTATATATAAGAGCTTTTTGGCCTCTTCGATAAGTTCCTCGCTCTCACGAACATAAACAAATCCCCTGGAAACAACGTCCGGACCTGAAACAACCTGACGGGTTGAAAAATCTACCGTTGCAGCAGCTATTATCAGTCCGTCCTGAGCCAAATGCTTTCTGTCCCTGAGAACAATGGCTCCTACATCTCCGACGCCTAATCCGTCAACTAAAACCTTACCCGACTGAACAACGCCTGTAACTTTCATATCAACGCCGTCAGTTTCTATAACGTCGCCGATATTTCCGATAATTATATTATTTTCAGGTATACCCGTCTTTTCTGCGGTTAATGCGTGCTTAGCCAAATGCTTGTACTCTCCGTGTACGGGTATGAAAAACTTCGGCTTTGTCAGCGAAAGAATAAGCTTCTGCTCCTCCTGACAAGCATGACCCGAAACGTGTACGTCATACATTTTTTCATAAACGACAGTCGCTCCCGACTTCATAAGCTCGTTCACAACATTGGTGACAAGCTTTTCATTACCCGGTATCGGCGTTGCCGAAATTATTATGAAATCATTCGGTGTTATGCTTACCTGCTTATGCTCGTTTCTCGACATTCTCGTCAGAGCGGACATAGGCTCTCCCTGACTTCCCGTAGTAATAATAACAAGCTCTTCGGGATTGTACTTTTTAATATCGTCAATATCTATTAAAATGCCTTTGGGACATTTCAAATAGCCAAGCTCAACACTTTTGCCGATTACGTTAACCATGCTTCTTCCCGAAATTGCAACCTTTCTGCGCTGCTGCTCGGCAATATTTATTATCTGCTGAACACGGTGTATGTTTGAAGCGAAAGTAGCTATTATGATTCTTCTGCCGTCGGCCTTCGCAAACAGCTTTTCAAAGCTCTCTCCTACCAGCCTTTCGCTCATTGTATAACCGGGACGCTCAGAGTTCGTGGAATCGGACATAAGAGCCAGAACCCCCTTGTTTCCCAGTTCGGCAAAACGTGCAAGGTCGATTACGCCGCCCTCAATAGGAGTAAAGTCCACCTTAAAGTCGCCTGTATGGCATATTATTCCTGCAGGCGTGTGAAAAGCCATTCCGACAGCGTCGGGAATAGAATGGTTTACCCTTATAAACTCTACCGCCATGCAGCCCAGCTTAACCGTCTGACCCGGAGACACTATTACAAGCTTTGAGGAATGTAACAGTCCGTGTTCTTTAAGCTTTCCCTCAATAAGACCTACGGTAAGCCTTGTCGCATAAACGGGCGCTTTGATTTTCTTAAGAAGGTAAGGCAGTCCGCCTATATGATCCTCATGTCCGTGAGTTATGACTATTCCCCTTATTTTATCCGAATTCTTTTCAAGATAACTGTAATCGGGTATAACAAGGTCGATTCCCGGCATTTCACTGTCGGGAAAAGCTATTCCCGAATCGAGTATGATTATATCGTTTGAACATTCTATAACAGTAAGGTTCTTTCCTATCTCGTTTAATCCTCCGAGAGGTATGATCTTAACCGGCGTTTTTCTGACAGCCTCCTTGGGTTTGAGCGAAGCCCTTTGACTTCTCGGCTTGGGAACATAGCTTCTTACTGTTTTTTTGCCCTCGGAAGGCTTATTAACAGCAGCTCCTGAACCGGATTTTGCGGAAGCCGTCTTTGTCTGACCGGTATTTTTGCTTTTAACGCTTTTAACGCCTGATGCCGATGAGTAAGATTTCCTGACGCTGCCTGCGCCCCCGTAACCGGGCCTTGCAGATTCTTTTAT
The DNA here is from genome assembly GCA_964617585.1 of uncultured Ruminococcus sp. Classification (GTDB taxonomy): domain Bacteria; phylum Bacillota; class Clostridia; order Oscillospirales; family Ruminococcaceae; genus UMGS1601. The sequence goes on from CAZTXS010000016.1 coordinate 20,703, forward strand.
CGGGGCAAGGTTCTTAGGCACATCGATAGTAAGAAGATTTGTCAAACCGTCAGATGTCTTTTTGCTGACCGACGATGCTTTTGCACGCTGCTGCGGCGTGTTCTTTTGAGTTTTCCCCCTATAAGAATTCTCCTGTCTGTTATTCTGTTTTTTAGTATTCATAATTAATGACTATGCTCTCTTTTTCATAAAAAGAGCGTACCTCCATTCTGTTAATTCTTTTGTTTTCATAAGCTTTGCACCTCGGTCAAATACCGCTGTCAGACCGAAAATGCATAAAACAGCCGTCAGCCCGAAAGCGTTTGCTTCAGGCTTAACATTGTATATTAGATTTCCGAAATAAAAAACGATTCGTGGAAATATGATGATTTGTTTTTACGTCTTCCCGAATCTGCAACAGAACTTTAACGTTAAAATACGCCCTGTCATTCTGCCGCCGCCCTTTATGGACTATAATTTTAAGTTCCGAACACATATATATGTTTAATTATACTCCTAAAAAAGTTCTATGTCAACCGACTAAACTCCGTTGTTTTTCCGATTTTAGAAATTTGTCTGCATTACGGCTGTAACTCATGACAAAACACCGGTCCTAACAGCCTTCTGATAGTTTTCTCTGAATATCATCGCACATGGCGGCGGCGGTTTCAGCCTTATGAGCGTCTACAAACAGCATAAAGCCCTTACCTCTGTGCATTGGCTTTATAATTGCTCTTGCATCGTTTTTGCTTATTACTATTCCCTCGTCCGAGCGTTTTGATTTGGCTTTTATTTTCCTGTAAAAGTCTGCGGTTATTTCATCTTTATCGCTCAGAGAGATAAATCTTTCGCTGGAATAAAACTGCGGAATCTTCAAAACAGCCTGGGCAAAACTCTTTTTGCTTTCGGTAAGATATTTAAGAATATCGGCGATAAGAAACATTCCGTCGTGTACAAATCTGTTGCTCTCTCTTAACGCTAGCTTTCTTCCGCAGTTATCGGCTGAAGAACAGCTTGAACTGAAATACCTGTACAGATTAGCGTTATAACCGCTTGCCGTTTCGTCAAAAACGCACGGAAGCGTAAAAGGCACGGCTACGTCCTCGCCCTTTTCAAAATGAGCTTTCACAGCCAAAAGAAGAAGTCTTTCATATAAAACGTATCCTGTGCTTTCGGAATAAGCCGTCACCTTACCCACATTATCGAGAAAATGAAATATAATTTCCTCTCCGTTTATATCGTTTAGAGGATATATAAGCCTGTCTACCTCTTCTGCGGTTTTTTCGGACGAAGTCTTGACGGTCACGTTGATATTATTCAGTTTCTTAGGAAAAATCGATTTAAGATGAGAAATATACATCTCGTCTATTCCATCGCATTTACTGTATTTTCCGAACCTTGAAATATCCTCCTGACGGAAAACCCTTGTTTTCATACGTCTTTCTATTGAATATTCGGTATCCCTTTTTATATGAAGTCCTCCGGGACATCTTAGAGTAAGCTTAGGCGATGGATTTGCAGATATAACGGCATACATATCTGCTTTCAGCATATTTGCCGAAAAATCCGCCGTTCTTTCATTTGAAACGCCTAAATCCCAGACGTCAGACCCCGACGACATAACTCCCGACATAAAAGCTTTAGCATAAGAAATACATTCCTCGCTGTCACTGCAAACCGCAACGCTTGCTCCGATATTAAGCGAAGAACCGACAGCGCACCCTGCCGATACCGCCTGAATCGGAGATATAAGCTTATCGCATCCCTCGTCACTGAATGTGAACTCAGCCTTGCCGCCCTTTCTCAGGTTTGTCCTGAGCCTTGTGTTCTTTTTGAGCGTTTTTCTGTTCCACAGCCTTATTCCCTCGCTGACGACAGAATTTTCTTCAACCGTTCCTCCGTCGCCGACAACAGACATTCTTTCACATTCAGAGCCTTTTTCCAGCGTTGCGTTTTTACATATCGCCGCCGAGTCGATTTTTACTCTGCCGCCTATTTTCGCATAACTGCCTATATATGACCCCGTTATGTCTGCACACTCGCCTATTGAAGCATTATCCTCTATTACTGTTCCGTTTCCTATAACGCTTCCCATGCCTATGTTTACGTTCTTCCCTATAAACACGGGAGGTATAAACGTCACTCCCCTAAACAAATACGGCGTATTGGATATAACCTTATCCTCTATCATATTGCCAAGCTTAAATGCTCCGCTTGTCATCATCCTTTCGGCAGTATTTAAAAGCTCTTCGGGAGAACTTATTTTCTCATAAAACGGCTTGCGATCTCCCGCCTCGCACGACTCGTCAGCGTATACATATATATTTTTATCTTTTTTAATACTCAGCAGAGAAAACAGACCTTTTTTTTCGCTCTTTATATCTTCATTGTCAAGCTCGCAGGACAACATTTCCTCAGAAATAATATACACCGGCGCCGCCTTATAATTTGTCGAAGGAAAATCCTCCTCGTAATTTTTATAAAAGCTTTCAAGTCTGTTATGCCTGTCAAACTCAACTATGTTCTCATTATTTCGGTTCCTGCTTGAGCTTTTGACAGCATAAATACAAGCAGCTCCGGATTTTTTCTCGAAAAAATCCTTCATGCCTTTTAAATCAAGACTGAACACTCCGTCCGTCCGGATTACCATCATATCATCTTCTCCGTTCCGGACGTTTTTTAACACCTCATATGTCGGCATATCCTCCATACAGATAATTGCATTAACATCAACCTCGCTTGACGTCATGCGGTCGATATAATCCTTAGTATCAACACTGTCAGTAACAACAGTACAACTGCTTATATCGTTTTCAGCCAGGCAATCTAATGCGAAGTCAAGTATCTTCTTTCCGCACAGCTCAAGCATTTCGAGCGGTTCTTCAGAAGTAACAGGTTCAAGAGCCTCGTTGGATAAGCTGCATAATATAATCGTCTGCATAAAAAATCCTCCCATAAAAATAAGTATTTTTTCTCATTTTTATTATGGGAGGTTTATTTTCAATCTATACAGCAACTGACTTATCCGTAAAAAATCAAACTGTATATATCTTTTTGCCGGAGCCGATTTCAAAATGATATGTAACTATTCCCAAATCCACTTTAGAATAAAAACCTCCTGTGGATTTTACGGAAACCTTATCATTGCAAAGAGTAAACATGAATTTCTGCTGATTCATAGCTGTAGGAGCGAGCATAACGCACTCCATATCTTTTTTAAACCACAAAGGAATCTCTCCGTCGGTTTTACAAAGCTGTTCCATGCTCTTGCTTTTGTGAGCTGTTCCCTGAGTTTCTCCGTAACCCGGCGACAACACACACCAGTTTTTCACCCTTTTTTATTTCACACCTGCTCTTACTCTTACTGTAAGTCAATGCAACCCAGCAGTTATTAAGCCCCAAGCTCTGTACAAATAATGCGAATCTTTCGCCGTAATATCCGGCTTTAACATCAAGATTTTTAGATTCTTTCCTACCAGAGCAATGTAATTTTTAACTTTGTTAAAATTCCCGTAGTGAGCCGTTAATCCTCCGAACGCTTCCGATTCATCAGTTCAATAAGGTCAAGCCCTTATTGAATTATATACTTTTTTATTAAAATCTTCAAGAAAAAAGCCGTACTAAAAACAAAATTTCAAATAAAATAACAAAATACGCTAAAAAACATATAATAAAATATGACGCAACAACCCAGAAAGCTGCTGCGACATTTTAAATACTTAATCACAAATTTTATTAAGGAGTATCACAAATGGAGATTTTTATGAATAAATCGTCTGATCTTTCCGCAATGGGCTTTGATGAAGGGTGCCCCCAGCCGGAAGGCAAATTCCCTGAAAACACGCCTATAGGAATGGCGTATATTCCGTTCCAAAAATGGGAAAGACCGTATGATGAAAATATTGCACTTTCAAGGGGAACTATATTCCCATCGCTAGACAAACCTTTTATCGGAGAGGAGGCTGTTTCAAATGGACGCAGAGCAAAGTAAGCTGTTAAAGAAAGTAAGGATGCACAGCTTTGCAGCACTTGAAGCGCACCTGTTTCTTGACAGCCATCCAAGCTGCAAAGAGGCTTTAGAGTATTTCCGAAAGCACAACGAAGCATATAAAGAGGCTCTTGCCGAATATGAAGAAAAATATGCTCCGCTGACCGTAGGAGGAGTAAACAACACCGAAGAATGGACTTGGGCAACAATGCCTTGGCCATGGGAAAGGAGTGAGAACTAATGTGGCAATATGAAAAAAAGCTTGAATACCCGGTAAATATCAAAAATCCTAACCCTGCTCTTGCAAAAGTTATCATTACGCAGTTCGGCGGTCCTGACGGAGAGCTTGGCGCAGCGATGCGTTACTTATCTCAAAGATACACAGCTCCATGCAACGAGGTTAAAGCTATATTATCGGATATAGGCACTGAAGAATTAGGCCATATGGAAATTGTGAGCGCTATAGTTTATCAGCTTACCAGAAACCTTTCGATAAAAGAAATTAAAGAAGGCGGTTTCGACGCATATTTCGTTGACCATACAACGGGAATTTATCCTCAGGCAGCTTCCGGAATGCCTTTCTCAGCCGCAACTTTTCAGTCAACGGGAGATCCTATAACCGATCTTACCGAGGACCTTGCCGCAGAACAAAAAGCCCGCCTGACATACGATAACATTCTAAGACTCGCAGACGACCCCGATGTGCGCGATCCTATTAAGTTTTTAAGAGAACGTGAAATCGTTCACTTCCAGAGATTCGGCGAGGGCTTGCGAATGGTTCAGGACGGTCTTGACTCTAAAAATTTCTACGCTTTTAACCCCAGCTTCGATAAGTAATATCTATTGTTTAAGTATAGCTTTGCTTACTTATAAGAAAACCTCCTATGGACTTTTATTCCATAGGAGGCTTTTTATTTCTTCAATAAAGGTTTGCCCGTCATTCAACGCGGCAAGCCCTTATTGAAACATAATTTTGATTTTTCGCACAAAAAACCCCGCACTAATGTGCGGGGGTCTAACGATATGTTAAAACTTATTTAACCTTAACTTTTCTGAGTTTCTTGTTCCATGCGCTGTATACCTTGATTGCCTTGTTATTAGCGTCCTTGTATGTAGCGTATGCTCTTACTCTTACATAGTATGTCTTTTTGCTCTTTATCTTGCTGTTCTTGATTGTGAGCTTCTTCTTGGAAGTAAGCTTGTTTACAATGTTCTTTTTAAAGTTCTTCTTCTTGGAAACCTGTACCTGATAGCCTACAGCTTTATTAACCTTTTTCCATGAAACGGTTATCTTCTTCTTAGCCTTGCTCTTAACGGTAAGCTTTGTTATTTTTGCCTGCTTCATTGCTTTCTTAGCCGCCGTTTTGTCTTTATTGACGTCTGTGCTGCTTCTTGTCGTTGCTGTAGCCGTCGTCTTTGCGGCGGTAGTTGCAGCTTTCGTCGTTGTTAATTTCATTGTCGGGTAAGAGGTTGTCGGCTGTGAATTAGTGACGGTTGGCCTTTCTTCCAATGCTTTGATTGCGTTATTTATTGTTTGTAAAGCGTTGTCAATTTCCTCCTGGGAAACGTCAAGGTTATCCTTTAATACTTTTGCTTCTTCTATAGCTTTTATTAATTCTTCATAGGAAGCTTCCGTATATTTGCTTTCATCAGCTTTTTCAGCCTCTGCTATTGCTTTGTCAAGCTCCGCAGTGTCAGCCAAGTATACGACGTTATCATCGTTTAAATAACCTGCTTTGCTTAGAGCGGTTTCAGCCGTGCTTCCCTGATAAACATGGAATGTAGGAGTTCCTTCAAACATCGCATTTGATGAGTCATAAGAAGGACCGGAAATACTGATAGAAGCAGTCTTTGTCAGGATATATACGTCACTGAGAGCCGTACAGCCGGTAAACATAGCTTCAGCAATTGTTGCTCCGTCCTCAAATATAACCTTTTCAAGACCGGTACAATATGAAAACAGCTTATTTGCGCGCGCTGCGTTGCCTTCACCGTTTTTATTGTAGGTAAGATTTTTAGGAACGGTAACCTCTTTAAGATTGTTACAGCCGTAAAAAACCGTTCCCCCAAAAGTAACACCCTCAGGGATTTCTACAGATGATATTAAAGTTGATTGAAAAGCCTGCTGTCCGACAGATTTAATTGTTGAAGGCAGTTTAAGATTTCCGGTAATTTTTGAACAATAAAACGCCATAATGCCTATTTTTCCCAATCCCTCAGGCAAATATAAATTTTCTTCAGCAATCGGCGCCTTATAAAAGGCATAATTACCAATGACTTTTATCGTTGAAGGAAGAGTTATATGTTCAAGATTTGGACATAACGCACTTGCCGAACCATAAGCATCGGAAACTCCGAAAGCGGCCGGACATATACTCGTTATTTCAGAATCTCCCATATCAACGTTTACAACATCCGAAGCATAATTCTGAAATCCTGATTTTATAATAATCGCTCCGCTTCCGCTGAAGGTAAGAGTCTTAGTCGACGCATCCCACGACCATGAGGAATTAAGTCCCGCAGGTCCCGATGTATCAGTATCAGCAGCTAAAACCAACGGTTCGCGGTTTGTGATTTTTGGAAAAGAGTCATTTTCCGTAATGTATTCAAAGTCAGCGTCGGTACACTTAAGACCTTCCCTGAAGGAAGCTTCGGTTGTACTGCCTTCATATACATGCCATTTTGTTATGCTTCCGGGCTGAGGATACATTCCCGAATTTCCCGAGAAGTTATTTTCCAGCGTTTTGCTGAAGATCCAAACGTCTGTAAGATAAGGCAACTCTTTTGTTAAGCAATGACCAAGTGTTTCGAGTGTTGAAGGAAATACTATTTTTTCAACATTAGTACAGTAATTAAACAAAAAGTTTGATGTGCCGGTAATACCTTCTTCAATAACAATTTCCTTAATACCTTCCTCGTAATCATACCAGCCGCTGTAATTGTTAATCGTGCCTGTGCCGGATATAACCAGTACGTCATCGGAATTGATAAACCAAGTTGCGTTATCTCCGCAGCTTCCCGAAAGCGTTTCTTCTGCTCCGAAGCCTGTTATTGTTATCGTTCCAAGCATCAAAACTCCTGCCGTTAGCATTGATATGCTTCTTTTGAATCTTTTCACCATAATCTTCCCTTTCTAAAATATTCCATATAATCTGCCTTGCCTAAATTAATACTGAAAAAACAGATTTTGCATTATTACTTATTTAATTATACATTACAAAAAGAGAAAAATCAACCGCAATTTCGACAAAATTTTTATTTTTATACGCCTACCAATACCGACTGTTCGGATTTCGCCGTCTTAAGACGAACAATTACGTTTAATATTCCGTCTTCTTCGTAAAAATCAATCTCGCCGTTGTATACGTCAGCAACGTCTTGTATGATTTTTAATCCGCAGCCGTGATTCGGACCGTCTGCTTTCGTTATGGCAAGATAAGGATTTGTGTTAAGCACCGAACCGGGTTATCGGTCGGCATTACCGAACCTTGCCGCATTAATGACGGGCAGCCCTTATTGAAAAAGCTGTGAGCCTAGCCGCCGTTTACGCTTACGACCTGACCGTTGATATAAGAAGCTCTGTCGGAGGCTAAAAAATCTACGACATCAGCGACCTCGTCAGGTTTTCCGATACGGCAAAGCGAAACGCTGTCAGCAAGAGCGTCTATATCAGCTTCGGAAAAGGCGCTGTTCATATCCGTGTCGATAACCCCGGGAGAAACGCAGTTCACTCTGATTCCGCTCGGACCGACTTCTTTGGCTAAAGCTTTTGTAAAGCCGATAAGTCCGGCTTTTGAAGCGGAATAAACGACCTCGCAGGAAGCGCCTATTTCCCCCCAGATTGAAGAAATGTTAATAATGTTCCCGTCCTTTCTGCGAATCATATCAGGAAGAACGGCTTTAGAAATGTTCATAGCGCCCAAAAGGTTGACCGAAATAAGCCTGTTTCGTTCGTATTCGGACATATCGGTAAAAAGCCCTATATGTGATATACCGGCGTTATTAACGGCAATGTTAACCGCACCGAAATCCGATTCAATTTTATGTATCATTCTGGAAACTTCAAGAGCATTTGCAACGTCGGCTTTATAAATATTAACGTTAGGGTTTATTAGCTTTAAACTGCTGAGTAGCTCTCTTGCTTTATCGTCCGAAGAAAAATAATTCACAGCGACGCTGAATCCCGACTGAGCCAACCTTACAGCGATTTCACTGCCTATACCTCTTGACGCACCCGTAACCAAAGCAACCTTACTCACAGACTTCACTCCTTAAACATTTTGTCCTATATATTTTATCACAAAACGAAGCCTTTGTGAAGTCTGCAAGAGGTTTAAACTGCCGAATTATTTATGGTTATCATCGACAAAGTTTTTTGACAGAATGACGTTATCCTCGCTTTTGTTATAAACGTTCCCCTGTTCATCAGTATAGTTATCAGTAACCGTATAGGTTTCAAAAACAGGTTTAACATTTTTAGGACGATAGATTTTGGTTCCGTCAGAGGACTTTATCAGCATAGCGTCTTTTTTGAAATTTTCAAACATAAACATCAAATCCTTTCTTTAATAATATTATTTGCGTTAAAGAAACCGATATGATATAAAATTTTTTGAAATAATATTGAGTTTAACTGAAAAAACGTGTATAATATTCATAAGATTTTAATTGAAAGAAATTTTTACAGCACAATTTGCTATAAAAAAATCAAAATAAAAGGATGGTCGGCAACATGAAAAACGAACAAATAAAGGCTGTTTTAAAGGGGCTCTTAAGATTTTTGCTTGCGACCTTTTTCTGTCTGGTTCTGATGCTTTTCTGGGTAGTATTCCATGACAAATCACGAATTGCGAACGACATAGTTTTCGGCTTATGTTTTATATTGATTCTCGCTATGATATTCGGAGATTACGGCTATAAGGTCAGCGAAAACATGAAAAATTCAGTTAAATTCCACGGGGCTTCCGAATGTCGGAATCTCGGCACAAAGATAGGCTTTGTCGGAGCTATACCAAGCTATATAGGAGTTACAGCGTTATTCTTAGCAAAAACGGGTATTATAAAAGCTCCCCTTTGGATTTATGCAATGTTCAACGTATATTTTTATCCTATATTCGATTTGTTTTTAACCAAAGCGGAATATGAAGTTATCGGCGAGCAAAGCAGACTGATTTTATCATCAATTCCTTTATACTCGTTCATTGTGCTGATTATACTTCCCCTGATTATACCTCTGGCTTGCCAGACGGGCTACACCATAGGATATAATAACATTGACGTGAAAGGTAAACTGTTTTATAAAAACAAAAAGGACATTTAAATTTATTTAATATTCATAATGTAACGCTCCTTTTCATAAAATGTATTAGCTTTATTTTGTGAAAAGGAGCGGTTATTTTGATTAAAAGCTCGAAGAAAATATACATAACAATCGGCGTTGTTTTTTCATACCTTGTGATTTACGGATTTTTACACAGTATCAATATAGAGATTCCGGGTAATCTTAATATGAATGAGAATTCAATTCTCACCTCATCGGGAACGGTTGATTCAAAGCCCATAATTATCCTTGACGCAGGTCACGGCGGATTTGACGGAGGCTGTACAGCTTATAACGGCGCATTAGAAAAGGACGTAAATTTAAGCATAGAGCTTACGCTTAAAGCCATTCTGGAGTCGATAGGCTATACGGTTGAAGTTACGCGTTCAACAGACGTTTCAATATATGATCCGGGAGTTACAGGCACCTTAAATCAGAAAAAATCAGACATGAACAACCGTCTTAAGCTTTTTAACAAATACGAAAACTCCATTGCCGTTTCCATACATCAAAATCAGTTTACAGATTCACAATACAGCGGTGCGCAGATGTTTTATTCTAAGACTAATCCTTTAAGTGAAACTCTTGCTAAAACACTTCAGGATTCTTTCAGAAACAGGCTTCAGAACGATAATAACAGAGAAATAAAAAATGCCGGCGAGGATCTCTATCTTCTCTATTATTCAAACTGTCCGTCAGTTATGGTAGAGTGCGGTTTCCTCTCAAATAAAGAGGAAGCCGACAAGCTTCTGACAGATGAATATCAAAAACAGGTTGCGCTTACTATTTTCAGCGGTCTGAATGAATTTATAAAAGAAAACTATAAAATCTGAATTTGAATTGTATATAACTTAGGTAAGATGTCCCCCCCGCCTCTATAGGCGGCGGGTTCTATTATCGGTCGGCATTGCCGACCCTTGCCGCATTAAATGACGGGCAAGCCCTTATTGAACGCAAAAAGCTCCGTGAAATATTTCACGGAGCTTTATTAACTGCCTATAACACTTTTTAATCAAAAGTTTAATACTTTCTCTTACGAGCAGCTTCTGATTTCTTCTTTCTTTTTACAGAAGGCTTTTCATAGTGTTCTCTTTTACGAACTTCAGCGATAACGCCGTCCTTAGCGCAGCTTCTCTTAAAACGCTTAAGAGCAGTATCTAAAGATTCGTTCTTTCCTACACGTATCTCTGCCATTGTTTATTCCCTCCCTTTGTCACCTGCTACAGAGGTATAAAAGTCATTGTGAAGAATCTTACAGACCGTGATGATGAAGGTTCATTACCCTTTAGAGCTTTCAACCAAGCCCGTACCTCTGTTTATCCGTAAGCTCTGTTGACCTATACGAATGATTATACTATAAGCAAATGCAAAAGTCAAGACTTATTATTCATTTAACAACATTTATAAGTTCGTAAATGATATGTTGCCTGAGCTTCAAAAACCAACTTGTTAATAAAAAAATATTATAGTATAATAATAAAAGCTAAGTTTCATAAAATAATACTGCATCTCAATATTTAAAGGAAGTTAAAAATGACAAAAATAAAACTTATTTTTACCGGTGGCACAATAGCTTCCGCAGCAACCGAAAAAGGTATCCTGCCTGTAAGCGATAACACCGAACCGATTATCCTGCGTAAATTTAAAGAAAGTTATCCGAATATAAATAACAAAACCGAATTTGACTGTGAAATTATTATGAATAAGCTTTCAGAAAACATGGAGCTTTCAGACTGGGAACATATTTTGTCATACTTAAAAAACACCGATTTTAAAGCTTATGACGGAATTATAATAACTCACGGCACAGATACTCTTGCATACTTTGCCGCTCTGCTTTCAGTGTTTGAAAAGAATCTCCCTCCCGTTTATATAGTTTCCAGCGACAAGGTTTTGGAGGATAAAACAGCTAATGGTTTAATTAATTTCTTATTTGCAGTCAACGAAATTATATCAGGTGAACACCAAAACGGTATATATGTTCCTTATAGAAATACTAACGGCATAATAACGGTTCATAAAGGCTATCAGATTATACAGTCGGAGATTTTATCTGATAACTTCTTTTCAGCAGATTCTGTGCCTCCAAGACCGAAAAACTTAAAAAATTTCTTAGGCTTCAAAAAAGGTGTCGTTATATTAAACTGCTATGTTGGCATGGACTTTTCTTTAATTGATCTTAAGAAAGTTACGTCAGTAATCATTAAGGCATATCATGGAGGAACAACAAACGAAAGTGAGATTTTAAAGCTTTTATCACGATTAAAAAGCTACGGTGCTTCAGCGCCCTCTCTTATGTTGGCTTCCGTCAATTATCCTGATAAAGAAAAACAATACTCTTCAACTGTAAGACTTGAAAATCAAGGCGTTAAAATAGTATATAAAAAAACGCTTGAAACCGTTTATGCAGAAGAACTTTGCAGCTTAGTGAATTAAAACTCAATACAAACCAAGCGCCGTCTGTTTTCACTCGACAGACGACGCTTTTATTTTTCCTATAACGAATAAAAGACAGGATATTTCCTGCCTTAAATTCGTGTGTTATGTGTTATGTAAAACTTAAAAGCTAATTAATTAACAATAAAAAAATTTCAATAAGGGCTTGCCCGTCATTCAACGTGGCAAGTGTCGGCATTGCCGACCGGCCGTTCAGTAAGGGATTGTATTCCGCTACAGAACGAGTAATGAAACCCGCCGCCTATAGAGGCAGGGGACATCCTACCTTAGTTATATTGCGTTATCATCAGCCTCATCAATCTCAGAGCTTGCCTGCTTTCTCTTAAAGTCAATATTGATTGCGAACATATCCAAAAGCTCCTCGGTTGCTTCGTGTAATGTTTCTGACAGTCGATTTAATAATTGAGCCATAACCTGCGACCTCCTAAAAATAAATTGTCTGTTGTCTTGGTTTATTCCGCCGAAAGCATTCAGTCAACAATCGGGCTTGTATATCCCTTATATAAAGCCTGTACGGTCTTAATGAACAAACCCGATATTAACTGAAACGAACCGATTAAAACCCTCTCCAAAGTTTTTATACGGAACAAATTTTTGAAAGGAAATAAATCTTATTTTATTCCCTTTTGCTAAGTATCCTTAAAGATGAACAGTTGAAGCCAACCACAACCTCACTGCTCATCATTTAAGCTGTAATTTGAACTGCGATTTGCACCTTTAAAGCCACAAATTTCAAGCTGAAATTCGCTTTTTTTAATGGAATAAACGTCTTGTCAAATGATAATCGAACGTTAAAAACACAAGATATTGTGTTTTGTTCTCTTACTATCACAAGTATATAGTATCATTTTTTAAAAGTCAAGCACTTTGCGTGTAAAAAAATATAGCTATTTTTTGTGCAATTTGCACAAATTTTTATACTTTAAATTATACATTTTCACAAGTAAATTTTACTTTTAATCCCAAAACTGGTTTTTTACTTTACACACAGCTTAAATTTTAAAAAATGTAAAGGACTTTTTCTAGACAGTGTTAAAT